>JAGPCO010000186.1 GCA_018058095.1 Kofleriaceae bacterium
CGTGATGATCGGCTTCATGTTCGCCGGCAAGGACGTGGCCCGGCTGATCGAGCTCGAGTACCAGTTCACCGCCCACTTCCTCGGCGCCGACGTCCGCTACAGCGGGCGGCCGATGCGCGCCGCCCATGCCGGGGTCGCGGTGTTCGGCGGCCACTTCGAGCGGCGGCAGGAGCTGCTCCGCCGCAGCCTGGCCGCCCACACCGTCGACGCTGAAGTCAGCGCGACCTGGCTCGGCCACAACGAGGCGCTGCGCGGCCAGGTCACCGCCGACCGGGGCTCGGAGTGTGGCGAGACCTCCATGGCCGAGGCGGCGACTGCCGCGGCCGGGCCCGACCGGCCGATCCGCCTCGGGCGCCGGCGCGGCTCAGGCGCCTCCGGCTGAATCCTCGCTACAGCGCGCCGCCGATGCCCACGCCGCCGTCGCCGTCGCCGCCGTCACCGCCGCCGGCGTCGCCGCTGCCGTCACCCCAGTACGACCCGCCACCGCCACCACCACCGCCGCCGCCGCCGGTCGGATCGCCGTAGGCCCAGGTCGAGCCGGTCCAGTACCACTGCCACTCGCTGTTGCCGCCGGCGACCTGGCCCAGCCGGGTGGTGCTCAGAGGGAGCGGCGAACGGCGCGTCGACGACTGGCTGCGGAGGTGCTTCATGGCCCGTCGAGAGTGCAGGTGGCGCGCCAGCCGTAACGTGCCGACTTCGTGCTCTCAGGAGCCGGATCGACCGGGGCTACAGGCCCCGAGCGAGGGGACCTCCCCCACCCATATGCCGAGTGATTTCGACATGATGTCGCCCTGAGGTCGCCCCCCGCGGGCGGCCGCCGGGACCTGTGCGGGACGATCACGCGGGCATCGCCCGAGGATCGGAGCCCTACCAGGCGACCGTGATCGGCCGCTTCGTCGGTGGTCTCGGCGCCGACGGACGGCACCTGAGTCCAGATTTGCGACGTGGTGGTTCCTCGACCTGCACCGCAACGGGATCGAACCCGTCGCGCCCAACGTCCGAAAGCGCTACAGCCCGCCGTTGCCATCACCGCTGGCCCCGTCGCCGCCGCCGGCGTCGCCGCTGCCGTCACCCCAGTACGTCCCGCCACCACCGCCGCCCGCGCCGACACCAACCGACGACGGATCGCCGTAGGCCCAGGTCGAGCCGGTCCAGTACCACTGCCACTCGCTGTTGCCACCGGCGACCTGGCCCAGCCGGGTGGTGCTCAGAGGGAGCGGCGAACGGCGCGTCGACGACTGGCTGCGGAGGTGCTTCATGGCCCGTCGAGAGTGCAGGTGGCGCGCCAGCCGTAACGTGCCGGGAGCCGGTGCGCGGGCCCTGTGCGATCGGCGCGTCCAGACCCCATCCTCGTGGGGGGCCCCCCCACAATTTTCGCAATGATCTTTGGGTGATGTCGGGCTGAGGTCGAGCGTGAGCCTGCGGCCGCCCGCGATCGCTGGTGCATCTGCCCCCGATGCAGGGGGAGCGCCCCACCCAGCCCCGGGTTTTCACCAGCTAACCACGCGTCGCCACGGCGAGAACGGGTCGCCCATCACGGCCCGGAACGTGCGTATCATGCCGACCATGCGCTCGACCTTCCACCGAGGGGTGGCGGCGGCTCTGGGGCTGTGCCTTGCGGCGGGGTGCTCGAGCACCGCGGACCGCGACGACGACCCCGGCCGCGTCACCATGCACCGGCTCAACCGGACCGAGTACGACAACACGGTCCGTGACCTGCTCGGCACCGCGCTGCGGCCGGCCCAGGCCTTCCCGGCCGAGACCGACACCCTGTCGTACGGGTTCGACACCATCGCCGACGCGCTGCGCATGTCGCCGCTGCTGCTCGAGCTGTACGAGGGCGCGGCCCAGGCGCTCATCACCGATGCGCTGGCCACGTCGACGTCGTCGTCGACCCAGGACTTCGAGGTCGTCGGCGACACCACCAGCGGCAACGCCCAGGGCGGCGGCTGGCTGTTCTTCACCAGCGGCACGGCGACGATCAACGTGAACGCCCCCGCGGCGGGGACGTACCACCTCCGCATCCGCGCCTACGAGCAGCACCTCGATCCGGATCCGGCGCACATGTCGGTCACCGTCGTCGGCCAGGCGCCGACGCCAGGCTTCGACGTCACCGCGCTGGCGGCCGACCCGCAGGTGTACAGCGTCGACGTCGTCCTGCCGGCCGGCTCGGTCCAGATCGCCATCGGCTTCACCAACGATGGCTTCGACCAGGCGACGATGGCCGACCGCAACCTGTGGGTCGACTACGTCCAGCTCGAGGGCCCGGTCGACGGCCCCATCGTCGACGGTGGCATGCGCGGCCGCATCTTCGTGTGTGACGCCCTGCCCGATCGCGCCTGCCAGACCCAGATCCTGACCGCGTTCACGGGTCGGGCCTGGCGCCGGCCGGCGACCCAGGCCGAGCTCGACGGCCTGCTCGCGCTGGTCGACACCGCCATCCTCGACGGTGACACCGCCGAGGCTGGCTTGCGCCTGGCCCTGCAGGCGGCGCTGATCTCGCCGCACTTCCTGTTCCGCATCGAGGTCGACCCCGACCCGAGCGGGCGCACGCCGCGGCCGCTGACCGACTGGGAGCTGGCCTCGCGCCTGTCGTACTTCCTGTGGAGCACGATGCCCGACGACGCGCTGCTGGCCGCGGCCGCGGCTGGCCGGCTGTCCGACCCGGCCCAGCTCGAGGCCGAGGTGACGCGGATGCTCGACGATCCCAAGGCCGACGCCCTGGTCGAGAACTTCGCCAGCCTGTGGCTGCAGACCCGGGCCATCGCCAGCCAGACCGACCCCGACTACACCCTGTTCCCGATGTGGGACGACGAGCTCGAGGCCGCCGTGGTCGAGGAGACCAAGCGCTACTTCCGCGCCTTCCTCGACGACGGCGTGCCGATGAACGAGTTCCTGACCGCGCGCTTCACCTTCGTCAACGATCGCCTGGCCGAGTACTACGGGCTGCCCCCGGTCGGCACCGACGACTTCGTGCGGGTCTCGCTCGAGGGCACCAACCGGCGCGGCTACCTGACCCAGGCCAGCTTCCTGCGCCTGACCTCGCACCCCAAGCGGACCTCGCCGACCAAGCGCGGCAAGTGGGTGCTCGACAACCTGCTGTGCGCGCCGCCGCGGCCGCCGCCGTCGGACGTCAACCTCGGCGCCATCGTCGACAACGGCCAGGGTGGCGGCTCGCTGCGCGACCGCCTGGCCGAGCACCGCAACAACCCGCTGTGCGCGTCGTGCCACAACGCGATGGACGGCATGGGCCTGGCGCTCGAGAACTTCGACGCCGTCGGCCAGTTCCGCACCATGGACGGCGAGTTCCCGATCGACAGCGGCGGCCGCCTGTTCGGCGAGTTCGCCTTCGCCGATCGCGACGGCATGATCGACCAGCTGGCCAGCCAGCCGAGCGTGTACCGCTGCATGGTCGAGAAGCTGTACCTGTACAGCGGCCGCCTGCCCAACCGCATCGAGGCGCAGCGCCACATCGACGAGCTGACCACCGACTTCGTCGCCGGCGGCTACCAGCTGCGCGACCTGTTGACCCGGTTCGTGACCCATCCGTCCTTCACCAGCCGTCGAGGTGAGCCGTGAGCCTGTCCCGTCGTCGCTTCCTCGGTGGGGCCGCCGCCCTGGTCGGCCTGCCGCTCCTGACCTCCCTCCTGCCGCGCCCGGCGCGTGGCGCCGGGCCGGTGCCCAAGCGCCGGTTCGTCGGGTTCTACCTGCCGTGTGGCATCCACATGCAGGCTTGGACGCCAGGACAGGAGGGCGCGGGCTGGGCCGCCACCCCGATCCTGTCCCCGATCATGCCGTACCAGGCCAAGTCGCTGGTCCTGACCGGCGTCGACAACCTGCCGGGCCGATCGATCGGCGGCGGTGATCACGCCGCCGGTACGGGCGCCTTCCTGACCGCGTTCCAGGTCAAGAAGACCGCCAACGCCGACATCGAGAACCGGACCTCGCTCGACCAGGTGCTGGCCCCGGTGCTCAGCGCCGGCCTGCCGTTTCCGTCGCTTCAGCTCGGCGTCAACGACGGCCCCGCCGCCGGCGACTGCGACACCGGCTACAGCTGCGCGTACATCACGACCGTGTCGTGGGCCAACGCGACCACGCCGCTGCCCAAGCAGTCGAGCCCGCGCGCCGCGTTCGACCGCATGTTCGCCGGCTACGATCCCAACGCCACCCTGGCCGAGATCGAGCGGCGCAAGCGCTACCGCACCAGCGTCCTCGACAACGTCGTCGACGAGGCCACCAGCCTGCGCGGACGCCTGGGCCGGACCGACCAGGGCAAGCTCGACGAGTACCTGACCTCGGTGCGCGAGCTCGAGCAGCGCATCAACGGCCCGACCGGCGTGTGCCTGCCCGGGACCCGGCCCGAGGCCGGCCTGGGCTTCGCCGAGCGGGCCCGCGCCATGATCGACCTCATCGGCGTGTCGTTCCAGTGCGACCAGACCCGGGTCGTCACCTTCATGCTCGGCAACGGCGGCTCGTACGAGTCGCACCCGCACATCGGCATCACCGACCCGCACCACGAGCTGTCGCACCACATGAGCAACCAGGTCAACTTCGACAAGTTGACCCAGATCGGGACGTGGGAGATGGAGCAGGTCGCCTACCTGCTGAGCAAGCTGGAGGCGATCGACGACGGCGAGGGCCTGACCGCCCTCGACAACTCGGCGGTGTACGTGTCGAGCGAGATCGGCGATGGCGACCGCCACAACCACGACGACATGCCGGTCTTCCTGGCTGGCGGCCTGAGCGGCGCGCTGGCGACCGGGCGCCACCTGCGCGTCAACCGGCCGGTGGCCGACCTGTTCCTGACGGTGCTGCAGACGTGTGACCCCGACGGCGGCCACACCTCGTTCGGCAACAGCACCGGGCCGATGACCGAGATCCAGGCCGGCTGAGCGGCCCCGCCGCTACATCCGCGGGATGCGGGCGTAGTCGATCCAGGTCCCGGCCAGCGGGGCCTGGCGGTGGCATCGATCCCAGCACGCGGACGACGGGGTCTCCTCGCCGCCGTCGACCGGCAGCCCGGCCACGGTGGTGAACAGCCAGCCGCCGTCGTCGACCTGGCGCACGCCCTCGTGCTGCTTGCGCATGATGGCGACGTACCGCAGCGCGCCGGGCTGGTCGCCGTCCCGCTCGTACACCTCCTTGACCGCGATCGCGCCCAGGTTGAGCGGGCCCGACCCGGCCAGCAGCGAGTTGGCGTAGATGACGCGGTAGGTGTCGCCGTGACCGGGCGCGTCGCCGCTGGCGTCGACCCGCAGCCAGCTGCGGTAGTCGCCGAGCGGCTCGCCGACGATGGGCGCCTCGGTGCAGGCGGCCAGCGCCGCGCCCAGGCAGGCCGCGGTGACCAGGTGCCAGCGTCGCGTCCTCATCGGCCCTCCGAGGTGGCGGCCGGCGGAGGCGGATCCTTGATCAAGGTGCCCAGCTCGACCACCAGGTAGTCGTCATCGCCGTCGGGGCCGTCGATGTCGGCGCCGTCGTCGAGCCGAAGCTCGATGCGCCAGTCGCCGCCGGGGCGTTCGGCGTCGATGCTGCCGCTGAGCTCATCGACGCCGGGGATGAGGAAGCCCAGGTTGTCCTCCTCGGAGCCGCGCACCGCGACCACCGTGCCGGTGACGTAGTCGTGGTCGGCGTCGGCCAGGTCGTAGCGGAGCGACACCGTCGACGAGGTGATGGCCAGGTCGGTCACCACCACCGACGGCGGCTGGTTGTCGGCCCGGCCGGCCCCGCGCTGGCCGCGGCCGTCGGTGTCGGCGCTGGCGGCCCAGTTCTCCAGCACGGCCAGCTCGTAGGCGGCGAGCGACCGGCCCGGCGGCATGTACGACTCGGTCGGGCTGGTCAACAGGCCGACGCGGGACACCCGGCGCTGCATGGTCGTCGCCAGCGGGCTGGCGTCGACGAAGGTATCGAGCCGGGCCCCGGCCCCGCCCCGGCGCGGCACGCTGTGGCAACGCACGCAGTTGCCGGCGATGATCGGCAACACGTCGACCTGCCAGCTCGGCGCGGCCGGTGCGTCGTCGACGGCACAGGCGCCGAGCGCGGTGGCGAGCACCGAGGCCAGCGCGAGGCCGGCGTGGCCGGCGAGGATCGTGGACATCGGCGCCCTCCTCACAGCGTGTAGTGTAGCTGGAGCAGGCCCAGCGCGCCCGGGGTGGTGGTGTCGCCGCCGGTGGCCTCGACCCGGGTCAGCAGGTGGACCTCGACGTGGGCGTACGGGAAGGCCTGCAGGTTGAGCTCGAGCGCGTTGCGAGTGCTGGCGCGCAGGGTCAGGTCGGGTGCCCAGCGCTGGACCGCGGCCCCGATCATGTAGCCGGGCAGGAACGGGCGGGACACCCCGACGTAGGTCAGCACCTGCCAGCGCGGCGTGCCGACGCCGGTGAAGCTCTGCCGCTGCAGATCGAGCTCGCCGTGCACCAGCAGGCCCGGGCCGGGCAACCACCAGCTGGCGACCGCGCCGGCCAGCACGCGGCGATCGTCGTCGCCGACGGCGACCCGGGCCTGGCCAGCCACGCTGCCGTTGCCGCTGGCGAGCGACCGCTCGAGGTACAACGCGCCGCCCGTGCTGTTCGCGGTGCCGGTGCGCGGCAGCGGATTGGCCACGAACAGCGACAGGTGCCCCTCCCACCGGCCGCGCACGCCGCCGACCCCGAGGCCGTACGGCTCCTCCAGCGTGTACTGGTCGAGGTAGCGGCGCGGGTAGGCGGTGTGGTCGGCCAGGCGCAGGCCCAGCACCGGGAAGAAGCGGCCGACCCGGGCGTACCGGGTCTGGTCGCCGTTTTCGATCATCACGAAGTGCTCGCGCGACACCAGCAGGCCCGACAGCGTGCGGCCGTCGGGCTGACGCCGGGCCGCGCCGTTGAGTCCGCCGGTCAGGTGCAGCGAGACCGGCCCACGCGCGACCCGGGCGTAGAGATCGGCCTGCATCGGGAAGCCGGTCCACAGCGCCGGCTCGCCCTCGACGTGTTTGCCGAGGCCGGCGCCGCGCAGGTCGCCACCCAGGGTCAGCCAGGCCGGCGGGGTCCACGCGCCGTGCAGGAGCGAGCCGTCGCCGCGTCCGGCCACGGTGTCGCCCATCTCCGAGCGGCCAAAGTCGTTGAGCAGCCCGCCGCCGTCCGGGCTGTAGTGGCAGGCCACGCAGCGGTCGGTCCCGGTGCTGTAGCGGAACTGCGGGTAGGCCGCGACCGGCGCGGGCGCCGCTGCCAGGGTCGCCAGCAGCGCGAGCAGGCCGAGCAGGAGCGCCGGCGCGAGGCGGTTCACTCGCATGGCGCGCCCTCGAGGATCCAGCGCTCGATCAGCGCGATCTCGCCGTCGGGTAGCGGCACGTCGGGCGGCATGCGGGCGACGCTGTCGCCGCGCAGCATGTGCATGAGCTGCGACGCCTCGGGGTGGCCCGGCACCACGAAGTTGCCGCCGGCGCTGCCGACGTCGGCGCCGCCGCACACGCTGCCGGTCAGCACCGCGTAGGCCGCGGCCGAGGTCGACAGGTCGACGCTGGCCTGCACTGCCAGCGCCGAGTGGCAGCCGGCGGTGGCGCAGGCCGGGCGGACGATGCCGGCGTACACGAACGGCCAGGCCGCCGGCCGATCTTCGGCGGTGTCACAGCCGGCGCCGAGCGCCAGCCCTGCCAGGACGATCCACGTGGCCTGCCTCACGGCGTGACCGTACCAAACCCGGATCCCGGCGCGGGCCCGGCCCCGGGCAAAAGCGCGCGGGTGATGGCGATGCTGGGCCGCGCGAACGTGGCCCTACGCGCAGCCGCGTGGGCACGGGCACGGGCACGGGCACGGGCACGGGCGCGGGCTACGATGCCGACATGAACCCCGACGGCGTCGTCCTGGTCACCGGTGCGTCTGGCTACATCGCCGGCTTCACGATCCAGCAGCTGCACCAGGCCGGCTGGCGCGTACGCGGCACCGTGCGCGACCTCGGCAAGGCCGACGCCGTGCGCGCCACGCTCGGCCTGTCGGCCGAGGCGCTGCCGCTGGTCGCGGCCGACCTCGGCGGCGACGCCGGCTGGGCCGAGGCGTGCGCCGGCGCCCGCTACGTGCTGCACCTGGCCTCGCCGCTGGGCAGCAGCAAGCCCAAACACGAGGACGAGCTTATCGTACCGGCCCGCGACGGCGCGCTGCGGGTGCTGCGCGCCGCCAAGGCCGCCGGGGTCGCGCGGGTGGTGATGACCTCGTCGACGGCGGCCATCTGCTACGGCATGGAGCGCGGCCGGCGGGTGTTCACCGAGGCCGACTGGACCGACGTCCACCACCGCGACAGCTACGCCTACATCAAGTCGAAGGCGGTGGCCGAGCGGGCCGCGCGCGACTGGCGCGACGCCGAGGGTGGGGCGCTCGAGCTGTGCACGGTCAACCCGGGCGCGGTGATCGGCCCGGTGCTCGGGCGCGACTTCTCGGCCTCGCTCGAGATCGTCCGCAAGCTGCTGGCCGGCAAGGTGCCGGGCCTGCCCCGGTTCGGCTTCCCGCTGGTCGACGTGCGCGACATCGCCGACGTCCACGTGCGGGCCATGGTCACGCCCGGGCTCGACCGCGAGCGCTTCCTGTGCGCCGGTCCGTTCCACTGGATGGCCGACATCGCCGAGATCCTGCGGCGCGAGCTGGGCGACGACGCGCGCCGGGTGCCGCGCCGCCGCCTGCCCGACGCCCTGGTCAAGGTCGCGTCGTGGTTCGATCCCGAGGTGCGCCAGGTCATCACCGAGCTGGGCAAGGAGCGGGTGTGCGACTGCCGCCACGCCAGGGACGTCCTCGGCTGGGAGCCTCGCCCGACCGTCGGCAGCCTGGTCGACTGCGCGCGCAGCCTGATCGCCGCCGGCCTGGTCTAGCCCGTGCCCGTGCCCGTGCCCGTGCCCGTGCCCGATCGCTTGGGCGGTGCCGGCCGCGACCGCCCGGCACTTTGGCGGTCTATGTGGCAGCTGGCAGGCGTTGCCGAGCGACGCGCAGATGTCGCTTTCCAACCAGGGCGTGGCCCATGTACGCCTGACCGCCAGACTCGGGCACGGGCACGGGCACGGGCACGGGCACGGGGCAGGTCGCCGCAAACGCGGCTGCGCCGCGTTTGTCGGCGTCCTGCTGCCCTGTGACCGTGCGGTGACGGCCGACGCGACACGATCGCCGCACGCGTCTGTTACTTGGCTGGCGTGCGCCCCTCGCTGGTCCCTGCCCTGGCCGTGCTCGTCGCCTGCGCCGATCCGGCCGACGACCGCGCCGCGTTCCTGATAGGCCAGCTGTCGGAGGACAACTGGGTGTGGAGCCAGCGCGAGCCGGGCCAGGTCGCCGACAAGCTGCGCAAGATGCAGCGGACGGCGTTCGACTGGATGCGCGGCACCACCAGCGTGTACTGGCGCGACCTGACCGCGCCCGGCGCGCCGTGGCCGACCACCACCGACCTGGGCGACGCCGCCGCGGCCGGCGTCCTCTTGGTCGGCGATCCGCA
>JAGPCO010000187.1 GCA_018058095.1 Kofleriaceae bacterium
TGCACGACAACCGAAACCGAGGGACGGGCCTGTGCCGAATCGCCGCGAAAACGGCAAGAGGGCACGGGTCTGCGCTTGACCACTAGGCCACTACATAGTCGGGCACGGGCACGGGCACGGGCACGGGGCAGGGCGCGAGAACCGCCGCTGCGCGGCGTTTCTCAGCGCCCTGCTACTCGGCGATGCCGGCGCTCGGGGCGGGCGCCGGCCGCAGCTCGGCGCTGACCGCCGACTCCGGGTACCAGAACCAGCCGAACCGGGCGTAGCGCTCTTGCAGGCCGGGGAACGAGTACCAGGTCACGCCGGTCGGGGCCCGGGTCGCGCCGGTCCACACCGTCGGACGGACCCGATCGCTCGGGGCCGGCACCACGAGCGAGCCGACGTAGTCCCCCTTGGCGTACACCTTCTGGATCTGCGCGTGCATGCGGTCGATGTCGGCCTGCGACACCACGCCGTTGGAGGTGGCCTGGTAGAACTGCACGGTCACGCGGACCGGGAAGCGCGGGTCGCGCTCGATGGTCAGGCCGTCGAGCTCGGTGTACTTGCCCTCGGTCTCGCCGTGGCCGAGCACGGCGACGTCGACGTCGGACTCGCCGCGGCTGCGCCCGGCCATGCTCTTGTCCATGCCGCCGCCGCCCGCGGCCATCGGCGCCATCTCGGCGTCGCCGTCGTCCATCGCCATCTGCGCCCGGCGCGGCCGCGCCTTCTGCTTGAGCGGGACCTGGACGATCATCAGCAGGTTGGCGTCGTCGCCGAGCGAGGCCGCGGCCTCACCGTTGGCGGTGGTGCCCTTCTGCTGGACGTCCTTGAGCCGCTCGGCGATGAGCGGGGCCTTGTCGCCCTTGTGGTTGAAGTACAGGCGCTGGCCCCAGCTGGCGCCGCCGGTGACGGTGTCGCGCGCGTTGTCGATGATGGTCATGCTGGTGCCCTGGCGGGTGATCACCAGGGTGAGCACCGCCGGGTCCTTCTGCATCGACTGGTAGTTGAAGATGACCGGCCAGAACGTCGCCTTGCCGTCGCGCGGGACCGGCAGGAAGGCGTGCTGGGCCGAGACCAGGGCGTGGCTGTCGCGCGGCGCCAGCAACGAGCCGCCCTTGATGCGGCCGGCGCCCGGGTTGCTGAGGTACCGGCTCGGGTGCTCGAGCAGCTGGCGCAGGCTGATGGTCTTGAGCGCGTCGCCGCGCTGGTTGCCGACCGGCAGGAAGATCTTGTCGAGCTTCACGTCGGCGGTCTTGTCGGCGAAGTTGTCGTGGCGGATGACCGGCATGAGGGCGCGCCGGAACGCCTTGCCGTTGCGCCACGACTCGACCTCGATGGTGACGTCGCTGATGTTGGGGCCGACCGAGCTGCCCTCCCAGCGGCCGGTGTCCTCCCACATCACGTTGACGATCTGCAGCCCCTTGGCGTGGACCTTCTCCAGCGCGTCCTGGTCGCCGACCATGTTGGCGACGTCGTTCACCACGACCTCGTAGGTCGATGGCGGGGTGGGCATCCGCTTGCCGGCGGCCGGGCTGGCGGCCAGGGCCAGCGCGGTGGCGGCGGCGAGGGTGCGGGTCAGCAGCGAGCAGCGGGGGCGGGGGGAGGTCGGCACGGGTAGCTCCTTGTACCTGCTACCGACGCACGAGCCGGCCGCCCGGTCTGGTCGCGCCGCCGGATCGGCCAGATCACGCCGGCTTGCCCGAAGGCGGCCGGCTCACGAGCAGGGGCTGCGGCGGTCGGTCACCACCCAGGCCGGCTGCACCGTGCCGGCCAGCTCGACGTCGAGCCGGATCCGGCCCGGCCCGCCGGGCAGGACCCAGCGCGCCTCGAGCGGGGCCGCGCGCAGCAGCTCGTCGATCCGATCGGCCAGCTCGGTGGTGCTGGCGATGCGATCGTCGGGGTCGAACTCGAGCGCCTGCCGCAGCAGCTCCTGCCAGGCGTTGCGGATCGCGACCGGCAGCACCAGGTCGGGCGCGAGGTACACGTCGTGGTCCGACAGCAGGCGGACCCGGCGTCGCTCGCCGCGCCCGAGCGGGACGACGAAGGTGCGCTCCTCGCCGGTGATCACCGCGCCGAGCAGGCGGGCGACCATGAGCCCGAGCGGGTAGACGTCGGACGCCGGCAGGATCGGGCGAGCCAGGATCTGTTCGGGCGCGGCCCAGCCCGGGGTGGCGCCGGGCGCGACCTGGCCGGCGACCACGCCGATCGGGTCGATGGCCACGACCCCGGCCGCGGTGACCACCGCGTTGGCCGGCTTGACGTCACCATGGACGCGGCCCTCCTCGTGCAGGGCGCCAACGCTGCGGGCCAGCTCGGCGATGAAGCGGCCGAGCTCGGCCGAGCTCACGGTCCACGCCACCTCGCCGCCGGTGGCCAGGGCGGTCGCCAGCGCGGCCCGGTAGGCCTCGGCGTCGGCCAGCGCGCCCTCGAGCACCGGCCCGGTCGGCGGGCGGACCACGAAGCGCGCCCCGCGCGCGCGGCGCAGGTCCTCGAGCCGGAGCGGCTCGATCAGGTCGGGCTCGATCTCGTCGCCGGCGCCGACCAGCACGGTGGCGCTGGCGTGCAGCGGCAGGCCGACGTGGCGCTGGCCCGCCGTCGGGGTCTTCATCAGGGTCACCGGCGCGACGCTGGCGACGGTGCTGATGGCTTCGTCGCCACGGTCGCCGGCCAGCTGCGGCCGGCCGTCGTCGCCGGCGATCGGGCTGGCGCCGCCGAGCGCGCGCACCAGCAGGGTGTCGCCGAGCAGGTCGCCGACGCGCGCCGCGCACCGGTACAGCGGGGTGCCGCGTACGTCGAGCATGCCGGCGGCCCGGGCGGCCTGGGCCAGCGCACCGTCGAGCCCGGCCATGGCCACCGCGACCGGCGGCGGCAGGCGGTCGGGCTGACCGAGCTGGTCGAGGATGGTCTCCGACAGGTGGGCGGCGCGCACGACGTCGAGCACCAGCGGCAGCCCGTCAGGGGCCTCGCCGAGCGCGACCACCACGTCGGCGACCCGGGCCAGCTCGTCGCGGCCACGCACGCGCAGCGGCTCGGGTTCGCTCCCAGCGGCGGCCGGCTTGGCGCTGCGTGGATCCACGCCGTCAGGCTACCACGCGACCCACGCCGGGCCGCTTATCGAAGTGGTTGCGCAAGCGGCCCACCCCGTGATCAAGGCGCGGTCGCGCGCGGCGCCAGGGCGGCGGCCAGGGCGGCGGCGACGACGGTGACGCCGCCGTGGATCAGGCCGACGTGGAGCGCGTCGGCGATGGGGCAGTGCAGGTGCAGCACCAGGCCGCCCAGGCTGCCGCCGGCGGCACCGAGCGCGGCGGCGGTCGGCCGGGCCCCGATCGGCAGCGCGCCGCGCAGGGCGATGCTGCCGAGCACGATCGGCACGACGGCGGTGGCCAGGCCGAGCTCGAGGCAGACGTGACCGTGGTGGAAGCGCGCCAGGCCGTAGCTCAGGCTCGATGGGCCGGACGGGTGGACCAGCAGGCCGAAGGCGATGAACCCGACCGCCACGATCAGCGCGGCTGTGCCGGCGCCGCGCCAGCGCGGCAGGACCTGCCCACGGGCCGGCAGCAAGGCCAGCGCCATCGGCACGACGAAGCCGGCCAGCCAGGCCAGCGCCGCGCCGACCAGCCACGGCCTCGGCAGCTGGGACAGGTCGCCGCGGGTCGACAGCGCGAACAGGAGGCCGGTCGCGTACGCCAGCGAGGTGGCCCCGACCCAGGCCAGCTGCCGGGCCGGGCGGCGCAGGCCGGCCGGCGCCAGCGCCACCAGCTCGCGCTCGAGCGCGGCGCCGATCGGTGGCGGCGGCGGCGGCGGGGCCGCGCCCAGGAGCTCGTCTCCGGTCATGGCTTGACCCCCAGGGCCCGGCGCAGGGCCTCGTAGCCGCGGTGCGCCCGCACCTTCATCGCCCCGACCGTGGTCCCGGCGATAGCCGCGGCCTCGGCCACCGAGCGGCCGTCGAGCTTGGTCAGCACCACGGCCTGGCGTTGCGCGGCCGGGAGCTCGGCCAGCGCCGCCAGCGCCGCCTGGGTCTGGGCCAGGTCCGCGCGTGGCTCGTCGCGGCTGCCGTGCGCCTCGCCGGTCAGCTCGGCCGCCACCTCCGGCAGCTCGGCCTCGTCGCTGGTGCGGACCACCGCCCGCTTGACCCGGCGCGCCTCGTCGAGGAACGTGCGGTGGGCGATGGCGAAGAACCACGGCATGGGGTCGGCCCCGCGCACGTAGGCGGCGCGGGCACGGTGGATCTTGAGGAAGGTCAGCTGCAGGAGGTCGTCGGCCAGGGCCCGGCTGCGCGCCATCCGCAGCAGGTATCCATAGAGGCGCGGCGCGGCCAGCGCGTACAGGGCGCGGAACGCCTCGCGGTCTCCCTCGCAGTACCGTCCCATCAGGTCCTTGGCGTCGGCCGGTGCCACCGACGGGGGGTATACGCCAGGTCCAGGTGGCCGTTACAGCATCCGGGGCACCGGGGCACCGGGGCACCGGGGCACCCGGGCAACCGGGCAACCGCAGGGGTCGCGCCGGGACGTAACAACCTGCCAGGTCGCTTGACCAGGGCCCCAGCTTCCATAGACTGCCCCCCACGTCTACCCGAGGTACCGCCGTGGCTACTGGTCGCACCAAGCGTTCGCTCAAGTCTCGTCCCAAGTTCAAGCGCGTTCGCCGGCTCAAGGACCGGCGCATGAAGGCCAAGAAGGCGGCCGCGCATCGCCGCGGCCTGGGCCGCAACAAGAAGCGCCGCGCCGCGCGCGGCAAGAAGAAGTAGCGACCCCGCGCGTCGCCGCGGTCCGCGCGGCGCCGGGACGACGTTACAGGGCAGCCCAGGCCAGGCAGACCTGGCCGAGGTAGTACGCGGGCAGGCCCCAGGCCTTGTTGATGACGGCCTTGACCACGAAGCGGTCGCGCGCGACCGCCAGGTCCGACGCGAAGAACGCCAGCGCGCCGACGGCGATGAGCTGGCGCGGGTGCACCGGCAGCTCACCGGCGCGGGCCACCGCCAGCGCGGCGATCACCATCATCGTGATGACCACGACGTAGCCCACGACCGGGCCGCGCATCGAGCCGGCGTGGGGCCACAGCCAGCGCAGCGCCAGCGCCGCCGCCAGCACCACCGGCGCGATCGCCCAGCTGGCCGCGCTGGGCCACCCCGGCGGCGAGACCACCGTCGCGAACGCGACCACGAAGGCGAGGTGGCCGAGGAGGAAGGCGACCAGGCCGGCCAGGAACGCGCGCCGGCTGGCCCCGAGCAGGAAGGCGTCGCCGAGCCCGCCGAGCACCAGCGCGACCAGGGTCCAGCGCGCGTAGGTCGAGGCGGCGCCGGCGGTGAGGACGATGCTGATGAACGCGGCCGAGGCGACCAGCTTGGCGCCGGCGCGGAGGGTGCGGTCGCCGCGCACCTCGGCGCTGACCAGCACGGCGCAGGCCAGCGCGCACACCGCCGTCGCCACCGCCGGCCCCGTCACCACCAGCCTCCGGCGAGGAGATCGAGGCGATCCTGGCCCCAGAACAGCGACGTGGTGCCGTCGTGGTGGGCCACCGTGGTCGGCACGCCGAACACGCCGGCGGTGCGGGCGGCGTCGGTGTTGGCGCGCAGCTGGTCCTTGATCGCCGGCGTGGTGGCTTGCTCGAGCAGGCCGGCCGGCAGCGCGAGCTCGGCCAGCACGGCGCCCAGTTCGGCTGGCTCCTCGATGCTGCGGTCCTCGGCCCAGAAGGCGCGGAACAGGCGGCGGGCCAGGGCGGGGGCATCGGCGCCGGCGGCGGCCGCGGCCAGGATCAGGCGCTGCGCGGTGACCGAACGCTGCGGGAACCGACGCGGGAAGACCAGCGGCACCTGCCACCAGCGGGCCCAGTGGCCGAGGTCGCGGCCGACGTAGCGGCGCTTGGGCTCGGGGAACCCGAGCAGCGGCACGTCGGGTGTACCGACCTCGCGGAACAACGCGCCGAGCAGGATGGGGATCCACCGCACCGGCGCGCCGACGGCGGCGCCGACCGCCTCGATCTGGGTCGCCCCGAGGTACGCAAACGGGCTGGCCACGTCGAAGTAGAAGTCGAGCTGATCGATCTGACCGCGGCCGCGCCGCGCCGGCGGCCGGGTCACCGCCGGCGGCGGCCCCGGGGTGTCGTCGTCGGGCCACCACCCGGCCAGCGCCGCCTCGACCAGGTGCATCCGATCCTGTCCCCACAGCAGGGTCTGCCGCCGGCCATCGTCGACGACCATGGCCGGCGCGCCGAACACGCCGCGTGCGACCGCCGCGTCGGTGCGCGCGCGCAGCGCGTCCTTGATGGCCGGGGCCTCGGCGCCGGCCAGCGCAGCCTCGACCAGCGTCGCCGGGACGCCGGCAGCGGTCAGGGCGGCGCGCAGCTCCGCTGGCTCGGTCGGGTCGCGCCGGTCGCGCCAGTAGGCGGCGAACAACGCGTGCATCGCCGTGGCCCACCACGCCGGCGGCAGCCCGAGCATCGCGCGCAGCGCCAGCACCGTGCGCTGCGGGTGGCGCGCCGGCCACGCCAGCGCCACCTCGCCCTGGGCGGCCCAGCGCGCCACGTCGGTGGCGGTGTAGCGGGTCCGGGTCAGCGACTGCGTGGACATCGGCCCGTCGCCGGCGCCGATGGCGCGGAAGACCCCGCCGAGCAGCATGGGGCACAGCTCGAGCGTGGCGCCGGCACGCCGGCATACCGCCTCGATCTGGGTCGAGGCCAGGTAGGCATAGGGGCAGGAGAAGTCGAACCAGAACTCGACGCGCATGGGCCTGCCCCCAGTCTCGCCCACGCCGATGCGATCGACCAGCCCGCCGCCCGAGGTCGTGGGGACGTGTCATTTCAACGCCCTCCATCGGCCTCGCCGGGCCCGCACCACGCCTGCCGCGGCAGAGAATCTGGCGAGATCGGGGTCTTATTCCGGGCTAGGGTTTGACGCGGGAGGGGCCGCCGGTACACTCTACCCGAAGCGAAATGGCCAAGCTGGTCGAGGGCTTCAAGGACGGCCTTCCCGAACTCGGGCGTCGGACGTTCCTGGTTCCCGAGAACCACGCCGAGGTGCTGGCGCTGCTCTACCACGAGCAGACCGGGATCGTCGGTGGGCTGCCAGTAGGCCCGGTGACCACCGACCCATACGGGGTCCACGGCATCCGCATGTACCCAGATCAGGACCCGGCGGTGCTCGAAGAGACGCGCCGCTACTTCGAGCGACTTGCCGAGCGATTCACCAACGACCTGCCCAAGGCCTGACCGGCCCGCCGGCGACCTGTACGCGGCGCCGCTGGCGCTCGCGCTGGCGCTCGTGCTGTGCGCGAGCTGCGCCACCCCGCAGCGACCCGAAGGCTGTGGCAAGGACACCGACTGCAAGGGCCACCGGGTCTGCAACACCGGGCGTTGCGTCGAGCCCGGCGCCGCCCCGGCTGGGCCACGCGATGGTGGCCTGGCCGGCGACCTGGACGGCGGCGCGGGCAGCGGCGCCGCGGCCGGGCCGAGCGGCCCCCTGCCGTTCGCGATGCTCGGCGGCGATCGCACCCACACCGGCCGCCGCGCTGGCCCGGCCCCGGCCCGGGCCCCGCGCGAGGTGTGGTCGGTCGCGGCCGGCGACGTCATCGCCGGCTCACCCACGGTCGGCCCTGACGGGACCATCTTCGTCACCTCGCACGATCGGCACCTGTACGCGATCGGCCCGGATGGCGCGGTGCGCTGGAAGCTGGCCACCGGTGATCGGGTCTGGAGCACGCCGGCGGTGGCCGAGGACGGCACGGTCTACCTCGGCTCGGACGACGATCACCTGTACGCGGTGAGCGCGACCGGGGTGGTGCGCTGGAAGCTCAAGCTGGGCGACTGCGATCCGCGCGGCTTCGGTCCGGAGTCGTCGCGCTGCGACGTCGACGGCGGGCCGACCATCGGCCCCGACGGCACCATCTACACCGGCGGGGACGGGGTGTACGCGGTGTGGCCCGACGGCACCCTGCGCTGGAAGCTGGCCACCGCCGACCACGTCGCCTCGGCCCCGGCCATCGCCGACGACGGCACGGTGTACGCCGGGTGCCAGGACGACGCGCTGTACGCCATCGGCCCCGACGGCAGCAAGCGGTGGGAGGTGCGGGCGCGCGGCGACATCGACGCGGCGCCGACCATCGGCGCCGACGGCACCGTGTACGTCGGCGCCGACGACGACACGCTGTACGCCATCGGGCCCGACGGCGTGATCCGCTGGAAGCTGGTGGTCGGCGGCGACATCCGCGGTGGCGCTGCCCTCGGCAGCGACGGCACGATCTACGTCGGCAGCTACGATGGCCACCTGTACGCGGTGGCGCCGACCGGCCAGGTCCGCTGGACCCTGGCCACCGCCGACAAGATCCACGCCACCCCGGGCGTGGCCAGCAACGGCACCATCGTGATCGGCAGCCAGGACGATCACCTGTACGCGGTCGGCAGCAACGGCGTCCTGCGCTGGTTCTATCCCGTCGATGGCGACATCGACACCACCCCGGCCATCACGTCCGACGGGACGATCTACCTGGTGGCCGACGACAAGAAGCTGCGCGCGCTGCGTTGACCCTGGTCACCGGCGCGCGCCACCCGGACCCTTCGGGGTCGTCCCGGGCTAACCTGCGGCCCCTCGCGACGAGGGCGCCGCGATCGGAAAGAGTTCATGAGTAAGCACGATGTTCCCACCCGCCATGAGGTGATCGAGACGCTGGAGCGTCTGGTCACCCCTGGCATCACCCTCACCGCCCTGGCCGACACGCTCGGCCTCGGCAAGAAGGACTACGCCCGCCTCCGCTCCATCATGATGGCGCTGGTCGACGACGGCGTGGTCCGCGTCCTGGTCGGCGGCGCCTTCGCCCTCGCCCCCAGCGGTCGGTCCGGCGATCGCCGGGCCCGGGCCTCGGCGGCCCCGGCCGAGGCGGCGCCGGCGGCCCCGGCGCGCGTGCCCGGTCCGCGTGGCAAGGCTCGCGCCAGCCAGCCGCCACCGGCGGTCGCCGCGCCGCCCGTGCTCGCACCGCCGCCCGTGGTCACACCGCCCGCGCCGGCCGCGCCGCGCCTGCCGTGGGCCGGCCCCGCGCCGAGGCGGCGCCCGCCGGCGCCCGCGGTCGGCACCGACGCCGCGGCACGCGCGACCCGCAGCGTCAGCCAGCCGTTCGCCGAGGGCCGCATCACGGTCCACCCGGCCGGGTACGGCTTCGTCAACAGCGACGACGGCCGCGACGTCTTCATCCCGGCCAAGTACCGCGCCACCTCGCTCGATGGCGACCAGGTCCGGGTCTCGACCTGGCCCGGCGTCAAGGGCACCGAGGGCCGGGTCGAGGAGGTGCTGGCGCGTGGCCGGGCCCGCCTGACCGGCGTGGTCCGGCGCAGCGGACGCGCGGTCTGGCTCGAGCCCGACGATCCGCGCATCGCCGCCGATTACGGGCGGGTCGGTCTCGACGGCCAGCTGCCAGCGGCCGACGGCTCGGTGG
>JAGPCO010000188.1 GCA_018058095.1 Kofleriaceae bacterium
GCCCTGGGCCGACCGATCGGCCCCGGGGGCCGCCGGGATCCGCACGGGCCTGCGCACACGCCCGGCGCCGCCGCCGGGCGGCCTCGGCCGCGGAAGTCGAGCCCAAGGCGGTCGTGGGACCGGCGCGGCCTGCTAGCAGGCTGCTGAAAAACCCGTGCCGGCGGCTCCAGCCGACGGGACGGGCTCCGTGTTTTCAGCAGGCTGCGAGATCAGAAATGACTAGCAGGATGCTTCTTCAGCATCCTGCTAGTAGGATGCGCGCCCCATATGGCCGCCGCCCCCAGACCTGTGCCGCGCCGCCGTCGGCGCGACGATGGCCCCGTCGTTCGCAAGAACACGATCCGCCTCACCGCCGACGTCGCCCGTCGGGTCCGGCTCGGTCACCCCTGGATCTACCGGGAGGCCGTGACCTCGCGCGGCCTGTCGTTCGAGCCCGGCGCGGTGATCGACGTCCTCGACGAGGAGGGCGACCTGCTCGGGCGTGGCCTGTACGACAGCGACAGCGCCATCGCCGTGCGTATGTTCACCCGGCGCAGCGATCGGCCAGTCGACGGCGCGCTCATCGCCGAGCGCGTCCGCGCCGCCATCGCCCTGCGCGGGCGTTACCTCGATCGCGCCGGCCTCGACGCTTACCGGGTCATCAACGCCGAGGGTGACGGCCTGCCCGGCATGGTGGTCGAGCGCTACGGCGACTACCTGGTCAGCCAGCTGTACTCGTCGGCGGTGGTGCCGGTGCGCGACGCCCTGTACGACGCGCTGATGGCCGAGCTGGCGCCCAAGGCCATCTACGAGCAGCGCCGCTACAAGTCGCTCGGCGGCGAGGCACCGCGCCAGGCCGCGGCCGAGCTGGTGCGTGGCGCGGTCGCCCCGGTCGAGTTCACCGTCCGCGAGGACGACCTGACCTTCACCGTCGACGTGACCAGCCCGCTGTCGACCGGGCTGTTCATCGATCTGCGCGATGGTCGGCGCCTGGTCCGGCGCTGGGCCCGCGGCCGCCGCGTGCTCAACCTGTTCTCGTACACCGGCGCCATCTCGCTGGCGGCCAAGGCCGGCGGCGCGACCGAGGTGTGTGCGGTCGACGTCGCCGCCAAGGCGCACGCCCGCTCGCGCCGCAACCTGACCGCGTCCGGCCACGACCCCGAGTCGATCGAGCACGTCGTCGGGGACTCGCTCACGGTGCTGACCAAGTTCGCCGAGCGCAAGCGCCGGTTCGATCTGGTGGTCATCGACCCGCCGGCCTTCGCCAGCGCGGCCGCGCGCGGCGGCAAGCCGTGGAGCGCGCTGCGCGACTACGCCGAGCTGGTCACCGCCTGCCTCGACGTGGTCGAGCCGGGTGGCCTGCTGTGCGCGGTGTCGTCGACGCACAAGATCGGCCCGCTCGAGTACGAGCAGGCCCTGGCCGATGGTGCGGCCAGCGCCGGGACCCGCCTGCAGATCATCGAGCGCGGCAACCTGCCGGTCGACTTCCCGCAGCTGCCCGGCTTCCCCGAGGGCAACTACCTCAAGCTGGTGGTCGCCGCCCGCGGCTGAGGGGCCCGTCGACGCGCGCGCTCAGTCGTAGCGCGCCCGCGCCGCGGCCAGCGCCTGCAGCAGATCGTCGCCGACGCCGTCCTCGCTGCGCCGGCGTAGGCGGTCGATCCGACCGCGGTCGCGCCCGGGGCGCGCCGTCGCCGCGGCCAGGCGTGGGCTGAGGCGGTCGAGCGTGACGTCGGGCCCGCCGGTCCGGACCCGGCCGCGGTCGGGCAGCGGCAGCAACGTCTCGAGCTCGTAGGTCGCGGCCCGCACGCCGGCCAGCAGGCGTGGCACCTCGCCGGCGAGGGCCTGGCCGAGCGTGGACGCCGCCATCGCCAGCGCCGGCAGCGCCACGCCCTGCTCGAGCTCGCCGGCGGCGACGTCGTCGAGGATCCGCTCGATGGCCAGGGCCAGGCGGAGGCGATCGAGGCCGGCGTCGTGGCCCGGCGCCAGCAGCGCGGCGGCCGTGGCCAGGGCCAGGTCGGCCGAGGTCTCGACCTCGGCCGGCGCCAGGTCGGGCGCGGCCTGGATGAGGCCGGTGAGCGCCGCCTCGAGGGCGCGGCCGAGGTCGGCGGCGGACATGACGGGACCCTAGCAGGAGGCCACGCCAGGCCACACCTGGCCCGGCGCCGTCGTGGCGGCCTGGCGGCGGCCCGGCGCCGTCGTGGCGGCCGGGCGGCGGCCCGGCGCCGTCGTGGCGGCCCGGCGGCGGCCAAAAACTGGCCCCGCCCGGAGCCGCTTCTTACCGTCGGTCCATGTCACCCAGCGCTCCTCCCGAGCCGGCGCCCGGGCCCGGGCTGCCCGGCGCTCGCCTGGGACGCGGTGACCTGGCCCGCCTGCTGTACCGGCTGGGCCGGACCGAGGCGACCGGGGTCCTGTCGGTGACCCGGCCGGGCCTGCGCCCGGAGGCGCTGGTGCTGCGGCGCGGGGCGCTGGTCACCACCGAGCGCGACGTCGGGTGCCGCCACGCCGCGGCCCGGCTGGCCCGGCTGGCCGCCGGCGATGACGGCAGCGCCAGCTTCGATGGCGGGACCTCCGCGTACCCGCCCGGGGCCAGCCGCCAGCTGCCGCTGGTGGCGTGGGTCAAGCAGCACCTCGAGGCCCAGGTCGATCAAGGGCGCGCGGCCGAGCTGCTGGCGGAGCTGGCCGGGGTGCGTATCGCGGTGCGGGCCGACCACCTCCCGGCCCTGGCGCACCTCGACGAGGCGGAGCGGCGCATGGTCGCGGCCATGGCCCAGCCGCGTCGCCTCGATCAGGTCTGGCCGCTGGCGCGGACGCCGCGCTTTCGCCTGCTGTCCTTCATCCACTTCCTGCGCGCGGTCGGCGCCCTGTCGCTCGTCGGCGTCGCCGCCGGCGTCAGCGCCGAGGGCCGGCTCGACGCCCGGCGCCTGCTCGGGGTCGACGCCGACGCCGACGACGAGGCGGTCAAGCGGGCCTATCGCCGCGCCGCCCGCGCCTTGCACCCGGATCTCAACCCCGAGCTGCCGGCCGAGGAGCGTCGCCTGCTCGAGGCGCGCCTGGCCGACCTGACCGCGGCCTACGCCGAGCTGTAGCGCGCCGGGGCGCGCCGCGCCCACGCCGGGGGCGTGTCGCTCAGGTCAGCACCCGCAGCGTGCCCGCGTCATCGGCCATGGCCGGGCGCTCGCCGCCGCCGTCGCGCACGCGGTCATGCGCCGCGTCGAGCTCGTCGTCACGCTCGCCGGCCGGGGCCGGTGGCCGCTCGCCGGCGCGGGCGCGCAGGAACTCCAGGTAGGCGATCACCCCGGGCAGCTCGATGGCGGGCAGGGCCTCGACCAGCTCGCGCGCCTGCCGCCGCAGCGCCTCGCCCGGCGATTCGGTGCCGTGGACGACGGGGCGTCCGGGCACGGCCGGCAGGTCCTGCGGCGCCTGGGGCGGGCCCCACGGGCACGGGCTGGCCGACACCACGCCGTGCTGGCCCAGCCAGTTGTGGATGTGCCAGTGCAGCAGCTCGGCGCGGTACGAGAACCAGCGCTCGCGCTCGGCCGGGTAGGCCAGGAGCACGTCCTTGAAGCGCCGGAAGGCGCCCTTGCCGTCGATGGAGATGATCAGCCGCTCGCGCAGGGCCTCGTCGCTGACCGAGCCGACGAAGCGCTCCATCCAGCGGTACTGCTCGCGCGACGACGCCGGCTCGACGCGGAGGTAGTTGCGCAGGTTGTCGCCGACCTGCTGGCGCCGGGCCGGTGCCTCGGTGTCGCCGGCCATGATCACCACCACCCGACCGGTTGTCAGGTCGAGGTAGCTCTCGGTGTCGGGCGCATTCCGCTCCACCGCGATCTCCAGCGCGTCCCAATCGAGCTCGATCGGGCTGGCCAGGCGCGGTGGGGTGGTGGAGGGCAGGGTCGTCATGGCGCAACCAGCGGGGTTTCGACTACTTGCGCACCCCGCGCTGGTGGTCGAGGGTATCGCCGCCCCGCCCCGGTGGCAAGCGGCAGGCCCTGGCCTTGACACCCCGCCGGCCTCCACTAAGATGCCGCGTTCTATGGCCCGAGTAACGGTGGAAGACTGCCTTGAGCGTGTGAACAACCGGTTCGCGTTGGTCGTTCTCGCTGCCGAGCGCGCCCGCCAGCTGTCTCGTGGTGCGACCCCTCAGGTCGACTGCGACAACAAGCCAGCGGTGACGGCTCTGCGTGAGATCGCCGACGGGATCGTCAACTTCCGTGAGGATGTCGGCCAGACCGTGGCCGACTACATCGTCGAGCGGCGCAAGACTGGTTACATGTGATCGCCGCGCCGGCGGGCGACCGCTGGCGCTGACGTGGACGACGCCGGCGGACACCGCGGGCAGGCACGACCACGAACGAACTCTCGACGTGTGGCCACGCCGGCGGCGCGTCAGCCCCGCTCCGGCGGCAGCACGATCCACCCGTCGTCGGCCCACGGCCCGTCGGGCGGCGCCGGGCATCCTGCCTGGGCCCAGCGCGCGCCGGTGTAGGCGGCGATGAGGGCGTCGAACACGTGGATGCGCGCCAGCGCGTCCTCGCGGGCGAAGCGCGAACGGGGCGAGAACGTCAGGCCGGGCAGCTCGCCGATCATGCGCGCCCGCTCGTGCCAGGCCTCGGCGTCGCGGCGGGCCGCGCGGGCCCGGCGCGGCCCGAACAGCGCCGCCAGCGTGGCGGGCGCCGACACCTCGATCAGTCGCTCCCCGAGCAGGACGCCGGCCCCGGCCAGGCGGCGCCGGAGCTGGCGGGCTCGCCCGGCCACCGCCCCGGTGCTGGCGCCGAGCGACTCGGTCGGGATGAGGCCGCGCTCGTAGGCCAGGCTGACGTCGGTGGCGCGGTGCAGGTACGGCACCAGCGGGACCCGTGTCCGTCGGCCGCCGGGTGCGGCCGTGCCGTCGGCGGTGTCGGCGTTCGCGGCCAGCCCCTCGACCACCCGCTTGCCGCTGGTGCGCAGCCAGACCACCGCGGGATCCTCGCAGCTGGCCGCGCCCGGGCACACCGGCCGCACGCAGCGCAGGCAGGCCGGCGGCGTCAACGGCGCACCGACCGCGACGAGGGCGTCGGCCGGGGCGGCCGCCAGGTACGCCCACAGCTCGTCGTCCGACCACGGGCCGCGTTCGGACCGGGCCCCGGCCGCGACCACCGCGGCGCCGTCGTCGGTCCGGACCAGGGTGGCGACGGCGGTGGTCTTGCCACGGGCGCCGCCCAGGTCGATGCCGATGAAGGTCGTGGGCCCCATCCCGCGAGCTCCACCGTAGCACGCACGCCGGCCGCTGCCCCGGCTCGGCATCGCGGGTCGCCCGGTGTACGGTCGGTCCAGCATGGATCGCGCCGCCACCTTTCGATCGTTCATCGCCCGCAAGCCCGACGATCCGTTCCCGCGCTACGGCCTGGCCATGGAGCTGCGGGCCCGGGGCGATCGGCCCGGCGCCATCGCCGAGTTCGCGACGCTGATCGAGCGCTTCCCCGACTACGTCCCGGCCTACCTCCTGGCCGGCACGACGCTGGCCGATGACGGCCAGCTCGGCGCGGCCGCCGACGTGTTGCGGCGCGGCCTGGCCGCGGCCGATCGCCAGCGCGACAGCCACGCCGCGCGCGAGCTGGCCAGCGCGCTGGCCGAGGTCGAGGCGCGAGCGCGCCAGGCCTGAACCGGGGTGGCACATCGGGCCTTTCGCTCCCGCGCCGGTCTGTAGTAGAAGTCCCAGGTCGGTCACCCGACGACGCGCCGGGGTGGAGAAATGGTAGACTCGGGGGTCTCAAAAGCCCCTTCCCGCGAGGGAGTGTCGGTTCGAGTCCGACCCCCGGCACGAACCCAAGACACGCGGCGGGCGCGCCCTGCTATCAGCAGGGCATGCAGCCCGTCGGTCGCGTCCTCGAACACTTCTCGGCCCGTGTCAGCCACTGGGCCGGCAGTGCCGGCGCCTTCGTGCTCGCCCTGGGGGTGATCGTGACCTGGGGCCTGACCGGCCCGCTGTTCGCGTACTCCGACACCTGGCAGCTCGCCATCAACACCGGCACGACGATCGTCACCTTCCTGATGGTGTTCCTCATCCAGCGCGCGCAGAACAAGGACTCGCGCGCGATCCAGCTCAAGCTCAACGAGCTGATCGCGGCGATGGAGGGCGCCAGCAACCGGCTGGTCGACATCGAGGACCTCGACGAGGCCGAGCTCGACGCGCTGCACACCTACTACGCCAGGCTGTCGGAGGTGGCCCGCCACGAGCAGCGCCTGACCCGATCGCACTCGATCGACGAGGCGACCAGCGACGGGCTCGACAAGAACCGGCAGCTGCACGCCCGCCGCAAGCGGCGCTTCGCCCGGGCCGAGGACGCGGCGCGCTGACGCCGCCGCGACCGGTCAGGCCAGGCCAGCCAGCGCCGCGCGTACCACGGCGGCGGCCACCTGCGAGCGGGGCGCGGCCTGCTCGGGGCCGACCAGGTCGGCCGTCAGGGGCGCGCCGCGCGCGACCTGGGCGGCGATGGCGTCGTCGACGGCGCGGGCGCCCCGGCGTAGCCGGTCGTCGCTCCAGCGCTGGCCGAGCCAGTCGAGCGCGGCCGCGGTCGCGCCCAGCATGGCCATCGGGTTGGCGCGATCCTTCCCGGCCAGCGGTGGCGCCGAACCGTGGATGGGCTCGAACATGGCGTGGTCGTCGCCCAGGTTGCAGCCGACCGCCATGCCCATGCCGCCCTGCAGCACCGACGCCAGGTCGGTGACGATGTCGCCGAACATGTTGGTGGTCACGCACACGTCGAACCGCTCGGGCTGGGTCAGCACGAACATCGCGAACGCGTCGACGATGGCCACGTCCTTCTCGACGTCGGGGTAGTGCTCGCCGACCTCGCGGAAGACCTGGTGGAACAGCTTGCAGCCGAACAGGACGTTGTTCTTGACGATGGCGGTGACCCGCGGCTTGCCGTCGGCCGGGGCGCCGCGGCCGCGGGCGCGGGCCAGCTCGAAGGCGCGGCGGATGACCCGGTCCGAGGCGTGGCGGGTGATGACCCGCAGGTCGGTCGCCCGGCTGCCGTCGGCGGCGATCTCGCCGACGCCGCTGTACAGGCCCTCGGTGTTCTCGCGCACGATCACCATGTCGACCCGGTCGGGCCGCCACACCTCGGCGAACCGACCGGAGATGCCGTGGCGGGTCCCGGGCAGGCAGCGGACCGGGCGCACGTTGGCGTACAGGTCGAGGCCGACGCGGTTGCCGATGACCGGCGACCACCCGGCCATCTTGCCGTCGGCCATGGTCACCGGCGCGCCGTCCGGCCCGGCCCAGCCGACCGCGCCGAGCAGCAGGGCGTCGGCGGCGCGGCAGCGCGCCTCGCTGCCCTCGGGCCAGTCGCGGCTGCCGTGGTCGAGGTAGAACTTGCCGCCACACGGGATCTCGGTGACGGCCAGCTCCACGCCGAGGGCCGGGCCGAGCGCGGCCAGGAGCGCGCGGGCATCGGCCGCGACCTCGGCGCCGATGCCGTCGCCGGGCAGGAGGACGAGGTCGTAGGTCGACTTGGCCGAGCGCCCGGATGCCATGGCGACAGACGCTAGCACCCCGGCCGGTGCGTCGTCAGCCCGCGGCCGGTCCGACCGCGCGGCCGCGCGTGCCGGCGGCGCTCGCGCTGTCGGCACACAGCTGGTCGAGCAGCGCCCGCGACGAGCGCGCCTGGCCGCGGGCGATGCGCCACACCGCCTCGACCACCGCGGCGTTGACCGGGGTCGGCACCCCGGCCGCGGCGCCGCGGCTGACCACCTCGCCACCGAGGAAGTCGATGGCCGGGGTGCGGCCGCGCTCGATCGCCGACAGCATCGACGAGCGCATGCGGCGGTAGCGGGCGCCGACCAGCGACAGCAGCAGGTGCTTGCCGAGCAACGCCGGGGTCATGCCGCCGGCGCGCTCGCGCGGCGTCAGCGCGACCCACTCGAGATCGAGCGTGCCGGCGACCTTCTCCAGCCGGACCTGGTGGTGGTGGGCGACGTCGACCACCTCGGTCATGATCGCCAGGGCCAACCGGCGGTAGCGCGCGACCCGGACCAGCGGCCCGAGTCGCTCGCCGGCGATCGTGCCGAGCGAGGAGATGGCGGCGTTGAGGGCCAGCTTGCTCCAGCGCGCGCCGCGCAGGTTGTCGGTGATCTTGGTCGGCGCGACCGCGCCCAGCACCTCGGCCAGCTGGCGCAGCCGGGCCGACTCGGCGCCGCCGGGGTGACCGACGGTGAAGCCGCCCTCGGCGGTGCGGTCGTAGCAGCCGGGCGCGGTCATCGACGCGCCCCAGGCGACGATCGCGCCGAGCACGTGGTCGGGGCCGACGATGCGGGCGACCCGCTCCTCGCACAGGCCGTTCTGCAGCACGACCATGGCGCCGTCGGCGGTCAGGTGCGGGGCGGCGGTGGCCGCGGCCTCCTCGACCTGGGGTGGCTGGGTCGCCAGGATCACCAGGTCGTACCGGCCGTCGGGCGGGGGCGCGGCGTGGATGGGGCCACGCGCGACCCGGCGCTGGCCGCCGGCGCTCACCACGAACCCGGCGGCCTCGATCGCGGCGCGGATGGCCGGGTTGGTCGACACCGTCGTCACGTCGTGACCGGCGGCGAGCAGCCCGGCGGCGGTGATGCCACCGATGCCGCCGGCGCCCATGACCAGGATCCGGGGGCGAGCGGGGCCGGCGGCGGGCGGCATGGAAGCCCTTCTATAGCGCACCCGGCGCGGCCGCGGGCGACCCGGGGCCGCGGCCGCCGCGGTGCGGCGGGTGTACGGGATGTGCGCCGGGCGATTGGTCGGCCGGTTGGTTGGGTCGCGCCGCCGGCCGGGATACAATTTTGCGGTCCATGCTGATGACCTTCTGGGGGGTTCGCGGCAGCTACCCGGTGCCGGGTGCGGCGACCGTCCGCTACGGCGGCCAGACCTCGTGCGTGGAGATCCGCTCGGCCAGCGGCGAGTGCCTCATCGTCGACGCCGGCACCGGCCTGCGCGCGCTCGGCCAGAAGCTGGCGCGCGAGCGCGAGGGGCGGCCGGGCCGCTACCACGTGCTGCTGTCGCACGTGCACTGGGACCACATCCAGGGCCTGCCCTTCTTCGAGCCGGCCTACATCTCGGGCACGACCATCGAGGTCTACGCCTTGCTGACCGCGGCCGACGAGCTGACCCAGGTCATCGGCGGCATCACCCGGCACGAGTTCTTCCCCATGCCGCTCGAAGCGGTGCCGGCCGACTTCAAGTTCATCGAGGTCACGCCGGGGCAGGGCCTGACCATCGGCAGCTTCGCGGTCATGCCGATCGCCCTCAACCACCCGTTCGGCTCGGTCGGCTACCGGGTCGAGGTCGACGGTGCCAGCTGCGCCTACGTGGCCGACACCGCGCCGTTCACCCAGGTCCTGCACAAGCAGCACTTCCTGTCCGGGCCCGAGCCGCTCACCGCCGACGACCGGGCGGCGCT
>JAGPCO010000226.1 GCA_018058095.1 Kofleriaceae bacterium
CGGCAGCGTCGGCACGATCGCAAGGGCGAGCAGGCCGAGGCCACCGCGGCCAGCGTCACGGCGACCGCGCCGGCGCCGGTGGCCACGGCGGCGCCGGTCACGGCGGCGGTGCCGGCCACGGCGCACGACACGGTGACCCAGCCGATCGACTACCGCACGCTGACCGGCACGGTCGCGCCGGCGGCCGCGGCGGCGGCCGTGCCCGAGGCGCCGGTGCTGCCCCCGCTCGGCGCGCTGGTGCGCGACCCGCTGCCCCCACCGCCCGGTCGCGGCAAGTCGCTGACCGAGCCGCCGCCGATGGACGAGCTCGACACCGGCTGGGACGCGGCCGACGACGACGGGCCGGCGCTGCCGCGCGCGCCGGTCGAGGACTCGCCGCCGTCGGCCGGAGAGATGGCCGGGGATGGCGCCACCGAGGGTGACGGCATCGACACCGGCTGGGACTAGCAGGACGCTGACCAGCACGGCGCAGCCACGCTTGCCGCGGGCCGGATACCCGCTGCATACCTCGCCGGCCGATGACCGCATGGGTGGGGCGCGGTAGCGTCGCCCGTGCCTCGCCTCCTGCCGTCGACCACCGAGGCGAGCGGGCGACCGACCCGGTCCACCGGGTCACGCCGGCGCCGCCTGGCCACGGCCGCGGCGGTGGTGCTGGTCCTGGCCGTGATCGTGGTGCTCGGGTACCCCAGGGTCGGCGCCTGGTACGTCGAGACCCGCGTCGTCCCTCGCCTGGCGCGCCGCCTGGGGCAGCCGGTGCGGGTCGGGCGGATCGAGGTCGGATGGGGCCGCGCCACGCTGCACGGCGTGGTCATCGGCGACCACGCGCCGCTACAGATCGGGCGCATCGAGGTCGAGGTCGGCGCGGTGCGGGCCCTCCTCGGCCGCCTCCACCTCGAGCGGGTGCGGCTGGCCGACGTGTCGGGCTCGCTCGCGCTGGCGCAGCTGGAGCGCTGGCGTGACGGCCGAACTCGGGCCGGCGGCGCGGGCACCTCCGACGGCGGTGCCGACTGGGACCTGCGGATCGACCGGGTCGAGGTGCAGCTGCGTGGCCTCGACCGCCACGGCCTCGCCGTCTCCATCGAGGCCGTCACGGGGACGGCCCGGCACCCACGCGCGAACGGCGTCCGGGTCGCCGGGCACGGCCACCTCCTCGAGGTCGACGCGCTGGCGCTCGATCGCGAAGGTGGTGTCGCCCGGCTGGCCGCGCACGGCCGGTACCACGGCGTGGGCGCGCCGCAACGATGGCGGATCGACGGCGCGCTCACCGGCGACGAGGGCCAGGCCGAGGTCCGGACCCACCACGCCGGGCTCGACCACAGCCTCGGCGTGTCCTGGCACGGCCGGGTCGGGCGGCTCGTCGGCGAGATCGCGGCCGAGGGCCTGGTGGTCCATGCGGCGGCGGTCGACCCGGCGCCGGCGCGGGAGGTCGAGGCCGTGCTTGGCCTCGACGCGCGGTTCGATCTGCCCGCGCGCCGCGTCGACCTCGCCCGCGCCGAGCTGACCAGCCGCGGCCTGGTGCTGCGCGCGGCCGGCGCGATCGAGCTGCCCGGGGCGCCGGGGCCGGACCGCCGCCCACGCCGCGCCGGCTGGCTGCGCGGCCGCGTGGAGGTGCCTCGGGTCGCCTGTCAGGTCGCGCTGGCGGCGATGCCGGCGGCGTGGACGCCGGCGCTGCGCGGCTACCAGCTGGCCGGCCAGCTCGAGGTCACCGTCGACGCGGAGCTCGACCTGGCCGACCTCGACCGGGCCGTGTTGACGGGCCGCGGCGGCCTGGATGGCTGCAGCGTCGTCGCCGAGCCGTCGCCGGAGCTGCGCCGGTTCGCCCGCTCGTTCGAGCACCAGGCCACCGTCGGCGTCGGGCCGCGGCCACGCTTCGTGGTCGGCCCGAGCAACCTCGCCTTCGTGCCGCTGGCGCAGCTGCCGCCGTACGTGGCGCGGTCGCTGGTCGAGACCGAGGACCCCGGCTTCGCGACCCACCGCGGCTTCGAGCCGAGCGCGGTGCGGGCGGCGGTCTTGACCAACCTCCGCCACGGTGGGTTCCAGCTCGGGGCGTCATCGATCACGATGCAGCTGGTCAAGAACCTGGTGCTGGGCGACGCCCGCACCCTGGCCCGCAAGGCGCAGGAGCTGGTGCTGGCCTGGCGCCTCGAGCAGGTCCTGTCCAAGGACCGGATCCTCGAGCTGTACCTCAACGTGATCGAGTTCGCGCCGGGGGTGTATGGCGTCGGGCCGGCCGCGCGCCACTACTTCGGCAAGGACGCCGCCCTGCTGACCGCGCGCGAGGCGGCGTTCTTCTCGGCCATCGTGCCGCGGCCGTGGCTGGGCGAGCGGGCGCGCTGCGCCGGCCGCCTCGACGCCCTGACCCAGGACCGGGTCAAGCGGGCGCTGACCCTGCTGGTGTCCGACGGGCACATCATCGCCGACGAGTGGCGCGCGGCCACGGCCGAGCGCCTGCTGTTCGTCGACGACCGCGGCTGCGCGCGGCCGGCGGCGCGATAGGTGCCCGACCGTGCCCCTGCCCGCGTTCGCTCAGGCCTCATCGCGGCGGGGCACCGTCATCGCGCGCGTGGAGGGCGTGGAGGCCGTCGGTCCAGCAGCTCGGCCGGGTCGATCGGCCCGCCAGCGCGGAGCCAGCCCTCGCGCGCGAGCCAGGTCTTCGGAGCGCTCAACGGGGAGCCCGCGGGAGGCGGCGACCCGTCGATGACCCAGACAC
>JAGPCO010000189.1 GCA_018058095.1 Kofleriaceae bacterium
GGCGCGGCGGCCGGGGCGGGGGCGGCGGCGGTCGGGGCGGGGGCTGGCGCGGGCGCGGGGCCGGCCGGGGCGGGCGTCGCGGCCGGAGCGGCCGGAGCGGCCTGGGCCTGGGCCACGAGCGCGGTCACGTCCTCGCCAGCCTTGCCGATGATCGCCACCGGCGCGCCCAGCTTGACCGTCTCGCCTTCTTTCACGAGGAGGCGCAGCAGCACGCCCGAGTCCTCGATGTTGAAGTCCATGTTGGCCTTGTCGGTCTCGACCTCGGCCACCAGGTCGCCGGGCGACACCTTGTCGCCCTCCTTCTTGACCCAGCGCACGAGCACGCCTTCCTCCATGGTCGGCGACAGCTTGGGGAGTCCGATGATCTGGGCCATGGCAGTCCTCTTGCTTTCCGTTGCGGTCCTGGCGTGGCCAGGCGGTCGAGAGTCGGGGCGCGCCGCGCCGGCGCGCGCGGGTGATCAGGCCAGGTACAGGGCGCGGCGCACGGCGGCGACCACGTCGGCCACCTGCGGCTGCACCTCGAGCTCGAGGTTCTTGGCGTACGGCATGGGCACGTCGTCGGAGGTGACCCGCTCGATCGGCGCGTCGAGCTGATCGAGGCAGTGCCGCTGCAGCTGGTAGGCGATCTCGGCGCCGTAGCCGGCGACCGGCCAGCCCAGCTCGACGATGACCGCGCGCCCGGTCTTGCGGACCGAGCTGGCAAGAGTGTCGACGTCGAGCGGGCGCAGCGAGCGCACGTCGACCACCTCGGCGTCGATGCCGTCGCCGGCCAGGGCCCGGGCCGCGTCGAGGCAGGTCCACACCGTCTTCGACCAGGCGATCAGCGTGACGTCCTTGCCGGGGCGCTTGACGTCGGCCTGGCCGAACGGGATGAGGTACTCGCCGTCGGGCACCTCGCCACTCGTGTTGTACAGGGTCTCGCCCTCGATGAAGACGACCGGGTTGTCGTCGCGGATGGCGGTCTTGAGCAGGCCCTTGGCGTCGTACGCGGTCGACGGCATGACCACCTTGAGGCCGGGCACGTGCGCGTAGTAGCTCTCGAGCGCCTGCGAGTGCTGCGACCCGACCTGCACCGCCGGGCCGCCCGGGCCGCGGAACACCATCGGGATGTGGTACTGGCCACCCGACATCTGGAAGATCTTGGCCGCGTTGTTGACGATCTGGTCGATCGCCACCAGCGAGAAGTTGAAGGTCATGAACTCGATGATCGGGCGCAGGCCGACCATGGCCGCGCCGACGCCGATGCCGGCGAAGCCCATCTCGGCGATGGGGGCGTCGACGACCCGGCGGTCGCCGAACTTGGCGAGCAGGCCCTGGGTCACCTTGTAGGCGCCGTTGTAGTGCCCGACCTCCTCGCCCATGATGAAGACGTTGGGATCGCGCTCCATCTCCTCGCGCATGGCGGCGCCGAGCGCTTCACGGTAGGTGATGACTGCCACGGCTCACTCCTTGATCACGTAGGGGAAGTACTCGTCGGCGGCGGGCGACTCCTCGGCGAAACGCACCGAGTCCTCGATCTCGAGGCGGACGTCCTCCTCGAGCTCGGCCAGGGCCGCCTCCGGCTCGCCCAGCGCGAGCAGGCGGTCGCGGGTCTGGGTCAGCGGGTCGCGCCGCTTCCACTCCTCGACCTCGTCCTTGCTGCGGTACAGGCCCGGGTCGGACATCGAGTGGCCGCGGAAGCGGTAGGTCACGACCTCGACCAGGGTCGGCTCGCCCGTGGTGCGGGCCCGGGCCACCGCCTCGCCGATGCGCTGCTTGACCTTGATGACGTCGTCGCCATCGAACCGATCGCGCGCCATGCCGTGCGCCAGCGCCCGCATCGACACGTCGTGCACCGCCATCGTCCGCTCGATCGGGGTGCCCATCGAGTACTGGTTGTTCTCGCAGATGAGGACGACCGGCAGCTTCCACAACGCGGCCAGGGCCAGGCCCTCGGCGAAGCCGCCGATGGTCGAGGCGCCCTCGCCGAAGAAACACAGCGCGACCCGGCCGTCGCCGCGGTACTTGCTGGCGAAGGCGGCGCCGACCGCGAGCGGGACGTGGCCGCCGACGATGCCGTGGCCGCCGAGGAAGTTGGTCGGCTTGTCGAACAGATGCATCGACCCGCCCAGGCCGCGCACCAGCCCGGTCTTCTTGCCGTACAGCTCGGCCATGATGGGCCGGGCGGCGATGCCCTTGGCGTAGGCGTGGCCGTGGTCGCGGTAGGTGCACACGACGTAGTCGTCGTTGTTGATGGCGGCGATGGCGCCGACACACACCGCCTCCTGGCCGATGATGAGGTGGAGGAAGCCGCCGATCTTGCCGACCGAGTACGCCTTGGCCGAGGCCTCCTCCAGCCGGCGGATGGCCAGCATCTGGCGGTACAGCGGGCGGAGCTCCTGGGCGGTGGTGCGCGGCGGCTCGGCCTGGGCCTCGACCCGCAGGGTGTCCGGAGTGGTCATGGGGAGCGCAATCTAGCCTGGAATTCCGAGGCGCAACAGCCACCTAGCGGCCTGTTGCAGCGGCCACCGGCGGCCGGCGCGGGTCGGTCTGCTACAACATCCAGGTGCGCTGGTTCACCTTGGTCCCGATCGCCGCGCTGGCTGCCTGCTTCCCGAGCGGGCCGTCATCGTGCGAGGACGACGTCGACTGCGGTGGCGACCAGGTGTGCGCGCGCTCGCGCGAGTGCCTGGGCCCGACCGAGGTGCGGCCGCTGGTGGTGACCTGGACCTTTGCCGGCCAGGACAACGCGGCGGCGTGTGCCGAGGTGGACACTCTCGGCGTCACCTTCCGGGTCCCGGGCACGGTCGACGAGCTGGGGTTCGCCCCGCTCATCTGCGCCGGTGGCCGCTTCTCCATCGACAAGCTGCCGGCCCGGTTCGCCGAGGCCGAGCTGGTCACGGCCCGAGGCGACCTGGTCACCGGCGTCGGCCGCGGGCCCATCCCGAACGCCGCCGGCGCCGAGGTGGCCATCGTGATCGCGCCGGTGCGCTGAGGGTCGTGGCCGTCGTCGCAGGCGTTCCCGTTCACGAGCGCGGCCACGATCACGAGGGCGATCACGGCCACGTCGACGGCCACGGCCACGTCCACCGGGATGTGGCGGCCAATCAGCGGACGTAGATCGGGCTGGCGTAGATCCACGGCAGCTCGCGCTCGGCCAGCTCCGGGCCGAGGAAGCCGAGGTACGGGCCGAGGTGACGCGGGGTGATGAGGACCTCGACCCGGTACGCTCCCGGGCGATCGAGCGGGACCTGGTAGGTCGGGCCGGGGCCGCCGGCGACCTCGGTCGTGCCAGCGCCGTCGACGCGCAGGACCCGGGCCCGGATGGTCGGGACCGGCAGCTCGGGCGGCAGCTCGAACACCGTCGGCACCGTCACCTCGAGCATGACGCCGGCGCTGGCCGAGACCTCGGCGCCGAGCTCGACCTGGCCGCCGGGCACGCCGGTGGCGATGACGTCGAACCCGACCGGGGTGCCAAACAGCTCGAACGCGACGAACACCCGGCCGCTGGCCAGCGCGGCCTCGACCTCGGCCGGCGAGCTCGGGTCGGTCACCAGCACGATGTTGCCGAACCAGCGCAGCATGCGGCGGTACGAGTCACCGCGCTCACCGTCGCGCATCATGATCGGGAACGAGTTCTCGTGGGCGTCGGTGCCGGCGCTGCCGGCGACGCGGCGGCCCTCGGCGAGGAGCTGGTCCCACTTGCCCAGCGCGTTGTCGCTGGCGGCCAGGAACGAGATGAGCGCGAGGTCCGGCTCGGGCCCGCCCGGCGTGGTGTCGGCGAACTGCACCACGCCCTCGATGGCGCCCGACGGCGACAGGCCGAGGAAGTCGCGCCGGATGTCGGGATCGAGGTTGGCGTGCAGCTGGTAGATCTCCATCCCGTCGGGGCCGATGGCGCGCAGGTGCTCGATCGTGCGCTGCTCGCTGTGCGGGATCCAGACCAGGCCGCCGGCGGCGCGGAAGGTGGCGGCCTCGGCCGCGGTGTCGCCGTTGTAGATGGTGTGCCGCACCGCCGGATCGCCGGCGACGTGGCCGTCGAGCATGATCGGCATCAGCTCGTTCTCGGCGCCGACGGTGATCGTCACCTGGTGGCCGTCTTCGCACCGCATCCGGCTGGCGACGGGGGCGCCGGCCGGGTTGGTGAGCAGCTCGTCGTCGGCCCGGGCCGAGAACAGCGTCGCGAAGTCCTCGTCGGCCATGCTGTCGTCGTGGTCGGTCAAGGCGGCGTAGTCGATGCGGGTCGCGCACAGCGCGGCGCGCAGGCTGGCCAGGCACGCCTCGTCGACGCCGCCGCCGACCGGGCGCGGCTCGCCGTCGCAGGCGTCGTGCGAGTACGGCGAGTGCAGGTGGATGATGCCGCGGGCCGGGGTCAGGCCGCGACGCGGGCCCATCGCTGACGCCGGCGGCAGCTCGCGCCGCCACGGCGGCAGGGTGACCGCGGCGTCGGCGGTGTCGGCGTCGCTGGCCGGAGCCGGGCCCTGCCCACACGCCAGCAGCACGAGCGCCAACCCGCCTGCCCACGGTCCCCGGACCTGACGCGCCGTTCGCTTCATCGGCTCGACTCTACAAGAAGCCCAGCCCGGTGGGCGTGCCGTCAGCGCCCCCGAACCGACGACTCGCTCGATCTCACGACCGATCCATCCCCGGGGGCTGTTAGCGGCCGGCGCTGGCGGCCAGGAAGCGATGGAACGCCACCGCCTGGACCAGGCCGAGGCCCCCCAGGCTGGCCCAGATCACGACGTGCTGGTGCGGCATGAGGTCGAGCAGGCCGCCTCCGATCAGCGGCGCGAAGGCGACCCCCAGCGTCTGCGCGAAGCTGACCAGGCCGAAGGTCTGGCCGCGCCGGGCCGGGTCGGCGATGACCGCGGCGGCGGCCTGGTGGGCCGGCGAGAAGATCACCTCGGCGCAGGTGATCACCAGGATCGCGGCGGCGGCCCCGGCCATGCCCTCGGCGAAGCCGATCAGGGTGAAGCCCAGCCCCGAGACCAGGGCCGCCGCCGGCAGGGCCAGGCGCGATCGAGTGCCCGAGAGCAGGGCGACGGCGGGCGCCTGCAGCAGCAGGACGGCCGCGCCGTTGAGCGTGTAGAGGAGGCCGACGTCGGACTTGGCCAGGCCGACCTCGTCGGACATGAAGATGGCGAAGGTCGAGAACATCTGGGTGTGCAGCACGGCGGCGACGAAGGTGCCGACCAGGAGCGGCCGCAGCACCGGGTCGGCCCAGGCCGCGCGCAGGCTGGCGCCCAGGCGCGGCGCCCGCTCGGTCGGGCGGGCCGCGCCGTCGGCCGGGTCGGCCACCCGGCCGGTGATGAGCGCCGCTCCGACCAGGCCCACGGTGGCGACGAAGAACACCGCCCCGTACGGGACCAGCAGCGTCAGCACGCCGCCCATGGCCGGGCCGATGGCCCAGCCGAGGTTGGTGCCCATGCGCTGCAGCCCGAACGCGGCGATGCGCTGGCTGGGCGGCGCCACGTCGGACACCAGGGCGTAGGCGACCGGCTCGAAGCAACCGCGCAGGGCCGACGACACCACCACCGTGGTGGCCATCACCAGCAGCGGCGCGTCGAGCAGGACCTCGGCCCCGAGCAAGGCGATCACCCCGGCGCGGATGAACAACGCGCCGGTGATGAGCGGGCGCCGGCCGATGCGGTCCGACAGCGCGCCGGCCCAGGCGCCGACCACCGACTGACCGAGGTTGGCGATGAGGGCGATGACCCCGTACAGCCAGGCCGGGTAGCCGCGCTCCTCGACGACGTACACGCCGAGGAAGGCCATGACCAGGGACAGGCCCATGGTGTTGATGGCGCGGGCCGCGGCCATCGACCAGATCCGGCCATCGAGGGAGCGAAAGGCGGCCGTGCGAATGGCGCACGGTAGCACCCTCCCTCGGCGGTCGGACTTGGTTTACAACCGCGGGCGATGCGAATCCGCCTGGCCCGTGACGTCCGCTTCGAGGCCGCGCACTACCTGCCGCGCGTGCCGCCTGGCCACAAGTGCGCGCGGATGCACGGTCACTCCTACACCTTGACCCTGGTGGTCGAGGGCGAGCTCGATCCCGAGCTGGGCTGGGTGATGGACTTCGCGGCCATGGACGACCACCTCGGCCCGCTGGTCGAGCAGCTCGATCACCACGTGCTCAACGAGCTGCCCGGCCTGACCAACCCGACCAGCGAGCTGCTGGCGGTGTGGGTGTGGGACCAGCTGCGGGCGCTGCCCGGGCTGGTCGAGGTGCAGATCTCGGAGACGCCGACCTCGCGCGCGATCTACCGAGGCGGGGTGTGAGGCGCGGCCTGCGCGTGGTGTCCCTCAACCTGTGGGGCACCGAGGCGCCGCTGCTGCGCCGGCTGGCGCTGGCCGAGCGCCAGCTGCGGGTGCTCGGACCCGACGTCATCGGCCTGCAGGAGGTGCGCCCGCTCGACGGGCAGGCCGGGTCGACCACCGCCGACTGGCTGGCCGAGCGCCTGGGCCTGACCTGCCACTACCGGCCGTCGCTGCGCTGGGCCGATGGCGCCTTCGGGCCCGGCACGGCCGGCGGCGAGGAGGGCCTGGCCATCCTGTCGCGCCTGCCGGTGGCCGAGGTCCGCTCCCTGCCGCTTCCGGAGGCGCGCCCGAGCGAGGCGCGCCAGCTGCTGTCGGCGCAGCTCACCACGCCGGCCGGGCCGATCTGGTTCCACACCACGCACCTGCACTACCGCCTCGACGACGGCCTGGCCCGTGAGGCCCAGGTGCTGGCGATCGACGAGGCCGTGCGCGCGCTCGGGCGCACGCCGGCCGATGGGCCGCAGATCGTGTGCGGCGACTTCAACGCCAGCGCCGACAGCGACGAGCTGCGGTTCCTGCGCGGCCTCACCACGCTGGGCGGACGCCGCACCCACTTCCAGGACGCCTGGCTGCGCCTGCACCGCGAACCCGGGCCCGGCGACGGCCCGGCCGCGGGCATCACCTGGTCGAGCGACAACACCCACACCCGACCGCTGCGCTCGCTCGACCTCGATCGACGCATCGACTACGTGCTGGTCACCACCCGCAAGAAGGACGGGCGCGGCACCGTGCTGCGGTGCGAGGTCACGCTGACCGAGCGTGACGGCGACGGGGCCGACGCGGTGTGCGCCAGCGACCACTATGGCGTGCTGGCCGAGATCCAGGTCGCGCCCACGCCGCTGGGCGCCTGAGCCACCAGGGGGCGGCGGGCGGGGCATGACGGAGCAGGGCGACCCCGGGGCGGGGCAGGGCGGCGGGGCGGGCGACGCCCGGCGCCGGCGCGCCCGCTGGCGCGCGTGGCTCAGCCGCACCCCGGCCCGCGGCGCGGCGGCGTGGGCGGTCATCGCCGCGATCGTGCTCGTCGTGGTCGGCGCGGTGGCCGCGCTGCGGGCGGCGCTGGCCGGGGCCGACTTCATGTACGACCTCGAGCAGCCGCGCAGCGCGCTGGCGCGGACGGAGCCGGCGCTGGTCGAGCCCGGCACGCCGCGCCTGGCCCGCCACGTCTTCCTGGTGATCGTCGATGGCCTGCGCCACGACGCGTCGCGCCCGCTGCCGTACCTGGCATCGCTGCGCCAGCGCGGGGTCGACGCGGTGGCGCGTTCGCACTACCCGAGCTGGTCGCGCCCGAACTACGTGTCGATCTTGACCGGCGTGCCGCCGCAGGCCAGCGGGGTGCGGACCAACCGCCACTTCACGCCGGTCATGCTCGACGCGCTGATGGACCGGACCCGCGCGGCCGGCCTGCGCACCGCGGTCGCCAGCGACAACAGCCCGTTGCCGGCGTTGTTCCTGCGCCCGGTCGACGTCGAGCAGCTCGAGCGGATCAACATCGACACCATGACCGAGCCCGACGAGGCCGACCGCGCCGACGTGCCCGACATCGAGCTGCGCACGTCGTTCGACGACAGCCGGTACGCGCCGTGGCCGGGTGGGGTGATCGACGCGGTGCTGGCGCAGCGCGCGTCGGGCCCCGACCTGCAGGTGGTGCTGGTCGGCGTGGTCGACGACAACGGCCATGCCCATGGCGCCGCCAGCGAGGAGTACGCGGCGGCCACGCGGATGGCCGACCGCACGCTGGCCCGGGCGCTGGCCGGGGTCGACCTGGGCCAGGACGCGGTCGTCGTCGTCGCCGACCACGGCCACACCGATCGAGGGGGGCACGGCGGCGTCGAACCCGAGGTGATGCAGGTGCCGCTGGTGCTGGCCGGCGCCGGGGTCCGGGTCGGGGCCACGATCGACGGCGCCCGCCTCATCGACGTGGCGCCGACGGTGGCGGCGTTGCTCGGCGTGCCCGCGCCCGGCCACGGCCTGGGCCGGACCCTGACCGAGCTGCTCGTGCTGACGCCGCAGGCGGCGCAGGCCCGCGCCGACGCCGACGGGCGCCGGCTGGCGGTGACGCAGCGGGTGGTGGCGCGGTCGCGGCAGTCGTCGCTGGCCGAGGCGGTGGCCCGCCGCGGCTGGCGCCTGCTCGCGGTCGGCGGCCTGGTCGTGCTGCTGCTGGGCACGGGGCTGGTGCTGCGCCGGGTCGGCGGCGTGCGGTTCTCGTGGCGCGCGCTGGCGCTCGGCGTGCCGGCGTTCTTCATCGTGTACTACGCGCTCATCGCCGCCCTCGGCCAGCGCTTCTCGCCGTCGCTCTTGCCGGCGCGTGGCCACCTGGCGGCCGAGCTGGCCAAGGTCGGCCTGGTCGGCGTCGCCGCCCACGTCGCCGTCGGCTGGTGGGCGCTGCGGCGCGAGGTCCGCCTGAGCGACCGCCTGGCGGTGGCCAACGGCAACGCGGTCGTCGGCCTGGTCTTCACGCTGGTGCCGGCCAGCCTGCTGTGGGCCCTGTTCCCCGCCCCGTACACCGAGGTGCCCGGGCCGACCCTGCTGGTGCTCATCCCCGCCATGCAGGTCGCCGTCGCCCTGTACGCCGGCGCGATCCTGCTCGCCCTCCTCATCGAGGTCGTCGTGTTCCTCGCGCGCGCCGTCGATCCCGACGCCCGCCTGCGCCGTCTCGAGCGCGCCGCCGAGCGCGTTCGCGCCGCCCGCGCCGCCCGCGCCGGCTGACCCCGCCTCCGCGCCCCACGCGCGATGACGGTGCCCGTCGCCAACGAGGTCCTGTCTACACCAGCTTCGCCGCCAGCTCCCGCGCCTCGATCAAGTTGTCCTCGATCGAGCAGTACGTCCACCGACCATACCGACCGTGCGCATGGATGCCACTCTCGGCCAGCGCCGCCCGCGCCGCCGCCGCCTCTGTGAGCGAGCGGCTCGTGATGTGCACGTACGCCGGATCCAGCACCACCGAGTGCCAGCTCACCAGCTGGTGGTCCGTGACGATGCCCTCC
>JAGPCO010000086.1 GCA_018058095.1 Kofleriaceae bacterium
CGTGGTGGACGGTGGTCCTCGCGAAGCGAGGTCTCCGGCAGCGCTTGACCGAGTTGCGGTGCTGCATGGGCGGGCGGCCGCGCCGGCGCCGCCGCGGCCGTCGCGGTGGCGTGGTGATGCCGCGCACGAGGTCGTCGAAGCTGACCTGGGCCCCGGCCGGCACGGCGTGGCGGCGCCGGTCGCTGCGCGGGCGGGCGGCAGACGAATACATTTAGAGCGTATATATCATCGCGACGATGATGACGAGGGATTTCGTCGAAGGTCCGACGATTTTCGGGACGGCGGGGACGCCGGGCGTGGACCGGCCCGGGCGTCGGCTGAAGCCTCCTGCTGTGGACAGGCGCAGGGCGTGGCACGGGTGGTGACGGGCGTGGAGAGGGGCAGCGCCTGCCCACAGCAGTCCGCCCGGGCCTGGATAGGCGGACCCTGAGGGGTGTTTTTCACCCTGGACCGTGACCCAGACACCCCGCTTCGCCGGGTGTCTGGGACGGATTCGAAAGAATCCGGTTGGGAAGCCACCATAGTCCCCGGGGGGACCGCTGTGGGCAGGCGCCGCCATCGGGGCTGGCGTGCCCTCACGCCCGGCTTCGCCGGGCGCCTGTCCACAGCGCGAGGCCGAAGGCCGACCCCGGGGCGATCCGGCGTCGGTACGGAGTCGGACTGCTAGCAGCCGATGCGGGTCGCGTTGGCCTCGAGCGTCGGCGCCAGCTTGTCGCACAGGGCGTCGGCGGCGACGCGGCTGGTGGCGGGCAGCAGCTGGCGCGGCACGCGCCGCAGCGGCGCCAGTGGCGCGATCGGGCCGAGCACGACGTCGCGCAGCGCGGCCGGGGCGCGGGTGCAGGCCTCGACCCGGCTGATGGCGGCCTCGAGCCGATCGCAGCCCGCGCCGGCGGCGCCGGGCTCGTCGCCGCCGTCGCCGCCCTCGAGCCGCTGCGCGACCTTGCTGATGTCCTGCTCGAGCCGGTCGCGCAGCTCGCGCGGCAGGCGCTCGATGCAGCCCTCGATCGCGTTGCTGGTCGGGGCCTGCACGATGCAGCTGCGCACCTCGGCCGACCAGCGATCGTTCGTGCACGAGCGATCGAGCACCTGCATGACCTGGCGAAACAGCTGGGTCAGCCGCGGGTCCGAGCCCTCGGGCAGGCTGTCGGCGGCGAGCCGGCGCAGGGCCTGGCCGACCGCGCCGCAGTCGGCCGAGGGCAGGCCGGCCAGCTCGGGCAAGAGCGGGCGGGGGCAGGCCGCCGCGCCATCGCGGTCACTGGCGGTGATGAGGCACTCGCCGTCGGCCCGGCTCAGGCGCGCGGTCGTGCACAGCGAGGCGATCTCGGTGGCGATGGGCGCGCGCTCCTCGGGTGTGGCGTAGTTGCCGAGCCGGAGGTGGGCCAGGGCCTGGCCGACCGCGACGCAGTCCGCCAGCTGGGCCGACGGCGCGGACTTGCTGGCGCAGCCAGAGGAGCCCACCAGCACCAGCACCAGGGCCGACGTGGCCCGGAGGTGGCCACTCACAGGTGCTTCTGGATCTCGGTCTCGAGCTTGGACCGCGGCACCGCGCCGACCACCTGGCCAACCACCTTGCCGCCCTTGAAGATCAGGAGGGTGGGGATGGAGCGGATGCCGTACTGCTGCGGCACGACCTGGTGATGGTCGATGTCCATCTTGGCGACCTTGAGCCGGCCCTGGTACTCGGTGGCAACGGCGTCGACCATGGGGGCGATCTGCTTGCACGGGCCACACCACACCGCCCAGAAGTCGACCAGGGTGGGCAGCTCGCTGCTCAGCACCTCGGTCGAGAAATTGCTGTCGGTGAGCTCGGTGATGTTGGCGCTGGCCATGATCGACTCCCTGTCGCGGCCGAGGATGGCCGGTCCTCTTATGTAACCCCAGCGGCCCCAGCTGGCAAGCCAGGCCCGGGCCCGGCCTGGCCCAGGCAGGCGCGGCGGATCGGTGTAGAATATCCCGGTGGCACGCCTGTTCATCTCGGCTGCACGCCTCGAGGCGTGGACTGCGGAAGGCAAGGCCGCGCTCGACGCCGACCGCATGACGCTGGTCGAGCTCGGCCGCAGCTTCGTGCTCAAGTCGGCGGTGCGGTTCATGGCGGTGATCGGCAACGAGCCCGATCCGTACCAGCTGCTCGGCCTGGTCAAGGACGAGGACGAGCTGGCGACGATGGGCGCCGACCACATGGCCGATTCGGTCATCTACGCCGAGACCGGCTACGAGGTGCAGCAGGGCTTCGTCGGCCTGCCGCAGCCGGCGTGACGCCGGCCCTCGCCGTCGCCGCGCTCGGAGGCGCCGCCGCCGAGGCTGGCACCCGGCAGATGTCGATCGCGCCGACCCCGGCGTTCTGGCTGGCCGTGATCGGCTACGTGGTGGCGGCGGCGGCCTTGCTCGGCGTCCTGTCCGGGCGCACCGGCTGGAGCCGGGGGGCCCGGGTCATCCTGCTGGTCGCGTTCCTGGCCCACGCCGGCGACATCGCGCTGCGCGGCGTCGGCCAGGTCCACCCGGCCCAGTCGGTGCGGGAGGCCATCGGCTTCCTGGCCTGGATCCTGTGCGGCGGCTACCTGGCCGCCAGCGTGCGCTACCGCCTGACGGTGGCCGGCGTGGTGATCACCCCGGTCGTGCTGTGCCTGCTGCTGGCGGCGCGCCTGACCCCGGTCGGTGAGAGCACCGCCGAGCTGACCGCGCTCGGCCGGGTCCACATCGTCCTGGCCACGGTCGGCGTCGGCATCTTCGCCCTGGCCAGCGCGCTGGCGGCGATCTACCTGCTCGAGGCGCGCAGCCTCAAGCGCAAGCAGTTCGACCTGGCCTCGCTGCGGATCGATCACGCCCCGCTCGAGCCGCTCGATCGCATGGCACACCGCCTGGTGTGGACCGGCTTCCCGATCTTCACCGCCGCCATGGTGCTGGGCGTGGTGTGGATGGCCCGGCGCGGCGATGCGCTCGGCCGGCCCGAGCACGTGCTGGCGCTGGTGTGCTGGGCGGTGTTCGCGGCCCTGCTGGCCGCGCGCACCTTCGTCGGCTGGCGCGGTCGGCGCAGCGCGCGCCTGACCCTGGCTGGCTTCGCGGTCGCCCTGGTCGTCCTCGGCATCTACCTCCTGCGCCGGGTCGTCGGGCTGTAGCCATGGCCGACTTGTTCGTCGTCGGCCTGTCGTGGCGAACCGCGCCGGTGGCCATCCGCGAGCAGCTGGCGTTTCGCGAGGACGAGCTGGCCGGCGTGGTCGAGCGGCTGCGGGCCCAGCCGGCGGTGGCCGAGGCCATGCTCATCTCGACCTGCAACCGGGTCGAGGTGTACGGCGTGACCCGCGACGACCCGGCGCAGGCGGCGGCCGAGGCGTGCCGCTTCCTGCTGGCCGAACGCGGGTTGGCCACGACCGGCCGCGGCGCCGGCGCCGAGGTCGCGACCGCGCTGTACCAGAAGGGCGGCGACGACGCCGCGCTGCACGTGTTCCGGGTCGCGTCCGCCCTCGACTCGCTGGTGGTCGGCGAGGCGCAGATCCTGGGCCAGCTCAAGGACGCCTACGCCCTGGCCGGCCAGGTCGGCGCGGTCGGCACCGTGCTGGCTCGCTGCGTCGAGCGCGCGTTCGGCACCGCCAAGCGGGTCCGGACCGAGACCCCCATCGCCCGCGGCGCCGCCAACGTGTCGACGGTGGCGGTCGACCTGGCCCAGCGCGTGTTCGGCGATCTGCGCGGCACCTCGGTCCTGGTCATCGGCGCCGGCAAGATGTCGCGCCTGGCCGCGCGCCACCTGCACGCCGCCGGCGTGGTCCGGATCGTCGTCACCAACCGGTCGTTCGACAAGGCCCAGGCCCTGGCCGACGAGATCGACGGCCAGGCCCAGCCGTTCGACCAGCTCGAGCGCCTGCTGACCGAGGCCGACGTGGTGATCAGCTCGACCGGCGCACGCGCGCCGATCCTGACCGCGGCGATGATGAAGAAGGTGGTCAAGGCGCGCCGGTGGAAGCCGATGATGATCGTCGACATCGCGGTGCCGCGCGACGCCGAGGCCGCGGTCGGCGAGCTCGAGGGCGTGTACCTGTTCCACATCGACGATCTCGAGCGGGTGGTCGCCGCCAACCTGAGCGAGCGCCAGCGCGCCGCGGTCGAGGCCGAGCGGATCGTCAGCACCGAGGTCCGCCACTTCGTGCAGTGGATGCGCTCGCAGCGGGTGGTGCCGACCATCCGCGCCCTGCGCGCGCACTTCGCCCAGGTGGCCGAGGTCGAGGTGGCGCGCACCATCGAACAGCTGCAGCGGCGCGAGCACAGCCCGGCCCAGCGCGACGAGGCCATCCGCCGGCTCGGCCAGCTGGTGGTGGCCAAGCTGCTGCACCAGCCGCAGACGGTGCTCAAGGAGTCGCCCGAGGGGGCGATCGACGCCCGGGTCGAGGCGGCGGCCGCGCTGTTCGGCCTGACCGTCGACACCGAGCCGGCCGATGGCCCCGGCCCCGAGGCCGGCACCGAACTCGACGACCCGGCCCCGCCGCCGACCTCTCCCGACGCGGCCGATCCGGCCGCGACCCGGCCCGACAGGAGTGCTCGCTCATGATCGATCGCGTCCGCATCGCCACCCGTGGCAGCCAGCTCGCCCTGTGGCAGGCCGAACACGTCCGCGCCCGCCTGCAGGCGGTGCAGCCCGGCCTGACCGTCGAGCTGGTCGTGCTCAAGACCCAGGGCGACCTCATCCTCGACGTGCCGCTGGCGAAGGTCGGCGGCAAGGGGCTGTTCGTCAAGGAGATCGAGCAGGCCCTCCTCGACGATCGGGCCGACCTCGCCGTGCACAGCATGAAGGACGTGCCGGCCGAACTCGCGCCCGGGCTGGTGCTGGCCGCGGTGTCGACGCGCGAGGTGCCGTGGGACGCGCTGTGTGCGCGCGCGCCGATCACGCTGGCGACCCTGGCGCCCGGCGCGACGGTCGGCACCTCGAGCATGCGCCGACAGTGCCAGCTGCTGGCGCGGCGGCCTGACCTGCACATCGCCATGCTGCGCGGCAACGTGCCGACCCGGCTCGGCAAGCTCGACGCCGGCCAGTTCGACGCCATCGTCCTGGCCGCGGCCGGGCTGACCCGGCTCGGCCTGGCCGATCGCATCACCCAGCTGCTGCCGGCCGACGTGTCCTTGCCGGCGGTCGCGCAGGGCGTCCTCGGCCTCGAGACCCGGGCCGACGACGCGGCGACGATGGCCCTGGTCCGGGCCGCGCTGCACGACGCCGACGAGGAGGTGCGGGTGGTGGCCGAGCGCCGCTTCCTGCTGGCGATGGGCGGCAGCTGCGAGACGCCGCTGGCGGCGCACGCGGTGCTGGCGGGGACCGACGTCGTGCTCGACGTGATGTGTGGTCTGCCCGACGGCCGGCAGGTGCTGCGTCACCAGGAGCGCGGGCCCCGCGCCGCTGCCGCCGCGGTCGGCGACGCCGCCGCCGCCGCGCTGCGCGTCCTCGGCGCCGACGCGATCCTCGCGGCGACGCGTCCTTCCTGAGCGCCGACGCGTACCGAAGCGCTTGCATAAGCGCGGCGGCGCGGCGGCGCGACGGGAGCTTTTTTTGCCGCGCGGGCGGCGCTGGCCTACCATTTCGGCATCGTGCCCCGCCGCCTGCATCGAACCGCGCTGTGCCTGACCCTGCTGGCGTCGGCGGCCGTGCTCGGCGGCTGCGCCAGCCAGCTGTCGCAGACCCGCGCCGACAACGAGCGGCTCAGCCAGACCGTGGCCGAGCTGCGCGCCGACAAGCGGCGCAACGAGCGGCGCCTGCGCGCGCTCGAGGACGATCAGCTGCGCGCGTACACGCGCGGCGCCGAACCGTCACACCACACGACGACCGGTCCGGCGGCGGCCGGTGCGGCGCCCGACCTGCCGGTCGAGGTGCTCGGACCGGCCGATCCGGCCGCGGGCGACTCCGATCTCGGTCAGCTCGACCCGGCGCAGGACGACGACGAGGGCAGCTGGGCCGGCGGCGGCCCGGTGATCAGCGCCGACGATCAGGATCTCGAGCCCGAGCTCGAGCTGGACACCCCGACCCCGACCCCGGCGCCGGCCCGTGCGCCGCGCGCCGCGGCCCGCCGGGTCCACGCCGGCGCGGCGCACGCACCGACGGCCAGCGCCACCGGGACCGAGCGGGTGCTGGCGCGCGCGCCGGTGCCGGCCATCCCGCTGCGCCGGCCCGACAGCGCGACCCGCCGCCCCGACGCGGCGGTGCGCACCGGGACGCCGGCGCTGGCCATCCCGTCGCGTCGCGAGCAGCCGGTCGCCGAGGCAGGCGACGCCCGCGCCAGCTACCAGCGCGCGGTCGCCGCCTTGCGCGCTGGTCAGCACGACGACGCGGCGCTGGCGCTGCGCGCGTTCGTGCAGCGCTACCCCGGTCACGACCTGGCTGACAACGCCCAGTACTGGCTGGGTGAGGCGTTCTACGACCGCAAGGACTTCACGCGCGCCCTCGCCGAGTTCCGCGCCACCATCGACCGCTTCCCGGGCGGCAACAAGGTCCCCGACGCCATGCTCAAGATGGGATACTGCTACCTGGCGATGGGGCAGGACGACAAGGCGCGATTCACGCTGCAGCAGGTCGTGGCCATCTACCCCGGGGGCGAGCCCGCCTTGCTGGCGCAGCAGCGCCTGGAGCACATCGGACGATGAGTTTTGCTTCCCACCTGACGCGTAGCCTGGTCGCCCTGCTCGTGCTCGCCTCGGTCGCACACGCGCAGGCCCCGACCGTCGATCCCTCCGGCCGCCCGAGCCCCAGCCCGGCCGCGGCCGGCCCGACGGGCGCCGCTCCGGCCGCCAGCGGCGGTGGCGGCGGCTACTACTACGACGACGGCGAGCCGATGTACGAGGAGCCGGAGGTCATCCGCTTCGGTCCCACGCCCGAGCTGCACGTGGTCCGCACCGGCGACACGTTGTGGGACATCAGCACCGCGTACTTCGCCGACGCCTGGCAGTGGCCGAAGGTGTGGTCGTACAACCCGCAGATCACCAATCCGCACTGGATCTACCCGGGCGACCTGGTCCGGCTCATGCCGCGTGGCACCTTCGTGACCGACCCGAGCGACCCGCTGCCCGACGCGGGTCCGGGCCCGGCCCAGGTCGATCCGGTGCCGGCGCCGCAGAAGCGCCTGGCCGCCAGCCTGCGCCAGATCGCGTTCGTCGATCGCGACGAGCTCGACACCTCGATCCGCATCTCCGGCGCGGTCGACGACAAGGAGCTGCTGGCGACCGGCGACGAGGTCTACCTGGCCTACCCCAAGGGCAAGCCACCTCAGGTCGGCAAGCGCTACTCGGTGTACCGCGAAGAGGAGAAGGTCGACGCCGTCGGCAGCTACGTGCGCCTGCTCGGCCAGCTCGAGGTGGTCAGCGTCAAGAAGGACAAGCAGGCGCGCGCGGTCATCACCGACACCCGGGCCGAGATCGAGCGCGGCGCGCTGGTTGGCCCGCTCCTGCGCGAGTTCAAGAACGTGGCGCCGGTGCCGGCCAGCGTCGATCTGCAGGGCGCGATCATCGCCATGCTGACCAAGGACCAGCTCATCGGCACCGGCGAGGTGGTGTTCGTGAACCTGGGCGAGAAGTCCGGGCTCAAGGTCGGCAACCGGATGTTCGTCATCCGCCGCGGCGACGGCTTCGAGCCGGTGATGGGCGCCGACCAGACCGGCAAGAACGACAACCGGTATCCGGCGCGGGCGCTGGGTGAGGTGGTCATCGTCGAGGTCGGCAAGAAGATGTCGATCGGGCTCATCACCCTCGCCACCCAGGAGATGGGGGTGGGTGACCTGGTGCTGATGCAGAAGGCGCGCTGAGCGCCGCCGCATCGCGAGCCGACCGCGCGCGAGCGCCCCATATAAAAGGAGGGCGCTCGGCCGGCCGCTTCGTAACTGCCCGAAACAAGGCGGTGCCGTTGCAGCGCACTTGACGCCGCCCGGCAAGGTGGCTATCTGCTACGCCCTCGTGTCGACTCCTTCGAGCCCCCGCTCCCGCACCCTGGCGCCTGATCAGCCAGGGTATCCGGCCCGGCTGGCGCGTGCGCCAGGGCCCGGGCCCGCGTTGCAGGTGCTCGGAACGATTGGCGAGCCAGCACAGGTCGTGGCGCTCGTCGGGGCCCGCGCGGTCTCGTCGGCCGGGGCTCGACGGACCCACGCGCTGGCGGCCGACCTCGCCAGGGGTGGCGTGGCGGTGGTGTCGGGCGGGGCCCTGGGGGTCGATGCGGCGGCGCACCGTGGCGCGCTGGCCGCTGGGGGCGTCACCTGGGCCGTGTTCGGGTGTGGCCTCGACGTGACCTACCCCCCGCAGCACGCCGAGCTGTTCAGCGAGGTGGTCGCCGGTGGCGGCGCGCTGATCAGCCCGTTCCCGGCTGGCACCATGCCGCGTCCTGGCACCTTCGTCGCCCGCAACGCCGTCGTCGCCGGCCTGGCCGACGTCGTGGTGGTGATCGAGGCCAGCGCACGCTCGGGCGCGCTGCACACGGCTCGCGCCGCGCTGCGGGCCGGCCGGTCGGTCGGGGCCGTCGCCGGTAGCGCCGGGTGCGACGCGCTCCTGGCCGCCGGCGCGGCCGTCATCGACGACGGCGCCAGCGTGGCCGCGCTGCTGGCCGGGCGCGCCCAGGCCCGGGTTGCGACGGCGGTCGGCGCCGAGGCGCTCGCCCTGCTGGCACAGCTCGAGGCCGAGCCGGCGCTCGAGCTCGACGCGCTGGTCCGGCGTGCCGGCGCGCCCGCGGCCGCGGTCCGGCGCCGCTTGACCGAGCTCGAGGTCGCGGGGCTGGTCACGCTCGGCCCCGGCGCGTGGGTCCGCCGCACCATGCTGGTGGCCGCGCCGGCGTGTGCCGCGGCGCTCGCATCTGTTTCGGCTCCTGGTGAATCACCCTGTTCGTGAGGCTCGTCGTGGCACAACCCAGCAAGACTCCCCCCAAGAAGACGACGGCGAAGGCGGCCCGCACGGGAGGCGCCGCGGCCGAGGCGGGCGCTGACGCCGCTGCCGCGGTCGATGCGCCGGTGCCGGCGACGGCCAAGGGCAAGGCCACCAAGGCGCCGGCCGCGGCCAAGGCCAGCAAGGCGTCGGCCGCGGCCAAGGCCAAGACCAAGGCGCCGGCCAAGGCGGCCAAGGCGCCGGCCAAGGCGGCCAAGGCACCGGCCAAGGCGGCCAAGGGCAAGGGCAAGGGCAAGACCAGCGAGCCGGTCGACCTCGACGACGACGACGACGGCGGCAAGCCGAAGAAGCCGCGCAAGATCAAGCCGGGCAGCGCGCTCATCGTCGTCGAGTCGCCGGCCAAGGCCAAGACCATCGGCAAGTACCTCGGCGGCGCCTTCACCGTGAAGGCCTCGGTCGGCCACATCCGCGACCTGCGCAAGAAGGACGGCGTCGACGTCGCCAACCAGTTCGAGCCGACCTACGAGATCATCGACAGCAAGAAGAAGGTGGTGGCCGACATCCGCCGCGCCGCCCGCGACGTCGAGACCGTGTACCTGGCGTCCGACCCCGATCGCGAGGGTGAGGCCATCGCCTGGCACATCGCCGAGGAGATCAAGGACATCAACTCCAACTTCCGGCGCGTGCTCATCAACGAGATCACCAAGAAGGGCGTGACCGCCGCCCTGGCCAACCCGACCGTGCTCAACGACGGCAAGATCGACGCGCAGCAGGCCCGGCGCATCCTCGACCGCCTGGTCGGCTTCGAGATCAGCCCGATCCTGGGCAAGAAGGTGCAGTGGGGCCTGTCGGCCGGGCGCGTGCAGTCGGTCGCGGTCCGCCTGGTGTGCGAGCGCGAGGCCGAGGTCGCCGCGTTCATCGCCGAGGAGTACTGGTCGGTCGAGGCCAGCTGCCTGGCCGCCAGCCCGCCGCCGTTCGAGGCCAAGGTGGTGCGCTGGATGGGCGCCAAGGCCGAGCCCAAGAACGCGGCCGACGCCAAGGACATCGCCGGCGATCTGGCGCGCGGCACGGCCACCGTGACCGCGGTCGACAAGAAGGAGCGGCGCAAGAAGGCGCAGGCCCCGTTCATCACCTCGCGCCTGCAGCAGGACGCGGCCCGCAAGTTCCGCTTCACCGCCAAGCGCACGATGGCGCTGGCGCAGCGCCTGTACGAGGGCGTCGAGCTCGGCGTCGAGGGCCCGATCGGCCTCATCACCTACATGCGCACCGACTCGACCCGCATCTCCGACGACGCCATGACGGCGGTGCGCGGCTTCATCGAGACCACCTACGGCAAGGCGTTCCTGCCGGCCGAGCCCAACACCTACGGCAACCGCGAGCGGGCGCAGGACGCCCACGAGGCGATCCGCCCGACCATGATGGACTGGCCGCCCGAGCGGGTGGCGGCGGCGCTGGCCGACAACCCCGAGGGGCCCGAGCTGACCAAGCTGTACACCCTCATCTGGCAGCGCACCGTGGCCTCGCAGATGGTGCCGGCGGTGTACGACCAGACCGCGATCGACCTCGAGTGCGGTCGGGCCGGCCTGCGCGCCAACGGCCAGATCCTCAAGTTCGCCGGCTACACCCGGGTGTACGAGGTGGCCGAGACCGACGACGCCAAGACCGAGGCGGCCGAGAGCGCCGATCGCCTGCTGCCGCCGCTGGTGGTCGGCGACGTCGTCACCCTGACCGAGGTCCGGCCCGAGCAGCACTTCACCCAGCCGCCGCCGCGGTTCTCCGAGGCGTCGCTGGTGCGCGAGCTCGAGGAGCGCGGCATCGGCCGGCCCTCGACCTACGCCGCCATCATGTCGACCATCGTCGACCGCGGCTACGTCGAGAAGAAGGAGGGCCGGTTCTTCCCGACCGAGCTCGGCGTGCTGGTCAACGGCCTCCTGGTCGAGTCGTTCCCGATCATCGTCAGCCCCGACTTCACCGCCAAGATGGAAGGCGACCTCGACAAGGTCGAGGACGGCCAGGAGAACTGGCGCAAGATGCTCGGCACCTTCTACGCGCCGTTCAAGCTCGACGTCGAGAAGGCCAACGCCGAGATGCGCGACGTCAAGCGCGAGGAGATCGCGACCAGCTACGTGTGCGAGAAGTGCGGCAAGCCGATGGTGGTCAAGTGGGGCCGCAACGGCTCGTTCCTGGCCTGTCAGGGCTACCCCGAGTGCCGCAACACCAAGCAGGTGGTGAAGAACCTCGACGGCACCTACGAGGTCGTGCCGGAGCAGACCACCGACGAGGTGTGCGAGACCTGCACCGCGCCGATGACCATCAAGCGCGGCCGGTTCGGCTCGTTCCTGGCCTGCACCCGCTACCCCGACTGCAAGACCACCAAGCCCATCTCCCTCGGCGTCAAGTGCCCGCGCCCCGGCTGCGGTGGCGCCCTGGCCGAGAAGCGCTCGCGCCGCGGCAAGTCGTTCTACGGCTGCGCCAACTGGAAGAGCAAGGAGTGCGACTTCGTGTGCTGGGACCGCCCGGTGCCGCAGCCGTGCCCGGTGTGCAACGCCAAGTTCGTGGTCAAGCGCGAGAACAAGAGCGGGGTCATCCTGCGTTGCCTCGAGTGCGACTGGAAGCAAGGCGCCGACGAGGGCGAGGCCGCGGCCTGAGCGCGGCGGTGGTGGCCTGGCTGGCTGCGGCCGCGCCTCCACCGATGGCGGCCCGGGGTTCGGTCCGGGTCGGCAATATCCGGCCGGCCCGGGGCGTTGCCCCAGGGATGCGACGAGCTCGCCGCCCGCGTGTGCGACCGGCCCGGGGCCGGCTGGGCGGCGGCGTGGCGCTGGCGCTGGCGCTGAGCCTGCTCCTCGGCCCCGCCGGATGTGACGCCGGGCGGGCCGCGCCGGGGCAAGGCGGTCGGGATGTGGCGGCGACTGGCGCGTCGGTGGCGGCCCGCCACGACGCCGCGGTGGCCCGGCTCGCCGCGACCCGGCAGCGCCTGGCCGCGGCCTGGCCCGACGCCGACGAGGCCGGCCGCGCCGCGCTGGTGGGGCAGGCCCGGGCCGCGCTGTGGCCGGCCGTGGCCGACGAGCTGATGCCGGCCTGGCTCGGGATGCCGTGGGGTATGGGCCGGACCAGCACCGCGACCAGCCCGCATCAGCCGGGCATGCAGATCTCGTGCAGCTACTTCGTCGCGGCGGTGCTGCAGTCGGCCGGCCTGCACCTGCGTGACCGCTTCGCCCTCGGCCAGGCCCCGGCCCTGACCATCCAGCGCAGCCTGGTCGGCGAGGACCACGCGGCGGTGCACCGCTACCCCAGCATCAGCCCGGCCGAGCTGGCCGACCGCATTCGCCGGCTCGGCGACGGGCTGTACCTCATCGGCCTCAACATCCACGTCGGCTTCGTCGTCGTCCGCGCCGGCCAGGTCCGGTTCGTCCACGCCTCCTACACCGGCGATCAGCGGGTGTCGGACGAGCCGCTGGCGTCGTCGCGGGCCATCGCCAACTCCCAGCCGGCTGGCTACTTCGTGTCGCCGCTGGTGGTGGCGCCGGGTGGCGCCGACGAGGCCACCAGCACGTGGCTGCTACGGCAGTGGATCGTCGGCGCGGTGGTCGGGCCGAGCCGGTAGGGCCGGCCGCCATGGCGGCCGCCCGCACGTTTCGGACCCGGGCCCGGGCGGCATATGCTTCGCCGATGATCAGGTGGATGGTTTGGGTCGCGATCGCGGTCGCGGCGTGTGGCAAGGCGGGTCAACCCGAACCCAAGCCGGCCGAGCCGGCGGAGGCGCCGCCGGTGGGCGACGCCCGCGTCGCCGGGTGGCGGGCGGACCTGCAGGCGCTGGCTCGCGAGCTGCCGGCCAGGCACGTCGCGCCCTGGTTCGCCGTGCCCGAGGCGACCTGGCGCGCCGCGGTGGCGTCGCTCGACGGGCGGCTGGCGTCGCTCGACGACGCCCAGATCGAGGCCGAGCTGTTCCGGCTGGTCGCGATGATCGGGGATGGCCACACGGCGCTCGCGCCCGCGGTCTGGCCGCGTGCCGCCGTCTACCCGCTCGTGCTCAACAGCTTCGCGGACGGTGTGTTCGCGCTCGCCGCCGGCGGGGACGCGTCCTGGGCGGTCGGGCAGCAGCTGGTCGGGGTTGGTGGCCGGCCGATCGACGAGGCGATCGCGGCGTTGCGCCCGCTGGTCTCGCACGACAACCCCAGCCAGCTCACGAACCAGCTCAGCAGCACGCTGATCGATCCGGTCCTGCTGCGCGGCGCCGGGCTGGCCGAGGCAACCACCCGTGTGCGCTACCGACTGCGCGCGCCCGACGGCAGCGAGCGTGATCTCGAGGTCGCGCCGGGGCCGCAGGTCCGGCTGGTGATGCCGCCTGGCAAGCCGCCGCTGGCGCTGCAGCGGCGCCACTCCCACTACTGGAACGACTACGTCGCCGACCAGCGCCTGTATTACTTCCAGTACCTGCAGTGCGCCGACGCGGCCGACCAGCCGTTTTCGAGGTTCGTCACCGGGATGCTCGGCTTCGCCGACCAGCACCCGGTCGACCGGTTCGTGATCGATCTGCGCTTCAACGGTGGCGGCGACTCGCGCGTGATCGCGCCGCTGATCGACGGCCTGGCCGCGCGGCCCGCGCTGGCCGGCAAGGTCTACGTCGTCATCAGCCGGCGAACGTTCTCATCCGCGGTGCTCAATGCGATCGAGCTCAAGCGCCGCCTCGGCGCCATCCTCGTCGGCGAGCCCACCGGCGGCAAGCCCAGCCACCACGGTGAGGTGAAGACGTTCCGGCTGCCGCGCTCCGGCATCACGGTCCAGTACTCGACCAAGTACTTCGAGAACCCCGACCACCCGGGAGACGCGGTGATGCCCGACCTCCCGGTCGCGATCCGCCACGCCGACTGGGTCGCGCTGCGGGACCCCGTCCTCGAGGCGATCGGCGCGCACACGCGGTAGCCCAGGAGGGCCGGCCGCCCCGGCCCTACTTGGTCGGGAAGCCGCGCTTCTCGAGCAGCGCCTTGACGTCGGGGTCACGGCCGCGGAAGGCGCGGTAGGCCTCGCCGCGGTCGACCGTGTTGCCGTCGGCCAGGATGTGCTTGCGCAGCTTGGCGGCCACCGCCGGGGCGAACACGTCGCCGGCCTCGCGGAAGGCGGCGCGGGTGTCGGCGTCCATCACCTCCGACCACAGGTAGCTGTAGTAGCCGGCCGAGTAGGCGTCGCTCGAGAACAGGTGGCCGAACTGCGGCAGGCGGTGCCGCATCGCCACCTGGCGCGGCGCACCGATGCGGGCCAGCGTCTCCTTCTCGAACGCGGCGGCGTCGAACGCGCCCGGGTTGGCCGCGGTGTGCAGCTCCATGTCGAGGATGGCCGAGCTGAGGTACTCGACGGTGGCGTAGCCCTGGTTGAAGGTCGCGGCGGCGAGCGCCTTGTCGACCAGCGCCTGCGGCATCGGCTTGCCGGTCTGGTAGTGCTTGGCGAACTGGTCGAGCACCGGCCGGGTCATGACCCACATCTCGTGCACCTGCGACGGGTACTCGACGAAGTCGCGCGGGGTGTTGCCCAGGGTCGGGTAGGCGACGGTCGAGAGCAGGCCGTGCAGGGCGTGGCCGAACTCGTGGAACAGCGTCTGCGCGTCGTCCAGCGAGATCAGGACCGGCGTGCCGGCCGCGCCGCGCACGAAGTTGTTGTTGTTGGAGGTGATCGCGGTCCGGGTCGTGCCGGTGAAGGTCTCGAACCCGCGGTAGCCCTGGGCCCACGCGCCCGAGCGCTTGCCCGCGCGCGCGAAGTAGTCGCCGTAGAACAGGCCGACGTGCTGGCCGCTGGCCTTGTCGGTCACCTCCCACACCCGGACCTCGGGGTGGAACACCGACACGGTGCCGGTGATCTCCTTGAAGGCCAGGCCATACAGGCGCTCGGCCATGTAGAACGAGGCGGCGATCATGTTGCCGAGCTCGAAGTACGCCTTCACCTCGTCCTGGTCGATGGCGTACTTGGCCTTGCGCACCTTCTCGGCGTAGTACAGGTAGTCCCACGGCTCGAAGGTGGTGACCTTGTCCTTCTTGGCCAGGGCCGACATCGCCTTGACCTCTTCACCGACGCGGGCCACCGCGGCCGGCCACACCCGCATCATCAGGTCCTTGGCCTTGGCCGGGTCGACCGCCATGGTGTCGACCATGCGCCAGTGGGCGTGCGACGGGTAGCCGAGCAGGGCGGCGCGCTCGGCGCGCAGGGCGACGATGCGGGCGATGACGCCCTTGGTGTCGTTGCCGTTGCCCTGGTCGCCGCGGCTCTTGAACGCGCGCCAGACCCGCTCGCGCAGGTCGCGCCGGCTGCTGGTGGCCAGGAACGGATCGACGCTCGAGCGGGTGTTGACCACCGCCCAGCCGGTGAGCTTGCGCTCGTCGGCCGCGGCCTTGTAGGCGGCGCGCAGCGACTCGGGCAGGCCGGCCAGGTCGCGGTCGGTCAGGGTGATCCAGGTGTTCTCGTCGGCCAGCAGCTTGTTCTCGAAGTCGGAGAACAGGGTCGACAGCTCCTGGTTGATGGCGCCCATGCGCGCCTTCTTGGCCGCGTCGAGCTGGGCCCCGGCCTTGACCAGGCGCAGGTGCAGCAGCTCGACCACCCGGCGCTCGTCGGCGCCCAGGCTGGCGCGCGCCTCGTACACGGTGCGGATGCGGCCGAACAGGTCGGGGTTGAACACCAGGCGGTCCCACGCCTCGGTCAGCTTGGGCGCCCACTCGCGGTCGAGCGCGGCGACCTTGTCATCCTTCATGCTGCTGACCAGCACCGAGAAGACCGTCTCGGCCCGGTCGAGGTGCCGACCGGCGTCCTCGAGCGGGACGATGGTGTTGGTGAACGTGGCCGCCTCGGGGTTGCTGGTGATGGTCTTGATCTCGGCGTCCCGCACCTTGATGCCGAGCTCGAGCGCGGCCGGGATGTCGGTCGCGCGGTCGAACGGCGGCACGCCACCATGCGGGCCCTGCCACGGCGCCAGCAGCGGGTGCTTGTCGGCCTGGCCACGCAGCGCGGCCAGCTCGACCGTGGCCAGCTCGTGCGGGCTGGCCGGCGTGGTGCTGGTGGTCGGGGCGGGCTCGCTGGTGGTGGTCGGCGGCATGGTGGGGTTGGTCGAGCTCGCGCCGGGGCCGCACGCGCACAGCACGGCGAGCAAGGGAGCGAGGCGGTGGCGGGGGAGTCCGGGGGGAGCCATAGGTAGCGGCACTCTACATCGGCCCCGGCCGGCCGCAATCGGCCCGGGCCAGGCCTGGCCAGTCAACGAACCGGCCGAGCGGCCGACCTACCTGTCGTGGTCCGGCGCCTGTTCGTGTTCATCAGCACCGCCCTGGTCCTGGGCCTGGCGGTGGCGACCTGGCGCTGGCCAGGGGCGGCCTGGGGCTACCTGGTGGTCGGGCCGCTGGTCGCGGTCGGCGTGCACGACCTGGTCCAGCGCCGGCACGCCCTCCTGCGCAACTACCCGGTGATCGGCCACGGTCGCTATCTGTTCGAGGCCATCCGACCCGAGATCCAGCAGTACTTCGTCGAGTCGAACATCGACGGCAAGCCGTTCGACCGCGAGCAGCGCTCGCTGATCTACCAGCGGGCCAAGGGCGCGCTGCAGACCATGCCGTTCGGGACCCAGCGCGACGTGTACGAGGCCGGCCACGAGTGGCTGACCCACTCGCTGGCGCCGCGCCCGACCCACGAGCACGACCCGCGCGTGCCCATCGGCGGGCCCGACTGCGCCCAGCCGTACGCAGCGGCCCACCTCAACGTGTCGGCGATGAGCTACGGCTCGCTGTCGAAGAACGCCATCCGCGCCCTCAACACCGGCGCCCGCGCCGGCGGCTTCTACCACAACACCGGCGAGGGCGGCCTGTCGCCGTACCACCTCGAGCCGGGCGGGGACGTGTGCTGGCAGATCGGCACCGGCTACTTCAGCTGCCGCGACGCGGCCGGCCGGTTCGACCCCGCGCTGTTCGCCGAGCGAGCCCACCAGCCCGCGGTGAAGATGATCGAGCTCAAGCTGTCGCAGGGCGCCAAGCCGTCCCACGGCGGCATCCTCCCGGCCGCCAAGGTCACCCCGGAGATCGCCGCCATCCGCCTGGTGCCGATGGGCGCCGACGTGTTGTCGCCGCCAGCACACAGCGCGTTCGACAGCCCGACCGGGCTGCTCGAGCACCTGGCGCTGATGCGGCAGCTGTCGGGCGGCAAGCCGGTCGGCTTCAAGCTGTGCGTGGGCGACCGCGCCGAGGTGCTGGCCATCTGCAAGGCCATGCTGGCGACCGGCATCACGCCCGACTTCATCACCGTCGATGGCGCCGAGGGCGGCACCGGCGCGGCGCCGGTCGAGTTCACCAACTCGGTCGGCACCCCGCTGCGCGAGGGGCTGCTGCTGGTCCACAACGCGCTGGTCGGGGTCGGCCTGCGCGACCGGGTCCGCCTCATCGCCTCCGGCAAGATCACCAGCGGCTTCGACCTGGTCCGGGCCATCGTCCTCGGCGCCGACCTGGCCAACTCGGCGCGCGGCATGATGTTCGCCCTCGGCTGCATCCAGGCCCGGCGCTGCCACGAGAACAACTGCCCGGTCGGCGTGGCCACCACCGACGAGCTGTTGGCGTCGGCCCTCGACGTGCCGAGCAAGGCGCGCCGGGTCGCCTCGTACCAGGCCGCGACCGTGCACGCCTTCCTCGAGCTGGTCGGCGCGGCCGGCTTGTCCGCGCCCAGCCAGCTGGCGCCGCATCACCTGTGGCGCCGTCTGGGCCCGAGCGAGGTGCGCCACTTCGGCGAGCTGTACGACTACCTGCCGGACGGCGCGCTGCTCGGGCGCGAGTTGCCCCGGACCTGGGCCGACGACTGGCAGCGGGCCTCGGCCGATCGCTTCACCGGGGTCGCACCCAGCCGCAAGCGCCGGGTCAGCCTGGTCGTGGTGTAGCTACAACACGCCGGCCGGCGGCGCGACCACCACCTCCTCGACGGCGATGCCAGGGCGGGCGACGATGGCGGCGACGAAGCCGGCCACGTCCTCGGGCCGCAGCATCTTGGTCCGGTCGAAGCCTGGCCGGTCGTCCCAGATCGCGGTGTCGGTCGCGCCGGGCAGGACCGAGGTGACCCGCACGTCGAACGGGCGGGCCTCCTCGGCCAGGACCCGGGCCAGGCCGAGCTGGCCGGCCTTGGCCGCGGTGTACCCGCCGCACTCGGTGAACGCCTTGGTCGCCGCGACCGAGCCGATCAGCACGATGTGGCCGCGCCGCTGCGCCACCATCCGGCGCAGGGCGGCGCGCGCGCACAGGAAGCTGCCGACGACGTGGACCTCGAGCATGGCGCGCAGGTCGGCCACGCTGGCCTTGCCGAGCGGGGCGAACACGCCGACCCCGGCCGAACACACCAGCAGGTCGAGCGCTGGCACCTCGGCGAAGCGAGCCTCGACCTGGTCCTCGTCGGTGACGTCGAGCGCGACCTCGAGCACCGTGCCGCTGCGCGGCGGCGCCGGCACCCGCGTCGCCTCGAACCGACGCGCCATGCCGACGACGGCGGCGCCCTCCTTGGCCAGGGCCAGGGCGATGGCGTGGCCGATGCCGCTCGAGGCGCCGGTGACGATGGCGGTGCGACCGATGAGGCGGGGCATGCCCCGACGCTAGCAAGGCGGCGGCGTCCATGCGCGCTTCCCGGGCCGGTCCGTGCCCGCGGGCGACCCGCCAGCTGGTACCCTGGCGCGGATGCGCGCGATGGCCTGGCTCGGGCTTGCGGTGACCGCACTGGCGTGCCGCCACGGCTTCGCCCCCGATGCCGGGCCGGCTCAGGCTGACGCCGCGGTGATCGACGCGGCCCCGGGCGACGCCGCGCCGGCGTGCACCTTCCCGGCCAGCGGCTGCGTGGGCGGGCGATCCTACAGCTGCGGCGGCGCTTGCTTCGTGACGTGCCCCGGCCCTGCGACGCGGCCGGCGGCGGCGGCGGTGTGCGGGGATTGGGGCGGCGCGCTGGCCCAGGCCGATACCGCGGTCCGGGCCGACTGTGCCGCGGCGCAGCTCCTCGGCCCCGAGGCGTACATCGGTGGACTGCAGGCCGGCGGCGCCGGCGAGGTCGACACGGGCTGGACCTGGCCCGACGGGTCCACGTTCGCCTTCACCCGCTGGAACGCGGGCGAGCCCGACGACAGCGACACGATCGAGAGCGGGTCGGAGAACTGCCTCGTGCTGGCCCCCAGCGGGTTCTGGTTCGACGGCCAGTGCGACGTGCCCTTCTCGTTCGTGTGTATGCGCTGACCGCGGGTGATCACGCCACCTGGGCCAGCCAGGCCGACAGGTCGGCCTGGGCCCGGGCCACCATGCGGGCCCGCTTCTCGTCCTTGCGGCCGGGCGGCGTGAGCGGTGGCAGCAGGCCGAAGTTGACGTTGGTCGGCTGGTAGCGCGCCCCGGGCGGGCGCGCCCCGGTCACGTGCTGGTACAGCGCGCCCAGCATCGTCGTCGGTGGCGGCGGCGGCAGCGTGCGCCCGGCTAGCTCGGCCGCGACCATCCACGCCACCAGGAGGCCCATCGCGCACGACTCGATGTAGCCCTCGACGCCGGTGAGCAGGCCGGCCAGGTGCACGGCCGGGGCGCCGCGCAGCGCCAGCGTCGGCCCGAGCTGGCTGGGCGCGTCGACGTACGTGTTGCGGTGGATCGAGCCGAAGCGAACGAACTCGGCCTGGCGCAGCGCCGGGATCATCGCGAAGATGCGCTGCTGCTCGGGGTAGGCCAGGCGGGTCTGGAACCCGACCAGGTTGTAAGCCGACAGGTAGCGGTTCTCCGGGCGCAGCTGCACCACCGCCCACGGCCGGTGGCCGGTGCGGGGATCACGCAGGCCGATCGGCCGCATCGGGCCAAAACGCAGGGTGGCCGGCCCGCGCTCGGCCATCACCTCGATCGGCATGCAGCCCTCGAAGTACTTGGGCTCCTCGAAGTCGTGCGGCAGCACCTTGCGCCCGGCGACGATGGCGGCGACGAAGGCCTCGTACCCGGCCTTGTCGAGCGGACAGTTGACGTAGTCACCGACGCCGACGTCGCCGCCGGCGGCCGCGTCAGCATCGGCGTCGGCCTCGGCCGCGCCGGCGCCGTCCGCCGCGGCCGGTCCGGGCGGCGCCGCCTCGCGGCCCCAGCGCGAGGCCCGGAACGCGTGATCCCAGTCGATGCTGTCGGCGGCGACGATGGGGGCGATGGCGTCGTAGAAGTACATGCGGTCGCCGCCGAGCTGGCGGCGGATGACCTCGGCCAGCGGCCCGCCGGTGAGCGGGCCGGTGGCGACGATGACCTTGCCGTCGGGCAGGGCGCCGACGCCGCGCCGCTCGATGCGTACGCCCGGGTGCAGGGCCAGGCGGCGGGTCAGCGCGGTGGCAAAGCCGATCCGCTCGACCGCGAGCGCGCCGCCGGCTGGCACGCGGTGGGCCTCGGCGCAGGCGATGACCAGCGAGCCGGCCCGGCGCAGCTCGTCCTTGAGCAGGCCGGCCGGCGTCGACAGCTCGTCGCTGCGCAGCGAGTTGGAGCACACCAGCTCGCCGAACAGCACCGACTGGTGCGCCGGCGACATCGCCGCCGGCTTCTGCTCGACCAGCGCGACCCGGCGGCCGAGCCGGGCCAGCTGCCAGGCCGCCTCGCACCCCGCCATGCCGGCGCCGACCACCGTGACCTCGGGCTCGAGCGCGCGAGGTGGGGCGGACCGGTCCGACATGGACCGACGGTGGCGCGCCGGCCGCCAGCGGTCAAGCGCGGCCGGGCCTTGGCCGGGCGCGTGGTAGGGTCGACGCCGATGGCCCGGTCGATGCCGTTGGCGCTGCTGTGTGCCGGCGACAACCCGCCCGTCGCCATCGCCGACCGGGCCGGCGCGCGCGCCCTGCCGCTGCTTCTGCCGGGCCACGGCGCGTTCGATGGGGGCCTGCTGCGCGCGGGCTACGTGGTGGCGAAGGTCGGCTACCTGCCGGTGGCGATCGAGGACGGACGCCCCCTGCGCGGCACGGCGCTGCCCGAGGCCTGGCGCATCGCGCCGAGCGTCAACCCCGAGCACGTCCTGGTCGACCGCTACTTCGGGCGGAGCAAGGACCTGCGGGAGCCATCGACCATCGACCTGGTGGATCGGACCGGGCGGGTGTTGCGCACGTGCCAGACCCGCGCCGGCAACCTGGTCGGTGAGCTGGCCTCCGGTGAGCTGGTCAGCGCCAGCGGGCTGTTCGACTGGCGCGGCAAGGTCGCGCCGATCGCCCGGACCCGGGCCCGCCTGGGCGGACCCTTCGGCGAGATCCTGGCGGTGGTCGCCGGGCGCTACCTGCTGACCGCGCCGACCTGCTACGCCAAGGCCCTGACGCTGATCGACACCCGCGGCGGCCGCCGCATCGCCGTGCGGCGTCGCGGCGACGACGGCCTGTACGGCGCCGACTACGACGTCGACGCCTCGGCCGCCGCGTTCGCCGTCGGCGACGACGGGGTGCTGGTCGCGCATGGACCGCGAGGAGCGGCGGCGGCCGCGGCCCGGTGCATCGGGCTCGGGTTCAGCTGCGCCAGCGTGTTGTGGCTACACGACGGTACCTTGCTCGCGCTCGGGGACGAACGCGCGGCGGTGGTCGACCCGGTCACCGCGGCCATCCGGCCGATCACGCTGGCCCGGCACTGCCACCCGCGCCTCGACGTCACCGGCCGCCTGAGCGTGGACGAGGTCGCGGCGTCGATCGCGCCGGCGCGGACCTCGCCCATCTCCGCCGCCGAGCGGCGGCGGTTGCTCGCGCACGAGCGTCGGCGAATCGGCGCGGCCGCGCGGTCGGCCGGGCTGACCGCACGCGCGCTGGCGCCGCACCTCGTCCCGGCGGTGCGCCTGCGCACCGTCCCGTCGCCGCGCCCGCCTGCGGCCACGCAGAGCCACCTCGGCGGCCGGCCGGCGGTGCCAGCCGGGTTTCGCTGGCCGAGCAAGGAGGGCGCGCCGTACACGTTCCTGGCCCAGCTGCGGTGCGACGAGCTGCGCGCCGCCGTCGCGCCGGCGCGGGCCAGGCAGCTGGCCATCCCTGGCCGCGGCCTGGTGCTGATCTTCGTCGCGCTGGAGGCCGATGGGATGTACCCGCGCTTCGAGGCCGACAGCGTGTGGGCCACCTACGTCGATGCCGCGGCGGTCCGCCCCGCGACCTTCCCGCGCCGGCTGGACGCCGCCCTGCGTTTGCCCAGCGTGGCGCTGTCGCTCGAGCCGTGCTGGACCGTACCGGATGGCGAGGTGCCCGCCGGCCCGCGGCGGCGAGGTGGCCTCGGCCAGGCCCAGGCCGAGGCGCTACGGGAGGCGCTGGACGTGCCGGGGCCACGCCACCAGGCGTTCGGGCACGCCTGGACGGAGCAGGGCTCGGCCACGCCGCCAGGACACGAGCTGTTCCTGCAGCTCGACTCCGACGGCCTGCTCGACGTGATGTTCGGCGACGGCGGGCGCCTGCACCTGTTCAGGCCGGCGGCGATGGCGCTGCGCCCGTCGCTGGCCGCGCTGACGGTCGAGCTCGACTGCGGATGAGCCGGCGCGGGGCGGGCGGCGTGCGACCGGGCCGGGCCCACGTCCATGCCAACGCCGGCTGGCCCTCGCGTATACTGGCCGCGATGTGGCGTTCGCTCGTCGTGGTGGTCGCCGCGCTGCCGGCCTGCGGACGGCACGAGTTCGGCCGGGCCGACGCGGCCGGCGCCCCCGACGCCGCCGCGGCCGCCTGCGTCGCGGTGACGGCGTCGGCCGAATGCCCCATCCCGGTGGCCTACACCTGCGACGGCCGGTGTTACCTCAACTGCGACGCCGCCGTCACGCGACCCGCCGCCGCCGTCGTGTGCCAGGCCTGGGGTGGGGCGCTGGCCACCGTCCTCGACGACGACGCCAACAACTGCGCGGCCAGTCGGATCCGCGGCAGCGAGATCTGGATCGGGGCCGAGCAGCGTGGTGCCACCACGCCGAGCGCAGACTGGTACTGGCCCGCGGGCGAGCCGATGGGCTTCACCCGGTGGGTGCAGGGTGACCCCGACGACGAGGACGGCGTCGAGGATGGTGAGTCCAACTGCCTCATCCTCGACCTGGGGGCCGGCTGGTGGGATCGCCCGTGCGGGAATCAGTACGGCTTCGTGTGTGATCGGCCGTGAGCGAGGCGCCGGCCCGGCGCGGCGTGTTCACTGGTCGCCGCGCGCGCGCGGGTGGGCCGCGTCGTACACGCTGATGAGGTGGTCCATCGACACCTTGGTGTACACCTGGGTCGACGACAGCGAGGCGTGGCCGAGCAGCTCCTGGATCGAGCGCAGGTCGACCCCGCCGTCGAGGAGGTGGGTCGCGTACGAGTGGCGCAGCGCGTGTGGTGTGGTGCGGGCGTAGATGCCGCCGGCGGTCGACCAGGCCCGGACCAGGCGCTGGACCGAGCGGGTGGTGAGGCGGCCGCCGGTGGCGCCGAGCAGGAGCGCGGCCTGGTCAGGGGCCGGCCCGAGCTCGGCCCGGACCGCGAGGTAGGTGTCGATCGCCGCGGTCGCCGGCCCGGTCAGCGGCACGCTGCGCTGCTTGCCGCCCTTGCCGCGGCGGACGACGATCATCGGGGTGGCGTAGCGCCCGCGGTCGAGGTCGCCGACGTCGAGCCCGACCGCCTCCGACACGCGCAGGCCGGTGGCGTACAGGAGCTCGAGGATCGCGTGGTCGCGCAGGTGCAGCACGGCCCGGCGCCGCGCCTCGCCGTCGGACAGGGTGCGGGCCGGGGCCGGCGCGACCCGGGTCGGCGCCTCGACCAGGCGGAAGGCGTCGTCGACGTCGAGCGCGCGCGGCAGCGCCTGCTTGCGCTTGGGCCCACGCACGGCCTGGCCCGGGTTGCCGTCGATCGCGCCGCGCCGGCTCAGGAACCGGCCGAGCGCGCGGACGCTCGACAGCTTGCGGGCGATGGTCGAGCTGTCGGCCCGGCCGAACAGGGTGGCCAGGAAGGTGCGCACCGCCTGGGTCGACAGCTCGGTCACCGCCACCTCCCGCCCGCGCCGCTCGGCCAGGGCGGCGCGCAGCTGGGTCACGTCGCGCAGGTAGGCCTCGACGGTCCGCGGCGAGTAGGCCCGCTCGACCGCCAGGTAGCGCCGGAACGCCTCGAGCGCCTCGTCCCAGGTCATCGCCGCATCGTCGCGGGCGCGGCCGGCGCCGGGCAAGTTTCCCTCACGCCGGACCGCGCGACCGGCGGTCAGCGCGCGCGCGCGGCGCGGCGCTCGAGGTCGGCCAGGCGCACCTTCTTGAGCTCGTCGATCGTGCCGGTCCAGCCCAGCATGCGGGCGATCCCCTCCCAGTTGATCCGCACCGTCCGCGCGTGCCCCAGCTCGCGGGTCGCGGGCTCAGGGGCGCTGGGGGGGCTCGGAGGGGTCGGCTGACGCGACATGGGCGACCTCGAAGAAACGACCGATGGCCGTCGCAAAAGCGTGGGCCCAGGCGGTGAGGATGTCAACCATCTCGTCGGCCTCGGGCCCCGCGGTCGGGATGGCGTCGGAGCCGCAGGTGACGCAGACCGCGCCCGAGACCTCGCCCTGGTGCCGGAGCAGGACCATGGCGATACCCTGGGAATGTCGCGATTCCGTGGGGTTGGCCATGAACCAGGGGTGCTCGTCGAGATCCGCGGCGACCAGCAGCACGTCGCCCCGGCACAGCTCGACCGCGCTGTGCCGATCGGCGCCGCCGGCGGCGACGTGGGCGGCCAGGCAGGCGACCAGGCCGGCGCCCGGGCGAGGGGCGCCGAGCGCCGGCTGGCGCAGGCTCTGGCCGCCGGCCGAGTGGGTCGAGGCCAGGATGGTCCAGCCCGAGTCGTCGCGTACCCAGACCGAGCCGCGGTCGATCGCGCGCGGCAGGAGGCTCAGGCCGACCGCCAGCTGCAGCATCTGCTGCAGGCGGCCGAGCACCGCCTCGAGGTCCTCGGCCTCGAGCGCGCGCACCGACGACTCGACCAGCGGCGCCGACAGCACCGACGTGCGCAGCGCCGACAGCTCGCGCAGCGCGGCGCTGGTCTCGGTCCGGGTCTGGATCGAGCGGAACAGCGCGAGCAGCCCGCCGACGTTGAGCGCGGCCGGCAGCAAGACCGGCAGCCAGATCGCGGCGCCACGCCCGGGCACGAGCAGGTAGTAGACGCCGGTGATGACCCCGGCGGTGGCCCAGGTCACGGCCAGGGTCAGGGTGATGCCGAGCACCGCCAGCCCGGCGACGCGGTGGCGGTTGGCCGGGCGCAGCGCCGCCAGCGCCGGCCAGGCCGCGGCGCCGAGCAGCGCACACGCCGCCGTGACCCAGGCGCCCCGGCTCAGCAGCCAGGCCGCCGCGGCCACCAGCGTCGTGGCCAGCGCGACCGCCCAGGCCGGCGGCGACCGGAACCAGCCGCGCTTGCTCGCCGTCGTCACAGGATGAAGTTGGCCAGGTTGTCGTCGGCGACCAGCTTGCCCAGCCGGTCCCGCACGTACTCGACGGTGATCGGGATGGTCTGCCGGCCGATGTCGGGCGCGTTGTACAGCAGGTCATCGAGCAGGCGCTCGAGCACGGTGGACAGGCGGCGCGCCCCGATGTTGTGGGTGCGGGCGTTGACGTCGGCGGCGATGTCGGCCAGCGCGGCCACCGCCGGCGCGGTCCACTCGATGGTCACGCCCTCGGTCGCGAGCAGGGCGGCGTACTGCCGGGTCAGCGCGTTGTGCGGCTCGGTCAAGATGCGGACGAAGTCGGCCGCGGTGAGCGGCGCCAGCTCGACCCGGATCGGGAAGCGGCCCTGCATCTCCGGGATGAGGTCGCTCGGGCGGGACATGTGGAAGGCGCCGGCGGCGATGAACAGGACGTGGTCGGTCCGGACCGGGCCGTGTTTGGTGGTGACGGTCGAGCCCTCGACGATGGGCAACAGGTCGCGCTGTACGCCCTCGCGCGACACGTCGGCGCCGTGGCGCTCGCGCGACGCCGCGATCTTGTCGATCTCGTCGATGAAGACGATGCCGGACTGCTCGGCCCGGGTCACGGCCTGCCGGGTCATCGCGTCGTGATCGATCAGCTTGTCGACCTCCTGCTCGGTCAGGACCCGCCAGGCCTCGGGCACCTTCAGCTTGTGCCGGCGCTGCTTCTTGCCCATGCCGCCCAGCATGTCGCGCAGGCCACCGAGCGCGCCGTCGTCGAGCCCGGGCGCGCCGCTGAGCATCTGCAGCAAGGGGCCGCCGGCGTCCTCGGCCACCTCGACCTCGACCTCGCGCTCGTCGAGGGTGCCGGCCCGCAGCATGGCGCGGAACTTCTCGCGGGTCGGGTCGGTCGTCGCCGCCGGCTCGCCCGGGCGGTCGGCGAACGAGCGCGCGGCCGGGCTCTTGGGCAGCAGCAGGTCGAGCAGGCGCTCCTCGGCGTGCTCGCGCGCCCGCCCGCGCAGCCGGGCCGCCTCCTCGTCGCGCACCAGCTTGACCGACACCTCCACCAGATCGCGCACGATCGAGTCGACGTCGCGGCCGACGTAGCCGACCTCGGTGAACTTCGAGGCCTCGACCTTGAGGAACGGGGCCCGCGCCAGCTTGGCCAGCCGGCGCGCGATCTCGGTCTTGCCGACCCCGGTCGGGCCGATCATGATGATGTTCTTCGGCGAGATCTCGTCCTTGAGGTCGCCCTCGACCTGCTGCCGACGCCAGCGGTTGCGCAGGGCCACGGCCACCGCGCGCTTGGCCTCGTTCTGGCCGATGATGTACTGGTCGAGCGCAGCGACGATCGCCGCCGGCGTGAGGTCACGGCCGTCCTTCATGGCAGCTCCTCGATGGTCAGCGTCCGGTTGCGGAGCGCGAGTGCGCGCGCCGCCGGCGTGAGGTCACGGCCGTCCTTCATGGCAGCTCCTCGATGGTCAGCGTCCTGTTGGTGTAGATGCAGATGTCGGCGGCGATGCCGAGCGCGGCCTCGGCGATGGCCCGCGCCGACAGCTCGGTGTGCGCGGCCAGGGCCCGGGCCGCGGCCAGCGCGAACGGGCCGCCCGAGCCGATCGCGACCAGGCCGTCGTCGGGCTCGATCACGTCGCCGGCGCCCGACAGCAGGTAGGTCCCGTCGACGTCGGCGACGATGATCATCGCCTCGAGCCGGCGCAGCGCGCGGTCGGTCCGCCAGTCCTTGGCCAGCTCGACCGCGGCCCGGCGCAGGTTGCCGCGGTGCTCGCGCAGCTTGCCGTCGAGCCGGTCGAACAGGGCGATGCCGTCGGCGGCCGAGCCGGCGAACCCGGCGATGGCGGCGCCGCCCTCGCCGAGGCGACGCACCTTGCGGGCCGAGCCCTTCATCACCGTGTTGCCGAGGGTGACCTGGCCGTCGCCGGCGACGACGACGCGGCCGCCGCGGCGGACCGAGACGATGGTGGTGGCGTGGAGGTCGCCCATGCCCAGGCGCGTGGTGCTCACCGCCGGTTGGTAGCACCGTCCGTCGGCGCGGTCCACCGCGGCCGGGTCACCAGCCGAGGTCGACCACGCCGAGCGCCGCCATCTCGCCGGCGGCGTCGCCGCGCTGGACCATGTCGCCGGCGCCGAGCTGGCCGCTGCCGTTGCTGCCCCAGCACTGGACCCGCCCGTCCCGCAGCAGCGCGCAGGTGTGATCGAGCCCGGGCGCGATCTGCTGGACCGGGCCCGCCAGCGTGATCGGCGCCATCGTCACCATGGCCATCTCTCCGACCATGTCGCCCAGCACGTCGCCACGGTCGTTGCCGAGCTGGCCGACGCGGCCGTCGCCCCAGCAGTAGGCGCCGCCGCCGACGACCACACAGGCGTGTCCGCCGCGACCGGCGCTGACCGATTCGGCCAGGCCAGGCAGGGTGATGGGCGGCAGCGGCAGCTCGCCCGGCATGTCGCCCTGGTGTTCGCCGCCGGGCCGCTCGAGGCCGAGCCGCCCCTCGCTGGCCCGACCCCAGCAGGTGACCGCGCCGTCGAGGCGCAGCGCGCAGGACAGGTCGTCGCCAACGCTCACCGCGCCCGCGCCCGCGCCCGGCCCGCCCACCGCGACCGCGCCCAGGTTGGCCATCTGGCCGGGCATCGCGCCGATGTTGGCGTTCGAGCCCTGGCCGAGCTCACCCTCCCCGCCATCGCCCCAGCACGCCACCTTGCCGGCCCGGGTCCGCACGCAGGTGTGGTCGTCGCCGGCGGTCACCTCGGCGATGGGATCGGCCGGCACCGCCAGCGGCAGCAGGATCGGCTCCAGCGCCGCCACCTGGCCGGGCCCGTCGCCGACCGGGACGGTGTCATCGCGGCCGAGCTGGCCGACCTCGTTCTTGCCCCAGCACCGGACCGCTCCGACGGCGTCGAGGGCACACGTATGGTCGATCCCAGCCGCCACCGCGACCGACGGCGTCGACAGCGGCACCACCGCGTCGATCAGCTCGCCCGGGGTGTCGCCGCGCGGCGTGGTGTCGCCCAGGCCGAGCTTGCCGTTGTCGTTGTTGCCCCAGCACACGACCTCGTCGCGCCCGCCACGCGCCACCACCGCGCAGGCGTGACGCCAGCCGACGGCCAGGTCCCTGGCCGGGCCGCCCAGCGCCAGCGGGGGCAGGGCGGCGCCCAGCTCGCCCGGGCCGTTACCGAGGGCCTCGGTCGTGCCCTGGCCGAGCTGGCCGCTGCTGCCCCGGCCCCAGCACTTGACCTCGCCGCTGCTGTGGCGGGCGCAGGTGAAGGCGTCGCCGGCGGCCAGCTCGACCACCCGCGGCGGGCCCAGGTCGGCGTCGACGGTGCTGGGGGCGCCGTCGGGCCGCGGCCGGGCGTCGATGCCGCCACCGCCGGCCGGCGTGAACGAGCAGCCGGCCTGGCCGATCGCCACGGTCAGGGCGACCTCGATCGAGACGATGACACCGGCGCGCACGACCCCATTGTGCCCCAAGACGCGCGCGATGTTCGAGCCAGGCGCGCTCGCTGGCGCCCGCCCGCACAGCGCCGCCGATCGGTGCGATGATGCCGGCCGTCGTGGACGAGCTGATCGGCAAGGCCCGGGTCCTCATCGAGGCGCTGCCGTACATCTCCGAGTTCCGCGGCAAGACCGTGGTGGTCAAGATCGGCGGGGCCGCCCTCGAGGACGAGGCGCTGCGCCAGCGCTTCTGCGAGGACCTGGTCCTGCTCGACTGGGTCGGCCTGCACCTGGTGGTGGTGCACGGTGGCGGCAAGCAGATCACCGCCATGCTCGACCGGGTCGGCCTGCCGGCCCGGTTCGTGCGTGGGCAGCGGGTCACCGACGCCGCCACGCTCGAGGTGGTGGAGATGGTGCTGACCGGCTCCACCAACAAGGCGCTGGTGCGCGACATCCAGCGCGCCGGCGGCGCCGCGGTCGGCCTGTCGGGCTGCGACGGCGGCCTGGCCCGCGCCGTCATCACCCAGCCCGAGCTGGGCCAGGTCGGCGAGGTCGAGGCGGTCGACCGCGCGGTCATCGACCACCTCATCGGCGACTTCATCCCGGTCATCGCCCCGCTCGCGCTCGGGCCCGACGGCACCGCCCTCAACGTCAACGCCGACGTGTTCGCGGCCCGGCTGGCCCAGGCCCTGGGCGCCGAGAAGCTGATGCTGCTGACCGACGTCGCCGGCGTGCTCGACGCCTCGGGGCGCCTGCTCACCACGCTCACCGCCGAGCAGGCCCGGGCCCACATCACCAGCGGGGTCATCGCCGGCGGCATGATCCCCAAGGTCGAGCACGCCCTGGCCGCCCTCGCCGCCGGGGTCGGCAAGATCCACATCGTCGATGGCCGCGTCGAGCACGCCCTGCTGCTCGAGATCTTCACCCGCGACGGCGTCGGCACGCAGCTACTGGCCGACCGCGCCGACCGCGCCGACCCCGCCGCCACCCGCGACCCGGAGCCGACATGAACCAGCCCGACCTCCTCGCCCTCGCCTCCCGCGTCCTGGTCCAGAACTACCGCCAGCAACCCATCGTGCTGCGGTCCGGCCGCGGGGTCGAGCTGTGGGACGCCGCCGGGCGGCGCTACCTCGACATGACCAGCGGCATCGCGGTGTGCGCGCTCGGCCACGCCCACCCGACCTTCACCGCCCGCCTGACCGAGCAGCTCGGCCGCCTGGTCCACACCTCCAACCTGTACTTCAACGAGCCGCAGATCCTGGCGGCGCAGGCCCTGGTCGAGCGCTCGTTCGCCGACCGGGTGTTCTTCTGCAACTCGGGCGCCGAGGCCAACGAGGCCGCGCTCAAGCTGGCGCGCCGTTACCAGCAGGTGGTGGCCGGGGCGCCCGCCCGCACCACCCTGGTGTCGACCATCGGCAGCTTCCACGGCCGCTCGTTCGCGACGGTGGCGGTGACCGGGCAGGGCAAGTACCGCGAGGGCTTCGGCCCGCTGCTCGAGCCGGTGTCGTTCATCCCGTTCGCCGACCTCGACGCCGCCCGCATGGCGCTCGAGCCCGGCACCGCGGCCGCGCTCATCATCGAGCCGATCCAGGCCGAGGGCGGCATCAACGTGGCGCCGCCGGGTTACCTGGCCGGCCTGCGCGCGCTGTGCGACGCCACCGGCACGCTGCTCATCTTCGACGAGGTGCAGACCGGCGTCGGCCGGACCGGGCGCTGGTTCGGGCACCAGCACGACGGGGTGGTGCCGGACGTGATGACCCTGGCCAAGGGCCTGGGTGGTGGCGTGCCCATCGGCGCCATCGCCTGCAGCGAGAAGGCGGCGGCCGGCCTGGCCGTGCCGACCGGCGGCGCCGTGCCACACGCGTCGACCTTCGGCGGCAACCCGCTGGCGACCGCGGCCGCGGCCGCGGTCATCGACATCATCGAGGGCGAGGGCCTGCTCGAGCGGGTCAGCCAGGCCGGCGAGTACCTGGCCAGCCGGCTGGCCCAGCTGGTCGGTCGCTTCCCCGGCCACGCCGTCGGCGTGCGCGGGCGTGGCCTCTTGCGCGGGCTGGTGATGGCCGGCAACCCGGCGCAGGTGGTCGGGCGCGCCCGCGAGAAGGGCCTCCTGCTGTCGGTCGCCGGCGACAAGGTGGTGCGCCTGGCCCCGGCCTTCGTGGTCGAACGTGCCCACATCGACGAGGCGATCGAGACGCTCGGCCAGGTCCTGGCCGAGGGCGTGGGGGCGGCGTGAGCGCCGCCTCGGTCCGCCACTTCCTGACCCTGGCCGACGTCGCGCCGGCCGCCTGGCCGGCCCTGCTGCGCCGGGCCCGCGTGCTCAAGGCCGAGCGCGCGGCCGGCCAGCGCCATCACGCCCTGGCCGGCAAGACGGTGGCCCTGGTGTTCGAGAAGGCGTCGACGCGGACTCGCGTCTCGTTCGAGGTCGGGGTGTACGAGCTCGGCGGTCACGCCGTCGTGCTGTCGGCCCAGGGCAGCCAGATCGCGCGCGGCGAGCCCATCGAGGACACCGCGCGGGTGCTGTCGGGCTACTGCCACGGCATCGTCCTGCGCACGTTCGGTCAGGACCGGGTGGTGGCGCTGGCCGGCGCCGCCGCCGTGCCGGTGATCAACGGCCTGACCGACCAGCACCACCCGTGCCAGCTCGCGGCCGACCTGATGACCGTGGTCGAGCGCTTCGGGGGGCCGGTCGGCGCGCCCGGCGACGGCGTGGTGCCGGCCGGGCTGCGCTACGCGTGGATCGGCGACGGCAACAACATGGCGCACTCGTGGATCGAGGCGGCCGGGCTGTTCGGGCTCGACCTGGTGCTGGCCTGCCCCGACGGCTACCAGCCCGATCCGGCCCTGGTCGCCGCCGCCCGCGCCCGCGGCGGCCGGGTCGAGCTGACGTCCGACCCGATGGTGGCCGCGCGCGGCGCCGACGTGGTCTCGACCGACGTGTGGGCGTCGATGGGCCAGGAGGAGGAGACCGCGCGGCGC
>JAGPCO010000190.1 GCA_018058095.1 Kofleriaceae bacterium
GGCGCGGGTGTGGACGTCGGCCAGCGCCGCCTCGAGCGAGGCCGTCGGAGCCAGCCCGGGCGCCCCGGGCCGGCGCGACAGCTCGGCGAGGAACGCCGCGGCCAGGCTCATGCCCGCAGTCTAGCAGAGCGTGGCGAGGCTCCGCGCTGTGGCGGGGCGCGCGCCGTGGGTCAGCGCTCGAGCCGCGGCCGCAGCCGGTACAGGTCGAACGAGCCGGCGGCATCGGACGCGAGGTAGATCCACCCGTCGACGCCCCACGACGGCTCCGTGACCCGGCGCGCGCCGTCGGTGAGCTGGGTCAGCTCGGTGCCATCGGGCCGGACCAGGAAGACGTTGTCGATGGCCCCGGCGTCGACGTCGCCGAAGCGCTGCCAGCCGGTGTTGCACGTCATCACCAGCCAGGCCCCGTCCGGTGACCAGCTCGGGAAGTCGCAGGTCGACTCCCCGTCGGTGACCTGGGTCAGCTCGTCGCCCTCGACGCCGATGGTGAAGACCTGCCAGTACGACCCGACCTGGCGCGTGAACGCCACCCGCCGGCCGTCGGGTGACAGGCGGGGCAGGATGCCCTCGCCCAGCGCGGTCAGGCCGTTGCCGCCGGGCTCGACCACCGCGATCGACGCGCCGTCGCCGAGCCGCGCCTGCAGGGCGATGAGGCTGCCGTCGGCCGAGGCGCTGAGCGACCCAAGCTCGGGCACCGCCTCGGCGTCGAGCACGCGGGTGCTGGCGGCGCCGGCCTGGGCGCGCGCGGCCCGCATCAGCACCCGGCCGGCCGGGGTGGTGGCGACGAAGGCGAAGGTCTTGTCACCCAGCCAGGTCGGGCTGTCGGCGAAGGTCCGGCGCGAGGTGAGCGCGGTGGCCGCACCGCCGCCTGGCCGCAGCGTGATGATGACCTTCTCGACCGCGGCGCCGGTCAGCTGGCCTTGGGCGTCGACCTCGGGTACCCACGACGTGGCGAGCAGGCGTTTGCCATCGGGCGACAGCATGGGCTGGCCCTCGTGGCTGGTGGCCTTGGTCAGGCGAACCAGGCCGCGTGCCGCGTCGGTGGTGACCAGGTCCGGTGACAGCGGGGTGGCCATCCGCCCCTGCGGTCCGGCGGCGGGTGCGCTGGCGGCGGGGCCGGAGCCGCCCGGCGCCGCGGCGGGAGACCCGGCCGCGTGGGAGCCTGGCCAGGCGCCCGGCGGGATACACCCGGTGGACAGCGCGAGGGTCGCGGCGAGCGTGACGTGGTGGCGGGGGCGAGCAGGCAGAGGGGAGGTCATCGTCAGGTCCTTGTTCCGGTGGGTCGGTACGGCCTCGACGCGCGGCCCCGGACCCGCTTGCACGAAATCGACCTGGCGCCTCGGTGCGGGTGTTAGGGTCCCCCCACGTTCGTGTCGTCGTCCCGCTGCCTCACCGCCAGCGATCTAGAGGCCCTGGCCAGGCGCGAGCTGTCCGGCGCGGACGCCGACCGGGTCGACGAGCACCTGGCGGCCTGCGCCACCTGCCGCGCCGTGGCGGTCGCCGCGGCCCGGCCGGGCGCCGCCGCCACCACGCCACGTTCCGTGGGCGAGGACCCCTCGGATGAGCACGTCGCCACGGCGCCCACGGTGCGCTCGGACCGGGGCGCCGACGTCGAGCCGCCGCGTCCTGCGCCGCCGCGCCGGGGCGACGTCCTGGCGCTCGGCGCCACCATCGGTCGCTACCAGCTGCGCCGCCTGCTCGGTCAGGGCGGGATGGGCGTGGTGTACGCGGCCCACGACCCCGAGCTCGATCGCGAGGTCGCGCTCAAGGTCATCCGCGCCGGCGCCAGCGACACGGCCGACGTGCGCCTGCTGCGCGAGGGCCAGGCCATCGCCCGCCTGGTCCACCCCAACGTCGTCGCCGTCCACGACGTCGGGCGGGCGGCCGAGGGACGGCTGTTCATCGCCATGGAGCTGGTCGACGGCCAGCCTCTGAGCGAGTGGATCGCCCAGGCTCGGGCGTGGCGCGAGGTGGTGCGGGTGCTCGGCGCGGCCGCGCGTGGGCTCATCGCTGCCCATCAGGCCGGCCTCGTCCACCGCGACTTCAAGCCGGCCAACGTGTTCCTGGGCGCCGATGGTCGGGTCAAGGTCGGCGACTTCGGCCTGGCCCGCGCCGACGGGCCAGCGCCGGCGACCGAGGCCGGACCCGGCGTCGAGCTACCGAGCCCCGACCTGACCCAGAGCGGCGCGCTGGTCGGCACCCCGGCCTACATGGCGCCCGAGCAGCTGGCCGGTCAGCCCGCCAGCGCCGCGTCGGACCAGTTCGCGCTCGCCGTGACCTTGTACGAGGCGCTGTACGGCGAGCGCCCGTTCGCCGGCGGGTCCCTGGCCGCGCTGATCGACACCGTCTCGAGCGAGCAGGTGCGCCCACCCCGGCCGGGTCGCGACGTGCCGCGCTGGCTGCGCGCCGCCGTGGTGCGCGGGCTCCGCACCGATCCCCGGCAGCGGCACCCGTCGGTGGCCGCGCTGCTGGCGGCGATCGAGCGCGACCCGGCGGCGCGCCGGCGCCGGGTGGTCGCCGCCTCGACGGCGCTCGGGCTGGCCGCGCTGGCCGGCGGCGTGGTGGTGCGGGGCGCGGTGACCACGGGCGACCGGTGCGCCCGGGTCGGCGCCGAGCTGGACGCCGCCTGGACCCCACGCCGGCGCGAGGAGGTGCGGGCCGCGTTCATCGCGGTCGCCCAGCCGTACGCGGCGGCGGCGCTCGACCGCGCCCTGACGGGCCTCGACGCCCGGGTCGACGCCTGGCGGGCGATGCGCCGCTCCAGCTGCCAGGCGACGGCGACCGGCGCGCAGACCGAGGCCCAGCTCGGCGTGCGCGAGGTGTGCCTGACCCAGCGACGGATCGAGCTCGAGGCGGTGATCGCGCGCCTGGCCCAGGCCGACGCCGCCGTGGTCGCGCGAGTCGACGAGGTGCTACCGAGGCCCGGCGCGCTGGCGCCATGCGCCGACCTGGCCGCGCTCAGCGTGGCCGTGCCGCCGCCGGCGGACGCGGCGACCCGGGCCGAGGTCGTGCGCCTCGAGCGCGTGCTGGCCGAGGCCGGGGTGCGCGGTCGGCTCGGCGACTACGCGGCCGGGCAGGCGGCGGCCGACGCCGCGGTCCGCGCCGCCGAGCCCCTGGGATATCCACCCATCCACGCCCGGGCCCTGCTGCTGGCCGGCGGCCTGGCGATGCGCCTGGGCCAGCCGGCCGAGGCCGAGCGTCTGCTGACCAGCGCCAGCCTGGCGGCCGAGGCCGGGCGCGACGACCGGACCCGCACCAGCGCGCTCATCGGTCTGGTCCGCGCCGTCGGCCTCGAGCAGCGCCGTCATGCCGACGGCCTGGCCTGGGCCCGCCACGCCGACGCCGTGGTTGCGCGCCTCGGCGCCGATCCCGCGCTGGCGGCCGACCTCGACGCCGATCGCGCGCTGGTCCTGGCGGCGTCGGGCGATCACGCCGGCGCGCGCACCGCGCTCGAGCGGGTCTACGCCGTGCGCAAGCGCGCCGCGGCGGTCGAGCCCGAGGCGCTGGCGGCCGCCGCGACCAACCTCGGCAACCACCTCGCCCGTGACAACGAGCTCACGCGCGCGCTCTCTCTCCTCGAGGAGGCGCTGGCGCTGCGCCAGCAGCTGTACGGTCCACGCCACCCCGAGGTCGCCGCCGCGGACTTCAACCTGGGCGTGCTGGCCATGAACGCCGGAGATCCCGTCGCGGCCGAGGCCGCGTTCCGGCGCGCGCTCGAGGTGCGCCAGGAGGTGCTGCCGGCCGACCACCCCGATCTGGCCAAGTCCCTCGGCAACCTCGGCACGATCCTGCGCGACCAGCGCAAGTACGACGAGGCGCTCGCCCTGTTCGCCCGGGCCGAGGCCATCGCCACCCGCAACTTCCCGGCCGACAGCCCGCGCCTGATCATCCCGCTGTACAACCTGGGCGCGACCCACCTGCTCGCGCGTGACCTGCCCGCCGCCCGCGCCGCGCTCGAGCGGGCGCTGGCCATCGCCGGTGCCGCCGGGCAGGCCGAGAGCGCCGAGGCGGCCGCGGTGACGGCGAGCCTGGCCCAGGTCGCGACCGGCCAGGGCAAGCTCGACGAGGCGCGCACGCTGCTCGAGCGCGCGCTGGCCATCGACCGCGCGCTGTGGGGTCCGGCCCACCCCAACGTCGCCGCCGACCTCGACGTGCTGGGCGACTTCCACGACGGCCAGGGCCAGCACGCGCTGGCCGAGGCGGCCTATCGCCAGGCCCTGGCCATCAAGGAGCAAGCGCTCGGCAAGGACCACGTCGACCTGGCCATCACGCTGTCGAACCTCGGCAGCCAGGTGTTCGAGCGCGGGCGACTCGACGAGGCGCTCGGCCACTACCGGCGCGCGCTGGCGCTCGACGAGGCCGCGCTCGGGCCGGACCACGCCGACCTGATCTGGGATCTCGACGGCGTCGGCCGCACGCTGGCGGCGCTGGGGCGGCCGGCCGAGGCGGTCCCGCTGCTCGAGCGCGCGCTGGCCCTGCCCGAGGCGGCGGCCGTGGGCGAGCCGTACCACCTGGCCGAGCTGCACCTGGCCGAGGCGCTGCGTGCGCTCGGGCGCCCGGACCGGGCCCGCGACCTGGCCCGGCGCGCCGTCGCGGGCCTGCGGGCCAGCGCGGCCTCCGCCGCCACCATCGCGCGCGCCGAACGCCTGCTGCGGGCGACCGGCGCGCGCTAGATCTGAGAGCTGCGTCAAAGGTGGCGACCACCTGCACGTCGCCGTCGCCGTCAAGGTCCACGACCACGACGACGACCACGACGACGTCAACGCCAATCAGGGGCCGGGAACGGACAAGTCGATCGATGCGCGCGGTCGAGGCGCCCCGCGGGCAAGGCGCGACGAGGGAGCATACCCGTCGGTACGTGACCGAGGAGCAACGAAGCCCCCGGGGATGGATCGGCCGCGCGCGCGACCGAGTTGCCCGTTCCCGGCCCCTTAGGGACACCCCTGGGGTCCGGCCCGGTTCGCCCGCTCAGTCGACGTCGAGGATGAAGATCTCGTCCTCGTCGAAGGCCGGGGGTGGCGGCAGCGGCTCGGGCTCGGCCGGATCGGCAGCTCGCGGGTCGACCTGGGGCCGGGTCGGCGTGCGGGCCAGGGCGATACCCTCGACCAGGCGGCCTGGGCCGCGCGGGTTCGGGGCCAGCGTGCTGATGGTGTCGGCCAGGATGTGGGCGCTGTACGGCGCCGGCAGGGCTCGGGCGATGCCGAGCGACGCGCGCACTCGTGGTGGCACGTGGCCGAGGGCGACCACCGCGCCGTGCCAGCCCTCGCGTCGAAGCCGGGTCAGGAAGCGGACCTCGTCGGGGCCCACCATCTCGATCACCAGCACGTCGGGCCGGGGCTCGGGGTCGCGCACCAGCGCCGCCTGGGCCGAGGCGCGCGAGCGCGCGACCTGGACTCGCGCGCCGGCGTCGTCGAGCTCGCGCACCGCCCACCCGGCCAGGATCGGGGCGGAGACGAGCACCAGGACGGTCGGCGGATCACCGCTGCCATCGATGGCCCAGGGCCGGGTGCCCTGGGCTCGCATCCGGGGTCGCGTTGCCTGCACACCCCCTGATTCGACCGGCGCCCGGCGGATTACATGGCCCGCCCGCCGCGTTAGAGTGACCGCCGACACGGCCACGGCACCCGGCACGCAGGAGGCACCCATGGGACTCGCGGAGCGCAGAGCGGTCAAGGACTTCCAGGACAACCACTTCCCCGGCTGGCAGGACAAGATCCGCGCCGCCGCCGGCTTCCCGGTCGCGCTCGAGGTCGACTGGGCCTCGCTGGCGATCGAGGGCGAGTCGCACCTGTACGCCGAGTGCTGGCCCAAGGTGTTCTTCCAGCCCCTGGTCGACGGGCTGGCCACCGTCACCCGCGACGCCATGGGCAAGGAGGCGCTCGGGGCCGGGCTCAAGCAGATCACCGTCAAGCACAACCCCGAGGTGCGCTACGGCGACGAGGGCTATGGCTACGCCACGTTCACCGGCGGGACCCTGGCGATCCAGCACGCAGCCCACACCAACGTCGACGACGTCGACGCCCGCACCAAGGGCCTGGTCACCGTGCTGGAAAAAGGCCTGTGACCACCACGCGGGCGACGCCGGCGCAGCCGGGGCGCCTGCTCGAGGAGCTCGCCGCCAGCACCACCGCGCCGGTGGTGACGGTGCACCTGTCGAGCGGGCGCGACCTGCGGGGGCGGGTCGTCGCCGTCGCCTCGACGGGCGACGGCGCGGTCGTGGTGCTGCGCACCAGCGCGGGCGGCGGCGACGGCCGCTTCGCCGACGACGAGACCCACGTCCGCGTCGGCTGCATCGACGCCGTCACCGTCCACGACGCCAGCTCGTGGCGGGCCGCACCACCGGGTGACGCCGCCATCGGCAAGCTCGAGGTGCGGCGCCTCCTGGGCGCCGCCGGCGCCCGCCTCGGCGCCGCCGGCGGGCCGGCCTCCTTCGGCCCTCCCGACGCCGTCGCCGCGCTGGTCGACGCCGACCGCGCCGCCGTCGCCGCCGCCGCGCCCGCGGTCGAGGCCGCGCTGCTCGGGGTGCTGGCCGACGAGCTCGGCCGCGCCGCCCTGGCCACGGTTCGCGCCGTGGTGCTGCGCGCCGGCGCGGCCACCGCGGTCCGACGCGCCGACGGCGCGCTCGAGATCGTCGTCCCGCTCGACCCGGCGCAGCGCCCGACGCGCTGGGCCGAGCCGATCGAGGCCGCGCTGTAGCTCCCCCGTTGCGAACCGACCACGCGAATCGTGCGCACAGTTCGGGGACGCAAGCGGGTGGCCAGGCGCAAGCACCTCGAACCACACGCACCAGGCCTGGCACATCGGTTGCCTGACCAACGGTCATCATGAAGAAGCCGGCCTCGATGCGTGTCCCGCTGTGCCCCATCTCGTCGTCCCGCTTGTCGGCCGTCGCGGGTGGTGAGGGCAAGAAGGCGCCGCCGCCCCCACCACCGCCGCCTCCGAGGATCCCGCTGGGCGACATCGACGGCGAGAGCGACGACATGGACCACGACGGCTGGGTCGTCTTCTGACCCCGCCGCCCGCCGGATCCGGCACGGTGCGGTCAACCGCTCACGGGCCGTCGTCCCACAGCACCTCGAACCCGCCGTCGCCGCCGCTGTCGGCCGGGCTGGCCCAGCACACGTCGGCCAGGCCGTCGCGGTTGACGTCGCCGATCCACCGGGCCTGGGCCGGTGGGCCGCCCGCGCCCGGCGTGGCCAGCGCGAACGAGGCCGGGCCGAGCACCACATAGTCGGCGCTGGCCTCGCTGCTGCTACCGGTCGGGACGGCGCCGCCGAACCACACGAACAGCCGGGCCACCCCGGCGGCGCGCCCGACCACCAGCAGGTCGGGCTGGCCATCGGCGTCGACGTCGCCGGCGCCGGCCGCTACGGCGGCGCCGAGCGCGGCGCCGTCGGTGCTGCCGGTGAAGGTGGTCAGCGCCGTCCCCCCGGCGGTGATCTCGCGGTCTCCGGTCAGGCCGCCGCGAACGACGAACACCTGGCCGCGGTCAGCGCCGAAGCGCCAGGCGCCTACCGCCACGTCGCCGACGCCATCGCCGTCGACGTCGCCGATCCCGGCCGCGGTCTGGCCGAAGTCGGTCGAGCTGTCGGCCACGGTGTAGCGCAGGGTCAGGTCGGCCGCGCCGAGCGTGCGGGCGTGGACGCCGGCGCTGCCCGGCCGCGCGCCGCCGCGCAGCAGGTACAGGAGGTCGTTGTTGGCGGCGCCGTCGTCGCTGTAGCCGATCAGCAGATCGCCGCTGACGTCACCGGCGCTGGCGGTCGGGCCGACGTCGACCAGGGCCGCGCCGACGGTGGCCGCGCTGCCGACTGGGTCGACGAACAGCTCGACCACCGTGGGGCCCGAGCCGGCGCTGGTCACGCTCGACAGCAGCACCGGGGACGGGCCGAGCGTGCCGCCGTACACCAGGACGACGCCGCTGGCGCCGCCGCCACCACCGGGAGCGGCGATGGCCAGGTCGTCCACGCCGTCGTCGTCGAAGCGGACCCGCGTCAGGTTGGCGCCGAGGCCGGCGTCGGCGAACCAGCCCGGCGCGCCGGCGTCGACACCCACGACCAGCGGGGCCGAGCTGGCGTCGGCGGCGCCGACCGGGAAGGCGGCACCGCCCGACCACACCAGGACCTGGCCGCGGCCGCCGTCGGCGCCGGGCGCGCCGACCACCAGGTCGTCGCGGCTGGCCGAGCTCCACCGCAGCGCGGCGAGCCCCGCGCCGAAGGCGGCGCCCGCGCCCGGGCCGCTCAGGGTCAGGCCCGGACTGTCGGAGATCCCCGCGCTCGAGCCGAAGTACACGTACACCGCGCCGGCCCCGCCGTCGGCGCCGGGTGCCGCCACCGCGACGTCGCCGAAATCGTCGTCGTTGAACAGGCCGTGGGCCAGGCGCGCGCCCAGGCCGACGTCGCCGGCGCTGGTCGGTGCGGTCAGGGCGCCGGTCTGGGTGAACCGCGGCACGATCGGCCCGACCGCGGTCACCGTCGAGCGGATGCCGGCGGCGTCGATCGTGGCCAGGCCCAGGTAGTACGCGGTGCCGGCGTCGAGCTTCTCGGCGACGAGCCGCTCGGCCGTGCCCGGCGCCAGCGGGAGGCCGGTCGGCAGCACGGTGCCGGTGTTGTTGAAGTTGGCGCTGGTGAGGGGCGAGGTGGCGAGCTTGGCGACGTACGCGGCCACCGGGCGCCCACCATCGGACGGCGAGGTCCACGACAGCGCGATCGACTGCCGCGTCTCGGCCACCGCGGTCAGCCCGGAGATCGGCGGCGGCGGGGTGAGGTCGACGGTGAGGGCCAGGCTGGCGCTGCCGAGCGAGGCCCCGGCGGTGGCCGAGGCGACCACGGTGTGCACCGGCGGCGACGCGGCCAGGTTGACCGGCACGCACCAGGTCTGGCCGGTCACGGTCGCGCTCTGGGCCGGGCCGCCATCGATCACCACACCGACGCTGGCGCCGGTGGCGCTGACCGTGCCGCACAGCGGGAAGGCGAGCCGGCCGGCGCTGACCGTGCCGTCGCCGGGCCCGACGATGCCGTCGGCGGCGGGCGGCGAGA
>JAGPCO010000087.1 GCA_018058095.1 Kofleriaceae bacterium
TCCACCCTGGACCGAGACCCAGCACCAGACACCCGGCTTCGCCGGGTGGGGTCAGGGTCAGGGACGGATTCGAAAGAATCCGGTTGGGGGAGCCACGACAGCCCCCGGGGAGACCGCTGTGGGCAGGCGCCCGGCGAAGCCGGGCGTCAGGGTCCGCGTCAGGGCCCGGCTTCGCCGGGCGCCTGTCCACAGCGCGAGGCCGAAGGCCGACCCCGGGGCGATCCGAAGTCGTTACGGGGTCGGACTCCTAGCTGCCGGTGACCACGTCGACCGCCGCACCCGGCGCGCCCCCATCCGGCGCCCCCGCGTCTGGGGCGACGGCCGGCGCGCCGGCGTCACGCGGGGTCGCGGGCGGCGGACCCGACGGCGGCGCCCCCGCGGCGCCGTGGATGACCCGGCACATCAGGCCGGCCTGGGCCTCTGCGACCTGCGCTGACAGCTCCGCCTCGGCGATGATGCGCTGCGCGACCGGATCGATCTCCGGCGCGACCCGGACCACCTTGCCGGCCGTCTCGATCCCCTGCTTCTCGACGACGATCGTGACCGGATCGCCGGCCTTGACCTGGCCCATGTGCTCGGCGTCGATCGCGAACTTGACGAACAGCTCGTCGGACGAGATCACGCGCAACAGCGGCATGCCCTCCCCGACCTGGTCGCCGTTCTTGACGTACGGGTTCGACACCTTGCCGGCGATGGGCGAGCGCACGGTGGTGTCCTTCTTCTTCTCCTGCAGGCCCTTGATGCGGACCCGGACCTCCTCGGCCGCGGCCTTGGCCGAGGCCACGTTGGCCGACGCGGTGCTGGCCGCCGCGCGCGCGGTATCGACCTCGGCCCCCTTGATGTCGCCGGTGCGGAACAAGGACTGGGCGTTGCGCAGCGCCTTGTAGGCGCTGCTGGAGGCCGCGCTGGCGGCGACGATGGCCGACTGGCGCTGCGCCAGCTCGGCCTGGGTCTGCTCGATCTGCCGCAGCAGGTCCTTCTCGTCGAGCTTGGCCAGCGGCGTGCCGACCTCGACCACGTCGCCGAGGTTCACCAGCAGCTCGACCAGCTTGCCCGAGAACGGCGCCGCGACGTCGGCCGCGGACCGCGGCGCCAGCACCCCGACGTAACCACGCACGGTGCGCTCGACCGCGGCGGCCTGACCGCCGCCGGCGGCCAGCGGCTCGGGGACGGCGACCCCCGAGCGCGGCCCGGTGTCGTCGCCGCAGCCGAGGCCAGCGCCCGAGGTCAGCGCGAGGGCGAGGGCGAGGGTGAGGACGAGCATGGGCAAGGAGCGAATCATGGCGTGGCCTCCGGCGGTCGACGGTCGGTGGTCAGCTGCGCCGCGACCAGGGCGGCGTACGCGCCACGGCGCGCCAGCAGCTGGGCGTGGCTGCCCTGCTCGATCACCCGCCCGCGCTCCATCACCAGGATGACGTCGGCGTCGACGATCGTGCTGAGCCGGTGGGCCAGGATGATGCGGGTGCAGCGCAGCCGGGCCAGCGCGGTCATCACCTTGCGCTCGGTGTCGGCGTCGAGCGCCGAGGTCGCCTCGTCGAGGACCAGCACCGCCGGGCGATGCACCAGGGCCCGGGCCAGCGACAGGCGCTGCCGCTGCCCACCCGACAGCGACGCCCCGCCGTCCCCGAGCAAGGTCTCGTAGCCGGCGGGCAGGGCCTCGATGTCGTCGTGGATCGAGGCGGCCCGGGCCGCGGTCTGGACCCGGTCGAGCGCCAGCGTCGGATCGGTCAGCGCGATGTTGTGGCGGACCGAGCCGGAGAAGAGGAACGGGGCCTGGAACACCACCCCGAGCTGTCGGCGCAGGGTGCGCAGGTCGAGCCCGCGCTGGTCGTGGTCGTCGTAGCGGATGCCTCCGCCGGTCGGCCGGTACAGGCCGGCGATGAGGCTGGCCAGGGTCGACTTGCCACAGCCAGAGCGACCGACGATGGCGACCGAGCTGCCGGCCGGGATGTCGAGGCTGACGTCGTCGACCGCCAGCGGCAGGTGATCGCCGTAGCGGAAGCTGACGTGATCGAGGGTGACCCGCCCGGTCAGGCGGGGCGCCTTCTTGACCTCGGACTCTCGCTGCTCCGGCTCGGCCGCCAGCACGTCCTCGAGCCGGTCCATGTAGCCGCCCAGCATCTGCAGCTGCAGCGCGCCGCTGACCATCGTCGACAGCGGGGCCAGGAAGCTGCCGGCGATGGCCCCGAACGCCAGCATCTGGCCGAGCGTCAGCTCACCGTCGATCACCATCGAACCGCCCAGCAGCAGCAACACGACCGGGGTCGCGGTGGCGAACACCGCCATCGCCCCGTCGACCAGCGCCTGCAGCCGGCCGCGCTCGAGCGCGACGTTGAGCTCGTCGGTGTACAGGTTCGACCAGCGCTCGACCGCGCGACCCTCGGCCGCCGAGGCCTTGAGCGTCGACATGCCGGCGAACAGCTCGACCAGGTACGACTGCGAGCGCGACTGCGCCTCCAGCGCGCGCGCCATCATCTCGCGGTAGCGCTGGCGTGACCCCAGGAACACGCCGATCTGGGCCAGGCCGAGAGCGATGACCAGCGCGGCCAGCACCGGCGCCATCCACAGCATGATGGCGGCGTAGCCGAGCACGAGCACGCCGTCGAGCAGCGCCGATAGCGTGTTGGTCGTCAGCAGCTCGCGCAGCGTCGCGTTGTTGTTGACCCGCATCATCAGGTCGCCGGTCGAGCGGCGCTGGAAGAAGTCGTACGGCAGCTGGGACAGGTAGTCGACGAACCCCAGGGTGAGGCGGGTGTCGAGGTTGGTCCGGAGCTGGAGCAGCAGGTGGGCGCGGATCATCGTCGACAGGAACTGGAACAGCAGCATGCCGCTCAGCCCGGACGCGACCACCAGCAGGAGGCCGAGGTCGCCACGCGGCACGACGCGGTCGACGACGACCGCCGTCAGCACCGGCAGGGCGAGCGCGAACAGGCGCAGCAGCAGCGAGGTCACCAGCACCCGCCACAGGACGTGCGACTGCGAGCGCAGCTGCTGGCCGTACCAGGCCAGCCGGCCCGACCCGCGCCGCAGCGGCTGGAACGCCGGCGTCTGCTCGAACACCAGGGCGACGCCGGTGAACGCCTCGCGCAGGCGCTTGTCGGGGATCAAGCGCGGGCCCATGGCCGGGTCGACGATCTCGGCGCCGCGTTCGGTCATGCGCCGGAACACGACGAAGTGGTTGAACTCCCAGTGCAGGATGGTGCCCGCCGGCAGCCGGCCGAGATCGCCGACGTCGAGGGAGAAGCCGCGCGCTCGCAGCCCGTAGTGCTCGGCGGCGCGCGCCAGCGAGGCCGCGTCCGAACCGTCGCGCCCGCTGCCGCCGACGACCTGACGGATCTGGTCCAGGCCGGCCTCGTGCCCGAACATGTGCAGGACCATGGCCAGCGAGGCCGGCCCGCAGTCGGTCCACTCCAGCTGCTGGACGAACGGCACCTTGACCGCGCCGCGCCCTCGCTGCAGGCGCGCCAGCAGCGCGTACAGGTCCTCGTCGTCGGGTGGCGCCGGCGCGGCTGGCGCCGGGGGGGCCTCCACCGGCGCGGCGACCCGGGTCGAGGCCGGCCGGGCCCCACGCGCGGCCTCGGTCGCCGCCGCGATGGCCCGCGCCCGCGCCTCCTCGACCACCGGATCGAGCTCGTCCTCGTCGTCGTCGGTGTCCCACGGCGTACGCGGCTTGCCGGCCCGGCCCGGGGGGGCCGCCTGCGCGACCGCGGCCGGCAGCGCGGGCCCCTCGCGCCCCGGCCCGGCCGGGAGGTCGACCGGCCGGGTCGGCGCGGTCGGCGCCGGCGCGGTCGGCGCCGGCACGGTCGTCGCCGGCACGGTGGCGATCGAGGAGATCGACCCGGTCGCCGTGCTCGACCCGGTCGCCGCCGGCGTGGGCGCGGTCGGCCCGGCCGACGCCTTGCTGGCAGGCGCCGCCGGTGGCCCGGCGGCAGCGGCGACCCGGCGGGCCGAGGTGACGAGCGGGTCGCTGCCGGCGCGGCGGTCGAGCGCCGGCGCGCCCGGCGACGAACGCTCGGCGGTGTCGGGCTCGAGGGCGTCGGCCCCGAGCATGGCCGGATCGACGAACGGGGACGACGGCGGCCGGACCAGGCCTGGCGCGGCCCGGCCATCCGTCGGCGCCGCCGCCGGCGGGCGCTCGGCCCGGGGCACGTTCGGGCGTGGCCGCGCGGTCTCCTCGGTCGGCACATCGGTCAGCTCGAGCGAGGTCGTCACCGCCCCGGTCACGCTCGCCGGCGGCAGGCTTCGCCCGAGGCCGACCTCGGTGCCGGCGCGGCCACCTGGTGGCCCTGACGACCGAGCTGGCACCGCTGGCACCGACGGCACCGACGGCACCGACGGCCGGGCTGGCACCGACGGCACCGACGGCACCGACGGCACCGACGGCACCGACGGCACCGACGGCCGCGCTGGCGCCGACGGTCCGGTCCGCGCCACCGGCACCGGCCGGGTCGGCCCGGACGGTGGGGCGGTGGACACTCGCCCGACCGCGGCCCGGGCCCGAGCCAGCCGTGCGCGCGCGTCGTCGCTCAAGGTGGTCGCTGGCGCGGGTGGCGTGACCGGGCCGGCGCCGGGCGGCCGGCTCGCCCCCGCGGCGATCGCCGGCCCACCCGGCTGGGCCACGGTTGCCCCGTCGTCGGCCTCGTCGTCGAAGCCAGGCAGCTCGTCGAACGCCGGCATCTCGATGGAGGTCGCGGGCTCGTCACCGCCTGGTGGATCCGTGGGCCCGGTCGCCATCTACCTCCCCATCCCCGGCACGAACGTGCGCAGGAGCGACTCCGAGGAGAGCCGAACCTCGGCGTTGCCGATCATGCCGTCGTGGAGCTCATACCGCTCGCCATCGGCCTCGAACGTGGTCGAGGTGGCGCGGCCCTCGACCACGACCACCGTCTCGCTCAGGCGCAGGCTGTCGCCGAGGCGGTCCCCGAGGAAACGTGCGCGCGCGTCGGCCGCGCCCATCACGTCGGCGCTGATCGCGTCGACCCGCAGCGTGATGTACGCGCCGCGGAAGCCGGGCAACTCCATCCGCATGAGCTGCCCGCCGCTGAGGCGCGGTCGTTCGCGGCCTGGCAGGAAGGCGATGACGGAGAGGCCGTCGACGGCGCCGGGCTCGGCCACCGCGGCCACCACCTTGCCGGCCTCGACCCGCTGCCCGGGCCGGACCGAGATCTCCTTGACCACCCCGTCGTGCGGCGCCCGCACCACCCGGGCGTCGACCCGCGACTTGACCTGATCGTGCTCGGCCACCGCCTGCCGCAGCCGCTCCGAGTTGTCCGGCGTCGGGTTGAACAGCCAGGCCGCGGTCTTGATGTCGCGCGCCTCCTCGATGGCGCGCAGCTGCGACGCCTGATCGGCGTCGTACATGCGGATGAGGGCCTGGTCGACCTTGACGGTCTGCCCGACCGCGACCTCGACCCCGGCGATGACGCCGCTGTCGGTGCTGGCCACCTCGGTCCGGCCGGTGAAGCGGACCACCGCCGGGCCCTGCGCGTACTGGTGGACGCGAGCCCAGGCCGCGAACGCGACCGCCCCGGCCAGCGAGGCCAGCACCATCCAGTACGCGGCACGGACCCAGGCCGGGTGGACACGGACCACGTCGCCGCGGTGGCCGCGACGCACCATGTGGACGATCGCCTCCTGCCGGAACAGGTCCCCTTCGCCATCCTCGGCGCGGGTCGCCTCCAGCACGTGCGAGGCCTCGACCTCCTGCGCCAGCTGGTGGATGAACGGTGCCCAGGCCTCGGCCAGCGCCTCGAGCCGGAGCATGTCCTCCTCGGTGAACGGCCGGCCGTCGGCGCCGCGGATGGCGATGAGCACGGCGTGGATGACCCCGTCCTTGCCAGCGACCGGCTGCACCGCGAGGCGCTCGCGGCCGGTGCCGAGCGGATCGTCGATGGCGGCGACGTAGACCGGGTCCTCTCCGGCCCGCGGCAACGAGATGGCCGAGGCGGTCCGCACCGCGAAGCCGGCCAGCCCGGCCGAGGCGTGGCTCTCCTCCTGCTCGCTGCCCTCGGCCCACAGCGAGCCGCTGTCGGCGTCGTAGTACAGGCAGCGGGCCCGCTCGGCGCCGAGCAGCTCGGCCACCGCCAGGGTGGCGGCCCGCGCCGCGCTCTTGAGGTCGCGCTGGCTGCCGAGGCGCTTGGCGTGCTCGAGCACCTGCTTGGTGCGCAGCGCGTCGGCCTCGGTCTGTGGCTTGGTCGCGGCCGGCTGCCGGGTGATGGACTGGGTCAGCAGGTCGCGCACCCGCTCGGGCGACAGCGCCGGGGTCAGGCGGTAGAAGACCTGGATCGCGCCCTCGTCGACCTGAGCCACCTCGTCGGGGCTGGGCCCGATCAGGAACACGACGATGGGCGCGTCCCCGCCGACCACGCCGTGGCGGGCGGCGTGGGTCAGCAGCACCCCGCCGCTGACGTCGGTCAGGTGCCGGCCCACGACCAGCACCCGCGGCGGGTTGCTGGTCAGGCGCTCGAGCGCGGTCCGGCTCGAGTCGACCTCCTCGACCGTGAAGTGGCCGGCCAGGCTGCTGCGTAGCCAGGCCCGGCTGGCAGCGTCACCGTCGGCCACGAGGACCCGCTCGGCGCCGACGTATGGCAGCGCCCGGATCGAGGTGACCTCCTCCCACTGCGCCATGCGCCCCGATCCTAGCTCGGATCCCGCAGCCCCGGCCAATCCGCACCAATGCTTCCACGGGGATGCGTGGGGGCTCGCCCGGTCCGGACCAAGGTCACCTCGGCCCTGGCCGCGGGCGCCAGCCCTGGCCGTGGGCGCCAGCCCTGGCCGCAGGCGCCAGGCCTTTGTCCGGCATTGAGTGGCCAGGCCGTTGGCGATCGCCGCGGCGGCCCAGCTATACTTTCGCTGGGATGGTCAGGCACGTCGTGGCTGATCGGTTCGAGTTGCTGTCCCAGGCCGGTAAGGGCGGGATGGGCTCGGTTCACCGCGCCCGCGATCGCCAGACCGGCAACGAGGTGGCGGTCAAGATCCTCAACCTCGACCGGCCGATGGACGTGGCCCGGTTCGGGCGCGAGGCCAGCCTGCTGGCCCAGGTCCAGCACCCCAACATCGTCGGCTACGTCGACCACGGCATGACCACCGACGGCATCTACTACCTGGCGCAGGAGTGGGTCGACGGCATCACGCTGCGCACCCAGCTGCGCACCCTGGGCGTCACGCTGGCCGAGGGTGTGGTCATGGCGCTCGGGCTGGCCGACGCCCTCGGCGCGGCCCACGCCCTCAACGTGGTCCACCGCGACGTCAAGCCGGAGAACCTCATCCTCGCCGGCGGCGAGGCCGAGCGGCTCAAGCTGGTCGACTTCGGCATCGCCCGCGTCGCCGACGACGCCGCCAAGCTGACCCGGACCGGCACGATGATCGGGACCGTGTCGTACATGGCGCCCGAGCAGGCCCGAGGCCGGGGCAACATCGGGCCGGCCGCCGACGTGTGGGCGGTCGGCTGCGTGCTGTACGAGATCATGACCGGACGAGCGCCGTTCCCGGGCCACACGCCGATGGCCATCCGCGCCAAGGTGCTGCTCGACCACCCCATCCCGGTCGCCGAGCTGTGCCCGGAGGCGCCACCCAGCTTGACCAAGTTGATCGACCGCATGTTGCTCAAGGCCCCCGAGCAGCGGCCGCAGACCGGCGCCGAGGCGGCCAGCCTGCTGCGCCAGCTCGGGGCCATGCCGGCCGGGCCGCGCCGGCGCAGCGGCGCGACCGAACCCGCCACCGCGGCGATGCCGGTGCGCAGCCGCAGCCGCGAGCAGGTCGCGCCGGGCGGTCCCGGCGAGATCAAGGCGTTCGTGTTCTTCACCTCCTGTGAGGTGGCCCAGCCCGACACCGTGACCGACCACCAGGCCACGCTCGAGCGCGCCGCCGACAAGCACGGCCTCGACGTCCACATCATGGAGGATGGCTCGGCCCTGCTGGCGGCGCGGGCGGGCGGCAAGGCCGGCGCGGTCGGGGCGGCCCGGGCCGCGCTCGAGCTGCGCGAGATCCTGCCCGACGTCGCGGTCAGCATCGTCGGCCAGCACGGCGACGACGCCATGGGCGAGGCGCTCGAGCGTGGCTCACAGGCGCTCGAGCGCGCGGCCATGGGTGCGCTGTTCGGAGACATCGTGGCCGGCGCCGAGGCCGGGGTCCACGTCGACGACATCATCGCCGATCTCGTCGCCGAGGAGGGCGACGTCAGCCCCGGCGCCGACGGGCCCATCCTGCGGCCACGTCGGCACGGGAGCGGCTCGTGACCCGCGGCGGTGGATCGAGCGGGGGCGGCAGCGGCGACCGCGACACCCGCCCGCCGGTGCTGGCCGAGCGGCGCAGCAACATCGAGGGGGTCACCACCTCGCGCGACGTCGAGGTGCCCGAGCCCAGCCAGGAGGGCCTGTCGCTGCTGGTCGTCGGCGACGGCATCTACGCCACCCACTCGCTGCCGCCGGGCGGCAGCGCGTTGATCGGGCGCTCGGCCGAGGTCGACATCCGCATCGACGATCCGTCGATCTCGCGCCAGCACGCGGTCATCCACGTCGCCCCGCTCCGCATCGAGGACCTCGGCAGCGCCAACGGCACCTGGGCGCGCGATAGCCGGGTCCCGCCCAACCGCCCGTTCGAGATCCGCGTCAACGAGGCGGTCCGCCTCGGCTCGGTCACGGTGATCGCCCAGCAGCGGGTGCCGGTGGTGCGGACCCGACGCCTGCGCACCCACGACTACTTCGACAGCCGGGTCGAGGACGAGTGCGCCCGCGCCAACCGCAACGGCGGCAACTTCGTCATCGCCCACCTCGTGCTCGAGCGCGACCTCGGCGCCGAGCTGCACGAGGTGTTCGCGCGTTGCCTGCGCGAATCCGACGTGGTCGCCAGCTATGCCCCCAACGAGTACGAGCTGCTGCTGGTCGACACCTCGCCGACGCAAGCCGAGCGCGTCATCGGCCGTCTGACCCTGGCCGTCAACAACCGTGGCGGCACCCACCGCCTGGGCCAGGCCTGGTTCCCACGCGACGGGCGCGACGCCAGCACGCTGTGCGCCCACGCCCGGGCCCGGGCCCACGGCCAGTCGCCGCGTGAGGTCGATCCCGCCCACATCGTCGTCGCCGACGACAAGATGAAGGCGCTGCACGAGCTGGTGACCCGGGTCGCGGGCGGCGACATCAGCGTGCTCCTGCTGGGTGAGACCGGGGTGGGCAAGGAGGTCATCGCCGAGGCGATCCACCGCCAGTCGTCGCGCGCGACCCGGCCGTTCCTGCGCCTCAACTGCTCGGCCCTGACCGAGACCCTGCTCGAGAGCGAGCTGTTCGGCCACGAGCGGGGCGCCTTCACCGGCGCGACCCACTCCAAGCCCGGCCTGCTCGAGGTCGCCGAGGGCGGCATCGTCTTCCTCGACGAGATCGGCGAGCTGCAGATGTCGACCCAGGTCAAGCTGCTGCGGGTGCTCGACGAGCGCAAGGTGCTGCGCGTCGGCGGGCTCAAGCCGCGGCCGATCGACGTCCGCTTCCTGTCGGCCACCAACCGCGACCTCGAGCTCGAGGTCCGGCGCGGCAACTTCCGGCTCGACCTCCTGTACCGGCTCAACGCGATGTCGATCGTCGTGCCGCCGCTGCGCGAGCGCATCTCGGAGATCGAGCCGATGGCGCGGTACTTCGCGCGCACGATCGCCACCGGCCAGGGCCGGCCGACGCCGACCTTCGGCGACGACGCCCTCGCGCTGCTGCGCCAGTACGCCTGGCCCGGCAACGTGCGCGAGCTGCGCAACATCATCGAGCGCGCGCTCATCCTGTGCAACGGCGAGATCATCTGGGCCCGCGACCTGCCCGAGGAGAAGATGCGCTCGACCTACACCACCGAGCTCGGCGGTGGCATGCCGGTCGACATGTCCGGCCGGATCCCGATCCCGTCGATCCCGACCTCGTTCCCCGGCATGCCCATCCCGGGGCTGGGCCGCGGCGCGGACGTCAGCCCGGCGCTCGGTGTGCCGGTGCCTGGCGTCGACAGCAGCGGCGCCGGTCCGACCCGGGCGGGCGGCGCCGACGCCGAGCGTGCCCGGATCCTGGCCGCGCTCGAGCAGTGCGCGGGCAACCAGACCCACGCCGCCCGCCTGCTCGGCATCTCGCGCCGGACGTTGATCAACCGCCTCGAGAAGTTCGCCGTGCCGCGACCGCGCAAGGGCCGGGACTGAGCCCACGAGCCGCCGCTGATGCGCCCATCCGTCCGGATCGCCGTGGTCGTCACCGTGCTGGCAGCGGGCCGCGTCGCGTCGGCGCAGCGGGACGACCGCCCGGCCCCGGCGCGCGCGCCGACGGTGGCGCCGGCGGCGGCCGCGCCCAGCGTGGAGCTGGCGTTGCCCGACATCCTGGCCGCGGCGACCCGGACCAGCCCGGCGCTCGAAGGGGCGCGGCTGCGGGTCCTGTCGGCGCGTGGCCAGGCCCTGGTCGCCGAGAGCACCGAGGACCTGCGCCTGACCGCACGCAGCGCGACCACGCGCGGGACCGGCGGCGGGCCGACCGCGCCGCTGAGCTGGACCAACACCCTGGGCCTGAGCCGGCTGCTGCCGACCGGCGGCACCCTGTCCGTCGACGCCGAGATCGGGCTCGACCGGCGCATCGGCCACCGCTCGGCGGTCACCGTCAGCGCGGCGCATCCACTCCTGCGTGGCGCCGGACCCGCGGCGGCGCGCGCCGCCATCAACGCGGCCCGGGCCACCCGTGACGCCGCCAGCCTGCGCCGCGAGGCCGCCGCCCGCAACGTCGTGCGCGACGTGGTCGCCGCGTACTGGGCGGTCGCGGTCGCCGAGCAGCAGCTGGCCGTGCGCCAGTCCAGCCTGGAGCTGGCGCGCAAGCAGCTGAGCACCACCCAGGCCATGGTCCGGGCCAGCAAGCTGGCGCAGTCCGACATCGCCGCGGTCGAGCAGGTCATCGCCATCCGCGAGCAGGATCTGCTGAGCGCCGAGCTCGAGGTGTGGGAGCGCTCGCTCGACCTGCGCCGCCTGGCTGGCCTCGAGATCTCGGCCGACGCCATCGTCGTCCACACCGCGCCGCTACCGGCCATCACCGGCGACGACCCGGCGCTGGCGGCGACGGTGTCGCGCGCGCTCGAGCGCAGCGCCGAGCTGGCCGCGCTGCGCGCCGACCTGCGCGCCGCCGCCGCCAGCGCCGCCGCCGCCCGCAGCGGACGGCTGCCCCAGCTCGACCTCAGCGTCGGCGCCACCGCCGAGGGCGTGGGCGGCAGCCACGGCGACGCCCTGACCAGCCTGCGCGCCGGCGACGCGGTCACGATCGACGGCGCGCTGACCCTGTCGCACGCCTTCGCCCGCAGCCTCGAGCGTGGCGCCGATCAGGTCGCCCGATCGCAGCTGCTGGCGGCCAAGCTGGCGGTGCGCGACGCCGAGGCTGCGCTGGTCGGCGACGCCGCGCGCGCCGTGCAGCAGGTCAAGATCGCCCGCAACCGCGTCACCATCGGCCTGCGCGCCATCGAGTTCGCCCAGGCCAACGTCGAGGCCGAGCAGCGTCGGTTCGACTTCGGCCGCACCACCATCTTCGAGGTGCTGCGCCGGCAGGAGGACCTGCAGGCCGCGCGCCTGCGCCACGCCCAGGCCGTGTTCGACTTCCTGTCGACCATGGCCAACCTCGACGCGCTGACCGGCGACATCCTCGACCGGTACGGCCTCACCGTCGAGTGAAGCGCGGCGGCCGCGGCGCGCCGACGGTCTTGGTCACGGCGCGACGAAGATGGGGTTGGTCACGCCGAACGGACGGCGCCCGGGGTGGACCGGCTCGAGCGCCTGATCGCCGAAGGCGGCGACCAGGACGAAGCCGCCGGTCGGGGCCACGGTGATCGGCAGGCTGCCGCGCCAGCGCAGCGCCGGCTCCTGCGGATCGGCGTCGCCCGGCATGATCGTCAGGCTGTCGACCACCACCCCGTCGACGACCAGCTCGAGGGTGTCGACGTCGACCCACGGCGCGGCCCGGACCTCGACGTCGAGGCTGGCGCTGCTGCCGAGGCCGGTCACGACGTCCCCCGGCCGGGCCGCGCCGAGGCGGGCGTCGACGTACACGCCGCCCGACACCACCGCGTGGCCCGCGGCCAGGCGATCGCGCACCATCGGCCCGGTCACCGCGCGTGGGTCGTCGGTGCCGAGGTCGATGCAGGTGCGCGGATACCCGACCGGCGACGACGCCACCCCGTGGCTGTCGGACGAGCCGACCGCGAACACCCGGCGGCCGCCGCGCAGGATGGCCAGCCAGTCGCGCACGTTGCCGTCGCGGTTGCTGGCCCAGTCCGAGTCGTTGAACACCTCGACCAGGGTGAACGCGGTGTCCCAGTCGGCGACCAGGTCGACCGAGTCGGTCGCCGGGTCGTAGCCGACGTACTCGAAGTAGTTGGCGCCGCCGCGCGGGTGGTTGACGATGACCACCGGCTGCTCGGCCCGGGTCCGCACCGCCGCGAACACGTCGACCGGCGACATCGTCACGATCTCGCCGTCGGGTTCGGCCGCGGTCGGGAAGCGCTGCCAGCGCGGCGCCCCGGCGTTGATCGCGCCGGGGTCGGGCACCAGCGGGAACACGCCCATGTGGCCCCAGGTCTCCATGCTGGTCAGCTCGATCGAGCCGAGCCCGCTGGCCCACGGCTCGAGCCCGAGCGCGGCGATCTCCGCACCGAAGTCGGCCACGTACTCGTGCTCGGACCGGACCGGCAGCTCGACGCCGTCGGCGACCGCCGACGCGACCTTGGTCAGGCCGGAGTCGGCCGAGTCGTTGGAGCGGGCGGTGTGGATGTGGAAGTCGCCGCACAGCTGGCCCGGCGTGGCCACGACCCGGTCGAGGGTGGCGTCGACCGTCGCGCTGGCGCCGGGGCCGACCGTGATGGTCTGCCGGAACAGGTCGTACTCGTAGCCGCGCGACACCACCACCTCCCACGTCCCGGCCGGCACCTCGAGGTCGTGCTCGCCGTCGGTCGCGAAGGCGATGGCGACGCGGCCGCGCGGCCGGCGTGGCTCGCCGTAGTGATCGGGCACCGTCGCCGTGGTGCCGGCGGGATCGAGGACTTGGATCCGGACCGGCAACGGCGTCCCGCTCGGGCTGGCCGCGCTCACGTGCAGGCGGGCCAGCGTCGGGACCGCGACATCGATCGTGCTGGCGCCGATCGGCGCCGCCGCCTGACCACGCGGCACGCCGTCGCTGGTGACCTCGACCCGGGCCTCGACGTCGGCCGGCACCCGCAGGCGGTAGCGGCCATCGGCGCCGGTGCTGGCTCGGCTGAGGTACACGTCGCCGCTGGTGGCGATGGCGTGGACGTGGGCCCCGGCCACCGGCTGACCGGCCGCGCTCACCACCCCGGTCAGCTCGCGCTGGGCCTCGCCGCGCAGGCCGGCGACGGCGGCCAGCACGCCGTCGAGGCCTGGCGCCGAGGCGCCGATCGCCAGCTGGGCGTGGGCCCGCTCGCTGGCGGCGCAGCCGGGCAGCTCGAACCCGGTCGAGGTGCCGCCGATGAAGCCGGACACCGCCAGGCCGAAGCCGATCGGCGCGGCCGGCAGGTAGGCCCAGCTGGTGGCGACGTCGTCGACCAGGACGATGGCGTCGGCCCCGCTGACGTCGTCGGAGAAGCCGACGCCGGGCACGAACGACGGCATCCGCTTGGTGTACATGAGGCCGTGCAGGGTGACCGCCAGCTCGGTCGCCGACGCCCGCGGCGAGGCGTAGCGGAAGCGGACGTCGACGTGCTCGGCCCCGGGCGCCAGCTCGTAGTCGATGGCCGCGACCACGTCGTCGAGGGGGTTGCTGAACAAGGCGGCGGTCAGGCCGTCGATGAACGGGACCGGGCGCAGCCGGCCGGTGGCGCGGACGATGGCCGGCCCGCCGGTCGAGCCGTCGGCGATGACCGACACCTCCTCGGTCACCACCGTCATCCGCGCCGTGAACAGGAACAGCTCGCCGAAGTCGGCCGGGGCGACCATCCGGCCGTCGACGATGGTGGCGACGCCGACCGGGCGCCCGCCCCACGGGTCGTACAGGTCGCTGTCGCCGACGTCCTCGATGACCAGCGCGACCCGGTCGTTGGCGAGGACGAAGTCGCCGGCAGCCCAGGTCGCCATGCCCGATGGCACCGCCGGCAGGTCCTCGGCGCGGACTCGCCCGGCCCGGGCCTCGGTCGGGCCACTGCCCAGGGGCTGTGGGTGCCCGGTCGGGTCGCCCAGCGCCGGGCGGGCCGGCGCGGTCGGGCAGCCGCCGTCGGGCGGCGTGTCGTCACCGCAGCCGACCAGCACAAGGATGAACGAGGACGACAGCCACGCGGCGGCACGGACCATGGCGCGACGGTAGCAGGCGCGGCGCGGCGCCGGCGTGGCGACCGTCACCGGCGGCGCGCGCCCGCGCCGGGCGTCACGGCGCCAGCAGGGCCGGGGTCATGACCGCGCTGCGGCACTGCCAGTTGAAGCTGCGCAGCTGCCCGGCCTCGCCCCGCTCGCGCGTGCCGGTGACCAGCTCGTCGGCGGCGGTGCGCAGGGCGGGGTCGGTCCGCCCGCCGTGGGCCCAGGCCAGCGCGACCAGGTAGGCCGACTCGCCCCAGTGCTCGTCGAAGTCGTCGACCTCGTCGGTGCTGACGCCGACCCCCATCCAGTAGAACGGGCGCCCGGTGCCGTCGCGGCCATCGCGGGCGATGATGCGGCCGAGCTTGACCAGCGAGGCCGACACCTCGCTGGCGCGGGCGCCGCCGACCCGACGGGCGTAGCCGTCGAGAGCATCCGCCAGGATCGCGCTCATCCACGGCGAGCAGCCGTCGTAGCCGTAGCCCTCGCCGTGGGCGTCGGCCGAGTGAGCGAAGCAGCGCGCCTCGGTGTCGGTGTAGCCGGGCGGGTAGCTGGCCTGCATCGCCAGGTAGGCGGTGACCGCCTCGTCCGACCGCGCGGCCAGGGCCGGGCCCTGGTCGTCCGACACCATGGCCGCCCACTCGTAGGCGAGCAGGCCGAACCCGGCGTGGCGCTCGGTCCAGAAGTCGCCGCCGCCGGCGTAGCCGGGGTCGGGCCAGTGCGTCGCCGCCCGCCGCGCCACCGCCTCGGCCGCCTCGCGGAAGCGGTCGTCGCCGGTGAGCAGGTAGTGGATGGCCAGGCCCTGGGTGTAGTGGTACTTGAGGTCGTCGGACGCACCCGGCACGGCGATGGCGGTGGCCACGCCGTTGCCATCGACGGTGACGCCGGCGCGGTACAGCTCGGCCTCGCGATAGGCCGAACGCTGTGGCGACGCCTCGCCGGTGATGGCGTAGCCGCGGTACATCGCGGTGACTCGATCGAACAGCCACACGTCGCGGTTGATCGAGCCGCTGATGAACGCGTCGGTGTCCCAGCGCGCGTAGTCACACACGCCGCCCCAGGCGTCGAGCGGTCCGCCGGCGACGCTGGCGCGCGGCACGATCGGGCCGACCACGCCGCTCTGGGCCATCCACGTCGGCGGGATGGTCACCCACACCCGCGGGGTGCCGGTGCCGGCCAGCGTGGTGTCGACCGCCTGCAGACCCGGCCCGGCCGCGCCGGCCACGCCGACCTCGACGTCGATCGTGGTGGTGGCGACGTCGACCTCGAACTGCAGCTGGATGCTGCGCCACGATCCATCGGCGAACCGGGCCAGCCCGCGATGCGCCGCCGGCAGCTCGGTGCCGCCGGCGCTGACCCGGATCAGGCTGTCGTCGGTCAGCATGCCGGGCGCCAGCGGCAAGCCGAGGTTGACCGTCTGCGCACCGGTGACCCCGGCCTCGGGCGTCAAGGTCAGGCTGACCTGGGTCTCGCGCCGGGCATCGGGCCCGCCGATGATGCCGCCGCCATCGACCACCGGAGGGTTGGTCCCGCCTCCCCCGCCTCCACAGGCGACGAGGGCGATGACGACGGAGGTCCAGCCGGGCAAGCGCATGGACCAGTGGTAGCGCGGATCGAGGCCCGATCGCCAGCGCCAACCCGCCGGCGCCGGCCCCGCCGGTCGGTGGCCGGTCAGGCCCGTCGATCGACCGTCAGTTGATCGGCTCGCCGCTGATCGACGGCGGGACCAGGAAGAACACGTCGCGGGTGTCGAGCACGGTGACCCCGTCCCCACGCACGGTGATGGTGGCCTTGAACATCTGCGGGTTCTCGGTCGGCATCACCGTGGTGTTCATCTTGGGGATGACGTCGAAACACGCGGTCGAGCCGGGCTGGACCGCGTCGAACGTCTCGTTGATCAGATCGCCGTTGCCGTCGATCGCGACCAGCCCGGGGGTGCACGGCACCGGCGCCGCCGGGTTGGCCTGGACCCGATCGACGAAGGCGACCACGGCGTCGACCGCGTCGGCCGGGTCGTCGGCGGCCAGGGCGCCGACGTCGATACGCACGAAGTTGGCCACCGCCCGCACCGCATCGACCACCGCCGTGCCCAGGCCCGAGCCGTCGCTGGCGATGGTGAAGCGGAGCGAACACAGGCCGCCGCCGTCCGGGGCCTCGCCGGCGCCGTTCTCCAGCGTGCAGCACTGCGCGGCCGAGCAGCCGGCCGGGCGGGTCGCGCCCCACGCCGACGGCGGCACCCGCGCCCCGCTGGTGTTCACCCCGACCAGCATGTCGGTGTTGGCGTCGACGTACAGGGTGTCGCGCGACACCACGCCGATGAGGCGGCCGCCCAGGTTGCCGAGCTCGGCCAGCGCGGTGGCACGCGGGGTGGTGCCGCCGAAGCTGTAGGCGCTGCCGACGCCGCCGTGGCTGGGCGCGTCGGTGATCTGGATGACGATGGGCAACGAGCCCGGTCGGAAGCCGACCCCAGGGATCGTGCCCAGGCTCTCGCCCGCGGTCGGCGTCGTCGGCGGCGAGGTGGCGTTGTTGAACGCGGTCACGTTGCTGCCGCCGACGCCGGTCAGGCCCTGCCCGGTGGCGATGTGGTGGAGGGCCTGCCAGCCCGACTCCGGCCCGTCGCCGCCGCCGCTGGCCGTCAGCGCGTTGACCGCGCCCTGGACCGAGGCGCGGCCGCCGGCGGTGCCGACGGTCATGATGCGGTGGCGCAGCACGTAGGGGTAGTCGCTGGCCCCGCCGCTGGGCGCGTTGCGGAAGTCGCGGTAGTCGCCGACGCCGATGCCAACGTTGGGGATCTGGGTGGCGAGGGCCGGGATGATGGTGCCGAGCGAGGCCTGCAGGTTGCCGATCTCCCCGCCCATCGAGCCGGTGGTGTCCATCAGGAAGAACACGTCGGCCTGGCTGATCGCCGTCGAGAAGTCGAGGGTGTCGGAGGTCGGCGACGGCGGCATCACGTACGGCACCAGGAACACGAAGTCGCCGTTGGCCTGGGGATTGTCGGCCGGGTTGTTGGGGTTGGTCCCGGCCGCGTTCTCGACCAGGTCGCTCGTGCCGTCACCGTCGGTGTCGCCCGCCAGCGGGCTCGACTCGTCGCCGTCGCGCACGCCGTTGCAGTTGGTGTCCTCGAGCCGGTCGGCCAGGCCGTCGTTGTCGGCGTCGCGGTCGGCGAAGTCGAACCGGCCGTCCCCGTCGCTGTCGAGCGGCGGGTTGCCACCGGCCTCGAGCTGATCGGGCCGGCAGTCGTCGTCGGAGTCGGGGTCGCGGAAGTTGGCGGCGCCGTCGTTGTCGTAGTCGACCAGGGTCTCGAACCGGTCGGCCACGGTGTCGCCGTCGCTGTCGACGTCGCGGAAGTCGGGCGTGCCGTCGCCGTCGCTGTCGACCGGGGCGGCCGGGTCCGGCCCCAGCTCATCGAGGTCGGGGATGAGGTCGCCGTCGTCGTCGACGTCGGCGAAGTCGCGCACGCCGTCGCCGTCGGTGTCGCCCTCGCCGTCGACCGGGTCGGGCCGGTCGTTGCCATCGCTGTCGAGGTCGCGGAAGTCGGGCGTGCCGTCGCTGTCGCTGTCGACCGGGGCGGTCCCGGCGTCGGCGTCGCCGGCCTCGGTGTTGTCGCCGATGCCGTCGCCGTCGCTGTCGTCGTCCTGGAAGTCGGGGATGCCGTCACCGTCGGTGTCGGTGCCGTCGGCCCGACCCTCGTCGGCGTCGGCGATGCCATCGCCGTCCTGGTCCATGGCCGTCGGCGCGGCGTCATGGTCGCTGCCCGAGGTCGGACCACACGCGGCGAGCGCGGCGATCAACGCGGTGATGAGACGACTGGTGCGACGACTCGACATCTGCAGGGTCCCCACGGGTGGGATGATTACCCAGACGCAGGGCGGACGCGATGTAGGCCTTTTCGCCACCCCGCCCCACGGCTTCCATTGCTGCGGTGGCCCCGCTACCATGCCCGTTCGCCTGAGGAGGACCCGGTGGCAACTCACCGTCACGGAAGAACCACGCGCACGTTCCTGGTCGGCGCCCTCGCCGTGGCAAGCGCCACGGCCGGACCCGGCTGCTGGGGCAACATCGGAGATCCAGGCAACACCGCCAGCCGGTGCGGGCCCATCCCGACCGTGCCGATCCGGCGCCTGTCCCACGCCGAGTACCGCAACTCGGTGCGCGACCTGTTCCCGTCGCTCGACGTGCCCCAGCTCGCGCTGGTGGCCGATCCGCAGCCATACGGGTTCGACAACGACGCCGCCGCCTTGACCGCGTCGCCGCTGCTGGTCAACCAGTACAACGTCGCCGCCAACCTCATCGGCGAGCGGGTCGCGGCCCGGGTTGGTGAGCTGGTGCCGTGTGACCCCGCCGGCGGCAGCACGTGCGGGCGGACCTTCATCGCCGACCTCGGCAGCCGGGCCTTCCGTCGCCCGCTGGCCCAGGCCGAGCTCGACGAGCTGCAGGCGGTGTTCGACCGTTACCTGGGCGAGGGCTTCGACGTCGCCGTCCAGCTCACCACCCAGGCCATCCTGCAGGCGCCGCAGTTCCTGTACCGGGTCGAGACGCCCAACCCCGACGGCACGTCCGGGCCGTACGACATCGCCGCCCGCCTGTCGTACCTGCTGTGGGCGACCATGCCCGACCAGGCCCTGTTCGACGCCGCCAGCCGCGGCGAGCTGTCGACCCCGGCGCAGATCGCCGCCCAGGTCGATCGCATGCTGACCGACACCCGGGCCCTCGACGGGTTCATGAACTTCGCGCACCAGTGGGTCGACCTGGCCCGCCTCGGCCGTGCCTCCAAGGACAGCGCCGGCGGCTGGAGCGAGGACGTCCGCGCCGCGCTGGCCGAGGAGGCCCGGCTGTTCCTGTCGGAGATCATCTTCAAGCGCGGCGGCACCGTGGCCGACTTCCTGACCTCGTCGAAGGCCTTCGTGTCGGCCGAGACCGCCGGCTTCTACGGCCTGCCGGCGCCGGGCGGGACCGAGTTCGTCGAGGTCGACCTGCCGGCCGAGCGCCGCGGCTTCCTGCTGCAGGCGCAGTTCCTGGCCGCGCACGGGCACAGCACCAACGCCTCGCCGGTGCTGCGCGGGCTGTTCGTGCTCAAGAACCTGCTGTGCGTCGACCTCGGCTCGCCCCCGGCCGGCGTCAACATGACGCTGCCGGCCGGCGAGGAGGGCGTGGCCACGACCAACCGCCAGAACTACGAGCGGGTGACCGGGGCCGCGTTGTGCCAGAGCTGCCACGGCGTCATCAACCCGATCGGGTTCACGTTCGAGAACTTCGACACCTTCGGCCGGCACCAGACGATGGACAACGGCCTGCCGATCGACGCCAGCGCGACGATCAACGGCACCGCCGTCGATGGCGCCCTGGCCTTCGTCGACTACCTCGCCACCAGCGAGCAGGTCCGGCAGTGCGTCGGCAAGCGCTTCCTGACCTACTCGCTCGGCGGCGCCGCCCCGGCCCGCGACGCCTGCCTGGCCGACGAGGTCAACGCCGACTTCGCCGCCGCCTCGGGCAGCCTGGCCGCCCTCATGAAGACCCTCGCCACCCACCCCCGCTTCCTCGGCACCGCCGAGGAGAAGTGAGGCGCCCGTGAAGATCAACCGTCGTCGTTTCATGCAGGCGGCCGGCCTGTCGGCTGGCTCGCTGTTCCTGCCCTCCTTGCTCGACCGCAGCGGCCGCGCCCGCGGCCAGGGCGCCGAGCCGCCCATGCGCCTGTTCATCATGTTCGCCGAGCACGGCGTGGTGCACGACAACTGGGGCATGCGCGGCGCGCGCCCGGCCGACCAGGGCTGGGACTACGATCTCAACCCGCTGACCGAGGGCGAGTTCAGCCCGAGCCTGCGCCCGCTGTACCGGCACCGCGACCAGCTCACCGTCATCGACGGCCTGTCGATCGCCACCGGCATCGGCGACCCGTACGGCGACGGTCACGCCAAGGGCTGGTGCAGCGCGCTCACCGGCGGCATCGCCCGCGAGACCTTCGACGGCGTGAAGAGCAACGCCGCCAAGATCTCGCTCGACCAGATCGTCGGCACCCACGCCCGCTCGGTCGACCCGACGTTGACCAACCTGACGACCATGGAGTTCGGCGTGTTCTCGGGCGACTTCCACGCCGCGTTCTACCGCGAGGGCCCGGCCGGACAGCCGCCGCAGCGCATCCCGATGGAGCAGCAGCCGCAGGCCGCGTTCGATCGCCTGTTCCCCAACGGCGACGGCAGCCAGCCGCCCGACCCGGTCTCGGTCGCCCAGCCCGACGTGTTGTCGTCGGTCGCCACCATGTACGACCGCCTGTCGGCCCGGGCCTCGACCGAGGACCGGCAGAAGCTCGAGGCACACCGTGATCTGGTGCGCGACATGGAGGCGGGCCTGCGCCGCCTGGCCGCGCTCGACTGCGGCCCGCCGACGATCTCCGACTACTACTGGGGCGAGGTCCCGCACGTCGAGCGCTGGCAGGCCCACACCAGCAGCTTCCTCGACCTCACCGCGGTCGCCTTCTCGTGCGGCATCTCGCGCGTCACGTCGATGCTGTGGGGGGACATGCCGCCGACCCTGTGCGGCGGCGTCGGCGACCTGTACGAGCTGCACCACGCCTACGCCCACCCGTCCGACCCCAACAACGGCGACGTCGCGGCCCGGACCGCGGCCCAGGCGGTGATGACCCAGTACACCGCCAACTACGCCGGCTACGCGGCGGCGCTGGCCGACCGCCTGGCCGCCATCCCCGAGGGCAACGGCTCGGTGCTCGACAACACCATCATCCTGTGGGTGTCGGACATCTCGCACGGTGGCCACGGCCACGATCGCTGGCCGATGGTCCTGCTCGGCGGCAAGAACAAGCTGCGCACCGGCCGCTACATCAACGCGCCGCACGACACGCTGACCACCACCTCGGCCAGCTGGGTCGACGACAACGAGCGCATCGGCCTGCCGCACAACCACGTGCTGGTGGCGGTGGCCCAGGCCATGGGTGTGCCGACCGACACCATCGGCGACGCCTCGGTGGCGCCGAAGAAGCCGGGCGCGCCGGCCATCGACCTGCGCGGTCCGCTGCCCGGGCTGTTGCGGTGAAGGCGCTGGCGATCGCCATCGCGCTCGCCGGCGCCAGCGCCTGTGCCGGCGAGCTGGAGAACCCGGAGCGGTTCGCGGCCTGCCCGCCGGGGTACGTCGAGCAGCTGTTCCAGCAGCGCTGCGGCGACTGCCATGGCGCGACCGAACCCGAGGCCATGCTCGACCTGGTGTCGCCCGGGGTGGCCGACCGCCTCATCGGCGTGCCGAGCGGGACCGCGCTGTGTGAGGGCTGGACCCTGATCGAGCCGAGCACCGGGCAGCACCTCCTGCTCGACAAGCTGGGGGACAGCTCGTGCGGCAGCCGCATGCCGCTGGCGCTCAACGAGTTCAGCGCGATCGAGACCGAGTGTGTGCGCCGCTGGGTCGACGACGCCATCGCCAGCGCTGGAGCGAGCCCGTGACCGGACCGCGCTCACGCGTGCTCGCCCTGGCCGCGGCCGTGCTGCTGGCCGCCACCGGCGCGGCGGTGGCCGCGCCCCGGGTCGCGATCATCGGTGACGACGCCGCGGCAGTGGCCGCCACCCGCAAGGCGGCCCCGCGTGGGGTCGAGGTGGTGGCCGACATCCCGGCCGACACCACCCTGGCGCCGGCCGAGCTGGCGGCCAGCCACAACCTGAACGCGGTGCTGGTGATCGAGGTCGACCACGGCAAGCGCACCTCGAGCGGCAGCGCGACGGCCTACCAAGGCGTCGACGGCGCCGAGCTCGGCAAGGCGCGCGCCAGCGGCCGGCGCAAGGCCGTCGCCGGCAAGCTGGCCAAGGCGGTGTGGAAGCGGCTCGGCCCGGCGGTGCGCAAGGCGCGGGGACCCGGTTCGGGCTCGACGCCCGTCGCCACGGCGACCGCGCCCGAGGTGGTGCCGCCGGCGCCGACCTGGGCCACCGCGCGCCCGGGCGCGGCGGGCGGCGACACGACGCCGGCCGCCGCAGCCGCGACGGCCAGCAGCGGCGCCACCGGCGATGGCGTGCGCGCCGCGGCCGCCCCGACGGGCGGCCGGACCGCGCCGCGTCTGCTCGAGCTGGCGGTGGCTGGCCGGCCGTTCTGGCGCCGGCTGCGCTACCGCGACGACATCGGCGACCGGCTCCGGCCGTACGACCTGGCCGCCAACGCGGTCGGTGGGCACCTGGTCGTCCGCCCGGGCGTGCCGGGCCTGCACGTGATCGTCGCCGGCGAGCTCGCCATCGGCGTCAACGGATCCCGCACGACCGACATGACCGCCTACGCGACCCGGGCCAGCGAGCTGACCGCCGCGGTCGGGTACGGCCTGCACGTCGCCGGCGCGTGGGTGTCGGCCGAGGTCGGCGCCGGCCAGCAGCGCTTCACCGTCGTCGACGAGATGGCCGGCGCGGCCGAGCTGGTGCCGGACGTGCGCTACCGCTTCGCGCGCGGCGCGCTGGTGGGGACGGTGCCGCTCGGGCCCCGCATGGGCCTCACCCTCGGCGCCGGCTGGCGTTACCTGGTCGACACCGGCGAGCTGGAGAGCGCCGCGTGGTTCCCGCGTATGGGTGGCCAGGGCGTCGACGCCAGCGCTGGCGTCGACTACGCCTTGACCCCCTGGCTGAGCGGCTTCGCCAAGGCCGAGCTGCGCCGCTACTTCTTCGCCATGCACCCGGAGATCGGCGACACGTGGATCGTCGGCGGCGCGGTCGACCAGTACCTGGGCGCCTCGCTCGGCCTCCAGGTCCGGGCCCTGTAGCGGCCAGCGCCGCGGGTCAGAACAGCGCGACGTTGAGCCGGGTCGCCACGGTGGTCGCCGCCAGGTCCTCGCCCTGCCGGTGCCGGACGATGAGCTCGACGGTGAGGAACTCGTAGACCCGGTAGCGCGCGCCCAGGTCGGCCAGGTAGCGCAGGGTCGGCGTCGGCGCCAGGTCGGGCGCCCAGCCGAGATCGAGCACCAGCGTGGTGTTCGGGTAGATCGGCGGGGTCCACTCGAGCCCGGCGGTCGGGCGCAGGCGCGGCCGGCCCGGCCCGAGCCGGATCAGCTCGCCGCCGATGCGGTAGCGGGCGTCGATGGCGGTCAGCCCGGCGTGCAGGCGCACCTCGCGCACGCGCCGGCTCGCGCTCACGGTGGCGTCGGCCACCGTGACGTCGGCGGCCGCGGCCGTGGACGGTGCGGCGAACGAGGTCCGCACCGTCAGCGCCACCGCCGGCTGGCCGCGGAACCAGGCGTCGGGCCGCGCGCCCAGGCGAAAGCCGGCCCGCGGCAGCCGCAGCGGCGAGCCGTCGCCGAGGCGGACGTCGCCGTCGAGCCCGAGCTCGAGGTGGGCCAGATCGCCGAGGCCGATGCCGGCGACCGCCAGCGCGCCGCCGCGGTGGTCGATGCCGAGGCTGGCGTTGACGGCGCCGGCGCGCGGGACCCAGGCCGTCGGCGCGGCGATGACCCGCGACGCCTCCGGCTCGGCGCTGGCGACCGACGCCGCCAGCACCACGGCCAGCGCGAGCAGGCAGCCTGCGCGCGTCGGCGACGAGCAGCCGGGGCGGGCCATGGGCTCAGCGCAGGGCGTCGATGGTGTCGCGCAGGCGCCAGCTGACGAAGGTCACCTGGCCGAAGATCTGCGCGTCGAGGAGGTTGGCGTCCTGGATGTCGGGCACCCGCACGCCCGACTCGATGTTGAACCACGGCCGGACCTGGTAGCGCACGCCCCACGACAGCACCGCGCGCAGCTTGATGTGGGCGCTGCACTCGACGCAGAACTCCGGGGTCCAGCCCAGGTCGATCAGGATCTGCGACTGGTCGAGCGGGCGGAACTCGAGCCCGCCGAAGCCGCGGATCTGGTTGCCGAGCTTGCCGTCGTGCAGGGTGATGGCGGCGGCGTCGGGCGGCGTCAGCGACGCGTCCCAGAACGCGCCGCCGGCGTGGACCGCGGCCCGCTTGCCCAGGTGCTTGGACGCGACCAGGGTCAACTCGGCGGTGCGCACCTCGGTGTTCTCGCGCTCGTGCACGAACGACTTGCGGAAGCCGAGGGTGACGCCGGGCTGGTTCGGAAACAACCGGTCCTCGGCCAGGCCCATGCGGAAGGTCGCGGTGACGAACGGCTGCAGGCGATCGGTCAGCTCGGCGTCGTTGGTGCGGAAGCGCACGCTGTCCGAGGTCGCGACGCCGAACTCGGCGACGTCGCCGAGCCCGACTCGCAGGTCCGACGACACCCCGCCGCCGGTGTCGACGCCGCTGCGCGAGTACAGCACCCCGGCCGGCAGCAGCCAGCCGGTCGGCGTGGTCAGGACCTCGGGCAGATCGACCGTGGGCCGCGGCGGTGGCGCCGGCTTGGCCGGGGCGGCCGGCGCCGGCGGGGCCAGGGTCACCACCGTGGTGGACGGATCGTACGGATCGGCCGGGGTGTCCCCACCGGCGTCGGGCGGGACCGGCGCCCCGGTCGGGTCGGCGGTGCCGCCCGGCGTCGGCGTCGGCGTCGGCGTCGGCGTGGGCAAGGGCGGCAGCGGCTGCGCGGCGGCCGGCGCGACCAGGCCAAGGCCGATCACCAGGGCGAACAACTGGGTGCGGATCATGACGTGCTCCTCATCGTAGGTCTCCTCGTCGAGAACTTGGGCCTCGCGCTCACGGTCACCTCAGCTCGAGCAGAACGCTCCGGTCGCGCCGCACAGCAGCGCGCCCCACGGCACGAACACCTCGGCGCCGAGCCGGATGTCCCACTGCACCACCGCGTCGAGGCCGGCCGCCGGCATCGAGCTGCCGACCTCGAGCTGGTAGCCCAGGCTGGCGTCGATGGTGATGGCCGGCAACATGCGCCAGCGCAGGCCGAGCCGGCCGAGCAGGCCGGTGTCGACCTTGGGCGCGTCGGTCAGCTCGGGCCGCCACAGGAACTGCGGGACCAGCGCGAGCTCGCCGACCAGGCGTGCGTCGCGGTTCATCACCACCTCCCAGCCGCCGGCCGGCAGCACCAGCGTGCGCTCGACCGCGTCGGTGCGATCGCCGCTCAGCGTCAGGGACGCGGTCGACACCCGCACGCCGCCGTGCAGCCGCAGCGGGGTCAGCCAGCCGGTCATCCGCATGCGGCCGACCACGTACACGTCGGTCACCCGTTCCTCTTCGGTGGTGGCGCCGAACTGCTGCGCGCGTGGCACGCCGAGCCGGAACGCGGCGGCCACCGCCGGCAGGTACGGCCGATCGCGCACCGGCAGCTTGAGCTGGACCCCGAGCGCCGGCACCGGCGCGTCGATGTTGTCGACGCTGATGGCCGCGGTGTGGCGGTACTCGAGCTGGGCGATGTCGCCAAAGCCGATGGCCAGGACCCCGGCCGAGGTGAGCAGCCCGGTCTGCTGCAGCAGGCTGGCGTCGCCCGACAGCGTCAGCTGGTACGCGCCGATGACGTCGGCGATGGGCATCGCGAACAGCCGTGACGACTGGAACGGCCCGGCCATGGTCCGGCGCACGGTCTGGCCCGGGATCCGCGGCGGGCCGACCTCGACCGGGGCGTCGGCCCGGGCCGCCGTCGGCGCGATCAGCACCCCCGCCAGGATCACGGAGGGGAGGAGCACACGCCGCACGCCTATCGTTGTCCCAGGTCTGCGCCGGCCAGCCCAGGGCAACGACCCCACCGTTACGGCACAAGCTGGCAATTCCCGGCAGCCGGCCGGACCGCTCGACCTGTGCCAGGTCGGGGATCGAGGGCGCCGGTCCAGGAACGGGCGAATGCCGGCGAATGGCCGAAGCGAATGGCCGAGCCGACAGGTGTTGGGCCCCGACTGCGGAAGCCGCAGGGTATGCTCCTGCGGAAGGCGCAGTCCGCAGGACCCCCAGCACGTGACTTCAGGGGCTTGGCGGCGGCACGGCGGTTGCTCATGCACCAGGTCGTCCCCCGCAACACCCCAGGAGATTCAGATGTCGACCAAGATCAAGCTCGCTCTCGCCTCGCTCCTCCTCCTCGCCTCGGCCGGGATCGCCTCGGCTGGCCCTCGCGGCGCCGGCGGCCCGGGCGGCCCGGGCGGCCCGGGCGGCCCTGACCGCGCCGAGATGATCCTCAAGGCCGACAAGAACAAGGACGGCAAGCTCGACGACGCCGAGCGCGCGGCCATGCGCGACGCGATGAAGGCGGCCCGCCAGGCGCACCACGCGCAGATGCTGGGCAAGTACGACAGCAACAAGGACGGCAAGCTCGACGATGGCGAGCGCGCCAAGGTCCGGGCCGAGCGCATCGACGAGCACTTCCGCCGCCTCGACAGCAACGGCGACGGCGTGATCAGCAAGGCCGAGTTCCAGGCCAAGGCCGCGGCCCGCGCCGGCAAGGGCGGGCACGGCAAGCGCGGCGGCCGCGGCGGCGCCTTCTAGCGATACACGCCGGAGCGCCGCGCCGGGCGCCCGGCCTCCTTCCGGCGCCGCGAGCCCCTGGCCGCGGCGCCGACCGTTTCCGCCATGTCGATCCCAGCGCCCATCCCTCCGGATCCGACCGCCAGCCCTGGCGGCACCGACGCGCCCGGCACCCGCTGGTCGCGCCTGCGCGGGCCGTGGGGCCTGACCATCGCCGTCGTGTTGGTGGCGATGGCCCTGGTCGTGACCGCCTGGTCGTCGCGCCGCAGCGTGCAGGCCTCGGCCGCCAGCGTGACCGATGGCCAGGCGTCGCGCCTGGCGCAGACGGTCCGCGCCGACCTGGTCGAGCTGGGTCGGGTCCCGACCGCCGACGACCTGCGCACCATCCTCGACGACCACCACGCCGACGGGGTGCGCTACCTGGCGCTGTCGCTGCGCGGCGGCGAGCGCCTGGAGGCCGGCACCCCGTCGCGGCACCAGCACCGGCTCGAGCTGCGCCCGGGCCGGCCGCGTCGCCGTGAGCCGCCGTGGCCGCAGCTGGTCGTCGAGATCGCCCCGACCGAGGCGGCGGCGCTGACGGCGGCGGCCGATCGCTCGCTGCTGGTCGGGGTGATCGCCGCGCTGGTCCTGGTCGCCGTCGGCGCCCTGCTGGTGCGCGCGGCCCTGGCCCAGCAGCGGGCGCTGGCCGCGCGCGAGCGCATGCGCAACCTGGCCAACCTCGGGCAGATGTCGGCCGTGCTGTCGCACGAGATCCGCAACCCGCTGGCCTCGCTCAAGGGCAACGCCCAGCTGCTGGCGAGCTGGTTGCCCGCCGGGGAGCGGACCCGGGCCAAGGCCGATCGTGTCGTCGAGGAGGCGACCCGGCTCGAGGCCCTCAGCAACGACCTGCTCGACTTCGTCCGCACCGGCCAGCTGCGCCGGGCCGAGGTCGCGCCGGCCGCGGTGCTGCGCGACGCGGTGGCCGGGCAGGACGTCACCATCGACGACGCCGCGGCGCCAGCGCGGTGGTCGCTCGATCCCGAGCGGATGCGCCAGGTCCTGACCAACCTGATCGAGAACGCCCTCGCCGCCGGCGGCCCGGTCACGGCGCGGGTCGCGCAGGAGGGCCAGGCCTGCCTGTTCAGCGTGACCGACCACGGCCCGGGGATCGCCGAGGCCGACCTGCCGCACCTGTTCGAGCCGTTCTTCACCCGCCGCACCCGCGGCACCGGCCTCGGGCTGGCGGTGGCCCGGCAGATCGTCGAGCGCCACGGCGGGGTCATCGCCGCGCGTAACCAGCCCGGCGGCGGCGCCCGCTTCACCGTCACGTTGCCCCCGGCCAGCGCCGGCGCCGGCGACGAGGCCTGAGGAGTCGAACATGGCGCGCATCCTGGTGGTCGACGACGAGCCCGGCATCCGCGAGTTCCTCGTCGACGTGCTGGCGATGGACCACCACCAGGTGGTCGAGGCCGGCGACGGACGCGCGGCCCAGGCTCTCCTGCGCGAGCGCCAGTTCGACCTGGTCATCACCGACCTGCGCATGCCCCACGTCGACGGCCTGACCCTGGTGCGAGGCCTGCGCGCCGAGCAGCCGGAGACCGAGGTCATCGTCCTCACCGCGCACGGCACGGTCGGCGACGCGGTCGAGGCCATGAAGCTGGGCGCGTTCGACTTCGTCGGCAAGCCGCTGTCGGGCCCCGACCAGGTCCGCCTGCTGGTGGCGCGCGCGCTCGAGCGGCGCGGCCTGCGCGATCGCGCCGACGGCGTGGCGCGCGACCAGGCCGTGCCCGAGCTCACCTTCGGCGATCCGGTCATGGCCCCGGTGGTGCAGGCCATCGAGCGGGTCGCCCGCACCAACGCGACCGTGCTGCTGCTGGGCGAGAGCGGCACCGGCAAGGAGGTGGCCGCGCGCACCATCCACGCCCACAGCGCCCGGGCCGGCGGGCCGTTCCTGGCCGTCAACTGCGCCGCGCTGGGCGAGCACCTCCTCGAGAGCGAGCTGTTCGGGCACGAGAAGGGGGCGTTCACCGGCGCGACCGAGCGCAAGCGCGGCCGGCTCGAGCTGGCCGACGGGGGCACGTTCTTCCTCGACGAGATCGGCGAGCTGCGCCTCGAGCTGCAGGCCAAGCTGCTGCGGGTGCTGCAGGAGCAGCGGTTCGAGCGTGTCGGTGGCACCCGCACGGTCGAGGTCGACGTGCGCTGGGTGGCGGCGACCAACCGCGACCTGCGGGTGATGATCGACGCCGGGCAGTTCCGCGAGGACCTGTACCACCGCCTGTCGGTGTTCCCGATCCGGCTGCCGCCGCTGCGCGAGCGCAGGGTCGACCTGTTGCCGCTGGCGCGCGGGCTCCTGGTGCGCGCGGCCCGCCAGCTCGGGCGGCCGGCGCCGCGCCTGACCGCCGCCGCCGAGCAGCGCCTGCTGGCGGCGCGCTGGCGCGGCAACGTGCGCGAGCTGGCCAACGCCCTCGAGCGCGCCGTCATCCTGTGCGACGGCGCCGAGCTCGACGAGCAGCACCTGTGGCTCGACGACGGAGCGCCGGCGCCCGGCGCGGCGACGGCGGCGGCGGCGCCCGTGCGCGGCGGCATCCGCCCGCTGGCCGAGCTCGAGCGCGACGCCATCCTGGCCGCGCTGGCCGAGGTCGGCGGCAACCGCCGGCGCGCCGCCGAGCTGCTCGGCATCGGCGAGCGCACGCTTTACGAGAAGCTCAAGAAGCTCGAGGCCGGGTAGGCGCCGTCCCTCGCCGGCCCGAAACGGGCTCGGGCCGGAAGGTCGACCACGTCGACGATCCGGCCCGAGCGATCAGCGTCGGATCAGCGGCGCGCGGCTCAGCGACCGGCGGTCTTGCGCCAGCTCGGGCGCTCCGAGCAGCGGTTCCACCACGCCATCACGTGCGCGTGCTTGCCGAACAGCTCCTTGGCCGGCGACGCCATCAGGTACTCGACGTACGGCAGGAAGTTGACGTCGGCCAGGGTGAACTGGTCACCGGCCAGGTAGGTCGACGACGCCAGGCGGCGATCCATCACCTCGAGGCAGGCGGTGACGCCGGCGTTGCCGTCGGTGATCATCGCGCTGTCCTGGTCCTTGCCCATCATCGGCCAGAACACGTAGTTGTAGATGAGCTTCATCGCCGCCGGGGTGAACTCGGCCTGCTCGACGCTCATCCACTGCTCCATCATGGCCCGGCCGCGCAGATCGGCCGGCTCGAGGGCGCCGCCGACCTTGCGGTTGAGGTAGCGGCAGATCGCGCGCGACTCGAACATCATGAAGCCATCGTCGTCGATGGCCGGCACCTTGCCGAACGGCTGGCGGGCCAGGTGCGCCGGCTGCTTGTGCTCACCCTTGGTGAAGTCGATGGTGACGAACTCGTACGGCGTGCCGGTCTCGGCCAGGGTGCACAGCACCTTGCGGGTACACGTGCTCAGCGGGTTGCCAAAAAGCTTCATCATGTCGCGCGCTCCAGGTTGTTGGTGTCGGCACGCTAGCACCCACCACCGCGGCCGGCCCGGGCCGGCACCAGCTCTGGCGTGATGGACTGTTGCGCTGCGGGCGGCGGGCAGAGGTTCCTCCATCACAGCGGACGGGCGCCTCGTCCTGGCCCGCTGCGACGGTGTAGGTGGGCGTCCGCCTCTTGATCTTCGGCCGATCCGGGCGAGTCGTCCCGAGGATGGGTCCACCTCGTGTCCTGGCCGGCGTCGCCGCGGCCTGGCTGGCCAGCGCCAGCTGGGCCCGCGCCGACGCCAGCCTGGTCCGGCCCCAGGTGCTGGCCGAGGTGGCGACCGGCGCCCAGCTCCGCCTGACCGTCACCGTCGCCGCCGGGGACGCCTGCGTCGAGCTCGGCCGCCTGGCCGCCATCCCACCGTGGACGCTGCAGCCGGTCAGCACCTGCGTGGCCGAGCTGACCGGGCCGGCCGGGGCGCCGCGCCAGATCTCCGTCGATGGCGCCACGCTCGCCGTGCCCGCCGCGGCGCCTGCTTCTCCCGCCGCGCCGCCTGGCACCGCGGCCGAGGCCACCAGCGCGGCGTCGCTGTCACCGACCCTGCACCTGCGCGCGGGCGGAACGCTCCCGGTCGGCCTGGTCGTGGTGGGCGCCCGCCTCGACGTGCGCGAGGCCGGCCACCCGCGCAGCGACGTCGAGCTCACCGTCCAGGCCGAGGGCGGCCGCCTGCGCGCGCTGCGCTGGGTCGCGCCCGGGCAGGCCGAGGTCGACGTCCTGGTCGAGCAGTGGAGCCCACGCCTGGCGATCTCCGTCGCCATGCCCGGCCAGGCCCCGCTCACGGTCGAGGCCGCGATCGACGCTGGCCCGCCCGCCCACGCCACGCTCGCCGTCCCGGCCCGGCTCGGCGCCGGCGAGCTCGCGCCGCTCGGCGTGGTCGTGACGACCCGCCACGGCCAGCCGGTGGCGGCGGACCGGGTCGCGGTCCGGGCGCCGGGCTGCGTGGTGGAGGCCGGTCAGGTCCGGTGCGATCGCCCCGGTCGGTTCGAACTCACCACCTGGGCCCTGGTCGACGCGACCTGGGCGCCGATCGATCAGCGCGAGCTGGTGGTCGA
>JAGPCO010000010.1 GCA_018058095.1 Kofleriaceae bacterium
CGCTGCGGCCGTCCGACGATCAGCCGTGGCAGTACAACCCCGACGCCGGCCAGCGCCTCAAGGGTGGCATGGTGCTGGTCGTGCTCGGCTCGACCGACCAGGTCGCCAAGCTGCGCGGGGTGCTGGCGTGAGCCGCGCCGCCGGCGTCGCCGCGCTGCTGCTCGGCCTTGCCGGCCCGACCGTGGCCCGGGCCGAGCCGCCCTCGCCCGGCCTGACCTGGGGCCTGGCCACCGTCGACGTGACCATGGCCAGCGTGTTCACGATGGCGTTCGCGACCGACTGGTACCAGGGCTCGTTCGCGGTGACCGCCGGCGCGATCGCGGCGATCGTCGTGCCGGCCGGCGTCGCGGTCGCGGCCGAGGTGGGCGACTGGCCGGCCACGCCGCCGCTGCTGTTTCACGACGCGGTGTGGCTGGGCGGCACCGGGTACGTGCTCGGCGCGCTGATCGACGGCCGGCACGACCGGCACCGGCTGCGGCGCGGCCCGTGGTCGGCCGGCCTGGCCGCCGCCGGCGCGCTCGCCGGCGGCGCGCTCGGCTGGGCCGCGCGCCACGACGACGACGACGCCGCGGCGGCGATGGCCGCGCCGGCCGGCGGCTTCCTCGCCGGCGGCCTGGTGCTGGGCACCGTGCTGGTGGTGGTCGGCGGCGTCGACGGGGATCGCGCCCCCAGCCAGTGGGCCACCGGCGCGGTCGTCGGTGGCGTGCTCGGCGCCAGCCTGGCGACGTACCTGGTGACGCGGGACGACCCGGCGACGCCGGTGGCGCGACCTGCGGCCGGACCGCCGCCGGTGATGTTCTCGTTCGGCGGCGCCTTCTGAGCCGGGCGACATCGACGCTCAGGGCCCGGGCGGGCAGGCCTCGAGCCGGGCCCGCAGCGACACGCTGGCCTGGTCACACGCGCGCGCGCTGGCGTCGCGGTCGGCCGGGCTGACTCCGTCGGCGCCGGCCGCGGCCAGGTCGATGCGGGCGCGGTCGCGCCACGCCGTGATCTCGGCGATCCGCTCGTCGGGGACACAGGCCAGGTAGCGCTCGACCAGGGTGATCATCTCGCCACACGCCTCGGCCAGCGGCCGGGCCGGCCCGGGCGGGGCCGCCACCACCGGCGCGGCCGGCGCCGGCGCCTCGGCGGCCGGCGCGGCGCACGCCGCCAGCGAGGCGCCCACCACCAGGCCGGCCGCCACCACTCGCACCACGCGTCGGCGCGGCGTCATCATGGGCGGGGCGGCACGACCGTGCCCGGGTCGTCCTCGTCGGGCGGGGCGCCGCCGCCGGCGCCCATGTCCTGCATCATCTCGTTCATCAGCGGCTGCATCCGGGCCATCATCTTGGCCTCGAGCTCGGCGTCACCCTTGGCGCCGTCGCCGCAGGCGTTTACCTCCTCGTCCGTCTTGGCCGTGACCACACACGCCTTGACCGCCTCGGGCCAGCCGTCCTCGGCGCACGACGCCGCCAGCACGTCGCTCAGGCGCGCCGTCCACTTCTTGGCTTTGTCGGCCGGCAGCGACTGCTGCATCTGCATCGCCATCGACGTGGTCAGCCGCTCGACCACCGGCGCACACGGCGTGGCCGCGGCCGGGGCCTGGGTCACCGGCGCGGCGGCCGGCGGCGGGGCCGGCGCGACCGGCGCCGGGGCGGGCGAGCCGCCACAGGCGGACAACACGAGGAGGGCGGCGAGGACGGTACGCATCGGCGCAGGGTAGGGGCTGCGGCGCCGTCGCTCAAGCGCCGAGGCCGGCAACCGCGGCCGGTGCGCGCCAGCCAGCGGGCGGTCAGCGTGCGATCGCCGAGGTCGGGCGCGGGGCCTGCCACAGGTCCCACGCGCCGCCATCGTCGTCGCGCTTGCCCCAGCCCCAGGTCCCGGTCAGCCGGCCGTCAGCGCCGAGGGTCCACACCCCGTGGCCGGTCGCCGCCTCCCCGGCGTGATCCTCGCGCCAGGTGTAGAACACGCGCCGGCCGACGATGCGGCCGCGCAGCGAGCCCTTGCCGCAGCACTCGTAGCGCCCGAACACCTGGTCGCCGTCGCGGGTCAGCTCGACCGTGCCGTAGGTGCTGTCGTAGCGGCCCCCCAGCACCAGCCGAGGCGCCGGCGCCCGGGTCGGCCCGGCGGTGGCGATCACGGTCGGCGACGTGCGCAGCGGGGTCGACGGGGCCTCGGCCCCGGCTGGGCCCGGCGCGACGGCCAGGGCCACGGTCACGGTCAGGGCGGCGAACGGGAGCCAGGGGCGCGGCATGGGGCGTTCAACGCACGCCGGCCTGGCGCGGTCTGCGCCGGCCGCAACCCCGCGTGTCGCCACGGCTTCGTCGACGACACTCCCGCTAGGAGAAGCGGCCGCGATCGGCTAGATCCTCGGACCAGGGGACCATGGCCGAGTTCACGCACCTGCACGTTCACACCCAGTACTCCCTCCTCGACGGCGCGATCCGGGTCAAGGACCTGTTCCCGCGCATCAAGGAGCTGGGCATGGACTCGGTCGCGGTGACCGACCACGGCAACATGTTCGGCGCCATCGACCTGTACACCGAGGCCAAGGCCGCCGACATCAAGCTCATCTTCGGCTGCGAGACCTACGTCGCCTCGTCGGACCGGCACGACCGTACCAACCGCCGCAACTACCACCTGGTGCTGCTGGCCAAGAACGAGGCTGGCTACAAGAACCTCAGCTACCTCAACTCGATGGGGTACCTCGAGGGCTTCTACTACAACCCGCGCATCGACAAGCAGCTGCTGCGCGACCACAGCGAGGGCCTCATCGGCATGTCGGCCTGCCTCGGCGGCGAGGTGGCGCAGACGCTCGAGAAACACGGCGTGGCCGCGGCCGAGGAGGTCGCGCGCGAGTACAAGGCGATGTTCGGCGCCGGCGACTTCTACCTCGAGCTGATGCCGACCCAGACGCCCGAGCAGCAGCAGCTCAACGACGAGCTCAAGCGGATGGGGCCCAAGCTCGGCATCCCGCTGGTCGTGACCAACGACTGCCACTACGTCAACCGGTCCGACGCCGCCGCCCACGACGTGCTGATGGCCATCCAGACCGGCAAGTCGATGAAGGACGACAAGCGGCTCAAGCACTCGGTCGACAGCTACTACCTCAAGTCGCCGTCGGAGATGAACGCCGAGATGCGCGACTGCCCGGAGGCGCTCGAGAACGCCGTCCGCATCGCCCAGCAGTGCAACGTCAAGCTCAAGTTCGACCAGACCTACCTGCCGACCTACAAGGTGCCGGACGGCCAGACCCTCGACACCTACCTGAGCGCGGTCATCGACCAGGGCCTGCAGCGCCGCTTCACCGAGATGGCGGCGATGGGCAAGGCGTTCGACGTCGACCAGTACCGCGAGCGGTGCAAGCACGAGCTCGGCGTCATCCAGAAGATGGGGTTCTCGGGCTACTTCCTCATCGTCTGGGACTTCATCAACTGGGCCAAGGAGCACGGCATCCCGGTCGGCCCCGGCCGCGGCTCCGGCGCCGGCTCGGCGGTGGCCTGGGCCATGCGCATCACCGACATCAACCCGATCGAGTTCAAGCTGCTGTTCGAGCGGTTCCTCAACCCCGAGCGCATCTCGATGCCCGACTTCGACGTCGACTTCTGCATGAACCGGCGCGACGAGGTCATCAAGTACGTCCAGGGCAAGTACGGCGTCGACCGGGTCGGCCAGATCGCCACGTTCCACCAGCTCAAGGCGCGCGGCGTCATCCGCGACATCGCCCGGGTCATGGACATCCCGTTCGCCGAGGCCGACAAGCTGGCCAAGCTGGTGCCCGAGCCAGTGCAGGGCAAGAGCCCGCCGGTGCGCGAGGCCATCGAGGCCGAGCCCGAGCTCAAGAAGCTGTACAACGAGAGCCCGCTGCACCGCGAGCTGCTCGACATCGCGGCCGGGCTCGAGGGCCTCAACCGCCACGCCGGCATGCACGCGGCCGGCGTGGTCATCGCCGAGCACCCGCTGTGGGAGTACGTGCCGTGTTTCCGCGGCCAGAACGGCGAGATCGTCACCCAGTACGCGATGAAGGAGGTCGAGAAGGCCGGCCTGGTCAAGTTCGACTTTCTGGGGCTCAAGACCCTGACCGTCATCCAGACCGCGGTCGGCCTCATCAACGCGGCCAAGCCGGCCGGCGCCACCCCGCTCGACATCGCCCTCATCCCGATGGACGACCCCGACGTCTACAAGATGATCTCGCGCGGCGACACCACCGGCGTGTTCCAGCTCGAGTCGAGCGGCTTCCGCGAGATCCTCAAGAAGCTCAAGCCCGACAACATCGAAGACATCGTCGCCGCCGTCGCCCTGTACCGGCCCGGTCCGCTCGAGGGCGGCATGGTCGACGACTTCATCGACCGCAAGCACGGCAAGAAGAAGGTCGAGTTCCCGCACCCCGACCTGGCCGGCGTGCTGGCCGACACCTACGGCGTGATCGTCTACCAGGAGCAGGTGATGCAGATCGCCCAGGTCCTGGCCGGCTACTCGCTCGGGCGCGCCGACCTCTTGCGCCGCGCCATGGGCAAGAAGAAGAAGGAGATCATGGACGCCGAGAAGGCCGGCTTCGTCGACGGCGCCAAGGCCAAGGGCGTCGACGTCAAGATCGCCGACTCGGTGTTCGAGCTCATCGCCTTCTTCGCCGGCTACGGCTTCAACCGGTCGCACTCGGCCGCGTACGCCTGGGTCACCTACCAGACCGCCTACCTCAAGTGCCACTACCCGCACGAGTTCATGGCCGGCCTGATGTCGTGCGACGCCGACAACATCGACAACATCGTCAAGTTCATCGCCGAGGCGCGGGCCATGGGCCTCATCGTCGAGCGGCCCGACCTCAACGAGTCGCAGGCCGACTTCAGCGTGGTCGCGCGCGGCGACGGCACCAAGGTCATCCGCTTCGGCATGGGCGCGGTCAAGGGCGTCGGCGCCGGCGCGGTCGAGGCCATCCTCGAGGCGCGCCGGGCCGAGGACGGCGGCGGCCGCTTCAGCTCGACCTACGACCTGTGCAAGCGGGTCGACAGCCAGAAGTGCAACCGGCGTGTGCTCGAGCAGCTCATCAAGGCCGGCGCCTTCGACGGCCTGGCCGGCGGCCACCACCGGGCCGAGCAGACCGCGGTGCTCGACGCCGCCATCGAGCGCGGCGCGGCCGAGCAGCGCGACCGCCGGTCCGGCCAGACCTCGCTGTTCGGCATGTTCGACCCGGCCCCGGCGGCCGGGGCGGGCGGCGCGGCCGCGGCCACGCCGCAGGGCGAGCTGTACCCGGAGACCGAGCCGTGGTCGCACAAGCAGCTGCTGGCGTTCGAGAAGGAGGCGCTCGGCTTCTACATCTCGGGCCACCCGCTCGACCGCTACCGGGCCGACCTGCAGCGCTACGCCAACGCCACCACCGTCGACTTCCACACCGGCCGGCGCGCCGCCGGAGACGCCGCCATCGGCGGGGTCGTCGCGCAGTACCGGGAGATGGTGACCAAGAAGGGCGACAAGATGGCCCGGTACATCCTCGAGGACGCCGAGGGCTCGATCGAGGTGGTGTGTTTCCCCAAGACGTTCGAGAAGGTGCGCCACGTGCTGGTGTCGGACGAGCCGATCCTGTGCTCGGGCACGGTCAAGAACGAGGGCACGGCCGAGGCGGCCGAGTGGAAGATGCTGCTCGAGACCGCGGTGCCGCTGTCGGAGCTGCGCCAGAGCAAGACCACGCGGGTCGACATCCACCTCGACGCCGACCGGGTCACGCCCGAGCAGCTCGAGGCCCTGCGCGGCATCCTCGAGGGCCAGCGCGGCAACTGCGCCGCCGTCGTCCGCCTGCGCATCGGCCAGCGCTCGGAGACGGTGATCCCGCTCGGCAGCGACTACAGCGTGGCGCCGAGCGACGAGCTGCTGGCCCGGCTCGAGCGCCTGTTCGGCGACCGCGTCGCGACCTTCGCGTAGCAGCGTCGCGGCGTCGACGGCCGCGCACGGTGACCACGGACCCTGGCCAAGCCCGCCAGCCGTGGCGCGGTCGGCCATTGCGACCAGCCCTCACCGGCCGCCGCCGGCCGTTGCCGCGCCGCGGCGTCGCCGCGACAGCAAAAGACCTATTGCAACCGCGGGGGCGCTCGGTAGCATGCCTTCGATGTCGGGGACGATCTTCCGGGTGCTGGCCGCCGCGGCCTTGCTGTCGGCTGCGTGCGCCAAGGGCGCCGGTACCGAGGACGGCGTCGACGCCCGCAAGAGCGCCGACGCCAGCAGCGGCGGCCCGGCCGACGCCCGCCCACCCAGCGACGCCCGCCCGGTCGACGCCCGCCCACCCGTCGACGCCCGCCCGCCGCCCGACGCCTCGCCGCCCGACGCGCCCGGCGGCGGCCTGTTCTGCGAGGACAACAGCATGTGCGGCTCGGGCACCTGCTGCCTCATCGCCCTGTGCGTGCCCGGCACCGCGATCGGCGCCAACATCTGCCTGCCGGACTCGTAGGGCTGCAGCCGGGCAGCGCGCCTTGGTCGCCTGGCGATCAGGCCGTGGCAGCCCGCCTCGTCCGCAGGTTCGTCACCCCAGCCCGAGCGCCTCGACCTGATCCTCGTCGAGGCCGAAGAAGTGGGCGGTCTCGTGCAGGATGGTCACCCGGATCTGCTCGGCCAGGTGGTCGGCGTCCTGGGTGGTCTGCTCGAGGTTGTGCAGGAACAGGTGGATCGCGGTCAGGTGCGGGGTGCCGCCGACGGCGCTAGCCTCGGTCATGGGCGTGCCGGAGAACAGGCCGAGCAGGCGCGGATCGACGCCGCTCTCGATCTGGTCGACGGTCGGGTAGGCGTCGACCAGGATCGGCACCGGACCGAGCAGCTCGCGCGCGCGCGGCGGCAGCTCGGCCAGGGTCTCGCTGGCGATGCGGTCGACCTCGGCGTGATCGAGGGCCCAGGGCGGGCGCGGCTCGGCCAGGTCGAGGGTGCGGACCTCGAGCCAGGCCTTGGTGCGGGCCGCCTCGTCGTGCTGGTAGTCGGCGATGTGGCCGAGCAGGTAGAAGCCATCGGGCGCGCCGTCGGGGTGCTTGGTCAGGGCCTGGGCCAGGACCTGGGCACGGTCGGGCTGGTCGCAGGCGATGCGGGCTTCGGCCAGCTGGATGGCCAGCCCCGGATCGTCGTCCATGGGGGAGCTGTCGAGCTCGTCGAGCACGGCCCGCGCCGCCTGCAGGTGGGTCAGGCCGCCGAGGGCCAGGTGGGCGTCGGCCTTGAGCAGGATGGCGGCGATCAGGTCGTCCTCGTCGTCGATGTCGGGCCAGGCCCGCTCGAGCGCGGCCAGCGCGCCGGCGGCGTCGCCCTGCGAATAGAACAGCAGGTTGGCGACGTTGATCCGGTGTGCCGGGTTGTCGTCCTCGTCGGCCAGGGCGGTGAAGATCTCGATGGCCCGCTCGTCGTCCCCCTCCATCATGGCCAGGTTGCCCTCGAGGTCGCGCACCACCGGGTGCTTGCGATCGATGCGCTGGGCGTTGGCCAGGGCGGCGCGCACCGCCGGCAGGTCGCCGTCGTCGAGGGCGGCGTGGGCAGATTCGATGAGCTGGTGCAGGCGATCGGCGCGCGACATGGGCCGGCACCATAACTCAGGCCGGCTGCGGTCGACCGGCGGGCGCCGCGTGCTGGCGCCAGATCGTGCGGGCCTGCCGGCCGGGCAGGGCGCCCGGCCGGCCCGGCCGGATGGTGCTAGCGTCACCGCCATGCGTGCCTGGTTGCTCACCCTCGCCGCCGCGCTGGTGCTCGCCGCCACCGGCTGCCCGCGCCACACCCGGCGCACCCTGGTGCCGCCGGCGCCGACCGACGGCGACGCCGCCGCCCGGCAGCGCTTCGCCGACGCCCGCGCCGCCTTCGCCCGCGACGGCGACAACGCGGCCGAGTTCGTGGCCATCGGCGAGCAGTTCCCCGACGATCCGATCGCGCCGTGGGCGCACCTGTACGCCGGCATCGCCCACGTCGCCGCCGGCGCCTACGCCGAGGCGGTGCGCGAGCTCGACCAGGTCGACGACGGCGAGGCCCCGCCCGGCCTGCGCACCCGGGCCGACCTGTTCCTCGGCCTGGCCCGCAACTACCAGGGCGAGCACGGCAAGGCCCTGCCACGCCTGGCCCGGGGTGAGGCCGCCATCGAGGGCGACGCCGAGCGCGCCGAGTGGCTGGCGGCGATGGCGGTGGCGACCGCCGCCGGCAGCGAGCCGCTGGCGGCGCTGCGCTACTTCGATCGCTGGTACCCGCTGGCCACCTCGGCCGAGCGCGGCTACATCCTGGCCCGCGTCGGCGAGCTGGTGGCGGCGGCGCCGGCCGAGGGCCTGCGCTCGGCCTGGGCCGAGGTCGAGCCCGGGCGCGGCCCGGCGGCGGCGCTGCTCGGGCCACGCCTGGCCGGCGCGCTCGACGAGCAAGGCGACGCGGCCGGGGCGGCCCGGGTCCGCGCCGCGGCGGCGCCGGCGCGGGCCGCGCTCGGCCTGCCGGCCAGCGCGCCGGTGGTGGTGGCCGCGGGTGGCGGCGAGCCGGGCCTGGTCGCGGCGCTGCTGCCGACCACCGGCAAGGGCGCTCGGGTCGGCGAGCTGTCGGCGCAGGCGCTGGCCGTGGCCGGCGGCGCGGTCGGCGGCGCGGCCCTGACCACGATCGACGTCCACGCCGCCGACAGCGCCGAGGCCGCGGCCGCCGCGGTCGACGCCGCCGCGGCGGCGGGCGTGGTCGCCGCCATCGGCCCGATCGACGGCGCCGCGGTCGACGCCGCCACCGCGCGGGCCGAGGCGCTCGGCCTGCCGCTGCTGTCGCTGTCGCCGCGCCCGGAGGAGCGCGCGGCCGGGCGCACCGTGTTCCACCTGTGGCACTCGGCCGAGATGCGGGCGCGCGCGCTGGCCCGGGCCGCGCTGGCCGGCGGCGCTCGCCGCTTCGCGCTGGCCGTGCCCGAGAGTGGCTATGGCCGCGCGGTGCGGGCGGCGTTCGAGGCCGAGGTCGGCGCCGGCGGCGGCACCGTCGTCGTGGCCCGGGCCTACCCGGCCGACGCTCGCTCCTTCGCCGGGGTGGCCAAGCAGCTGAGCGGCGCGTTCGACGCGGTGTTCATCGGCGACGCCGCCGACCGGCTCGAGCTGATCGCGCCGGCCCTGGCCGCGGCCGGCCTGGTGCCGCGCCCGGGCGGCAAGGGCAAGGTCGCGCTCGGGCGCGCGGTGTGGCTGCTGTCGACCGCCGAGAACGTCGCGCCCGACTTCCTGGTCGACGCCGGCCGGCACGCCCTCGGCGCGCTGCTCGCGCCCGGCTTCTACGCCGACGCCGAGGATCCGGTCGCGGCCGACTTCGTGCGCGTCTACCAGGCCGCGCACGGGCGCGCCCCGGTCGCGGTCGACGCCTACGCCTACGACGCCGCGCTGCTGGCCGCGCGCGCCGGCGGTGGTGGCCGGGCCGGGCTGGTGCGGGCGCTCGCGGCAGGAGAGGTCGTCGGCCTGACCGGGCCCATCCGGTTCGATCGCGACCACCGCCGCGCCGACGATGGCGTGCTGTACACCGTCGAGGCCGACGCCGCCGGCGGCCTGCGCTTGCGCGCGCTGCGGCCCTGATCTTCGTCCTCCTGGGTCGGGGCGCCTGGTATGCTGGTCCGGTGCGCCGCCCGGGTAGTCGCAGCTGGGGGATGGCGGCTGGTTCGGCCCCGGTCCTGGTCCTGCTGCTGACCGGCTGTGGCCTGCTCGGCTTCGATGTGCCTGGTGGCACCGGCGGCGGCGGCGGCGGCGGTGACGGCGGCCCGAGGGTGGTCGACGCCGGCCCCGACGGCGCCATCGGTGACGCCCAGGGCCTGTGGATCGGGCTCGAGGTCACGCCGACAGGGGGCATCCCCCGCCTGCGCAGCGACCTGGCGGATGGCATCCGCTTCGAGTTGCAGGTGGCGGGCTCGGCGCTGACGTGGCGCGCCATGCTGCTCGACGCCGGCCTCCCGGCCGGTTTGACCCTCAGCGGCGGCACGGTCACGGTGGCGCCAGCGCAGTGGGTGCTCACCACCAGCCTTCCGATGTCCGTGGCCACCTACGCGGCGACCTGGACCAGCGGCGACGAGGTCACGCTGACCTACCAGCCCGGCCGACCCGGCGACGTCGGCGCGCCGCCGTACAGCCGTCTGCGGCTGGCGCGGGCGCCCGCTCACGACGAGTCGGTGATCGGCAGCTACCAGCTCGCCTCCTACCGTTTCCCCGGAGAGGTCGAGTCGACGGCGGGGAGCTGTGCCCCCTCGACCGGCGGAAGTCGGAAACTGTCCGGTGCGATGGTCATCGGTGCCAGCTATCAGGCCAACCTGGACTTCGACTACCTGATCTACGGTCAGCCTGCGTGTGGCGGCGTGCCTGACGATGTGTCCGAGATGCTCAGCGTGTTCCTCGAGGTCGAGGGCGGGCGCTACCAGGGCTGGGCATCGTCGCCGCAGGTCGGTGACTTCAGCACGTCTGGCACCATGACCCAGCCGCGCCCGGGGGCGTGGCGGATGGCCCGCGACACCTGCGCCCCGGCCGCGGTGTGCGACGACCTGGCCGACGTGCTCGAGTGGGACCCTCAAACCGCGCTGCGATGAGGCGTCGATGTGTGATGATGTGGCGGTGACACGCGCAGGGCCGTGGCTGGTCGCGCTGGTGCTCGGCGCCTGCCGGTGGGACTTCGCGCTGGCGCCGGCCGGGGCTGGGCCGGACGGCGCCGACGCGGCCGGCGGGGCGGTCGATGCGGCCGAGGCTCGCGCCGACAGCGTCCCTCTCGACGACGCCGGCCGCGGCGATCCAGTCGGGTCGTGGGTGGCCGAGCGGGCCACCCGGCCGGGCGAGGCCGAGCGCTTTCGGGATGACCTGGTCGCCGGCGTCCGGCTCGAGCTGGTGATGAGCGACACCCCCCTCGAGGGTGATCTGCGCTGGATCACCCTCGACGCCGGCACCATCGCCGGCGCCAGCGTGCTCAAGCTGACCACCACGGTCGTCGGCGACCGCTGGATCCTCGACGCCTCGGGCGACGGCCTGGTCCAGGTCATGGTCGCCACCTGGCTCGACGCCGACCGGGTCGAGCTCCGCTACGACCCGGCCGACCCCGACAACGTGGGCGCGGCGCCCTTCGGCCAGCTGACGGTGCGGCGCGCACCCGCGCGCGACCAGCGCCTGGCCGGGAGCCATCGCCTGCAGCGGTACCGCTACCCGGGCGGGCCCGAGCAGGCGGCCGGCTCGTGCGAACCGCTGGCCGGGGCAGCTCGGCGGGTCGATGGCCTGTTCGACGTCGACCCCCGCCTGATCCTCGACAGCGTGACCACGCTGACCGACTACGCCGCCGGCGACTGCACCGGCGCGGGCCTGCTGTCCGAGATCGGCGTGTCCGGCTGGCTCGAGCTGACCGGCACCGTGCTCGACGCCTGGCTGCTGTACTCATCCGGCGAGCGAGCGACCACGCGCTGGACCCTGAGCGAACTCCCGGTCGGCTGGCGGCTGGAACGGACCGCCTGTGCGCCTGGCGGTTCGACCGCCTGCGGCGATCTGTTCGACGTGGTGGTGCTCGGTTTGGCGACCGCGGCTCGCTGAGGCTTGCGCCGGTCGGCGGCCTCGACTACCAACGGCCGGTGCCCGCCTTCGACCCTGGCAACCGCCTGATCGCTGCCCTCGACGTCGCCAGCCGTGGCGAGGCCGACGCCCTGCTCGAGCGCCTGGCCGGGGTGCCGAGCTGGATCAAGCTCGGGCTCGAGCTGTTCTGCGCGACCGGGCCGAGCATCGTCGCCGACGCGGCCCGGGCCGGGCGCCGGGTCATGCTCGACCTCAAGCTGCACGACATCCCGGAGACGGTGGCGCGGGCGACGGCGCAGGTGGCCGGGCTGGGCGCCGGCCTGCTCACGGTCCACGCCGCCGGCGGCCACGCCATGCTGGCGGCGGCGGTGGCGGCCGCCCGCGCCGCCGGCGACACCCGGGTCCTGGCGGTGACCGTGTTGACCTCGCTCGACGAGGCCGACCTGGCCGCCATCGGCGCGATCGGCCCGGCCGAGGCGCTGGTGGTGCGGCGGGCCCAGCTGGCCATCGACGCCGGCTGCGACGGCATCGTCGCCTCGCCGCGCGAGATCGCGGCGGTGCGAGCCGCGCTCGGCCCCGGGCCGCTCATCGTCACCCCGGGGGTGCGTCCCGCCGGCGCCGCCACCGGCGATCAGAAACGCGTCGCCACCCCGACCCAGGCCCGCCTCGACGGCGCCGACCTGGTGGTCGTCGGTCGACCGCTGCGCGACGCCGCCGACCCGGCGGCGGCGGCGCGGGCCATCGTCGCCGAGCTGGCCGCGGCCGGGAGCACACGCTGATGGCGGCGCGCCACGTCTACGGCATCGGCCCGGTGCGCGAGCTGGTGCGGGCCCGCCCCGATCGCATCCGCAAGCTGCTGGTCGAGCCCGGCCGGGTCGGGCGCGAGCGGGCCGCCGATCCGGTCGCCCAGCTGGCGATCGACGCCCGCGCCGCCGGCGTGCTGGTCGAGCTGGCGCCGCGCGATCGGCTCGACCAGCTGGCCGGCCCCGACGCCCGTCACCAGGGCGTCTTGGCCGAGGTCGGCGAGCTCGAGTTCGTCGATCCCGACGACATGGTCGAGGCCGCGCTGGCGGCCGGGCAGCGGCCGCTCCTGCTGGCGCTCGACGGCGTCGAGGACCCGCGCAACCTCGGCGCCATCCTGCGCTCGGCTTACCTGCTCGGCGCCCACGGCGTCATCATCCCGGCCAACCGCGCCGCCGGGGTGACCGCGGTGGTCAGCAAGGCCTCGGCCGGGGCGAGCGAGCTGCTGGCCATCGCCCAGGTCGGAAACCTGGCGCGTGCGCTCGACGCGCTCAAGGAGCGCGGGGTGTGGAACGTCGCCATCCACGCCAGCCCCGAGGCGCGGCCGCTGGCGCAGATCGACCTGACCTCGCCGGCCTGCCTGGTGCTCGGGGCCGAGGGCAGCGGGGTGCGCCCGCTGGTCGGCAAGCAGTGCGACTTCCACGCCATCATCCCGATGGCCCGGACCGGCGTCGGCTCGTTCAACGTCTCGGTCGCCGCGGCGATCGCGCTGTATGAGGTCGCGCGCCAGCGCGGCTAGCAGATCCCACGCCGTTCACGCCCGCAAAGTTGTGTCAGCCGGCTCGCACATTCCAGCCGACGAGTAGCGCCCTCTCCGTCGGAGAATCGGCTCCGTCCGCAGCCGCGGGTCGCCTCGATGGCGGCGGGGGTTTTGGCTTGCACCCGTCGAGACCGTGGGCGACTGTCGTCGTCTATGGCTGGGAAACCAGTCGTGAGAGGAAAGGTGGCGGCCGCGGGCCGACGGCGACGACTCGCCGTCGGGACGAGCGCGGACGCGTTGCTCGACCTCCCGGGCGGGCCGGCCGGGCTGGCCGCGGCCGTCGTCGACGCCGGTGACGAGCCGACCGAGGACGCCCTGACCCCGGTCGCCTCGGCCGACGAGCTGGGCGCGCTCAGCGCCTCGGCCGCCAGCGCCGACGCCGCCACCGACACCCGCATGCTGACGCTGGCGCACCGCTGGTTCGGCATCGAGCGGTTCCGCCCCGGCCAGGCCCTGGCCATCCGCAACGTGCTGGCCGGCATCGACACCCTGGCCATCATGCCGACCGGCGCCGGCAAGTCGCTGTGTTACCAGCTGCCGGCGCTGGTCGCCGATGGCGTGACCCTGGTGGTGTCGCCGCTCATCGCCCTGATGAAGGACCAGCACGACAAGCTCGAGCAGCTCGGCATCGACGTGCTGCGGCTCGACTCGACCCTGTCGCCGCGCGACGAGCAGGCCGCGCTGACCCGGCTGGCCGACGGCCGTCCGTGTATCGCCTACGTCACGCCCGAGCGCCTGAGCGAGCCGCGCTTCCGCGAGCGCCTGCGCGGCGTGCGGGTCGCGCTGTTCGTGGTCGACGAGGCGCACTGCATCTCGCAGTGGGGTCACGACTTCCGCCCGGCCTACCTCGGCCTGGGTGAGGCGGTCGGCGCGCTCGGTCGGCCGCCGGTGCTGGCGCTGACGGCGACGGCGCCACCCAAGGTCAAGGACGACATCCTGGCCCAGCTCGGCATCACCCACGCCGCGGTCATCGACATCGGCCTCGATCGGCCCAACCTGCGCTACCACGTGGTCAAGGCCTCGAGCGAGCGCAAGAAGCAGGCGCTGCTGCTGCGCCTGCTCGCCCGCCAGCCCGGCTGCGGCATCATCTACGCCGCCACCGTCAAGACGGTCGACGCGCTGGCCGACTTCCTGGCCGAGCAGGGCGTGCCGTGTGGTCGCTACCACGGCCGCATGCGGGCCAAGGACCGCGAGCGGGTGCAGACCGCGTTCATGGAGCGGGGCGAGCCGCGGGTGATGATCGCCACCAACGCGTTCGGCCTCGGCGTCGACAAGCAGGACATCCGCTTCGTCGTCCACTACAACTTCCCCGGCTCGCTCGAGAGCTACTACCAGGAGGCCGGCCGGGCCGGCCGCGATGGGGCGCCGGCCCACTGCGTGCTGCTGTACCAGCCCGAGGACAAGCGCATCCAGAGCTTCTTCCTCGGCGGTCGCTACCCGACGCCGGAGCAGACCCGGGCGGTGGCCGAGGCCCTGGTCGCCAGCGCGCGCCGCCAGGTCGGCACCGGCGGCACCTGCGTGGTCGCGCCGGTGGTGCACTCGCTCGAGCGCGGCGGCGAACACGCGCCGGCGGTCGCCGCCGACGACCTGCGCTTCGTCGACGTGCGGGTCATCGCCGACGCGTCCGACACCCCGGCCAAGAAGGCGCGGGTGGTGCTGTCGTTCCTCAAGGAGGTCGGCTTCGCGGTCGAGGCGCCGGGCGCGCGCTTCGCCCCGACGACCGAGGCGCCGCCCAGCCTCGACGAGCTGGCCCGCGCCACCCAGCGCTACGAGCAGAAGCGCATCCAGGACCGGGCCCGGCTGGCCGCCATCCTGCGCTACACGCAGTCGCACCTGTGCCGCGCCCGCCTGCTGGTGACCTACTTCGGCTACGACGACGCCGCGCCGTGTGGCGCGTGCGACAACTGCGTCGCCGCCGAGAAGGGCAAGGCGGCGGCGGCCGGCATCAGCCTGCCGCGGGTGTCGCAGCAGGCCGCGGCCTCGATCCAGGGCCAGGTCGACGCCGGCGGCGAGGACGAGACCCGGCGCGCCCTCATCGCCGAGGCGCTGCGCCGGCAGGAGGCGCGCGGCCGCGGTGGCGGGCGGGCGCTCAAGATCGACCGCGCCCGCCAGGGCCCGCTCGGCCCGCTCGGCAAGGGCGACCTGGTCCGGCACGCCCGCTGGGGCGAGGGCGAGGTGGTGCGTGTCGTCGGCGACAGCGCCTACACCTTCTTCCCGTCCCACGGCGAGAAGCTGCTCAAGGCCAGCTTCCTCGAGAAGATCACGGCCGGGTAGGGCGGGGGCGTCAGTCGCCCAGGTTGATGCCGATGGCGCGCGCGGTCTTGACCAGCTCGCCGTTGGGATCGACCAGCTTGAGCTTCTTGACCGCGGTCTCGATCGGCTTGGCCACCATGCGGCCGTTGTCGAGGGCGGCGACGTGGCCGAACTTGCCGTCGGCGATGAGGTCGACCGCCTTGACGCCGTAGCGGGTCGCCAGCTCGCGGTCGAACGCACACGGCGCGCCGCCGCGCTGGACGTGGCCGAGCACGGTGGTTCGCACCTCGTACTCGGTGCGGGCGCTGATGGCGTCGGCCAGGCGCTGACCGGCGCCGCCCAGCTTCTCCTGCTTGGTGGCGTCGCCGGCCTCGACCACCGCGTGGCCGCCGCCCTTGGGCCGGGCGCCCTCGGCGACGACGACGATCGAGTACGACACGCCGCGGCCGTGCCGCTTGTGAAACGCCGCGCACACCGCGTCGACGTCGTACTCGATCTCGGGGATGAGCACGACGTGGGCGCCGCCGGCCAGGCCGGCCACCAGCGCGATCCAGCCGGCGTAGCGGCCCATGACCTCGACGATCATGATGCGCTCGTGGCTTTCGGCGGTGGTCTGCAGCCGCTCGAGCGCACCCACCACCACCTCGACCGCGGTCTGGAAGCCGACGGTGTAGTCGGTCGCCTCGAGGTCGTTGTCGATGGTCTTGGGCACGCCGACGATGCGCTTGGCGCCCTTGTCGATGAACTTCTTGGCGAACGACATGGTGCCGTCGCCGCCGACGACGATGAGGCCGTGCAGGTCGAGCTTGGCCAGGTTGGCCATACACCGGGCCGACACGTCGTGGATCTCGACCCGGCCGTCGGGCAGCTTGACCGGGTAGGCGAACGGGTTGGCCCGGTTCGACGAGCCGAGCATGGTGCCGCCGCGGGCCAGGACGTGGGCCACGCTGGCGGGCGCCAGGTCGACGTACTCCTGCTCGTACAGGCCCTCGAAGCCGTTGCGGATGCCGACCACCTCCCAGCCGTGGGTGGAGTCAGCGTGCAGGGTCACCGCCCGGATGACGCCATTGAGCCCGGGGCAGTCGCCGCCGCCGGTGAGGATGCCGATACGTCTGCTCATGTTCCGAGATTATGCCCGGGTGGCAGATCGCCTGCCGGCCGCCCCGTGGCCTTTCGTCGCCGCGCGGGCCACCTCCGGCGCCGGCGTGCGTGCATCCGACCCGCCGCGGACGGGCCTCAGTGATCGCCTGAGTCCGTGCTCAGAACGTGCGGGTCGCCTTTACTTCACGCCCGGCCTCGTGATGATCGTGGGCGATGGGTCGTCTCGAAGGTCTCGACGTCGTTCGCTCCAAGATCCACGGCTACGGCGTGGTCGCTCGTCGCCCGTTCAAGAAGGGCGACATCCTGTGTTACGGCGACGGGGTGCTGTGGCGTGACGCCGACGAGTTCGACGACACCTACGCCCTGCTGGTGCCGGGCTACGAGCGGGCCGCCGACGGCAGCGAGGGCCCGCCGCTGTTCTGGGACCTGGCCGACCAGACCCGGTGGATCAACCACTCGTGCGAGCCCAACACCGAGGTCGACACCCGGTGGGACGCGGCCGAGGGCACGGTCATCGCCTGGTGGTACGCGCTGCGCGACATCGCCCCCGGCGAGGAGCTGGCCTACGACTACGGCTTTGCCGCCGAGGTGGCCGAGCCGTGCGCGTGTGGGGTGCCGACCTGCCGCGGGGTGATCGTCGACGACGACCCGGAAGACCTGCGCGCGCTGGCGCCGGAGCTGCGGGCCCGCCTGCGCGCCGACCTGGCGCTGATCGCCGCCGGCGGCCCGGCCCCGGCCCCGGCCCCGGCGGCGGTGGCGGCGACGCCGGCGCGCGCCCCGGAGCCGCGGCCGTGACCGCGGCGCCGACCGCGACGGTGCCGGCCCGGGCCCGGGTCGTGGTCATCGGCGGCGGCGTCATCGGCTGCTCGGTCGCCTACCACCTCGGCCTGCTCGGCTGGACCGACGTGGTCCTGGTCGAACGCGACCGCCTCACCTCCGGCACCACCTGGCACGCCGCCGGCCTGATGGTGACCTTCGGCTCGACCTCCGAGACCTCGACTGAGATGCGCAAATACACGCGCGACCTGTACGCGCGGCTCGAGGCCGAGACCGGGCAGAACACCGGGTTCAAGCCGGTCGGCTTCATCGAGGTCGCGAGCGATCGCGACCGCCTCGAGGAGTACCGCCGGGTCTCGGCCTTCAACCGCCTGTGCGGCATCGACGTGCAGGAGCTGTCGCCGCGCCAGGTCGGGGACCTGTTCCCGCTGGCCAAGATCGACGACCTCCTGGCCGGGTTCTACGTGCCGCAGGACGGCCGGGTCGATCCGGTCGGCGTGACCATGGCCCTGGCCAAGGGCGCGCGCCAGCGCGGCGTGTCGATCGTCGAGAACGTCGCCGTGACCGGGGTGACCTCGGCCGGCGGCGCGGTGACCGGGGTGACCACCACGGCCGGGCCGATCGCCTGCGAGGTGGTGGTCAACTGCGCCGGCATGTGGGCCCGCCAGCTCGGCGCCACCAGCGGCATCACCATCCCCAACCAGGCGGCCGAGCACTACTACCTCATCACCGAGCGGGTGCCGGGCCTGTCGCCCGACCACCCGGTGCTGGAGGACCCAGGGTCGTACGGCTACTTCCGCGAGGAGGTCGGCGGCCTGATGATCGGCCTGTTCGAGCCGGTGTGTGCGCCCTGGCAGGTCGGCCGCATCCCCGACGACTTCTCGTTCGGCGAGATCCAGCCCGACTGGGACCGGATGGGGCCGTACCTCGAGAAGGCCATGGCCCGCGTGCCCATCAGCAGCGAGGTCGGCATCAAGAAGTTCTTCTGCGGGCCGGAGAGCTTCACGCCCGACCTGCGCCCGATCGTCGGCGAGGCGCCCGAGCTCAAGAACTACTTCGTCGCCGCCGGCCTCAACTCGATCGGCATCCTCACCGGCGGCGGCCTGGGCCGGGTCATGGCGCACTGGATCACCACCGGCCAGCCCGACGTCGACGTCACCGGCATGCACATCGACCGGCTGCAGCCGTACCAGACCACGCCGGCGTACCGGCGCACCCGCACGGTCGAGGCGCTCGGCCTGGTCTACGCCTGCCACTATCCGTTCAAGTCGCTGTCGACCGCGCGCGACGCCAAGCGCTCGCCCATCCACGCCCAGCTGGTCGGGCAGGGCGCCTCGTTCCGCGACGTGTCGGGCTGGGAGGGCGCCGACTGGTACGCGCCCGAGCTGGCGGCGTCGCTGGCCGGGCGCGCGCCCGACCCCGGCCCGCTCGGCTTCGGCCGGCCCGACTGGTTCCCGCGCTGGGCCGCCGAGCACCGGGCCGCGCGCGAGGGCGTCATCCTCATGGACATGTCGTTCATGGCCAAGTTCCACGTCGAGGGCAAGGACGCCGGGCGCCGGCTCGACTGGATCTCCGGCGGCGCGGTCGACGGCGCGCCCGGCACGATCACCTACACGCAGTGGCTCAATGCCGGCGGCACGCTCGAGGCCGACCTGACCGTGACCAAGCTGGCCGACGATCGCTTCTGGGTGGTGGCGTCGGACACCGCGCATCGCCATGCGCTGACCTGGATGCGCCGGCACTTCGACGGCCACCACGCCTTCGTCGCCGACGTCACCTCGGGCTGGGCCCAGCTCAACGTGCAGGGCCCGCGCTCACGCGCGCTGCTGGCCAAGGTCACCTCGGCCGACATGAGCAACGAGGCGTTCCCGTTCCGGGCCGCCCGCACCATCGACATCGGCTTCGCCCAGGTCCTGTGCGTGCGTATCACCTACCTGGGCGAGCTCGGCTACGAGCTGTACATCCCGGCCGAGCAGGCCGCGCACGTGTACCAGCACCTGGTCGCGGCCGGGGCCGAGCTGGGGCTGGTCCACGCCGGCCTCAAGGCGCTGGCCAGCCTGCGCCTGGAGAAGGGCTACCGCGACTACGGCCACGACATCGACAACACCGACTCGCCGCTCGAGGCCGGGCTCGGCTTCGCGCTCGACCTCAAGAAGCCGGGCGGCTTCCTCGGCAAGGACGCGGTGCTGGCGCGCAAGGCGGCTGGGCCGCTGTGGCGCCGCCTGGTGTCGGTCGTGGTGCTCGACCCGGCGCCGCTGATGTTCCACGCCGAGGTCGTGTACCGGGGCGATCGCCCGTGCGGTTACCTGCGCGCCGCCTCGTACGGCCACACCCTGGGCGGCGCGGTCGGCCTGGCCATGGTCGACAGCGGCGACCCGACGGTGGCGGTCGACGGCAAGTTCCTCGACGGCGCGCCGTGGTCGGTCGACATCGCCGGCACGCGGTATCCGTGCCGGGTCTCGCTCAAGCCGCTGTACGACCCCGACAACACCAAGATCAAGGCGTAGCGCTAGTCCCCTGGAAACGTGATCGTTCGCAGAACCGGCGACGGGTTTCGCCCGCGAGATCGATCGCTTGCGCGACACGCCGACGCTGAAGAATCACGTTTCCAGGGGACTAGCAGGCTGCTGAGAAAGCAGCCTGCTAGTCATTTTCGGTCTCGCAGCCTGCTGAAAACACGGAGCCCGTCCCGTCGGCAGGAGCCGCCGGTACGGGTTTTTCAGCAGCCTGCTAGGGCGGCGCGGTCGAGTTCTTCGCCACCTCGCGCCCGGTCGACGCGGGTGGCGGCATGACCACGTCGTCGCGCACGTAGGCGCTGCCGGGGATGGCCTTGGCCGCGCTCTTGCCGGCGGCGGCGAGCAGGGCGATCTCGGCGCCGGTGCGGGCCCGCGGCAGGCTGACCGCGGCGATCGACACGCTCATGATCGGGAAGCGGCGCTGCTCGCCCCAGCGGTCGCGCGTCTCGATGTAGCCGCGGGTGCGATCGTCGCGGTCGTAGTACAGCGGGATGACCCGGTCGAACCGGCGCATGATCTCGCGGCACACCGCGTCGGCCCGCTCGGCGGCGACGATGAGCACGAAGTCGTCGCCGGCGATGTGGCCGATGAAGTCCTCGTCGGGGCGGCCGACCTGAGCCAGCACGTCGCGGATGAGGTCGCCGGTCTGCCGGATGACCGCGTCAGCCTTGGCGAAGCCGTAGTAGTCGTTGAGGGCCTTGAGGTTGTCGAGGTCGAGGTAACACACCACCGTCTTCGACCCGGCCGCCAGCCGGCGCTCGATCTCGTCGGCGATGGCGTCGGCCCCGGGCAGCTGCGTCGTCGGCGACGCGCCCAGCTCGCGCGCCTGCCGCTCGAGCGCCTTGCCGACCCGGGCCACCAGCTCGGCCGCGTCGAACGGCTTGACCATGTAGTCCTCGGCGCCGCTGCGGAAGGCGCGGACCTTGTCGGCGGTGTCGCCCTTGGCCGACAGGAAGATGATGGGCGCCATGCCGATGGCGCCGTCCTGGCGCAGCGCCTCGGCGGCGCGGAAGCCATCGATGCCCGGCATCATCACGTCGAGCAGGACCAGGTCGGGCCGGAACCGGCGGCCCTCGGCCACCGCCAGCTCGGGCCGGGCCACCTCGCGCACCTGGTAGCCGGCCTGCTCGAGCACCTCGCGACAGATGGCGCGGATGCCGGCGTCGTCGTCGACGATCATCACCCGTGGCGCCTGCCGGCCGAGCGCGTCGCGCAGGCGGTGGCAGGCGTCGCACAGCACCGCCGGGACCACCGGCAGCTCGACCACCTCGTCGGCGCTGGCCGCCAGCAGCTCGGCGGCCTGGCCTGGCTCGCCCAGCGCGACCACCGCCAGCTTGCGGGTGTCGGGGTCGTGCTCGAGGATGGCGAGCAGGGCCAGCGCCTCGCTCATGGCGGCCGACACCACCACCACCTCGATGGTGCCGCGCCGGGCCACCGCCAGCGCGGCGTCGACGTCCTCGACCACGGTGACCTCGTCGCCGGCCGCCATCAGCACGCCCTTGAGCAGCAGCGCGCGGTGCCGGTCCTGGTCGACCAGGAGGACGCGGGCCGCCTCGCGTGGGCGGCGCGCCTCGGCCGGCGTCGGCGCCGGCGCGAGCTCGGCGCGCACCCCGTCCGACGTGGTCGACGACTTCACCGGCAGGGTGAAGACGAAGCGGGTGCCACGGCTGCCCGACTCGACCCAGATGCGGCCGCCGTGGGCCTCGACGATCGAGCGGCAGATCGACAGGCCCAGGCCGGTCCCGCCGACCTTGCGTCCGGACGCCGAGAACGGCTCGAAGATGCGCTCGCGCTCGGCGTCGGGGATGGGCTCGCCGTCGTTGTGGACCGACACGCCGACCGCGTCAGGGAACTGCGGCGGGCCGAACACCTCGACCTCGATCACGCCCGACGGTGGAGAGAACTTGATGGCGTTGGTGAGCAGGTTGCCCAGCACCTGGGTCAGGCGGTCGGGGTCGCCCAGGATGCTGATGCCATCGGCGGTGGCGTGCAGGTTGAGGCGCAGGCCCTTGCTGCCGGCGTTGCCGCGGTAGGCCTCGACCACCGCGGCGGCCATACGATCGAGCTCGACCGGCGCGGTGGCGATGGAGATCGAGCCGGTCTGGGCCCGGGCCAGGTCGAGCAGCTGATCGACCAGCAGGTTCATCCGGGTCGCCGCCTGCCGGGCCATGTCGAGGTAGCGGCGCTGCTTCTCGGCCAGCGGCCCGGCGTAGCCCGACAGCACGATGTCGAGGGCGCCGGCGACCGAGGTCAGCGGCGTGCGCAGCTCGTGCGACATGAGCTGGGCGAACTCCGACCGGCGCTGCGCCAGGTCGCGCGTCTCGCCGAGGTCGCGCAGCACGACGACCGCGCCGGCGTGGCCGGCCTCGTCGGTCAGCGGCGTCACCACCGAGTGCAGGATGCGCTCGCCGATCCGGACCTCCTCGCGCAGCGGCCCGGTCGCGCCCGACACCAGGTCGAACGGGTAGAACCCGACCACGTCCTTGAGGTAGGTGGTGGTCGCCTCGGCGCCGCCGGCGACGCCGAGCATGGTCCGCGCCGCCTCGTTCATCCACACCTCGCCGGTCCGGGTGTCGGCGACGATGACGCCGTCGGCCATGGCCGACATCGTCAGCTGCATCTGTTCCAGCAGCGCCACCTCGGCTCGAGTGTACTCCAGCCAGCCGACGCCGGGCGGGCCACGGTCCGCGCACGCGGTCCGACGCCGACCTACACGCCGGGCCGGGGTCGCCTACATCGCGGTCGGCGCGTCGAGGCCGAGCAGGGCCAGGCCGCGGGCCATGGTCGCCTGCACCGCCGCGGTCAGCGCCAGCCGGGCGGCCCGGGTCGGGCCGTCGTCGCACAACACGCGCTGGGCCGGGTCGCCGCCTCCGGCCGTGTACCAGCGCGAGAAGTCGGCGGCGAGGTCGAGCAGGTAGTGCGCGATCTGGTGCGGCTCGCAGGCGGCGCCGGCCCGGACCACCACGTCGCCGAGGTCGAGCAGGCGGCGCGCCACCGCCCACTCGGCGTCGGTCGCGAGCGGCCCTGGGTCGACCTGGGCCGGGTCGAACGAGGCGACGCCGGGCGCGGCGGCGGCGCGCCGCAGCAGGCTGGCGCAGCGGGCGTGGCTGTACATGAGATACGGGCCGGAGTCGCCCTCGAGCGACATCGCCTTGTCCCAGTCGAAGTCGACGTCCTTGTCGCGCTGGGTCACCAGGTTGGCGAACACCACCGCGCCGATGCCGACCGCGCGGGCGGTGGCGTCGAGCGCCTGGTCGTCGAGCTCGGTCTGCTTGGCGGCGATCCGAGGCCGCACCTCGGCCGCGGCCTCGGCGAACACCTCCTTGAGCAGCACGACGTTGCCGCCGCGCGTCGAGGTCTTCTTGCCGCCGAACCGGACCAGCCCGAACGGCACGTGCTCGCACCGGCTGGCCCAGCCGTGCCCGGCCAGGGCCAGCGCCTTGAACAGCTGGCGGAAGTGCAGGGCCTGCCCGCGGTCGACCACGTACAGCGAGCGAGTGAACTCATACTGGTTCCACCGGTACTGCGCCGCCGCCAGATCGCGGGTGGCGTACAGGGTGGTGCCGTCCTTGGTCACCAGCAGGAGCGGGGTCTTCTCGCCCTCGAGGACCACGACCTGGGCCCCCTCGCTCTCGCTGACCAGGCCCTTGCCGGCGAACTCGGCCAGCACCCCGGCCAGGTCACTCTCGTACGCGCTCTCGCCGCGCACCTCGTCGAAGCGGATGCCGAGCAGGTCGTACACCGCGGCGAACTCGGCCCACGATACGTCGCGGAAGCGCTGCCACAACCCACGCGCCTCGGCGTCGCCGTCCTCGAGCTTCTTGAACCAGGCCCGGGCCTCGGCCTCGAGCGCCGGCTCGGCCTTGATGGCCTCGCGGTAGCGCACGTACAGCTCGTTGAGCGCGGTGACGTCGAGCGGATCGGGGATGCCCCACTTGCGGGCCGCGGCGATCAGCATGCCGTGGGTGGTGCCCCAGTCGCCCAGGTGGTTGATGCCGACGACGCGGTAGCCCAGGGCCCGGAAGATCTGGGCCAGGCTGTGGCCGATGCAGGTCGAGCGGATGTGGTGGTAGGCCAGGTGCTTGGAGATGTTGGGCGACGAGTAGTCGATGCAGATGGTCTGGCCGGCGCCGTGGCCGGTCGGGACCAGCGCGCCGGCCAGGGCGGCGCGGATGACGTGGCGGAAGCCGGCGCCGCGATCGACCTTGAAGTTGACGAACGGGCCGGCCGCGCTGGCCGACGCCAGCAGCTCGGTCGGCTGGAACGCCGCGGCGATCTCCTGGGCCACCAGCGCCGGGGCCTTGCCGAGCCGCTTGGCGGCCGGGAAGCAGCCGACCGCGTAGTCGCCCAGGTCGGGCCGCGGCGGCGCCTCCACCTTGAGGTCCGTGGTCGGCACGCCGGTGGCGGCGCTGACGACGGCGGAGATGGCGTGCTGGAACAGGGAGCCGGGCACCGTCATGGCGGCCGGACCATACACGAACCGCGCCAGCAACCGCGTGCGCGACCCGGTGGTGGTTGTGGTGCGGGCCGGCGGCGCGATCACGGGGAGTTCTGGCCGCCGTCGAATTGACCACCCCGCAAGTTCGGTGATTTAATGCGATTACTGAAACCGGGGGACACGGGCTCTGCCCGCGTCGCATCCCCGGCCGCCGATGCGACGACACGTCGAAGCCACGGGCGGAGAGCCACGGGCAAGCGAAGGACACCGATGAGCAAGATCATTCTCTGTGCGGACGACAGCGTCACCATGCAGAAGGTCGCGGAGATCACCTTCAAGTCGACCGACTTCACCTACGTCGGCGCGCGCAGCGTCGACGAGGCGCTGGAGAAGGCCCGGGCGCAGAAGCCGGCCCTGGTCCTGGCCGACGCGGTGATGCAGGGCAAGTCGGGCTACGACCTGTGCCTGGCCCTCAAGCAAGACGGCAAGCTGGCCGACGTGCCGGTCGTGATCCTGTGCGGCAACTCGGCGCCGTTCGACACCGGTCGCGGCGCGCAGGTCGGCGCCGATGGCACCCTGGCCAAGCCGTGGGACACCCAGGTCATGCTCGAGAAGTGCCTCGAGTTCGTCGAGAAGGCTAAGGCGGGCACGGTCAAGCCGGGCCAGGCCGCTCCGGCCGCGACGCCGATGGCCTCGGCCAAGCCGGCGCCCGCGCCGGTCGCCGCCGCGCCCGCGCCGATCTCCGCCCCAGCGCCCGCCGCCGCCAAGCCGGCGCCGCCGCGCTCGGCGACGATCATGGGGATGCCGACCATCAAGCTCCCGGGCGGCGGGACCGGCCCGGCCCCGGCTCCGGTCGCGCCCGCGCCCGTCGCCCCGGCTCCGGCCCCGGCGATGAAGGGTCCGGCCCCGGTCGCCGCGGCCCCGGTCGCCGCTGCTCCTGCTCCGGCGGCCGCTGCCGCCGCCAACCTCGGCCTCGCCTTCGCCGGCTCGGCCCGCGCTCCCATGGTGAGTGGAATGCCGAGCAAGAAGTCCCAGATCGTCGAGCGCACGCTGGCCCGGATGAGCGAGCGCCTGGCCGAGGCCTCGGGCCTGGCCGTGGGTAGCCCGGAGCTGGCCGGCCTGCTGCGCCTGTCGACCGAGGTGGTGGAGCGGGTGGTGTGGGAGGTCGTGCCGGAGCTGGCCGAGCAGATCATCCGCGAGAACCTGGCCGAGCTGACCGCCCGCCGCGCCAACTGAGCGGGGCGAGGGACGCGGGCATGCGCGCCGCCGTGCGCCAGGTGGTCGTGGCGCTGCTGGGCGCCACGCTCGGGCTGGCCGCCTGTGGCGGCAAGGTCGCGCCAGGCGGGCCGGTCGCCCCGGCTGACCCAGGTGGGCCCGGCGAGGTGTTCGACTGCTGCTGCTTCGCTGGCGAGGGCTCGGTCGAGCCGATGGAGCGCGCCGCCTGCACCGAGCTCGGCGGCGAGTGCCTCGAGGACGGCGAGCGGTGCGGGGCCTCCGAGGCGGGTGGTGACCACGACGACGGCGATCCGGGCGAGTACTGAGCTAGCCTGGACCGCGCGACGCTGGTGAGGGGGCGCCGACGGCGGCCCTGGTCGAAGCGCGCCGCCAGGGGCGGGCGACGCCCGCCGCCGCGCCGACGGTGGTGTGGTAGCGTCCCGGCGAAATGTCGACGGCGCTCCCCAAGCAGTACAACCCTTCCGAGGTCGAGCAACGCTGGGTCCGGGCCTGGCTCGACGCCGGCTACTTCCACGCCGACGACGCCAGCCCGACCGTGCCGTACGCCATCACCCTGCCGCCGCCCAACGTGACCGGGTCGCTGCACATGGGCCACGCGCTCGGCTCGACCATGCAGGACATCCTGATCCGCTGGCGCCGCATGCAGTCGTACAACGCGATGTGGATGCCGGGCGTCGACCACGCCTCGATCGCCGTGCACCACCTGCTCGAGAAGGATCTCAAGCGGCGCGACAAGAAGACCCGGTTCGACCTCGGCCGCGACGAGTTCATGCGCCGGGCCTGGGCCTGGAAGGAGAAGTCGGGCGGGCGCATCGCCGAGCAGGAGAAGCTGATGGGCTTCTCGCTCGACTGGGCGCGCGACCGCTTCACCATGGACGAGGGCTCCAACAAGGCCGTGCGCGAGGCGTTCGTGCGCCTGTACGAGCAGGGCCTCATCTACCGCGCCAAGCGGATGATCAACTGGGACCCGGTCAGCGAGACCGTGGTGTCCGACCTCGAGGTCAACGTCGCCGAGGAGAGCGGCCACCTGTGGCAGCTGCGCTACCCGCTGGCCGACGCCCCGGGTGAGTTCCTGGTGGTGGAGACGACCCGGCCCGAGACCATGCTGGGCGACACCGCCGTCGCCGTCCACCCCGACGACGCCCGCTACCAGCACCTGATCGGCCGCGAACTGCTGTTGCCGCTGTCGAGCCGGCGCATCCCGATCGTCGCCGACACCTTCGTCGACCCGACCTTCGGCTCGGGCGCGGTCAAGGTCACGCCGGCCCACGACCCCAACGACTTCGAGTGCGCGCAGCGCCTCGGCCTGCCCATCCTCGAGGTGATCGACCGCAAGGCCAACATGTGCGCGCCGGCCCCGGCCAAGTACGTCGGCCTGTCGGTCGAGGCCTGCCGCAAGGCCGTGGTGGCCGACCTCGAGGCGGAAGGGCTCCTGGCCGGCACCAAGGACCACAAGGTGCCGCGCGGTCGGAGCGAGCGCTCGGGCGCGGTGGTCGAGCCGATGCTGATGGAGCAGTGGTTCTGCAAGGCCGGCGAGCTGGCCAGGCCGGCCATCGAGGCGGTCGAGCAGGGCAAGACGGTGTTCGTGCCCGAGCTGTGGACCAAGACCTACATGCACTGGATGACCAACATCCGCGACTGGTGCATCTCGCGCCAGCTGTGGTGGGGTCACCGCATCCCGGCCTGGTACTGCGACGCCTGTGGCCACATCACGGTGAGCCGGGCCGACGCCGCCGCGTGCGAGAAGTGCGCGGGCGCGGTGCGCCAGGACGAGGACATCCTCGACACCTGGTTCTCGTCGGCGCTGTGGCCGTTCTCGACCCTGGGCTGGCCCGACAAGACCCGGGCCCTGCAGACGTTCTATCCGAACGCGGTGCTCACCACCGGGCCCGACATCATCTTCTTCTGGGTCGCGCGGATGATGATGATGGGCCTGCACTTCATGGGCAAGGTGCCGTTCAAGACGGTGTACCTGACGGCGATCGTCACCGACGAGAACGGTGACAAGATGTCGAAGACCAAGGGCAACGTCATCGACCCGCTCGACGTGGTGATGGGCGCGACGCTCGACGACATGGTGGCGCGCGCCGACGCCGCCAACACGCCGGAGTCGGCCGTCAAGGCCATGAAGAAGACCTTCGGCAAGGGCATCCCGGCCATGGGCGCCGACGCCCTGCGCTTCTCGCTGGCCGCGCTCAACACCTCGGGTCGCTACATCCGGCTGTCGATCGACCGGGTCGAGGGCTACCGCAACTTCATCAACAAGCTGTGGAACGCGTCGCGCTTCGCGCTGATGAACCTCGACGGCTACGACCCCGAGCGGTTCAGCGCCCAGCTGGCCACCGGCGGCAAGGCGACCCTGGGGCTGCCCGAGCGCTGGATCCTGTCGCGCCTGCAGCGGGTCGCCGACGAGGTCGACCAGGCGCTCGAGGCGTTCCGCTTCGCCGACGCCGCCAGCGCGCTGTACCAGTTCGTCTGGCACGAGGTGTGCGACTGGTACATCGAGCTGGCCAAGCCGCACCTGCACACCCCGGCCGATGCGACCCAGCCGGTGTCGGCCGAGCAGGCGGCGCGCCGGCACGCCGTGCAGGGCGTGCTGGCCACGGTGCTCGAGTCGTCCTTGCGCATGCTGCACCCGTTCGTGCCGTTCGTGACCGAGGAGATCTGGCAGCAGCTGCCCAAGCCGGCCGAGCTGCCGGCGTCGCTGATGATCACGATCTACCCGCGCCGCGACGACAGCTGGATCGACACCGACGCCGAGGCGCAGATGAAGCTGGTGCAGGACATCGCCGGCGCCTGCCGCATGCTGCGCGCGACCTACAACGTGCCGCCGGCCCAGCTCATCGACGTCACGCTGCGCACCGCGACGATGACCGGCGCGGTCACTCCGCACAAGTCGATGATCGAGCGGGCCGCGCGTATCAAGCTGACCCTGACGTCCGAGCCGGTGGTCGACGACAAGGTCGGGCGCAGCGTGGTCGCGGCCGACCTCGAGGTGGTGATGCCGCTGGGTGGCCTGATCGACGTCGCCGCCGAGCGCGCGCGCATCGGCCGCGACATCGGCAAGACCGAGAAGGACATCGCCGTGCTCGGCAAGAAGCTCGAGAACGCCGACTTCCTGGCGCGCGCGCCGGAGGAGGTGGTGGCCGAGCAGCGGGCCCGCCTGGCCGACGAGGAGGCCCGGCGCCAGCGCTTGCTCGACGCCCTGGCCAGCCTGGGATGACCATGCACACCACCCCGACCTCCCCGCTGTCGGCGCACCGCGCCGTCGTCCTCGTCATCGACGTGCAGGAGCGCCTGTGCGCGGCCATGCCGCCGGCGGTGGCCGACGCCGTCATCCGCAACACCTCGACGCTGGTGGCGACCGCGGCCCGGTTCGATCTGCCAGTGATCGTCAGCCAGCAGTACCCGCGGGGGCTCGGGCCGACCGTGGCCGCGCTCGAGGACGTGCTAGCGACCCTGCCGACGCCGGCGCGCCGGCTCGACAAGCTCGAGTTCTCGGTCGGCCGCGAGCCGGCCTTCTCGACCTGGGCGACCGAGCTGGCCCGGGCCGGGCGCGACCAGTGGCTGGTCACCGGCATGGAGACCCACGTCTGCGTCCTGCAGTCGGTGCGCGACCTCCTGGCCGCGCAGCCCGGCGGCCGCCCGGCCGAGGTCGGCCTGGTGGTCGACGCCGCGTGCAGCCGGAGCAAGGGCAACTGGCGGGTCGGCCTGGGCCTGGCCGAGCGCGCCGGCGCCAGCCTGAGCTCGACCGAGACCGCGCTGTTCGAGCTGCTCGGCCGTGCCGGCACCGACGACTTCAAGGCGCTCAGCAAGCTCATCCGCTAGCGGGATGCTGAAGAAGCATCGTGCCTGCTGAAGGCTCCCGGGGATCGTCGGTGCCCCGCGCAAACCGCGCGTGGCCCGGGGCTCGGCCGGAAATGCCGCAGTGCGCTAGAGTCGCTCTGCCATGACCGCCGCCTCCGCGAGCTCCGACGGCCGAAACGATCTGTACGCGCTGGGGCAAGCGCCTCCTCTCGGCCACGTGCCGACGCAGATGCACGCCCAGGTCATCCGCGCCGAGCGGTTCGGCGAGCCGCGCGACGCGTTCCAGCCCGAGGTCGTGCCGGTGCCCACGCTGGGGCCGCGCGACGTGCTGGTGTACGTGATGGCGGCCGGCGTCAACTACAACAACGTGTGGGCGGCGATGGGCATCCCGGTCGACGTCATCAAGGCCCGGCAGAAGAAGGGCGAGGCCGAGGCCTTCCACGTCGGCGGCTCTGATGCCTCCGGCATCGTCTGGCAGGTCGGCACCGACGTGAACAACGTCAAGGTCGGCGACGAGGTCGTGCTGCACTGTGGCATGTGGGATCCGGCCGACCCGCACGTGGTGGCCGGGCGCGACCCGATGCTGGCGCCGAGCCAGATCATCTGGGGCTACGAGTCGAACTGGGGCAGCTTCGCCCAGTTCACCCGGGTCCAGGACCACCAGTGCGTGCCCAAGCCCGCGCACCTGACCTGGGAGGAGGCCGCGGCCTACATGCTGGTGGCGGCGACCGCGTACCGCATGCTGCACGGCTGGCCGCCCAACACCGTCGGCCCGGGCGACCCGGTGCTGGTGTGGGGTGGCGCCGGGGGCCTCGGCTCGATGGCCATCCAGATCGTGCGCGCGGCCGGTGGGCGCGCGATCGCCGTGGTGTCGGGCGACGACAAGATCGAGTACTGCAAGCGCCTCGGCGCGGTCGGGGTGATCGACCGGCGCAAGTTCAGCCACTGGGGCAAGCTGCCGCGCTGGTCCGACGACATCGAGTACGGGCAGTGGCTCATGGGCGCGCGCGCCTTCGGCAAGGCGTTCTGGGACGCGCTCGGCGAGAAGAAGAGCCCGACCATCGTGTTCGAGCACCCGGGCGAGACCACGCTGCCGACCTCGTGCTTCATGTGCGAGACCGGCGGCATGGTGGTCATCTGCGCCGGCACCACCGGCTACAACGCCACGCTCGACCTGCGCTACCACTGGATGCGGCAGAAGCGGCTGCAGGGTTCCCACTTCGCCAACGACGCCCAGGCGGTCGGGGTCAACCAGCTGGTGATCGACCGCAAGGTCGACCCGTGCCTGGCCCGGACCTTCCCGTTCGCTGGCACCGGCGCGTGCCACCAGCTCATGCGCGACAACCAGCACCCGAGCGGCAACATGGCCATCCTGGTCGGCGCGCCGCGGACCGGCCTGCGTACCCTCGACGAGGCACGCGCCGCGTTCGCGGCCGACGGGGTGGCGTCGTGACCGCGCCGGCCCGCCCGTTCCGCGTGCTCGGCCTGCAGCAGGTGGCGATCGGCGGCCCCGACAAGGCGGCGCTGTGCGCGTTGTGGGTCGACCTGCTCGGGCTAGCGGTGACCGGCAGCTTCCGCAGCGAGCGCGAGAACGTCGACGAGGACATCCTCACGCTGGGCCTGGGCACCGGGGCCGTCGAGCTCGATCTGATGCAGCCGATCGACCCCGACAAGAAGCCCAAGGTGCACGACCCGGCGCTCAACCACCTCGGCCTGTGGGTCGATGACCTGGCGGCGGCGGTGGCGTGGCTGAGCGGGCAGGGGGTGCGCTTCACCCCGGGCGGCATCCGCCGTGGCGCCGCCGGCCACGACGTGTGCTTCATCCACCCCAAGGGTGATCCCGCCGGCGCCGCGCGCGGCGGGGAGGGCGTGCTCATCGAGCTGGTGCAGGCGCCGCCGGCGCTGATCGCCGCCCTGGCCGCGCCGGCGCCGCCGGGCCCAGGGCCAGGCTGAACGCCACGAACAGCAGCACGAGCGACCACCCGAGCCACAGCGCGGCCCACGACCACACCGCCCACACGTCGTCGACGCCGAGGGTGGCCCGGGCCATGGCGTGGGCGTCGGACGCCGCCACCACCGCGCCGTCGACCACCAGCGACGGGCGGAACAACACGCGGATGTCGAGCAGCGCGTTGAGGCAGGACTGCGCCGCCACCAGGAGGGCGAGGAAGCGGGCCCAGGCGGCCGGGACCAGCCACGGCACGACCAGCAGCCCGGCCCCGGTCGCGGCCATGGCCGTCTGACCGAAGCCGTTGCCGACCAGGGCGAGGGCGCTCACGAGCAGGGCCAGGCCGAGCCCGGCCAGCAGCCAGCGCGCGCGCCGGCCGTCGCGGGCGGCGACCAGCAGGCCGACGCCGAGCAGCGGCGTGCCCATGTAGCCGGCGGCGGCGATGGCGGCGGCGCCGGCGGCGTTGACGCCCTCGACCGGGAAGGCCAGGCCGCTGCCGTCGGCGAAGATCTCGATGCGCTCGACCCCGGCGCCGGTGAGCAGCATCAGCACGGCGTGCGAGCTCTCGTGCAGCCAGGTCGCCAGCAGCTTGAACGGGTACATGACCAGGGCCCCGAGCGGCAGGTTCCACACCAGGAGCGACAGCAGCAGCGCGATGGCCACCGGCCGGCGCGGATCGGTCACGCCGAGCGGCGCGGCCGGGGAGGTGGGCGCACGCGCCACCGGCTCAACCCTCGCGCGGCTCGCCGCTGGCGGCCGGGCTCGGCCCCGAGGCGTCGATGGCGGCCGGCACGCCGGTGGAGAGATCGCCCGTGCCGAGCGTACGCGCCGGCACCGCACCTGCGGATGTGCTTATCGAAGCGGCCCGGGTGTCCACCACCACCGCAGCGTCGGCAGCGGCTTCCGCCCCTGCTGCATCACCAGCCACGGTCCGTGCGGCGGCACCTGTTCCGGCAACCGCATCCTCCGCCGTGCCTGCCGCTGCACCGGCGTCGACGTCTGCCGCCGTCGCTGTTCCTGCAGCCGTCGCTCCAGCTGCGGCTGTTCCTGCGGCAGTTGCTGTTCCTCCGGCTGCAGCTGTTCCTGCGGAAGCAGCTGTTCCTGCGGAAGCAGCTGTTCCTGCGGCAGTTACTGTTCCTGCGGCTGCGGCTGTTCCTGTCGCTGTAGCTGTACTTGTCGCTGTACCTGTCGCTGTTCCTGTCGCTGTTCCTGTCGCTGTACCTGTCGCCGTACCTGTCGCCGTACCTGTCGCTGTACCTGTCGCCGTCGCTGTTCCTGTCGCTGTTCCTGCAACCGCCGCTGCGTCTGCAGCCGCACCTGTTCCAGCAGCGCCAGCGCTTTCCGTCCCCGCCGCCGTCCCCGCCGCCGTCCCCGCCGCCTCCGCCCCTCCGAGGCCGAACAGGCTGGTGATCCGGCGTCGGCGCGGCAACCGCCCGCCAGCCTCGCCGACCCCGTCGGGCTCCACCAGCAGCTGCCGCAGCTGCTCGCCGGGCCAGCGCGCCAGCGCCACCACGTCGCCCAGGGTCACCGGCGCCGGTCCGCCGCACAGGGCGCCCAGCAGCACGCCGGTGACGCCACCCGCGATCAGGCCGGCCGCGCCGATCCACAACCACGCGATCCGCTCGTCGGGGAGCCCGCCACGGGGCACGGCGGCGATGATCACCAGCCCGGCCCCTCCTGCCGCCATGGCCAGCCCGGCCCGAACCATGGCGCGGACCCGCCCGCCGCGACCGTCGATCGAGGACCACGCCGCCAGGCGGCCTACGCCACCGGCGGTGAGGACGGCGGCGATGCCGGCGAAGGCCGCCGTGGTCCGCAGCACCTCCTCGAAGCCGCCCGGGGCCGCCAGGCCGGCTCGCCCCAGCACCCAGACTGCCACCGCCAGGGCCGGGATCGCTGCCACCAGGCCGACCAGGCCACCCTTGACGAAGCCCCAGGGGGGAGGCCGCACGGCGCGGATGCGCCCCGACGGGGTCTGCTGGATCTCCCTCAGGATCTCGGCACTTGCGCCGGGGGATGGGGTGCTCACGGCTGCGCCTGGGGGATGGGCCGGTGAGGAAGGAACCGACGGAGGTGAGCGTACCACGCGACGAGATGCCGGTCTCATCGGCATAATGACCGCAGGCGCCCGCCCCCCTCCCTGCCATGGCCACCAACGCCAACGACAAGTCCCGAGCCTACGCCGCCGCGCACTTCGCGCTCGAGCTCGAGCGATCGGCCATCGGGCTGGTCCGCTCGATCGAAGGCGGGGGCATGAAGGCCGACGTGATGACCTACCAGTACGGCGCCGGCCAGGAGCGCTGGCGCCAGCTGGGCAAGCCGAAGTTCGACGACTTCAAGCTGCAGGTCGGCATGTCGATGTCGCTGCAGTTCTACCAGTGGATCGAGGCGTTCTTCTCCGGCAACCAGGTCCGCAAGAGCGGCGCCATCGTCGCCGCCGACTTCTACTACGCCGAGCGCGCCCGCCGGGAGTTCTACGAGGCCATCATCAAGGACCTCACCTTCCCGGCCCTGAGCGCGTCCGACAAGCAGGCGGCCTACCTCAGCGTCGGCGTCGCCGCCGAACGTATCGTCTTCCGCAAGGGCGACGGCAGCAAGCTGGCCGGCCCGGCCCAGAGCGACCAGCAGAAGCTGTGGTCGGCCTGCAACTTCAACCTCTCGGTCGACGGGTTCGACGATGCGTGTCGTCGGGTCACCAAGATCGAGGCGTTCACGATCAAGCAGCAGATCATCGAGCACCACGTCGGCGGGCAGCGCGAGCCGTTCAAGTTCGGCAGCCGCATCGACTTCCCCAACCTGGTGTTCTACCTGCCCGAGGCCGACGCCGAGCCGTTCGTCGCCCACTTCCAGCAGAACGGCGTGGCCGGCGCTCGCCGCGGGACCGGCCTGACCGGCAGCCTGCAGTACCTCGACAACGAGAAGAAGCCGCTGGCGACGCTGTCGTTCGGTGGGGCCGACATCGTCAGCATCACGCCGGACCGCTCCGACGCCTCGACCGAGGAGTTCAAGACGGTCAAGGTCGAGCTGTACACCGAGGTGATGAGCTTCGTGTACGAGCCGCAGCGCGACTGACCGAGTCCGACCCGCGTGTTTGACCCGCGTGTGTGACCCGCGGCGGGCCTCCGAGGGCCAGCGCCGCCGCGGTCGCCGTGCCCGCGGTCGCCGTGCCCGCGGTCGATTTCTTGCCCGGGGCAGATCCCTGGTCCACCGTCGTGGTGATGAGCGCCGCGACCGACCTATATAAGGACAAGATCGAGATCAACCTCGACGGGCGACAGGTCTTTTACCTGTTCTTCGGCGGCTCGATCATCGCCTGCATGGTGTTCGTGCTCGGCGTCATGGTCGGCAAGCGGGTCGAGGCCCGTGCCCACGTCGACCGCACCACCACCAGCGCCGCGCGCGACCCGCTGGCGGCGATCGACCGCCTGGCCGCCAGCCCAGGGAGCAGCGAGCTGAGCTTCCGCCAGGCGCTGGTCGGCGGCGCGGCCCCGGCCAGCGACGTCGAGCAGGCGATCGCCGAGCTCGAGCGGACCCGGCAGGCGGCGAGCAAGGTCGAGGTGGCGAACCAGGCCGAGGCGGCGAGCAAGGCCGAGGCGGCGAGCAAGGCCGAGGCGGCGAGCAAGGCCGAGGCGGCGAGCAAGCCCGAGGCGGCGAGCAAGGCCGAGGCGAGCAAGCCCGAGGCGGCGAGCAAGCCCGTGACCGCCGGCAAGCCCGCCGTGGCCAAGGCCCCCGTGAGTGATCCGGCCGCGATCGAGGCCCGCCCGGCCGCCACCGATGGCAAGGGCCGCTTCACGCTCCAGCTGTCGGCGTTCCAGGTCAAGGCCGAGGCCGAGGCCTTCGCCGCCGAGGTCGGGGCCGCGGGCTACAAGGCCTACTTGACCGAGGCCGTGGTCGACGGCAAGGGCACGTTCTTCCGGGTCCGACTCGGACGCTACGGCAGCTACGACGAGGCGGTCGCCGCCAAGGGTGAGTTCGAGCAGCGGCTCAAGAAGATCGCGTACGTCACCCGCCTGTAGCGGGCGCGCGACGATCGCGCTCAGTCCGCCGTGGTGCGGATCGACGCCGCCAGCAGCTCGCCGGGACCGACCAGCACCATCGGGCCGCCGGGGCCGGTGATCGTCGCCGCGGTCGGGCGCAGCTCGTCGTAGCTACCCGGGCCACCCAGCATCACCATGGTCTCGACGCTGGTGGTGTCGTCGGGCGCGACCCCGAGCGCGGCGTACGGCGCCGGCAGCCGCGGCAGCGGCAGCGACGTGCCGTCGGCCGGCCCGATCACGACCCAGCGCCGCAGGCCGGCGGTGCGGCCGACCAGCTGCGCGACCGCCAGCACCAGGTCGCCGCTGCCGCTGCCCTGGGCCAGCCAGGTCAGCCGGCTGACCTTGACGTCGATCGCCGTCGCCGCGATCCACGGCAGCAAGGTCGGGCCGGCGTCGAGCTCGACGGCGTCGGTGAAGGCGCGGCGGTCGTACAGCGCCTGCAGCTCGCGCGCCGGCCCGCCGGCGGGGCGACTCAGCAGCGCCGAGGTGCCGAGGTCGAGCCCAGGCAGGTCATCGACCTCCACGTCGGGCGCGGTCAGCACACCGCCGGATGGGACGTCGCCGAAGCCACCGCTGTTGATCACGACGGAGTCGGCGATCCGGCTGGTGCGGACCTCGGCCAGGGTGACCGAGGCCGGCAGGCCGCGGACGGTGACGTCGACCGCGGTCGGGGAGCGGTACGTGCCGGTCACGGTGATGGGGTCCGGCGTGGCGGGGACGTCGACGCTGGCGTGAAACGACTGGAACCCCGCGCCGACCTGGGCCCGGACCATGAACGTGGTCGGGCCAGAGCACGGCAGGCTCATCGTCAGGGTTGGGGTGGCGACGGTGGCGCCGGCGTCGCACGAGGTCAGCACCTCGTACAACGAGGCGCCGGCCAAGGTCGGGACGGTGACCTGGTGGGTGACGCTCGGCGGGCGTGGCCCGGGCAGGGTCAGCTCGTCCCCCGGCTTGGTGGCCAGGAACGTCACCAGCGAGGTCGACGGCAAGCCGGCCGGCGGGCCGCCATCGCCGGCGATCACGGTCACGCTGCCCCCGGCGGCCATCGTCGCCTGGGCCTGGCCAGCGGCGTCGGTCATCACCGTCGCCACCATGTTGTCGTCGGCGTCGAGGAACACCACCGGCACGTTGGCGGTTGGCGGCCTGATGGTCAGGCGGACCACGCCAGGGCCAGGCGCGTCGACGCCGGCCGGCGCGTCGACGCCCGCTGTGCCGGTGCGGGCATCGGGCAGGCTCTCGCTGTCGCCGCCGCACGCGGTCAGCAGCAGCACCAGGGCACATGCATGACGAGGATGGCGCATCAGATCTCCTCCGCGGGTGAGGGGGGATCATACCGCCGCGACGGGCTCCGTGTTTTCAGCAGCCTGCGAGATCGAAGACGCCTTGCAGGGCGCTTCGTCAGCATCCTGCGGCGGGGCGGGCCGGGCTGTCACACGGGCGCGGTACACCACCAGGGTCGTGGCCAGGCAACGCCCATCCGAGACGCCGCTGATGCGGCAGTTCCTCGAGGTCAAGGAACGCTACCCGGAGGCCATCGTCTTCTTTCGCCTCGGCGACTTCTACGAGATGTTCTTCGAGGACGCGGTGGTCGCGGCCAAGCTGCTCGAGCTGACCCTGACCACGCGCGACAAGGGCCAGGCCGACGCCGTGCCGATGTGCGGCGTGCCGCACCACGCGGCGCGCGGCTACATCGCTCGCCTGACCGAGCGCGGCTACCGGGTGGTGATCTGCGAGCAGGTCGAGGACCCCAAGCTGGCCAAGGGCCTGGTCCGGCGCGACGTCGTGCGGGTGGTCACCCCCGGTGTGCAGCTCGATGACGAGGCGCTGCAGCCCAAGACCGCGGCGTACCTGGCCGCGCTGGCGCCGAGCCCGTCGGCGCTGGCCGGGGCCGGGCCGATCGGCCTGGCCTACCTCGACGCCACCACCGGCGAGTTCCGCTGCAGCGAGCTGCGCGGCTGGGTCGAGCTCGAGGGCGAGCTGGCGCGGATCGCCCCGCGCGAGGTGCTGATCGAGGCCACGCTGGCCGGCGGGCCTGGCGGTGGCGCCGAGGCGGGCGCGGCGGGCAAGGGCCGCGGGCAGGGCGGGCTGGCCCGGCTGGGCGCGGTCCGGGCTGGCAGCGTGGCGGCGTGGACCGAGGTCGAGGCGATGAGCGGCGACGCGGCGGCGGCGGTGCTGGCGCGGGCCGGGCTGGCCCAGCCGGTGGCCGGGCCGGCGGCGGCGCGGGCGGCCGGGCTCGCGCTCGACTACGCGGTGCGGACCCAGCCGACCGGGCGCCTGCCGATCACCACGCTCGAGAGCTGCGCGGTCGACGGCACGATGGGGCTCGACCCGACCGCGATCGCCAACCTCGAGCTGGTCGAGACGCTGATGGGGCGGCAGCGGCAGGGCTCGTTGCTGGCGGTGCTCGACGAGACGGTGACCGCGCCGGGCGGGCGCTGCCTGCGCCGGTGGCTGCTGTACCCGCTGCTCGACCCGGCCACCATCGGCCGCCGCCACGACGCCGTGGCCGCGCTGGTCGGCGCGGCGGCGGCGCGGGCCGAGCTGCGGCGGGCCCTGGCCGAGGTCTACGATCTCGAGCGCCTGGCCGGCAAGGCCACGCTCGGCGTGATGACCCCGCGCGACCTCGGCCGCCTGCGCGACTCGCTGGCCAGCCTGCCGGCCATCGCCGCGCACGTCGTCGGCCTGGGCCTGGCCACGCCGCTGCTCGACCCGGCGCCGCTGCTCGCACCGGCGCTGGCCGAGCTGCACGCCGCCCTGGCCGCGGCCCTGGTCGATGCCCCGCCGGCCATCAGCAAGGACGGTGGCGTCATCCGCCCCGGCTTCGACCCGACCATCGACGAGTGCCGGCTGCTGGCCGATGGCGGCAAGGACGCCATCCTGGCCATCGAGGCGCGCGAGCGAGCCGACAGCGGCATCGCCAGCCTCAAGGTCCGCTACAACCGGGTGTTCGGTTACTACATCGAGATCACCAAGTCGCACCTGGGCAAGGTGCCGGGGCACTACGTCCGCAAGCAGACCGTGGCCGGGGCCGAGCGCTACGTCACCCCGGAGCTGGCCGATCTCGAGCGCAAGGTGCTCACCGCCGAGGAGACCGCGCTCGCGCGCGAGGCCGAGCTGGTGCGTGGCCTGGTCGCCTCGGTGGCGGACCAGGCCGCGACCATCCTGCGCGGCGCCCACCGCCTGGCCGAGATCGACGTGGTGGCGGCCCTGGGCGAGGTCGCGCACCAGCGCGGCTACGTCCGCCCGCTCGTCGACGACAGCGCGGTGATCGACATCGTCGACGGCCGCCATCCGGTGGTCGAGACCCTGCTGCCGGCCGGGGCCTTCGTCGGCAACGACGCCCGGCTCGATCCTGACCGCGAGCAGCTGCTGCTGATCACCGGCCCCAACATGGCCGGCAAGTCGACCTACATGCGGCAGGTCGCCCACATCGTGCTGCTGGCGCAGATGGGCAGCTTCGTGCCGGCCCGCTCGGCCCGCATCGGCGTGTGCGACCGCCTGTACACCCGGGTCGGCGCCGCCGACAACCTGGCCCGCGGCGACTCGACCTTCATGGTCGAGATGCGCGAGACCGCGGCCATCCTCGCCGGGGCGACCCGCCGCTCGCTCATCGTCCTCGACGAGGTCGGCCGCGGCACCTCGACCTACGACGGTGTGTCCATCGCCTGGGCGGTGGCCGAGGACCTGCACGATCGCATCGGCGCCCGCACCCTGTTCGCGACCCACTACCACGAGCTGGTCGCGCTCGCCGCCAGCCGGCCGCGGGTGGTCAACCTGTCGGTCGCGGTGCGCGAGCAGCGCGGCGAGATCGTGTTCCTGCGCCAGGTCGTGCCGGGCGCGGCCAGCCGCAGCTACGGCATCGACGTGGCCCGCCTGGCCGGCCTGCCGCCCTCGGTGATCAGCCGGGCCCGCGCCATCCTCGGCAAGCTCGAGGGCGCCGGCCTGGCCGCACCGGCGACGGCGCAGCTGTCCCTGGTGCCGCGGGCCGGGGTGGCCGAGGTCGGGCCCGACCCCGTGCCGGAGGTGCCAGAGGGGATGGGCACGACCGCCTCCGAGATCACCGGCCGCCTCACCGCGATCGACCCCGACCAGATGACCCCGCTGGCCGCGCTGCAGCTCCTGGCCGAGCTGCGCCGCATGGCCGGCCCCCCGTCTTGATCCGGCAGACGCAATCGCGCCGATCCGGGCATGGCCGGCGGGCGACGACGGTTGCTCCACGACCGGCGCGACCGAGGTAGGTGTCCGTAGGTACTTGGTTCGTGGTGCCCACGTCGGCCCACCGCCTTGGGGGAGCCAAACCCCAGGCCACAAGCCTCGGGGGGTTGCGCCCCTCGCGGGAGTGCAAGGCAACCTGCTGAACGCAAAGGGCTTCGGCTTGGCAATGTTCTTGCTCTAGGTCCGGCTCACGAGACCACACCCATGAGGAGGGTAACCGTGAATCGAATCAACGCAGGCATCGCAATCAGCGCCGCGCTTCTCTCTGCGGCGGTGGGCTGCGGTGGAGATGACACCGGGCCACTCGCCGACGTCGAGTCCCTGGTCATTCTCCAGCGCGAAGCCCGTGGCGGCATGGGCGACATCTTCCAGTACTCGTCCTACATCCCGGGCGCCAAGCTCATCAAGCTGTCGCCGCCGACCGCGGATGGCACCCAGACCGTCATCTGCTGCGACGCGCAGGCGGCGACCGATCCGGCCCTGGCTGGCATCGACATCTCCGGCTACGACATCTCGTTCGACGCCCGCGAGATCGTGTTCTCCGGCTCGACCGGCGGCAACTACGGCCTGTACGTGCTCGAGCTCGAGACCGGCACGGTCGAGCAGCTGCCGACCGACATGAACCGCCACGCGGTGTCGCCGATCTACCTGCCCGGCGACAAGATCATGTTCACCACCACCGCGGTGGTCGAGGCCGGCGCGCCGCAGCACGTCGACGAGTACGAGCGTGGCACGACCATGCAGCTCGGCGTCATCAACCGCGATGGCACCGGCTACCAGCTGTTCGCCCGCAACCTGTCGCACCGCGTCTTCCCGACCCTCCTCTCGGACGGCCGCGTGATGGCGACCCAGTGGGACCACCTGGGCGACATGAACTCCGGCCACCTGATGCACTTCAACCCCGACGGCGGCGGCATGCGCGAGGGGTTCGGCAAGGAGGGCACCGGCGTCTCCAACTCGTACCTCAAGGCGGTCGAGATCGAGCCCGGCCGCGTCGTGGCCATCGCCACCTCGCGTGACCGCACGGTCCAGGCCGGCGCCATCGCCGAGATTCGCCTCGGCAAGGCCAACATGGATGGCGAGGCCCGCCTCGGCTACAACCTCGAGCAGTCCGAGGCCAACGCCACCTACGTGATCCACACCCCGCAGGTGCCGCTCGGCCGCGAGCCGTCGTTCAACGGTGTCGGTCGTTACTACGACGCGTACCCGCTCAACCGCCGCGAGTTCCCCGACCTGCTGGTGTCGTGGGCCGATGGTCCGGTCGAGTCCGGCACCCTGTCGGCTGCCAACACCACCGCCGACTTCGGCGTGTACCTGTACGACACCCAGAAGCAGACCCGCCTGCCCATCCTCAACAGCCCGAAGTGGGACATCTTCCCCAAGGCGCTGCGCCCGCGCACCGCGCCGCCGGTCATCGCCCCGGTCGGCTCGAACGGCTTCTCCGACCAGGCCACGCTGATCGGCTCGATGGACGTGTTCCGCTCGAGCATCAACGCCGACCTGGCCAACCAGCGCAGCAACGCCTGGGCCGTCCGCATCATGGAGGGCTTCTCGTCCGAGGAGTGCGACATGCCGATGGACTTCGGCACGTCGATGGCCGAGGGCCACGCCCTGCTCGGCCAGGCTCGCATCCAGACCGACGGCTCGTGGGCCGCGCTGGTCCCGGCCAACATCCCGATCCACCTGCAGGTCGTCGACAAGTTCAACGTGTCGATCCAGAACGAGCCGGTGTGGTTCTCAGGTAACGCCGGTGAGTCGCGCTTCTGCGGCGGCTGCCACGAGAGCCGCACCGACACCACCGTCATCCAGCCCGGCCTGACCCAGGCCGTGGCCCAGGGCCCGCTCGACGCCATGTCGAGCATCCCGCGCCGCGCCCGCAACAACATCGCCACCCCGCCCGCCGCCGGCACCCACGTCGGCGTGCCGTGGGACCAGACGGTCCAGCCCATCCTGACCGCCAAGTGCGCGGGCTGCCACAACGGCACCCCGAACGCGATGAACCCGTCCTACACGCTGATGGACGAGATGGGTAACACCTTCGTGTGGACCTTCGACCTGTCGGGCGGCCCGGTCGACGTCCAGCTCGGCGAGTTCGCGCTGAGCGGCTACAGCAAGTCGTACATCTCGCTGGTCGGCTTCGAGATGCGTGACCTCGAGGAGGCGGGCATCACCATCGTCGGTGGCACCCCCAAGGTCTACCTGGAGAAGTTCGACGCCGCCGGCTCCGAGGCCATCGAGCTGCTCAACCCGATGCTGCAGTTCCCGACCCCGGACACGAACGTCCGCCGCTACCCGACGGTGCCGCACGCGCAGGCCGCCGGCTTCGCCGACCTGACCCCGGCCGAGTTCAACACGCTCATCCTGGCGGCCGACATGGGCTCGCTCTGGTACTCGCGTGAGAACGGCCCCAACCCCGAATGCCGGACGCCCTGAGTCCCGTCACCCATCCAGACGCCCCAAGGCCAAGGACTCAAGGAGTAACCAACATGCTGAACATGAAGAAGAGCCTCAGCGCGGTCGCGTTCGCGGTGGTGGCGGCGACCAGCCTGGTCGCCAGCGCCGGCCGCGGTGGCAGCGCCGCCAAGATCGACGCCGCCATCTCGTCTCGCTCGCCCGACGCCATCATCGCCGAGCTCGAGCGCGCCGAGCACCTGGTGTGCGGCGCCTGCGTCGACTCGGTCCACGCCCTGCTCGACCACGACGACTACACCGTGCGCCAGGCCGCGGCCTGGTGGTTCGCCAAGCGCCCGGCCGTGAAGGAGAAGCTGATCGACATGATGATCAGCGACCTGCAGAGCGGCGACGCGCGCTCGGTCCGCAACGCCGCCGACTTCGTCGGGACGGTCAAGGCCCACCGCTCGCTGGCCGCCCTGACCACGGCCTACGGCCGCGGCCTCGACGTGACTGCGCGCACGCAGATCGCGCGGGCCCTGGGCTACCTCGGGCGCACCGCCAACACGGCGCTGACCCAGGTGCTGGCCGACAGCGACGCGGGGGTCCGGGCCGAGGCGGTCGACGCCTGGTACCGCGTCAGCTACCAGCGCGGCGCCGCGCCGGTGGTGGCGGTCCTGACCGACAGCGACGCCAAGGTGCGGGCCAAGGCCGCGGCCGTCGTCGGTGGCATGCACGAGGCGACTGGCCGGGCCGCGCTCGAGCAGCTGGTGGTGTCGGACGCCGACGCCGAGGTTCGCCGCAACGCGGCCTGGGCGCTCGGTCAGCTCGGTGACCCGGCCTCGCGCACCGCGCTGCAGCAGGCCTCGACCGATCGGTCGGGCCTGGTGCGCCGGGTCGCCTCGGCGGCCCTGGCCAGCCTGCGCTAGTCAGCACAGAACCATCGTCCGCGCGGGCCGTGTCGAGGGGGACACGGCCCGCATTTTTTTTCGGCGCGACGAACGTGCCGCGCCGCCGCGCCGCACCACGGTGTGCGTGGTCGTCGCCGGGTGTGGGTGACCACGGCCGCACCACCTGCGCGGCGCGCATCGGGGTGGCACCGCCTGCGCGAGGCAGGGGGCGCGTCCGACGGTGATCGTCGACGGCGATGGTGCGATCTGTGCGTGTCGTCGTCGACGAGTTGGAGTATGCTGCGCCCATGAGGCAACGCTCGACCTTCGTGGTTGTGGCGGTGGGCATGGCTGCACTCGGGTGCGGCGATCCACCGTCGGGTCGGACCTTCTTCGAACGGCGCATCCAGCCGATCCTGGTCGAGTCGTGCGCGAGCAACACGTCGGGCTGTCACGTCGCCGATCCGCAGGACCCGTTCCAGGTCGCGGCCGGCAACCTCGACGTCAGCACGTTCGAGCGCATCCAGAAGCGGCGCGACCTGCTGGTGCCGTTCGGTCCGTACCAGTACCCGCCGTTCCTCATCAAGGCCCTCGCCAGCGGCGTGTCGCTGCAGGGCGTGGTCGACTTCCAGTACGACGACCGCGACAACGATCCGAGCGACGACGTGCGCCCGCTTCAGGTGCTGCACGCGGGCGGCGCGCTCCTGACCATCGACAGCGACGCGTTCTACACGCTGCTCGAGTGGCTCGACAACGGGGCGACCGAGAACGGCCTGCCGCCGGCCACGCCGCCCCAGGTCGGCGACGGCGGTTGCTCCACCTCGCTCCCCCCCGACTTTGACCCCGTCACCTTCATGGCCGATCCGGTGTACACGGCCAACCAGGCGATGTTCGCCTCGACGGTCGAGCCGGTGCTCGAGACCTGCGGCGCGGGCAGCTGCCACGGCGCGCCCCAGGCCGACTTCTACGTGACCTGCGGCGACACCCCCGAGCAGCTGGCCTTCAACTTCAGCCAGGTCTGGGCCTTCGTCGATAGCCCGGTCGACGACTCGCAGGTGCTGCAGGTCCCGCTCGCCGCCAACGCCGGCGGCGGACCTCACTCTGGTGGCGATCACTTCACCGGCACGACCGGGGACAGCGACTACGACGCGATCAAGTCGTTCGCCACCGCCGTCGGCGTCCGGCCGTTCGGTGAGGGCAACCCGGGCAAGCTGTTCTTCGCCGAGCAGGTCCAGCCGACGCTCATCGCCCGCGGCTGCGCCTTCATGGCCTGCCACAGCCCGGCCGCCGGCAACGACCTCAAGCTGCGCACCGGCACCCAGGGCTTCTACTCGGCGGTGGCGCTCGAGAAGAACTATGACCTGTTGACTCGGGAGTTCATGGCCTTCGAGTTCCCCGACGCCCGCCGCGGCCGGGCCGTGGCCAAGAACGTGATCGACGTCGCTCGGCCGAGCGGGGGAGCCGACATCGTCATCGGCGGCATCGCCCACCGCGCCGGCGAGGTGCTGGAGACCCCGTCGCTCAACGACGGCAACCCCATCCTGTCCGATCCCGCGGCTTGCCCGCAGCCGTTCAACCCCGCCGCGCCTGGCAACACAGCGTTCTGCATCGTCCAGGAGTGGGTCCGCATCGAGCGGCAGGCCCTGCTCGCCGCCGGCGAGGTCCTGCCGTTCGCGCCCAACTCGACCACGCCCATGGTCTACGTGAGCCGCTCGCCGACCCACGTCGCCAACCCGCTCGACGTCGACACTCACCAGGCCGGCTCCGATCTGCGCCGGGCCGACGTCAACCTCGGCGCGCAGGGCCAGGTCACCGGCGGCGCCGACGCCACCTCGCTGCTCGGTGGCTGCGCCGGTGTCAACACCGCCACCGCCGACGTGCGCGCGCCCGACATCCATCGCGATGGCACGTCGGTGGTGTTCGCGATGCGGCGGACCGCCGGCGAGCAGCTCACCCTGTGGCGGGTCGGGATCGACGGCTCGGGCTGTCAGCAGCTGACGACGGGCGGCACCGGCAACGGCCTGAACATCCACGACTTCGACCCGGCCTGGTCGCCCGACGGCGAGTGGATCGTGTTCGCCTCGACCCGCGGCAAGATGGGCGTGGGCCCGACTCGGTCGCGCAAGAACTTCTGGCCGCAGGCCGACCTGTGGCGGATGCGACCGGATGGCAGCGGGCTCGAGCAGCTGACCTACCTGACCAACTCCGAGGTGAGCCCGCAGTTCATGCGCGAGGGCCGCATCACGATGACCACCGAGAAGGTGTCGAGCACGCTGACCCAGCTGTCCGGGCGCCGCCTCAACTGGGACAAGACCGACTACCACCCGCTGCTGGCCCAGCGCGCGGCCTCGCCGTACGTCGACGCGGCCAACCCGGCAGACCTCACCACGACCCGGCCGTCGATCGGATATGGGCAGGCGACCGACATCCGCGAGGGCGCCGACGGCAACTTCCTGGTCATCCTGTCCGACGCCGGTGCGCGCGGCGGGGCTGGCACGCTGGCGACCTTCAACCGCAGCATCGGCCCGTTCGAGAACGGGCGCGGCGGCGTCGGTGACGAGGGCTACCTGGCCTCGGTCCACATCGTCGATCCGGGCGCGACCGGTCGGGTCGGCAGCGCGACCGACCGCGCCTACCGCGGCGGCGTGACGCTACCCGACGGCCGCATCATGGTGTCGCGCGCCAACATCGGCGCCGATCTCGGCACCGTGACCTCGGTCAACTGGAACGTCGTCGCCATCAGCCCGATCGATGGCAGCACGGTCGACATCCTGACCGGACCCAACGCCGAGGTCGACGCGGTGCTGGCGGTCAAGCACCCAGCACGCCAGCTGTACTACAACCGGCGCCAGCTGGTGTTCGGCGGCTCGACCGATCCGTCGCTGGGCGACCGCGCGGAGATCCACTTCCCCGACGCGCCGACGGTGTTCACCATGCTGACCGGCAACCTGCGGCGTGGTCGCCCGGTCGACCAGTTCCGGCGCGCCACCCAGATCGCCTTCTACGCCGAGCAGGCGCCGCCGATGGGCACAACCTCGGGCAGCGGACCCGGGGGCATCTTCGAGAGCCGGCAGCTGGTCGGGCGCGCCGCGCTGGCGTCCGATGGCTCGGTCCGGGTCAACGTCCCGGCCGGGGCCGGCGTGGTGCTCGAGCTCCAGGACGACGCCGGCGCGCCGGTGGTCAACATGGGCGAGGAGCACCAGCTGGCGCCGGGCGAGCGCATCTCCCTCGGCATCCGGGAGGATCTGTTCGACAAGGTGTGCGGCCAGTGCCACGGCTCGGTGTCGGGTAGCGAGCTCGACGTGCAGGTCTCGCCCGACGCGTTGACCGGGGCCTCGCAGTCGCTGTCGGCGACCTCGACTCCGGTCCGGATCGGCCCATAGCGACCGGTCAGTTCGGCGGCAGGGCGTAGGCGCGGCCGGCCGGGAACGGGTCGGCCGTCTCGCGCAGCTCCAGCTCGTGGCGCGACCACACCGGGGCGCCCAGCTCGGTGAACAGGGCCACGCCGATCACGCCGACGTTGCGATCGCCGCTGGTCTGGGCTGCGTACGAGTCGGCCACCGCGCCGAAGCGAAACGCCGCCACCGCGTCGTCGCTGGTGCGGAAGCCGTCGATGACCAGGCTGTCGTGTGGCTCGACCACGTAGCCACGCCGGCCGGTCGACGCCGGCTGGCCGTCGACCACGTCCAGACCGTCGACCGAGGCCACCACCTCGAACCGGACCGGGGTGGCGTTGCGCACCAGCAGGCGGTAGCGCTGGCCGTCCTCACCGGCGACCAGGACGCGCGGGCCGGCGTGGAAGCCGGGCAGGAGCTGGCCCCGATCGTCGATGAGTGACAGCCCGACCGCGCCGTCGCCGAGGTCGAGCTGGAGCGGGGCCAGGCCAGCGCCGAGGTGGGCGGCGTGGGCCAGGACGCCGTCACGATCGTTGTAGTGCACGGCGGCGGTCGCCCATGGCGCCGCGCTGGCGCGACGAAACGGGGTGCTGCGGACCGGCGAGTAGGTCGCCTCGCCCCAGGTCGTGCCCAGGCCCGGGCGGTCGGGGGCCGGCAGCGCGATGGCCTCACCCCCGCCCGGCGAGGTCGCCATGCCGGCGCTGCTCGGGGCCACCTCGGCCGCGCCGCCGCGGTCGCCGTACGCCGGGGCGTAGCCGGCGCCGGCCGGGGTCGAGCCGGTGGAGGCGAGCTTGGCGCCGCCGCCGGTGCAGGCGGCCAGCAGCGCGACCGCCCCGGTCAGGTGGCGGGCGGACCAGGAACGGGGCGACGAGGGTGCGAGCGAGGACATGGGGACTCCTTGCGGGCACCTGGCCCGCGGCAGCGTGAGGGCGTCGCCCGGCCGGGCGACGAAGACGGGCACGGTGTTCGATCGGTCAGCGAGTGCCGCGGCCGACGTGCAGGCCGACCACGAAGAACAGGCTGGCGTCGTTGCGGGGTGGGGGCGTGGCGATGGTGCACGGCCCGCCACACATGGCCGGCTCGTCGCCGTCCGGGCCACGCGCGAGCAGGGCGCGGAAGGCCAGGAAGTAGCCGACGTGGTGGCGCGGCTGATCGCGCGGGCCCATCCGGGCGTCGAGTTCGATGCCGAGCCCGAGCGCCAGGTCTGGCCGGGGCAACAGGCCGCCGGCGTGCCAGGCGATGCGCTCGTAGCCGAGCCCACCCTCGACCCACAGGTCGGCGCCGAGGTCGTTCCGGTCCGGGTCGTTGCGCAGCAGCGAGCGCCGCAGCGCCAGGCCCACGCGCGAGGCGCGACCGCGTCGCTGCATCACCTCGTCGCCACCGTCGCCGACGCGATAGTACTGGTACTCGGCCATCGCCGTGGTCGCGCCGACGCGGTAGCCGAGCGCGGCGTGGATCCCGACCGAGAAGCCGTTGGCGTCCGCCACGTCGGCGCCGCCCAGCATGAGGCCAGCCCGGCTGTCGAACCGGCGCGGCGCGGGCTCGATCCGCTCGACCACCGCCGGTGGTGGCGACGCGCCATCGACGGCGAGGGTCTGGGCCTGGGCGACGGTGGCGGGCGCCGACAGCGCGGCCAGCAGGAACAACGCAGCGGGGCGGTGGCGGCTGGGCATCGTGCGAAGGAAACGAGGTGGCCCGACCTCGCTTACAGGATCGCGGTGAACGACCCGCGCCGATCGCCAGCCACGGTCAGGGCGCGGGCGCTGGAGGTGGGCGCAGGTACGGCCGAGGCGGCTCGAGCGTGTCGGCCCGGACCACGGCGATCCACGCCTCGGTGCTCACCACGGCGCGCAGCCGCACCGTGTGCTGCCCGTCGGCGAGCTCGAACGCGGCTGGCTCGCTGCCGTGGTGGGCGGGGCCGTCGTCGACGCGCAGCTCGGCGTCGGCGCCGATCGAGCGCAGGCGGTAGGTCCCGGCCAGGCGCAGCCGGCGGCGGACCTCGATCTCGATCGGGCCGGCGTCGGCCACCACCTTGATCACCGGCGACGTGAAGGGCCAGCCAGGCTGGGCGTCGTTGAGCACGGTGTGAACCGCGTCGGCCACGGTGCCGAGGTCGCCGCAGGTGTGGCGCCCCTCGCTGATCGCGAAGCGACAGTCCTGCCACGGGCCGCCGATGGCGCGGGCCCGCACCTCGGCCTCGCCGCGCAGGCCGACGCCGACCGCGACGGTGCGGGCCGGGCGGGTGGCCTGCCAGTAGCCGAGGCCGAGCACGACGACGGCGGTGGCCACGGTCAGCGCCGGCGCGGCCAGGGCCCGGCGGGCCAGGCGGCTGGCCTGGGCGCGCACCGCCACGTACCGCCGCAGCACCCGCCGCTGCCAGCGCGGCCGGCTCCACACCACGATGATGCCGACCGCGAGCAGCAGCGCGGCGCCGGCCAGGCCGCGCCCGGCGCCGTCCGAGGGCAGCGGTCCGTCCGGCGTGAGCACGGTGCGGCCGGGCGGCAGCCAGCCCGCGACGACGTGCAGCGCGCCGCCTGGGATGGTCGGCACCGCGCCGAGTGGGACGGCCTGGCCGTCCTCGCCCAGCGCGCGAGCGCGCCAGCGCGGGTAGTAGCCCATGCCGAACGTGACCAGGGCCGGCGCGTCGGTGCCGGACAGCTCGACCTCGACCCGGTCATCGCGCAGGGTCACGACCCGGACCTGTCCGGCGCCGGCCTCGACACGGGCGAACTGCCCGTCCCAGCCCGGCACCTCCCGGACCACGTACGGGCCAAACCGCTGCTCGGTCGCCGGGTCTCCGGCCGGGTGGCCGTGGTCGCGGGCGATGACCCAGCGGACGTTGAAGCGGTGCAGGCTGGCCGGGCTGGTGTCCTCGATGCGCTCGCGCAGCAGCATGTCGGGGATGGGGCCCATGTGCAGCGTCGGCAGGCCGGTCTCGGCGGTGAGGTGGAAGCTGTAGTGGGCGCCGCCGAGGTCGAACAGGGCGCGGGCGAAGGCGTCGGGTCGCTGCTCGGCCGCGCGCGTGTGGCCCCACGCCACCAGCAGGTCCTGGCCGCTCGGATCGGCCTGGGCGGTGGCGGTGGTGAGCGCGAGCGAGCGCTGCTGCTGCCAGGCGGGTACGAGCGCGCGCCCGGCCAGCGCCAGCGTGATCGCCGCCAGCGCCCCGGCGACCTGACGGCGGCGCCCGCTGGCGCCGGCCCAGCCGCGCCCGGCCGCGCGCACCAGCTCGGCCGCCAGCACCGCGACGCCGGCGTACACCATGGGCCGCAGCAGCGCGTACAGGCGATCGGCGCCGAGGCGGGCCAGCTCCAGGCTGGGGCCGAGGTCGAGCACCAGGTACGGCGCGTCGGTGAACGCCGCGAAGTACACCGCCGCGCTGGCCGCCAGCAGCGTCGGCGCGGCCCGGCGCGACACCAGCGCGAAGGCCAGGCCGACGTAGCCGGCGTAGACCACGCCGGCCAGCTGGGTGAACGGGTGCGGCCAGGCCAGCACGTCCTCGAGCAGGCGGCCGGGCGATCGCAGCGCGGCCGAGAAGTGCTGGCCGTACTCGATCAGCCGGGCCCCGAGCGGGGCCCACACCACCGCGGCCAGGGCCACGCCGAGCGCCAGGTGGGCGGCGCCGATCAGCGCGCGCCGCGGCGGCACGTCGACCGCCAGCAGGGCGACCAGGCCGAGGCCGACGGCGACGCCGGCGACGCCGAGCAGCGCCGACGGATGGGTGGCGCACGCCAGCGCGGTCCACACCCAGATGGCGACGGTCCGGCCCAGGCGGGGGCGGGCCAGGTGATCGAGCAGCGCGACCACCGCGGCCAGCGTGAACACCTGGGCCACCGCGCTGTGCAAGAGGCCCCACTCGACGATGCCCGACACCCCGCCGGCGGAGATGGTGCCCTTGTCGACCAGCATGGCGACGCCGATGGCGGCGGCGACCGGGGCCGAGCCGACCCGCAGCGCCAGCCGGGTCGTGCCGACGGCGATGCCGACGTGGGCGGCGATGGCGGTGGCGGTCAGGGCGGTCGCCAGGTGATCGGTCCAGCCGCCGAGGTGGGCGACCGCGGCGACCAGCAGGTACGACAGCGCCGGGTACAGCTCGAACGGGGAGTCGCCGGTCGACACCGCGTGGGTCCAGGTCGGCAGCGTCGTCGACGGGAAGTCCGCCATGATCGTGGTCAAGGCGGCGTGCTGGCAGCCCCAGTCGCCCATGGTCCACGACAGCGGCGTGCTCACCGCCGGCGCGAACACCGCGACGCCGAACAGCACGACGACGGCGACGGCGAGGCCGCCGGCCCAGGCCGCCGACGGCCGCGGCGCCCAGGCGCGCACCGTCGGCGCCACCGCGACCGCGCCGACGCCGGCGGCGGCGAGCAGCCCGAGCAGGCACAGCCCGGCCACGGTGGTGCCGGGGAAGGCGAGGGAGGTGAGGGCGGCGCCGAGGAGGACCGGCAGCCAGGGCCGCTGGCGGAGGAGATCGTGCATGGCGAGGCGGCCGGCGCCGACGGTCGCGCGCGGCCGCCGAGGTGGTCAAGCCCTGGCCGGGCCATCCGGCGGCTCGCCCGTGTCGCCTGGTGCGCCGGCGCGGCCGCGCTCGCGCCAGGGGCGCTACACTGCGGGGGTGTCCGCCGGCGTAGCGCTCGCCGATCGCCTGGCCGCCGAGGTCGAGCGGGTGGTGGTCGACGCCGGCCTGGCGCCGGCGCGGGGCGCGGGCGCGCCGCTCGGGGTGGCCTGCTCGGGTGGGGCCGACTCGCTGCTGCTGGCGGACGTGGCCATCGCCGCGTTCGGGCCGGGCCGGGTCGTGGTGATCCACGTCGATCATCAGCTCCAGCCCGGCTCGGCCGACGTCGCCGCCGCGGTCGCGGCCTGGGCCCGCGGGCGCGGCGCCCAGGCCGAGGTGGTCGCGGTGCAGGTCGCGCCCGGCGCGTCTCTCGAGGCCAGCGCGCGGGCAGCGCGGTACCGCGCGCTCGACGAGGTCGGCGCCCGCCGCGGCCTGGCGGTCATCCTGACCGGGCACAGCCGGACCGACCTGGCCGAGACCGTGGTGCTGCGCCTGCTGCGCGGCAGCGGCCCGCCCGGCCTGGGCGGCATCCCGCCGGTGCGTGGCCGGTACCGGCGGCCATGGCTGGGCTTCGATCGGGCCGAGCTGGCCGCGCACGCGTCGGCGCGAGGGCTCCCGGTCATGGAGGATCCGATGAACACCGACCAGCGCCTGGCCCGGGTCCGGGTCCGGACCGAGCTCATGCCGCGCCTGCGGGCCGAGTCGCCCGGGCTCGACCTGCACCTGGCCCGCCTGGCCCACGCCATGGCCGAGTGGACCGCGGTGATCGATCAGCTGGCCAGCCCGCACCTGGGGCCGGTCGGGCTGGCGCCGGGTGAGCTCGACGATGGGCCCGAGCCGACGCTCGAGTGCGCGCGCCTGGGCAGGGTCGCGCCGGCCATCGGCAAGCGGGTCGTGCAGCGTGCCGCGTTCGCCGCCGGCCTCGAGCTCGGCCCGGCCCACCTGGCGGCGGTGTGGCGCCTGGTCCGCACGCCGGATCGCGGCACGCTGGCGATCGACGTGCCGGGCGGCCGGGCCGTGCGCGAGTACGGCCTCCTCCGCTTCACCCGCGCCGGGGCGCCGATGGTGGCGCGGGCGGTGGCGCCGCTGCGGATCGTCGGCGCCGGCGATCGGGCGTTCACGGTGCGCCCGGTCCGTGCCGGCGATCGCATGCGGCCGGCTCGCCTGCGCGGGCGCTCTCGCAAGCTGTCGGATCTGTTCGTCGACGCCAAGGTGCCGCGGACCCACCGGGCCCGGGCCCGGGTGGTGGTCGACGACACCAGCGGCGAGATCGTGTGGGCCGAGCACCTCGGGCTGGCCCATCGCGCGTCGATCCGGGTCGAGCTCGACGAGGGCTGAGCCAGGCTCGTCGGGCGCGGATGACACGCGCGTGTCGGCGAAAAAAAGCTCGCGCCGACGACAACCCTGGCCATTTGGGGCATGGCGGCCTGGCGCTTCGTGGGTATACTGACAAAACCCAAGGGCTAACCAGGACTTCCCCAGTGCGCCAGTCTCATAAGACCCTGCTCATCTGGGTCATCCTGATCCTCATGTTCGTGAGCGTCTACTCGATGTTCACCGACAGCTCGAGCAAGGAATCCGAGCTCGATGTCAGCTCCTTCAAGGCCGAGATCGCCGACAAGCAAAAGGCGGCCCAGATCGAGAAGGTCAAGATCGAGCCGCGCGGCCGCAACGACGCTCGCTACGTGGTCACCCGGACCAACGGCAGCAAGTCGATCGTCTACGGCGAGTACCCCGACAACCTGACCAAGATGCTGTCGGACGCCGGCGTGTCGTACCAGGTCAAGGCCAAGAACGACTCCAGCATCTGGCCGCAGATCCTGTCGATGTGGCTGCCGATGCTCATCGTCCTCGGCATCGTCTTCTTCTTCCTGCGCCAGCTGCAGGCCGGCGGCGGCAAGGCGATGAGCTTTGGCAAGTCCAAGGCCAAGCTGCTGACCGACTCGCAGAACCGCATCACGTTCAAGGACGTGGCCGGCGTGGAGGAGGCCAAGGACGAGGTCGAGGAGATCATCGCCTTCCTCAAGGACCCGAAGAAGTTCACCCGCCTGGGCGGCCGCATCCCCAAGGGCGTCCTCATGATGGGCCCGCCCGGCACCGGCAAGACCCTGCTGGCCCGGGCCATCGCCGGCGAGGCCGGGGTGCCGTTCTTCTCGATCTCCGGCTCGGACTTCGTCGAGATGTTCGTCGGCGTCGGCGCCTCGCGCGTGCGCGACCTGTTCGAGCAGGGCAAGAAGAACGCGCCGTGTATCATCTTCATCGACGAGATCGACGCGGTCGGCCGCCACCGCGGCGCCGGCCTGGGCGGTGGCCACGACGAGCGCGAGCAGACGCTCAACCAGCTCCTGGTCGAGATGGACGGCTTCGAGTCCAACGACGGCGTCATCATCATCGCCGCCACCAACCGGCCCGACGTGCTCGACCCGGCGCTCTTGCGCCCGGGCCGCTTCGATCGCCGCATCGTCGTGCCGCGGCCCGACCTGCGCGGCCGCATCGGCATCCTCCAGGTCCACACCAAGAAGGTCCCGCTGGCGGCCTCGGTCGACCTCGAGATCATCGCCCGCGGCTCGCCCGGCTTCTCCGGCGCCGACCTCGAGTCCCTGGTCAACGAGGCGGCGCTCATCGCCGCCCGCCGCGACAAGGACAAGGTCGAGATGGAGGACTTCGAGGAGGCCAAGGACAAGGTCCTGATGGGCACCGAGCGCCGGTCGATGGTCATCTCCGACAAGGAGAAGCGGACCACGGCGGTGCACGAGGCCGGTCACGCCCTGGTCGCCCGCTTCTGCGGCGCCGAGGCCGACCCGGTCCACAAGGTCACCATCATCCCGCGCGGCCGCGCGCTCGGCCTGACCCAGCAGCTGCCGTCGGAGGACCGGCTCAGCATGACCCGCGAGTTCGCGACCAACACCATCTGCATCCTGATGGGTGGGCGCGTGGCCGAGGAGATCGTGTTCGGCCAGAAGACCACCGGCGCCGGCAACGACATCGAGCGAGCGACCGAGCTGGCCCGGTCGATGGTCACCGAGTGGGGCATGAGCGACGCCTTCGGCCCGCTCAACTTCGCCGGCGGCAAGCAGGAGGTGTTCCTCGGCCGCGACTTCGCCGCCGGCGAGCGCCACTCCGAGGACACGTCGCAGCGCATCGACGCCGAGATCCGCCGCATCGTCACCGAGCAGTACGACCGCGCCACCCGCATCCTGACCGAGCACAAGGCCGACCTCGAGTCGGTCAGCGGCGCGCTGCTCGACTACGAGACCCTCGACGGCGACGACATCGACCGCCTGATGCGCGGCGAGAAGCTGACCCGGCCGGTGGCGCCGGGCCGACCCAAACACGCGGCGGCTGCGGCGGCCTCGGACGACGACAAGCGGCGCCCGGCCGTGGTCCCCCCGCTGGTCGGCAAGAAGGACCCCGAGCCCGAGCCAGCGTGAGCACGGCGGCGCGGCCCGGCGCGCCTGTTCTTCACGTCGGGGTCCAGGTCGGGGTCGAGCTCGCCGGGGCGGGCAGGGTGGGTGGTGTGCCCGGCCGACCCCGGATCATGGGCGTGATCAACGTCACGCCCGACTCGTTCTCCGATGGTGGCCGGTTCGCCGGGGTCGAGGCCGCGGTGGCCCACGGCCATGCCCTGGTCGCGGCCGGCGCCGACCTGCTCGACGTTGGTGGCGAGAGCACCCGCCCGGGCGCGGCCCGGGTCAGCGCCGACGAGGAGATGGCCCGGGTGGTGCCGGTCATCACCCGGCTGGCCCGCGAGCTGGTGGTGCCGGTGTCGGTCGACACGGTGAAGGCCGAGGTCGCGCGGGCGGCGGTGGAGGCCGGCGCCCTCCTGGTCAACGACGTCTCGGGTGGCCTGGCCGATCCGGCCATGGGCGCCGCGATCGACGCGCTGGGGGTCACCTACGTCGTCGGCTTCCTGCCGGTGGTCACCTCGCTCGCCCAGGTCCACACCGAGGCGCGGCCGCCTCCCCGCTGGACCGAGGTGGCCGACGGGCTGGCCGCGCGCCTGCGCGTGCTGGGGCCGGCGGCGCGGGCCCGGGCCTGGGTCGATCCGGGGCTGGGGTTTGCGCCCGGTGCCGACCCCGCCGCCAACCTGGCCCTGCTGCGCCACGCCGGCGACCTCGGCCGCGCCGTCGGCTGCCCGGTGGTGGTCGGCCCGTCGCGCAAGCGGTTCCTGCGCGTGCTGCTCGAGCGCGCCGGGCCCATCGCCGCCCCGGGTGGTCGAGGCCCGATCGACGAGGCCGCGCTCGACGCCGCCACGGTCGGCGCCTGCCTGCTCGCCAGCGGCGCCGGCGCCGCCGTGTTGCGTGTGCACAATGTGGCGTTGCTTCACGCCGCGCTGACGGTGTACACCGGAGGATAGCGGCGCGCGGATCCGGCTGCGGCGGCCGGTCGGCACCGCCAAACGGTGGCATGAGCGCGGCGTTGCCGACCATCTTCCAGGGCCTGAGCGTGCAGTCGGCGATCACCACGGTGGTCGACGTCGCGCTGGTCTACTACCTCATCTATCGCCTGCTGCTCACCATTCGCGGCACCCGGGCCGCGCAGATGGTGGTCGGCATCGTCCTCATCGGCGCCGCCTTCTTCGTGGCCGAAAGGCTCGAGCTGACCACGGTGTCGTGGCTGCTCGACAACTTCATCAGCTACTTCATCATCATCGTCATCGTCGTGTTCCAGCAGGACATCCGGCGCGCGCTCGGCCGCATCGGCCAGAACATCCTGCCGTTCGGCAAGGCCCGCGACACCTCGATGGCGGTCGACGAGGTGGTGGCGGCGGCCGCGCACCTGGCCCGGGCCAAGATGGGGGCGATCATCGTGTTCGAGCGCGAGGCCGCCCTGGAGGAGTTCGTCGACGACGCGACCCGGCTCGACGCCGCGGTGTCGCGCCAGCTGCTGGTGTCGCTGTTCGTGCCGGCGCGCGACAACGAGCTGCACGATGGCGCGGTGATCATCGGCCGCAACCGGCGGATCGACCTGGCCCGGGCCCTGCTGCCGCTGTCGCGCGCGACCGACCTCGGCCCCGAGTGGGGCACGCGCCATCGCGCCGCGCTCGGCATCACCGAGGACACCGACGCGGTGGCGGTGGTGGTGTCGGAGGAGCGCGGCGAGATCTCGCTGTGCCTGCGCGGCTCGATCGCGCGTGACCTCGAGGCCACCACCCTGCGCCGGGCCCTGCACGGCATCTTCGAGGGCGGCCGGGCCGACACCACCGCCGAGGAGGCCGAGGCCGCCGCCGAGATCGGCAAGGCGGTTGCCAGCCTGGGCGCCGCGGCGCGGCTCGAGCACCGGGCCGCGGAGGGGGACTGATGGGGCGGGGCCGGCGCGAGACCATCGGCCCGCTCGGGCGCATGCCGGCCCGGCAGAGCGCACGGCCGCCGCTACCGGCGAGCAAGGCGCCGACGCCACCCGCGGCGCGGCCGCCGCCGCCGCCCTCGGGCGTGGCCGGCGGAGGGCACGACTCCGGGCGGGGATGGCTGGGCCGGGCCCTGCTCGACAACCTCGGGCTCAAGGCGCTGTCGCTGGTGCTGGCGCTGACGGTGTTCCTGCTCATCAACACCGATCGCGATCGGGAGATCACCGCGCGCGTCGGCGTGTCGTACCAGTTCCCCGATGACCGCGTGCTGGTGTCGGAGCGGATCGAGGAGGTGCGCATCACCGTGCGCGGGCCGTGGCGCCGGCTGCGGCGGTTCGACGAGCGCGAGATCGATCGGATCGACCTCGACCTGACCTCGGCCCAGGACGGTCAGGTCGCCATCACCCCGCGCATGATCGACCTGCCCAAGGGGCTGACGCTCACCTCGATCAGCCCACGCACCATCCGGGTCGCGTTCGAGCGACGGCTCGACAAGAAGCTCGAGGTCGCGCCGATCCTGGTCGGCCGCCCGGCCCACGGCTTCGTCGTCGCCGAGGTCGTGGCCAGCCCGGCCGCGGTCACGGTGCGCGGCGCCGACAGCGCCATCGGCACGCTGGCGACCATGCGCACGGCGGAGGTCCGGGTCGACGGTCGGTCGGAGTCGTTCACCAGCACGGTCGCGCTGCTGCCACCGGAAGGGGTCGCGGTCGAGCCGACCACCGAGGTGTCGATCGCCGTCAAGATCGAGGAGCAGCTGGTGACCCAGCGGCTGGGCAAGGTCGCGGTCGCGGTGCGCGGGGATGTGGCCGATCCGGGTCGGATCGTCATCACGCCGGCCGAGGTGTCGGTCGTCCTGACCGGCGCCATGCGGGCGGTCGAGCGAGCGATGGCCGACGGGGTTCGCCCGGTGGTCAAGGTCCAGCCGGCCGACGCCGGCCGCCGGACCCGGGCGACGGTGACCATCGAGGGCCTGCCACCCGGCATCGGCGTCGAGCTGGTGCCGACGGTGGTGGAGCTGTCGCCCCGGCGCGCGCCGCCGCCACCCGCGCCGGCGCCCGCGCCGTAACGGGACGGTGAGGAGGTCGCCAGCTGGCGGCCAGTCCGGATCGAGCGGAGCCGACGTGGCTCGCCGAAGGCGGACCCCGTCGAGACAGCGAAGCGAGGAACGGACGACGCAGCCTGCTAGTCAGGTCGCTCTGGCAGGCTGCTGAACCACGACGCCCGTCCCGTCGGCAGGAGCCGCCGGCACGAGTTCTTCGGCGGCCTGCTAGCCGCGGCCGCGAGGGCCTTCGGCCATGCTGATGCCGGTGAGCACGTTGGGGCAGATCGCGAGCTCCTTGGCCTCGCGGATCATGCGGCCCTGGTTGTCGACGAGCTTGGCGTCGGACAGGACCACGAACTGGACCGGCCCGGCCGAGGGCTGGCAGGACGCGAGGTAACCGGTGACCTTGGCGCCGGTGTCGTACTCGAGGGTGACCCGGTGGCTGATCATGTCGTGCAGCTTGGCGTAGTCAGGCATGGGCACGCGTCGTATACCACGGCCACGGCCATGGCCGCGGTTCACTCCAGCTCCCGGTCACCACACGACGCGGGCGCCCACACGCCCGGGCCGACCCGCCTGGTCTGGGTCCGGCACGGGGAGGCCGACAACAACGCCGAGCAGCGGTTCGGCGGCTGGAGCGACCTCGGCCTGACCGCGCGCGGGCGGGCCCAGGCGGCGGCGGCTGGCCAGGCGGTGGCGGCGCTGGCGCCGACCGCGATCGTCGCCAGCGACCTGCCGCGCGCGGCCGAGACGGCGCGGGCGATCGCCGGCGCGGCCGGGCTCGAGGTCGCGTTCGATCTGCGCCTGCGCGAGCGTAGCCTGGGCGTGTTCGACGGCCTGCGGTTCACCGACGCCGAGCGGCGTGATCCCGTCGCCTACGCACGCCTGCTGGCGCGCGACCCGGACGCGGTTCCCGACGGGGGCGAGCGGCTCGCCACGGTGTTCGCGCGTGTCGGCGCGGCGGTCGACGACCTCGTCGCCGCCCACCCCGGCGGGCGCGTGGTGGTGGTCAGCCATGGCATCGCCCTGTTCCACGCCTTTTCCCACGTGTGTGGGCTCGGCTGCCCGGGGCCTGATCAGCAGGTCTTCACCCTGGTCGACAACGCGTCGCTGTCCCACCTCGAGCACCGCGTCGAGGCCGGCCGCCCGCGCTGGCGCATCGTCGCCTGGAACCGGGTCGACCACCTCGCCGGCCTGTAGCGGCGACCGCCGCGCGCCTGGTCAGCGCGACCAGAACGACTGCTTGATGATGAAGTTCGCCAGCGGCCGGCGTGCCTCGGCCACGTCGGCGAAGCGCAGGGCGACGCCGCCGCGTGACGGATCGAGGCGGACGACCTCGGCGGCCAGCCGCACGGTGCCGTGGGCCGGGAGATCGACCTCGAGCTGCCCGGTCGGATCGACGCCGGCGGCATCGGTGGCCGGGATGTCGGCCGACAGGAACAGCCCGGTGTTGGACAGGTCGGCGACGATGCCGTCGACGACGTGGTCGCGCGAGCGGTACAGCGCGCGCAGCACGACCGGCACTCGCTCCGAGACGCGGCGATCAGACGACACGGCCTGACGGTAGTGGACGTCACGATGTATGGCAACGTATGTGAGATCCACCAGCCCGGACTCTTCAAAGGTCGGACCAGTCGCGGGCGCTCGGGATCGGGGCCAAGGCGGAGTTTTTTCCGGGGCCTACCGGTCGGCGGCGTCGGGCGGTCCTTGAAACGCCGAGGCGAGTCAGGCAGATTGCCGGCTCCGAACGGGAGCCCATAGCTCAGCTGGTAGAGCACCGGCCTTTTAAGCCGAGGGTCGAAGGTTCGAACCCTTCTGGGCTCACGGTCCCCGCAAAGACCCCATCGTCTAGAGGCCTAGGACACCTGCCTTTCACGCAGGCGACGCGGGTTCAAATCCCGCTGGGGTCGCAAGAGCAACAACCAGTGGCCTCGGGCCTGGCCTCTGCCGTTCATCACCAGGCGCAGGCGTTTCAAATCCCGCTGGGGTCGCAAGAGCAACAACCAGTGGCCTCGGGCCTGGCCTCTGCCGTTCATCACCAGGCGCAGGCGTTTCAAATCCCGCTGGGGTCGCAAGAGCAACAACGAGTGGCCTCGGGCCTGGCCTCTGCCGTTCATCACCAGGCGCAGGCGTTTCAAATCCCGCTGGGGTCGCAAGCACCAACACCGCGCCGGGCCTCGGGCCCGGACGAGGCGTTTCAAATCCCGCTGGGGTCGCACGCACCAACACCGCGCCGGGCCTCGGGCCCGGACGAGGCGTTTCAAATCCCGCTGGGGTCGCACGCACCAACACCGCGCGCCGGGCCTCGGGCCCGGACGCCGCCCGTTCATCGCCAGGCGCAGGCGTTTCAAATCCCGCTGGGGTCGCACGCACCAACACCGCGCCGGGCCTCGGGCCCGGACGCCGGCACCCTGCCGCCGATCACCGGGTGCGGGCCACGCCTTGCCCGGCCTGGCCCGAGGCTACAGTGGGGCATGTACTTCGAAACCATCCAGCAGTTCGCGAAGCAGCTCGGGCAGGTCGGCGTGTGGTTCGAGGCCGCCGAGGCGCACGCCGCGAGCAAGAAGTTCGATCCATCGCTCTACCTCGGGTTCCGGCTCGCGCCCGATCAGTTTCCGCTGGCGCGGCAGGTCCAGATCACGTGCGACACCGCCAAGCTGGCCGCCTCGCGCCTGACCGGCAAGGACGCGCCGTCGCACCCCGACACCGAGTCCACGCTCGGCGAGCTGCGGGCGCGCCTGGGCAGCGTGACCGGCTACCTCGGCGGCCTCGGCCCATCCGACTTCGCCGGCGCGGCCACCCGCGTCGTGTCGCAGCCTCGCTGGGAGGGCAAGGTCATGTCGGGCGCCGACTACTTCCGCGAGCACGCCGTGCCCAACTTCTACTTCCACCTCAGCCACACCTACGCGCTGCTCCGGCACAGCGGGGTACCACTCGGCAAGCGCGACTACCTCGGGGCCCTGACGCTGACCACGCCATGATCACCGGCGGCGCCGGCGCCGCCGGAGCCGCCGGAGCCGGGCAGGGGCCAGGCGGGTCTGCTGGTGGCGTCGCGCCAGGATGGCACCGACCCAGCCGAGGCCACGCCACAGCGGCACCGGCGCGAGCGCGCCGAGGACCCCTCCGAGCGGCCCGAACTCGACGAGGCCGAGCACGGCGCCGACGACCGCGACCACGAGCGACAGCAAGACGAACCCGAGCTCGAGCAGGGTCATGGTGTTGAGGGCAGCAGGACGCGTGCCACCCGCGCCGTCGCTGCCGCCGGGCGCGTGACCGCGGTAGCGTCGGCGCCATGTCCGCCCCGCTCGACCTGGCCGCGCTGGCCCGCCTCATCGTGAGCAACTGCGGTCAGGTCTATCCGCACCAGCACAGCCACCTGGCGGTCGACGACACGCCGCTACCGCCGCCGCCGGTGCGTCACCCGGTGTTCCACGGCTGCTACGACTGGCACTCGGCGGTGCACAGCCACTGGGCGCTGTGGCGCCTGCGCGCCTGGCCGGCCGCGGCGCCGATCGCCGCCGCCCACCTGGCCGCGGTGCGTGCCGACGCCCTGGCCGGCGAGCTGGGCTTCCTCGTCGCTCACCCGCGGTTCGAGCTGCCGTACGGCCTGGCCTGGTTGCTCGCGCTGGATCAGGAACGTCGCCGCGCGCCCGAGCTCGACCCCGTCGCCACGGCGTGGTCAGGTCTTGCGCCGCTGGCGAACCTGGCCCGTGATCGGCTGCTGGGCCACCTGGGCCGGCTGCCGGCGCCGATCCGCACTGGCGAACACGCGCAGTCGGCGCTGGCCATGACCCTGGTCCGGGCGTGGGCGATCGCGGTCGGCGACGCCGAGGCGGCGGCGTCGGTCGACGGTCGGGCGCTGGCCTGGTTCGCCGACCCGCGCCCACGCCCGCTCCACTTCGAGCCGAGCGGCTACGACTTCCTGTCACCGAGCCTGGCCGAGGCCGAGCTGCTGGCTCAGGTGCTACCGGCCGACGCCTTCGCGCGCTGGCTGGGCCAGGCCCTGCCGACGCTCGGCGCCCCCGGCGGGCCGGCCCTGGTCCCACCGGTCGCCGCCGACGTCACCGACGGCAAGCTGGTGCACTGGGACGGGCTGGCCCTGTCCCGGGCGTGGATGCTCGACGCCATCGCCGCTGGGCTACCGGGCGACGATCCGCGGCGCCCGGCGCTGCGATCGATGGCCCGTCGGCACGGCCAGGCTGGCCTGGCCGCCCTCGACCAGGCGACCTACGCCGGCACCCACTGGCTCCCGACGTTTGCCATTCGCTGGCTCGGCCTCGCCGGCGACTGGCCGGCCGACGCCGTCGGGACTCGGTCGGCCTGAACGCTGACCTGCTCCGGGGCGAGCCTCGCCACGTGGGCGCACGCTCGCCTGCGCTCACTCGCCGTGGCGAGGGCGCGTCCGGCCGTCGCCGATCAGGCGCGGCCGCGGACCGACAGGCGCGACACGTAGCGCGAGCCGGTCTGCTTCTTGATCAGGCCCTTGCTGACGGCCTTGTTGATCGCCGAGATGGCAGACTTGACCTGCACCTCGGCTTCCTTCGACTTACCGTCGACGGCGGCGCGGGCGGTCTTCACCGCCGTGCGCAGCGCGCTCATGGCCGCGCGGTTGCGCGCGCGGCGGACGATCATCTTGCGGTTTTGCTTCTGTGCTGAGGCGATGTTGGCCACGAACGGTCCTCCGAGAGCCGGGCATGTAGCCCCAGGAGCGGCGCGCTGTCAAGGCGAACGACCGGCCCTGGCGACCTGGGCAGCAACTGACGCATTTTTGGGCAGCGAAGGGCAGGTGGTCGGAATCGCAACGGCTCCCGGTCGGGCCCGCCCCCGGCGGTCCGCAGGTTGTTCACACCAGGGGGCGGCTGGGCGGCGTTTGACCTGGGTCGACGGCGGCGAGCCGGCGCTTGGCCTCGTTCCACAGCGTGTCCATCTCCTCGAGCGTCGACTGGCTCGGCGTCTTGCCGCGCTCCCGCAGCAGGTCCTCGACCAGCTCGAAGCGCTGGCCGAAGCGGGCGCAGGCGTCGCCCATCGCCTGCTCGGCGTCGACCTTGAGCTTGCGGGCGACGTTCACCACCGCGAACAGCAGGTCGCCGATCTCGCGGTGCGCGGCGGCGACGTCCCCGGCCTGGGCCGCCTCCTCGACCTCGGCCACCTCCTCGCGCACCTTGGCCAGCGAGCCGCTCCAGCCCGGCCAGTCGAACCCGACCTTGCCGACCCGGTTGCCGATCTTCTGGGCCCGGACCAAACCGGGCGCGCCGTGCAGCACGCCGGCCAAGGTCCGCACCGGCGCCGCCGGGTCGGCCGCCGCGGCCTTCTTCTCCTGTGCCTTGATCTCCTCCCACTGCGCCAGCACCTGGGCCGAGGTCTCGACGCCGGCGGCCAGGTCGGCCCCGGGCGGGGCGAACACGTGCGGGTGGCGCCGGACCAGCTTGTCGACGATGCCGGCGATGACGTCGTCGACGTCGAACTCGGCCTGGGCCTGGCGCAGCGCGCTGTGGAAGACGACCTGCATCAGCAGGTCGCCCAGCTCCTCGCGGTGGCCGGGCACGTCGCCGCGCTCGAGCGCGTCGAGGACCTCGTAGGTCTCCTCGACCAGGAACGGGCGCAGCGTGGTGAGCGTCTGCTCGCGGTCCCACGGGCAGCCGTCGGGCGCGAGCAGGCGGGCCATGACCTCGCACAGCTCGGGCAGGCGGTGGCCCAGCGCGGGCGCGAGGGACGTGGGGTCGGGCGGGCGGGGGCCAGGCGGGGCGGGGGGAGCCATGGCGGGGGTGATATCACCGCCTCCAGCTGGTGATCGCCGGGCCGCCCCGGTACAACCACCCGTCGCCCGGGCCGTGGGATCGCCCGTGCCACCCTGGATCCGCCGTGACCACCAAGACCGTTCGTAAAGAGAAGCTCATCTTCGAGGACCCCGAGGCGCTGCAGGCGCTGGTCGGCGGCAACAACGCGCGGCTCAAGCTCATCGAGCGGACCGCCGGCGTGGCCCTGCACCTGCGCGGCAACGAGCTGACCATCGAGGCCGAGGGGGAGCTGGTCAGCAAGACCAAGACCGCGCTCGAGCAGCTGTACCGCCTGGCCCTGCGTGGGCAGGCGCTCGGCTCCGACGACGTGGTGCGCGCGCTCAAGGCGCTCGAGGACAGCGCCGGCACCCCGCTCGGGCAGATCTTCGGCGACACCATCCTCACCCTGCGCTCGGGCCGGGCCATCTCACCCAAGGGCCTGGCCCAGAAGGCCTACGTCGACCTCATCCGCGGCAACGACATCGCCTTCGGGATCGGCCCGGCCGGCACCGGCAAGACCTACCTGGCGATGGCGATGGCGGTGCGGGCGCTGACCGACAAGGCGGTGCGCCGCATCGTCCTGACCCGGCCGGCGGTCGAGGCCGGCGAGCGGCTCGGCTTCCTGCCTGGCACGCTCGAGGAGAAGGTCGACCCGTACCTGCGCCCCCTGGTCGACGCCCTGCACGACATGCTCGACGTCGAGAAGGTGCAGCGCCTCATCGCCGACGGCATCATCGAGATCGCGCCGCTGGCGTTCATGCGCGGGCGCACGCTCAACGACGCCTTCATCGTCCTCGACGAGGCGCAGAACACCACCCCCGAGCAGATGAAGATGTTCCTGACCCGCCTCGGCTTCGGCGGCAAGGCGGTCATCACCGGCGACCCCAGCCAGACCGACCTGCCACGCGGCCAGCGCTCGGGCCTGCGCGACGCGCTCGAGCTGCTGGCCGACATCCGCGGCATCGGCATGGCCCGCTTCACCGACGTCGACGTGGTCCGCCACCCGCTGGTGGCGGCGATCATCCGCGCCTACGACTCGCGTGATCGCGCGCGCAGCGAGGCGCGTGAGGGCGGCGCCGCCGGGGCGCCGGCCCCGGCCCCGGCCGAGCCGCCGCTGACGCCGTAGCGGCCCGCCCCCAGGCGCTTGCGCCGCCGGAAAAATACCGGGCGGCGCGGGCCGGCCCCGGCGCGGGCTGGTAGACTGCGTCGGTGAGCAACGGTGGCGACGCGGGGCCGGGCCAGCCGCCCCGGATGCTGGACAGCGCCGACGACGTGGTCGGGGTGGTCAGCCACGACGACCGGCTGGCCGACTGCACCGTGCGCCGGGTCGAGCCCGGCTGGATGGAGCTCGAGATCTCGGGCCTGTCGCCGCGGGTCCGCGCCGGCCAGGTCCTGCTGGTGCTGGTGTGGCCGGCGGTGTGGCGCGACCCGGCCTCGCTGGCGCCGCACCTGGTCCGGGCCCGCAGCGGCAACTATGGCCTCCTGCTGGTGGGCACCGACGCCGAGCTGTCGGCCGGCCACGCCGACAACGTCGACCCCGACGCCGACGTCGGCGCGCTGGCCTTCCCGGTGTCGCCGACCCGCTTGATCCTGGCCCTGCGGACCCGGGCCGAGGCGTGCGCCATGCGGCTGGCCTCGGCGACGATGGAGCTCGACCTCGAGCGGGCCCGGCACGAGAACGACATGCTCATCTCGGTCGGGCGTGGCCTGTCGCACGAGCGCGACATCGGCCAGCTGCTGGCCATCATCCTGCGCCGCGCCCGCGAGGTGACCGGCGCCGACGCCGGCTCGGTCTACGTGGTCGAGGACCTCGACAACGACGTCATCGATCGCACCATCCGCTTCACGGTGTCGCAGAACGACTCGCGCGAGGTCGAGCCGGCCGGCTTCACCATGAAGGTGTCGCCGGCGTCGATCGTCGGCACCTGCGTGCTGTCGTCGGACGTGATCAACATCCCCGACCTGTACAAGCTCGACGCGCCCGGCGCCGGCAACAATCCGTGGGGCTTCGTCCACGATCGCTCCTTCGACGATCGCTACCGCTACCAGGCCCGGTCGATGCTGACGGTGCCGATGATCTCGGCGCGCGAGCAGGTCATCGGCGTGATCCAGCTGATCAACAAGCGCGCCAAGGGCTACAGCGTCCTCGATCAGCTGGCCGACTTCGAGGTCGGCGTGGTCCCGTTCGACGAGCCGTCGATCGCCTACGCCACCGCGCTGGCCTCGCAGGCCGGCATCGCCCTCGAGAACGCGCTGCTGTACGACGAGGTGACGACCCTGTTCGACGGCTTCGTGCGCGCCTCGGTCACCGCCATCGAGTCGCGCGACCCGACCACCTCCGGTCACAGCGAGCGGGTCGCCACCCTCACCGTCGGCCTGGCCCGCGAGGTCGACCGGCTCGACCAGGGCCGGTTCCGCAACCTGCACTTCTCGCGCGACGCGCTCACGACCATCCAGTACGCCGCCCTGCTGCACGACTTCGGCAAGGTCGGCGTGCGCGAGCACGTGCTGGTCAAGGCCAAGAAGCTGTACGAACACCAGCGCGACCTCATCGCCGAGCGCTTCCACTTCATCCGCCGCGGCATCGAGCTCGACGGCGCCGGCCGCAAGCTGGCCCACGCCCTCGAGGCCTCGCGCGAGGAGGTGGCGGAACGGCTGCGCGCGGTCGACGGCGACGTCGACGCCCGTCTGCGCGAGCTCGACGGCATGATGACGTTCATCCTGACCGCCAACGAGCCGACCGTGCTGGACCAGGGCGGGTTCGAGCGGATCGCCGAGATCGCGGCCCGGACCTACCGCGCCGGCGACGGCGCCGAGCGGCCGTTCCTGCAGGCCGACGAGGCCCAGGCCTTGCAGATCCTGCGCGGCTCGCTCACCAACGACGAGCGCGACCAGATCAACAGCCACGTCATCCACACCTTCAACTTCCTCAAGCAGATCCCGTGGGGGCGCACCTTCCGCGACGTCCCGACCATCGCTGGCGCGCACCACGAGAAGCTCGACGGCTCGGGTTACCCGCACCGCCTGATCGGCGACGCCATCCCGGCCCCGGCGCGGATGATGACCATCGCCGACATCTACGACGCCCTGACCGCACACGACCGGCCGTACAAGAAGGCGGTCCCGGTCGACAAGGCGCTCGACATCCTGTCATCCGAGGTCCGGCGCGGCATGCTCGACGCCGACCTGTTCGACATCTTCGTCGGCGCCAAGATCTATGGCCAGGTCACGTAGCAGGCTGCTGAAGAAGCAGCCTGCTAGTCATTCTCGATCTCGCAGCCTGCTGAAAACACGGAGCCCGTCCCGTCGGCAGGAGCCGCCGGCACGGGTTTTTCAGCCGCCTGCTAGCAGGCTGCTGAAGAAGCAGCCTGCTAGTCATTCTCGATCTCGCAGCCTGCTGAAAACACGGAGCCCGTCCCGTCGGCAGGAGCCGCCGGCACGGGTTTTTCAGCCGCCTGCTAGGGGGCCGGCCACGGGGCACTCACCACAAGTAGCCGTGACCGTCGACCTGGTCGTGCGCGCCAGCGTGGCGCCCCGGCTGGCGGCCCCGGCCCGCGTCGCCCTGCGTCGGTTCCTGCGGCGCATGGTCACCGCCGCCGCCCGACACGACGGCCTGGCCTCGGTCGAGGTCGGCGTGACGCTGACCGACGACGCCGAGATCCACGCGCTCAACCGCGGCTATCGCGGCAAGGACAAGCCGACCGACGTGCTGGCCTTCGCCCAGCGCGAAGGGCCGGGTGGGCAGCTGCATCGTGGCGCGCTCGGCGACATCGTCATCTCCGTGCCGACCGCGCGGGCCCAGGCCGGTCGACGCGGGCTGGGCGCCGAGCTGCGGTTCCTGGCCGCCCACGGCCTGTGTCACCTCCTGGGCTACGACCATCGTGACGACGCCGAGGAGACCGAGATGAACACCCGCATGGCCGGCCTCCTGGCCGAGGCCGGCCGGCGCGGCCCGGTCCGGGCGGCGTGACGGCGCGGCGCGGCCCGGCGACCGACGGCGGCGATGGTACGCTCCGGCCCATGAGGAGCCCGACCCGATCGGCGGCGCGCTCGCCCGCGTGGACCTGGCGCCGCGGGTGGGGGCTTGGCCTCGTCGTGTGGGCGATCGCCTGCGGTGGCGGCCGGGATCCGAGCGACCTGCCGCCAGCCGGGCGGATCGGTAGCGGCGGCGGCAGCGCCGGGGGCACGGCGCCACGCCCGAACGAGCTGTCGCCGGCCGACGAGCAGGCGCGCTTCGACCGCGATCGGCGCCCCGACGTCATCGTCGCGGCGGCCCAGCTCGGCCCGGGCTCGGTGGTCGCCGACGTCGGCGCCGGGACCGGCCTCCTCACCGTGCACCTGGCCCGCGCGGTGCGCCCGGGTGGGCGGGTCGTCGCCACCGACATCGACGCCGCCGTGCTCGACCTGATGGCACCGCGGCTCGACGCGGCCGGGGTGGCCGACGTGGTCGAACGCCGCGTGGTATCGGCCGACGATCCAGGGCTCGAGCCGGCGACCTTCGACGTCATCCTGCTGGCCGAGGTCGACCACTACTTCTCCGACCGCACCACCTGGCTGCGCACAGCGACAGCAGCGCTTCGACCAGGGGGGCGCTTCATCCTGACCAACCGGATCCACCACCGCGCCGCGGCGCTGGCAGCCCTGGCCGCGGTCGGCCTGAGCGTTCGCTCCGAGGCCACCCCGGTGCCCAGTCACTTCGTCGTCGTCGCCACGCGTCGGTAGCGCGACTGTGCAAGCCTTGCGCAAAATACACGTGTAATCTTAACGGCTTGTGGTGGGTTCGAGAGTCCCCAGCTGGGGAGTGCAGGCCGGGGAGAAGGCCCCAGGGCGCCGTCGCTGATGGGCAGCGAGCCAGTTGATTCAATGGCTTACGATGGGCGATCGGCAGCCGAGGGGCTCGGCACGGTGCTTGCTGACCTGCCTGGGCATGGTGGACGTACCTCGACCCCGGCCCAGTCGCAGGGCTCTGCTCGACGTGCTGATTCGCAAGCTGGGCATGGTCCGCCTGACCGCCGTCGGGGTCGCCCTGGCGCTGGTCGCCGGTGCTGGTTGCACCGGCATCGTCCCCTACGACGACGAGGGTGAGTCAGCCGAGGCCCGCGCCGCCCGCGAGTACTTCGAGACCCAGGTGGTGCCCAAGCTGGCCAATTGCACCGGCTGCCACGTCGCCCAGGCCGGCATCGACTTCCTGCGCGGCGCCACCCCGACCGAGATCCACGCCACCGTGATGGCGTTCGCCCCGGCCGTGGTCAACCTGGAAGCGCCGGCCTCGAGCCGCCTGCTCACCAAGGGCGCGCACTCTGGCCCGGCCCTGCAGTCGAGCGAGGCCGCGCCGATGCTGCAGTGGCTCCAGCTCGAGCGCGAGGCGGTCGAGATCGGCGGCGCTCAGGTCCTGCGCGAGACCCAGCCGATGATGCCGCTGTCGGACGGCGTCACCATCAACGAGATCGACCTCACGCCGATCGGCGCGGCCGGGAGCAAGGTCACCTTCTTGGCCGAGCGGCTGGCGTCCGGCCTCTACCTGTCGGACCTCAAGCTGGTCGGCGGGACCGCCGGCCTGTACATCGAGCACCCGCTGTTCGTGTCGTGGACCTCGCCGACCACGAAGGAGCCCGACACCATCGACCGCTTCTTCGCCGAGAAGAAGGACCTCATGGCCGGCCAGACCGACTTCATCGAGGGCGGCACGGCGGCCTTCGTGACCTTCGCCCCGACCAACCCGATCAGCATCTCGTTCAAGGTCATCGAGGCGTTCCGCGGCGGCGGCGGTGGTGGTGGCGGCGGCGGCGGGCTTGGCGGCGGCTGCCGCGTCCTGGCCGACTTCCTGACCTCGGCGGTGGCGCCGCTCCAGGCCAGCTGCACCAGCTGCCACGCCGGGGCGGTGGCTGGTGCCCAGAACGCGGTCGACATGAGCAAGGTCGGCAGCGCCGATCCAGCCGAGCAGCAGCAGGCCTGCAACCAGATCCTGACCCGGGTCAACAAGAACGACCCCACCAACAGCGGTATCTTCATCGCCCCGGACCCCGCGCAGGCGACCGGGCACGACTTCAAGTTCGGGAGCGCCGCCGACAACACGGCGTTCCGCAACGCGCTGCTGGTCTGGATCGAGAAGGAGAGGACCGCCCCATGAAGAACTCATCCCTGACCCGCCTCGGCCCTGGCCTGGCAGCCCTCGCCCTCGCCGGCGTCGCCTGCGGCGGCGGCATCGACAACCCGTCCGGGGGCGGCCCCGACGCGGCGATCGACGCAACCTCGGACGAGTGGGACCAGCGGCTCGAGGAGCGCGAGGTCGACTACAACGCGGCGCTGCGGGCGGCGGCGCTCCGGCTGGTCGGCCGACTGCCCACGCTCGAGGAGATCCGCTCGATCCAGAACGCCGGCGACCTGGCCGCGCAGAAGGTCGCCTACGAGGCGCACATCGACGCCTTCCTGGCCAGCTCCGACTTCGCCCGCCAGATCTACTTCTGGTGGCAGGACACCCTGCGTATGGGCGATGACACCGAGCTCGACAGCGCGGCCGCGTTCGCGGCCCAGGTCACCGTCGAGGGGCGGTCCTACCTCGAGCTGCTCACCGCCACGGCCGGGCAGTGTGGGGCCTTCGACGTCGGCGCCGCCGCCTTCACCGCGGCCGACTGCGGCAACGGGGTGCCGGTCCAGGCCGGCCTCCTGACCCACCCGGGCGTACACCGCCACTTCACCTCGAACTTCTCGTTCCGGCGGGTCAAGTGGGTGCAGGAGACCTTCGCCTGCACCAAGTTCCCGGCCGAGATCGCCGCGACCGGCATCGACATCGGCGCGGCCGCGCCCTACACCGGCCTGTTTCCGTTCGAGTCGGTCCCGGCGCTCGACACCGGGCGGGTCAACTTCCGCGACACCTCGGCCGTCATCTGCGCCAACTGCCACACGACGATGAACCACATCGCCCCGCTGCTGGCGACCTTCGACGAGCAGGGGCAGTTCCAGGGCCAGATCGTGGCCCCGACCCCGCTCGAGGGCGCCCCGCCGGCCGAGCTGCGCGACTACCTGGTCGCCGGCGAGACCACGGCCTGGCGGTACGGCGTGCCAGCCGCCGACCTGCCGCAGCTGGGGGCGGCCATGGCGGCCGACCCCGACATCGCCGAGTGCGCCATCGCCCGGGTCTGGAACTGGGCCATGGGCAAGGGCGACGTGGTCGATGCCCTGCGCGAGGTGCCGGCCGAGATCATCCGCCAGGAGATCGACGACTTCGTCGCCGATGGCCATCGCCTCAAGAGCGCGATCCGCGGCGTCTTCACCCACGACGACTTCGTGAAGTTCTGACCATGAGGGACCCCATGCAGCTCACGATGCGTTCTCTCCTCGCCCTCGTCGGCGCCGGCGCGCTCACGGCGTGTGTCGGCCAGGTCGAGGAAGAGGGCCAGACCACCCTGCCGCCTGGCTCGACCGTCGGCGGCGAGGGCAACACCTTCGACCACGACAACAGCGGGCTCGACCCGTTCGCGCTGATCGAGCGCCTGCAGCAGGAGGGGCCGCCGCGCTACGCCGCGCGGGTCCACGGCTGCAACAAGGTGCGCTACCGCACCATCGCCAGCATCCTGACCTCGCGCGGCGTCGACGTCGGTGCCGGGGGCGAGACCAGCGCCGGGCAGCTGTACCGGGGTGGCTACAACGCGATGGGCGGCGCCAACTATGGGGCCCGGATCCGCGAGAACCCGGACGTCACGACCTCGGGCGCCTCTCGCCTGTTCGACATCTTCGTCCAGGCCGCGCCCGAGATCATCGCCAACCTGCCAGCCCGGACCGAGTGCCAGGTCGGCGGGGTCGGGGTGCAGCTCTTCAACGGCTCGAACCAGTGCTCGGCCGACGGCATCACCTGCCTGCTCGGCGTGCCGGCCACCGCCGCCCACGTCGAGCTGTGCAACCTGACCGTCACCAACGCCAGCGACGTCGACAAGGGCAAGCGCATGGCGGTCGCTGCCCTGATGGCCGCCGCCCAAACCTGCGAGTAGGAGCTGCCATGTTCAAGCGCAAGCACAAGGCCGATCAGCGCGACGCCCAGCACGAGCTGTCGCGCCGCGCGCTCATCAAGTGGAGCCTGTTCGCGGGCGCCGCGCTCGGCGTGGGCCGGTCGCGCATCTGCGAGGTGCTCGACCGGGTCGCCGGCAGCAGCGTCGCCTACGCGGCCGAGGACAAGACCGCCGGCTACGTCATCGTCGGTGATTTCGGCAACGGCGGCCTGTCCAACCTCAACCTGCTGTGGCCTCACGTCGACGTCGCCAAGGCCCGCAACCCGGGGTTCTCCTGGCACGCGGTGGGGCAGGAGGAGGACGTGGTCGGGACGGACAAGCCGCTGGTGCGCGGCCCGGAGACGCCGTGGCGCATGCTCAACGCCAAGAAGCAGGTTACCTGCTTCATGGCCGGCGCCAACCAGACCCACAAGGCGAGCGCCGACTTCGACGTCGGCGGCATGCAGATCATCCCGATCCTGTCCGCCATCCAGACCGCGCGCGCCTCGATCCTGCCGATGATCGGCGTCGGCGAGGTGTCGTACTCGGTCGCCGGCGTCGGCGGCGCGCCCGCCATCGCCACGGTGTCGGCGGCGTCGGACGTGGTCGGCCTGTTCAACTCGGCGGCCTCGCGCGCGGGTGGGCTGCTCGAGGCGCAGCCCGACGCGGTCCTGTACAAGGCGCACTACGAGGCGTTCGCGTCGCTCAACCGCGCCGCCAACCGGCCCACCACCACCCGGGCCTATCAGACCGCCAACAGCGCCGCCAAGTTCCTGGGCACCAACCTCGCCAGCGTCCTGGCCATCACCCCCGACGAGGAGGCGCTGTACGGCATCAGCGGCGACATGCCCGAGAACATCGCCGAGTTCGCGCGCGGCTGCATCGTCGCGGTCAAGGCGTTCTCGCTCGGCCTGACCAACGGCGTCATCCTGCCCGGCATGCGCGACGACCCGCACGGTCGGTTCGGCGACGGCAGCGCGCAGCCGACCGCGCTGCACCTGGGCCGCGCCCTCGACGGCCTGATGAACCACCTGTCGGCCAAGACCGACCCGAACGGCAAGACCCTGGCCGACGTCACCACCATCGTGTTCAAGGGCGACACCCCCAAGGATCCGCTCGACCGCAACGTCTGGCCGGACAACACCCCGCAGAACAGCAACTGGGTCTACGTGTACGGCGCCGGCTACCTCAAGTCCGGCTGGTTCGGCGGCGTCGACCGCGGCGGGGGTGCCCGTGGTTTCGACCCGGCCACCGGCGCCGACGCCCCGTTCAACTCGGGTGACTCGCTGCGGGCAGCGGCCGCTGCCATCGCCTTCGCCGTCGCCCGGGGCGACATGCGCCGGGTGCAGGACTTCATCAACGGCGTCGACATCAACGGCCTGGTCAACCTGCAGCTGGTGTGAGGTCGGGCCCGGTGAGGCACGGGCCTACACTGGGCGCCGGATGGAGGAGCGCTATTGCTGCGGGATCGTCGTAGACGGGCTCGCGCAGCGCGCGCGACAATAGCGCTCTACGTCGCCAAGGAGCGTGTCGCAATGATGCATCGCCTGCTGCTCGGATCGGTCCTTCCCCTGTCGCTGCTGGCCGCGGCGTGTGGCCCCAGCAACAAGGCCGGGCCGTGTGAGGTCGATCCGCCGGCGCCCGAGTGCACCGTCGTGTGTGATCCGGGCAGCACCAACACCTGCCCGAGCGGCTTCCACTGCTCGACCAGCGGGACCTGCACCGCGGTGTGTACGCCGACGGGCGGCGAGTGTGCATCGGGCGAGGTGTGCACCAGCGATGGTCGCTGCATCCAGGGCGATGGCGACGCCGCGCTCGGCCCCGACGCCGACTGCCCCGACGTGACGTTCACGGCGATGCCGGTCACGCCGACGGTGCAGTTCGTGATCGACAAGAGCGGTTCGATGCGCAGCGACTTCGGCGCGACCACCCGCTACGACGCCATCCGCCAGGCGCTGGTCGGCCCGACCGGGGTCGTCACCCAGTACCAGGCCCAGGTGTACTTCGGCGCGACCACCTACCACCAGGACGGCAGCAACACCTGCCCGCGCCTGGCCAGCGCCGGCGCTGGTCGCGCGCTCAACAACCTGGGGGCGATCCAGACGCTGCTGCAGACGAACCCGAGCGGCAACAGCGGCACGCCGACTGGGCCTTCGGTCGAGTCGGCGTACCAGGAGATGCTGGCCAACCCGCCGCCGGCCGGGTCGCCGCCGATCCTGGTGGTGGCCACCGATGGGCAGCCCTTCACCTGCCCCGACAACGACGACAACGCGGCCGGCCAGGCGCAGTCGCTGGCCGCGGCCACCGCCGCCCACGCCGCTGGCATCCCGGTCTACGTGCTCGGCGTGGCGGTCGACCCGCCGACGCGCGCCCACCTGCAGCAGGTCGCCAACGTCGGCCAGGGCATGCCGGCGGGGGCCAGCCCCGGGGCGATGTACTACGGCGCCGACGATCCGACGCAGCTGGCGGCGGCCTTCCAGGCCATCATCGGTGGCGTCGTCTCGTGTGACCTCACCCTCGACGGGTCGATCAACATGGGCCAGGCGGCGGCCGGCACGGTCACCCTCAACGGCAACCCGCTCAACTACGGCAGCGACTGGACCCTGGTCGGCACCAGCACCATCCAGCTGACCGGGGCCGCCTGCGACGCCCTGCGCGGCTCGCCCAATCCGATGGTCAGCGCCACGTTCCCCTGCGGCGCGGTCATCGACTGACGAGCCGGCGGCTCGCGGCGACCGTGGCGCGGTCATCGACTGACGAGCCGGCGGCTCGCGGCGACTGACGGCGCATCACGACCGGTCGGGTTCAGTACGACGCCGGGTCGGGCGCCTGGCCGTCGCAGGCGCAGATTCGAGGGCGCCCACTGAGGCAGTCGGCCCGGCGGAAGCCAGCCGCCTCGGCGGTCACGCAGTCGCGGTTGGCCGCGTCGGCGTCGAGCCACGGCAGGAAGGTCGGGCTGGCGCCGGTCACGGCGAGGGGCACACCCTCGGTGATGCGATCGGACAGGCCGATCCAGACCACGGCGCCGAGCGTCAGCGCCTGCAGCGCCGCCAGCTCCGCGGCGCTGTCGATCACCGCGAGGTGGGTCGTGGCGCCATCGGACTCGCAGTCGACCTCGCCGTTGCGCCACTCGTCGGAGCCCTTCAGCACGAACCGACGCGGGCCGACCACGAAGCTGTAGGTGCCGGGGCAGGTGAAGCCGGCGTCGACGGCGGCGTCAGGCCGGCCCGGACCGTCCGGACCCGACGGATCCGCATCCCGCCCGGCGTCGATCGTCGCCGCCGCGTCGGCCCGGGTCGCCCCATCTCCTGGCACGCGTTGCTGGAAGTCGATCCTGCAGCCGAGGCAGCCCAGCGCTCCCAGCGCGGCCAGTGCCCAGCAGCCTGTGTCCCGACGTTGCACAGCTGTGCATGAACCGGCCAGGGCGGTCGGCGTCAATCTCGGCCCCGGGGATGGCACTCGAGGCAGAACGCCGGCCGGTTGGGCTGCCACCGGTAGTCACGCTCCTCGTTGTGTTTGTCGTTCATGCGGGCCATGGAGTGTTCGCCGCTGTGGCAGTCGATGCAGCTGACGTTGGCGCCACCGCTCCAGTTCTCGCCGAGCAGGTCGGGCCGGTGGCAGTCGAGGCACGGCATGGCGTGTTTGCCGCGTGCGATCGGGAACTTGTCCTCGGGGTGGATGCCATCGAAGGCATCGTGCCAGTCGTCGGTCGACCAGTGGCATCCTGCACACGTCGTCGGGCGGATGCCGACGTGGGGCGGCATGGTCGCGCCCTCGTAGTCGGCGACGTGGCAGGTGTAGCAGTCGTCCTGCTTCACCTCGGTCGTCGGCGCGGCGCCGTGATCACGCATACACCCACCGGCGCCACAGAGCAGGGCGGTCACCGTGACGAGGCACCACATGCGAAGCATTCCGAGGCCAGTGCTGCAAGCGCTGCGCCGGATCGCGGCGCTGGCGGCGGCGCGGGGTTTGCACAGCGGCGTTCCGACTCATGGCTGTCCTGCGCGCCCGATGGCTGCCGCTCGCGCTCACCGCGTTGCTCGTGATCGTGACCGCGCTCCTGATCGCGCGCGGCTACTCGTTCTACGCCCTCTCGCTCGAGGATCGGGTCGAGCACCCCGAGTTCCGGGTGCTGCGCCCGAGCGGATCGGTCGGCAACGGGTACGGATGGGTCGCCACCCTGCTGGTCGTGCTCAACCTGTCCTACCTGGTCCGGCGCCGCCTGGCCGCGACCCGGCTCGGGTCGATGCGGGTCTGGCTGGATGTCCACGTCTTCACCGGCCTGCTGGCGGCGGTGCTGGCCTCGTTTCACTCCGCGTTCCAGGCCCGCTCGACCATCACCACGACCAGCGCCATCAGCCTCGGGGTGGTGGTGGTGACCGGCCTGCTCGGCCGCCTCATGTACGCGCTGGCACCGGTGGTGACGGCGCGGTCGCTGGCCGACGCGCTGGCCGCGGTCGAGCGCGAGGTGCCGGGCCTGGCGCCGCAGTACAAGGCGGCCGTCGACGCGCTGCCGTCCCACGCGGTGCCCGCCAACGCCTCGCTCGTGCGCAGCCTGCTGGCGATGCCGCGCTGGCGCCGGGTCGTCGCCGCCCGCCGGGAGGCGCTCGCGGTGATCACGCCGCCCGGGCTGGACCGGCCGGCCCGGCAGGCGGCGGCGCGGTTTCGTGGGCTGGCCCTCGCCGACGCGCGCTCGTCCGGGATGGCGGCGCTGCTGCGATCGTGGCGCGGCTTCCACCGCTTCTTCGCCCTGCTGATGCTGGTGGCGGTGTTGCTGCACGCCGGCATCGCCTGGCACTACGGCTACCGCTGGATCTTCGCGTGACCCGGCGCGGGCGAGCTGGGCGGCGCCTGTGGGCTGGCGTGTTGCTGGTGCTGGGCCTGCTCGCGGCGTGGCGGCCGGCGGCGGCGCAGCTGCTGTCGCCGGGGCCGCTGGCGAACGCCCACGCCTCGATCGACGGGGACAACAACTGCGGCAAGTGCCACCAGTCGGGGCGGCAGGTGGTCGAGGCGCTGTGCCTGTCGTGCCACAAGGACCTGGCGGCGCGCCTGGCGGCCGGCGCCGGCCTGCACGGGCGCAACTACAAGGGCAAGGCGTGCGAGCAGTGCCACGTCGAGCACATCGGCCGCGGCGCCAAGCTGGTGCGGTGGCCGGGCGGCTCCCCCGACAAGCTCGATCACGACCTGACCGGGTGGACGCTCGAGGGTGATCACCGTCAGGTCACCTGCCGCAAGTGCCACACCAAGACCTCCTCGCTCGGCAAGGCGCAGTACCTGGGCGAGAAGCCGGCCTGCGCCAGCTGTCACAAGGATGTCCACACCGGGCGGTTCGGCAAGGACTGTCAGCGCTGCCACGACCTGACCGAGTGGAAGGCGTTCGACCAGAAGGCGTTCGACCACAAGCTGGCCCGCTTCGCGCTCGACGGAAAACACCGCGACGTGGCGTGCGCCAAGTGCCACCCCCAGGACCGCTGGACCGGCCTCGACTTCGCGACGTGTGAAGGTTGCCACCAGGACCCGCACCGCGGCGAGTTCAAACCCAAGGCGTGTACCGCCTGCCACAACACCGCCGGCTGGGACGGCGCCGCCGACAAGCTGCGCCAGGATCACCCCTGGTTGTCGCTGCGCGGCGGGCATCGCCGGGTCAAGTGCGAGACCTGCCACGACCGCGGCAACACCAAGGCACCGAGCAAGGGCGGCGCCTGCGTCGATTGCCACCGCCAGGTCCACCAGGCCCGGTTCGGCAACCGGTGCGAGAGCTGCCACGGCGGCATCCAGTGGCTCGGGCTGGCCGACAAGATCGGGCGCGACGCCCACGACCGGACCTCGTACCCGCTGGCCGGGCGCCACACCCAGGTCGCCTGTGCGGCGTGCCACAAGCCGGCGCTGCCGGTCGCGCGCCGCTTCCGCGGGCTGGCGACCGACCGGTGCGGCGCCTGCCACGCCGACGTGCACCAGGGTGAGTTCGCCAGCCGCGGCGGCGGCGAGTGTGGACCGTGCCACGGCGTCGACGGCTTCAGCCCGACCCGGTTCGGCCTGCGCGATCACGCCAGCACCGCGTTCCCGCTCGAGGGCAAACACGAGGCGACGCCGTGCAGCGGCTGTCACCTGGCGGCGCGGCCGCGGCTCGACCTGCGGGTGCCCGGCAAGCGAGCGTGCGCCGACTGCCACGCCAACCCACACGGGCAGCAGTTCGCGGCCGAGATGTCCCGGGGTGGGTGCGCGCAATGCCACGCCGCCGCCGACTGGCACCGGCCGCGGATCGACCACGCGACCTGGCCGCTCACCGGGGCCCACGCCCGCGCCGCGTGCGCCTCGTGCCACGGCGCCGGCAAGCAGGCCGACCAGCCGGCGGCCTACCGCGGGGTGCCGCGCGACTGCGCCGGCTGTCACGACGACGTGCACGCCGGCCAGTTCGCGACCACCCCGGCCCGCGCCTGTGGTGACTGCCACGACACCCGCGCCTTCAAGCTGCCGGCGTTCGATCACGCGGCTTTGGCGCGCTACCCGCTCGACGGGAAACACGCCCCCGCCCGGTGCGCGGCGTGCCACCCCACGGCCGAGCTCCGCAACGGCGCGACCGCGGTGCGCTACCGGCTCGGCTACCGCGAGTGCCGCGATTGCCACGCCAACCCGCACCGGGAGCCTGGGCGATGACGGCGATGACGGCGCGGTGGCGCGGGATGGTGCTGGTGGCGGCGCTGGCGCTGGCGGCCATGGTCGCCTGCGACGTGGGCGCGCTCGCGCCGGGGGCCGACGAGGTCGGGGCGGACCAGGACCAGCCTGGCGTGGTGGCGGGGGCCGCGCAGGCCCAGCGCGCGCCGCGGCCCCGGCGGCCCCGCCGGCCGGCTCGACCCGACGCCGCGCCGGCGGCAGCGGCGCCGACGGACGCGGCCGCGGCGGCGCCAACCGCACCCGCCATCCCGGCGGCGGCGACCGCGCCGACACCTGCGCCAGCTGCAGCGCCGACGCAACCGTCGCCGTCGCCGTCGCCGTCGCCGTCGGCCGGGCGGCCTCCCGCCGTCGCGCCTGGCCAGGCCATGCCGGTCGCGGCCAGGCCTGACCCGCACGGCAGCTTGATCGCCGACATGGACTGCTCGGCGTGCCACACCGCAGCCGGCTGGCAGGTCTCGGCCGGGACCGGGCTGGGCGGGTTCGATCACGATCGGACCGGGTTCCCGCTGCGTGGTGCGCACGTGCAGACGGCCTGCCTGGGCTGCCACCGGGGCGGCACCGGCGGGGCCGCCCCGGCGACGACGTGCGAGGGCTGCCACCGCGACCCGCACCAGCGGCGGATGCAGGGCCCATGTGTCGAGTGCCACACCGCGACCGCGTGGACCGACACCGCGGCGCTGGCCCGGCACCGGTTGACCCGCATGCCCCTGACCGGGCGCCATGCCGGCCTGGCCTGCGAGGCGTGTCACCGCCGCGTCGACGATCGCCGCTTCTCGGAGGTGCCGACCGACTGCTACGCCTGTCACGTCCAGGACTACCGGCGCGACGCCCACCCCGATCACGACGGCGACCCGCTCGACCTCGGGCAGCGCCCGCTGCCGCGCGACTGCGCGCGCTGTCACCGCACCACCGGCTGGAGCCCGGCGCTGGTCGACCCCAGCACCATCGCCTTGCGGCTGGGCGCCAGCCCGGCGCTGGGCCGACACGACGCCTGGTTCACGCTCAGTCGTGGCCCGCACCAGGGCGCCGCGTGTGGCACCTGCCACGCCGACCCGCGCCGGCCGGCCCGGGTCCGCTGCGACGGCTGCCATCGCCCCGACACCGTGCGCCGTCAGCACCGGACCGCGGTGGCGCCGGGGGCGAGCGCCTGCCTGGCCTGTCACCCACGGGGTGCGCGGTGAGGCGGGTCGCGACCGCGGCGGCGATGGTGATAGCCATGGCGACCTCGGCGGCGGCCGAGGTGATCCGGGTCGAGGTGACCGAGGTCGCAGGCGGCCGGGCCTACCTCGTGCCCGGGGCGGACGCCGGGCTGCGGCCCGGTGACCCGGTGCGGCTGGCCGGCAAGACCCTGCGGGTGATCGAGGTCACCCGCGGCTCCGCCGTGGTCGACCTCGACGGCGCGGTCGTCACGGTCGGCGCGCGCGGGCAGGTCGACGGCAACACCGCGGTCGGCACCACGACGGCGTCGGCCCTGCCGCCGGTTCGCCCGGCCGAGGCCTGGCGCGCGCAGTGGCCGACGGCGCAGCGCCCGGCCGCGGCCGCGGTGGTGGCGCCGGTGCCGCTCGGCTCGGCCGCGGCGGCGGGCCGGCTGCACGCCGCCTTCGCGCTGCACGGCGTGGCCCACGTCGGCGAGGAGGATCCTGCCGGTGAGCTGGCGGCGCGTGCGGTCGTGAGCTACCAGCTGCTCGCGGCCCGCCCCCTGTCGATCGACGTCGACGGCGGCGTCCGCCTGGTCCTGGGCGACGGGGCCGACCCGGCGCGCGCGCCGGTGCGGGTCCGCGCCGCCCAGCTCCGCTACGGCGAGCGTGAGGGGCCCGGCCTGGCGCTGGGCCGCCTGCGCCACGCCGCGGCGATGATGGGACCCCTCGACGGCGCGCGCGCCGCGGTGGCGCTCGGTCCGCTCACCATCGCGGCCTTCGGCGGGCTGTCACCCGACCCGACCAGCGACCGGCCGGACCCCGACGATGTCCGGTTCGGCACCGAGCTGGTGCTCGACCTCCCGCGCGCGCCGTGGCGCCCGGTGCTGGCCGTGACCGCGGCCGGCTCCTCGTGGCTGGGCCAGCTCGACGAGCGACGGCTGACGCTGAGCGGCGCCGGCGTACACGGCCACCTCGCCGTCGACGCCTGGGCCGAGCTGCAGGCGTTCCCCGCCAGCAACCCGTGGGCGGCCGGCGCGCTCGAGGTCACCGGCGCTGGCGCGGGCGCGCGCTGGCGGCGGGGCGGCGGGCACGCCAGCGTCGGCGCGGTCATGACCCGCCCCGAGCGCAGCCGACGGCTCGAGGCGCTGCTCGGGCGCGAGTGGCTGTGCGCGCAGGAGATCGTGGTCGGGGCCGAGGTCGAGCCGTGCCGGGGTGGGGACCTGCACGCCAGCGCCCACGCCAGCGGCGGCCAGCGGCTCGGCCCGGTCGTGGTCGAGGCCGGCGCCGGCCTCGGCACCTCGCGCGGCGTGCGCCGCTTCGTCGAGGTCACCGGGTTCGTGCGGGCCGAGGTCGGCCTGCCGTCGGGCGCGTGGCTCGAGCTGGGCGGCAGCGGCGGTCGCACCTCGTTCGTCGACTGGGGCGGCGCGACGATCGGCCTGGGGCGGGCGACCGGGCCGGGGCGGCGGCTCGAGCTGAGCGGGCGCTACCGGCCCGAGCTGTTCTCGTACGTCGCGTCGGCCGGGGTCGACCGCTTCCTGCAGCACACCGTCGAGGCGGGCGCGCGCGTCCGCCTCGACGCGGCGACCGACGCCGCGATCGAGGTCGCCGGCAGCACCGGCGCCGACCGTGACGTGGTCACCCTGTTGACCTCGCTGCACTGGCGGCCGCGGCCGTGACCTCGCTGGTCATCCTGGCCCTGCTCGTGGTCGGCGCCGGCATCCCGTACCTGCTGTGGGCCCGGACCGAGCGGCGGGCGCAGCAGCGAGCCAGCGCGGTCGCGGCCGACGTGGCGGCGCTCGGCGACGACGCGGTGCCAGCGTCGATCCACCCCGAGATCGATCTGCACGAGTGTATCGGCTCGGGCGCGTGCGTGCGGGCTTGCCCGGAGCACGAGGTCCTCGGCATCACCGACGGTCGTGCGCGCCTGATCAACCCGCTCGCCTGCATCGGCCACGGCGCCTGCCTGGCGGCGTGCCCGGTCGGTGCCATCTCGCTGGTGTTCGGGACCGCGACCCGCGGCGTCGAGCTGCCGCGCCTGTCGCCGGTGTTCGAGACGTCGCAGGCCGGGGTGTACATCACCGGCGAGCTGGGCGGGATGGGGCTCATCCGCAACGCGGTGACCCAGGGCCGCCAGGTCGCCGAGGCCATCGCCCGGGCCGGCCGGCGCGGCTCGGCCGGCGTGCCCGACGTGGTGGTGGTCGGCGCCGGGCCGGCCGGCATCGCGACCGCGCTGGCGGCGCAGGCCCACGGCCTGAGCGCGCGCCTGCTCGAGCAGGAGCGGTTCGGCGGGACCATCCGCCACTACCCGCGCGCCAAGGTGGTCATGACCGGCCCGCTCGACTTCCCCGGCTTCGGCGCGGTCCGGCGCAAGACCATGAGCAAGGAGGAACTGCTGGCGCTGTGGGACGACATCCGCGTCACCACCCAGCTCGACGTCGAGGAGGGGCGGCGGGTCACCGGGCTCGAGCGCTGCACGGCCGGCTGGCGGGTGCGGGGCGACGACTGGCACGTCGACGGCGCCAGCGTGGTGCTGGCGCTCGGCCGGCGCGGCGCGCCACGCCGCCTCGGCGTGCCCGGCGAGGACCTGGCCAAGGTCAGCTACCGCCTGCTCGAGCCCGAGCCGTTCGCCGATCAGCACGTGCTCGTGGTGGGTGGTGGCAACGCCGCGGCCGACTGCGCGCTGGCGCTGGTCGAGTTCGGCCGGTGCGCCTCGGTCGCGCTCAGCTACCGCCGACGCGAGCTGGCGCGCATGCGGGCGTCGGTGCGGGCCCGGGTCGAGGCCGCCCTGGCCGCCGGGACGCTGCGGTCGCTGCTGGGGACCGAACTCGCGGCGATCGAACCCACCGCCGTGGTGCTGCGGCCGCCGGCCGATCCGGTCCGGATCGCGAACGACGCGGTCATCGTCCAGATCGGCGGCACGGCGCCGAGCGAGCTGCTGCGCTCGATCGGCATCGACCTGGTCGAGAAGCGCGGCGAGCGGTGAGTCAGCGCGGGCGATCGAGCCGGTAGCGCGCCAGCGGCTGGCCGGTGTCGGCGCCGCCGGCGAGGATGACGGTGTCGTCGCACAGCACCGCGGCGGCGTGGCCGGCCCGGGCCGAGGTCAACGTGGTCGACGGCGCCAGGTAGAACGTGCCGGTCTGCGGGTCGATGCCGGCGACGAAGCTGGCGCCGCCGGCCGCCGCGCCCGGGCCGGACCGGCCGCCCGCGAGCAGGGCACGCCCGTCGGGGAGCTCGGTCACCGTCAGGTCGACCACGCCGGCCTCGTCGGGCAACATGCCAACCTCGGTGAAGCCGCGATCGATGGCGAACAGCTCGATGGCGCGGACCGGCTGGCCGGCGCCGTCGACCCCGCCCAGGACCAGGACGCTGCCGTCGCCCAGCCGGACCGCCCGGTGCGCGGTCCGCGGGTGGCGCAGGCGCGGGGCGAAGAACGCCGGGTCGGCCAGGGCGTCGCGGGCCGGGACGTACAGCTCGGCGGCGGCGATCGCCTGACCGCCGGCGTCGAGCCCACCGACCAGCAGCACCGGCGCGCCATCGTCGTTGCCGAGCCGGGTCGCGCTGTGCCCGGACCGCGCGGTCGCCAGCAGGGCGGAGCTGACCACCACCCGCGGCTCGACCCCGTCGACGCGCAGCACTGCCAGCGCGGCCGACGGCCCGGCCGCGTCGTGACCGCCGGCGACCAGGACGGCGCCGGAGGCGAGGGCGGTCGCGCTCAGGCCCTGCCGCGCCAGCGCCGGGCTGACCAGGCGCTCGACCCGGCGCTCGGCCGCGGCGTCGGCCTCGACCAGCTCGAAGAAGTCGGCCGCCAGGCCGGTCGTCGCGTCGAGGCCGCCGACGAGGGCGACCCGGCCATCGCCGAGCACCGCGGCGACGGCGCCGATCCGGGGCGCCACCTCGGCCAGGATGGACAGCGTCCCGGTCATCGGATCGAACCGCTCGATCGAGGTCACCGCGGCGAGGTCAGGCTGGGTGCCGCCCACCACCATGCCGCTGCCGTCGTGGTAGGTCAGCCCGCTCGCGCCGGTCCGGGCCAGCGCCGCCGGGCCGGCCAGGGTCGCCCACACCCGCGGGCGCGCGACGAACAGGTGGGGCGTGACCGCGGCCGGGCCGCTGGTGACCTCGAAGGTGCAGGTCCGCCCGAACCCGATCTCGTTGCCGCCCAGGCGGGCCGACAGATCGATCACGATCCGTTCGCCCAGCGGGACCCCGGCCAGGACGATCGGTTCCCCCCGCGCGAAGGTCGCGGCCAGGATCGGATCGCGGTCCCCCTCGACGTACACCGACAGGCGCAGCTCGTCGGCGTCGGGCAGCACCGCCGCCGCCTCGGTCGCGCTCGGCGTGTCCACCACCGGCGTGATGAGGGGCGCCTCGTCCCCGCAGGCGCCGGCCAGCACCAGCGCCGCGCCGGCCACGCTGGGCCTCACCACGGCACGTCGTCCAGGCGGATCGTCGCGGTCGAGGAGCCGCCGTCGTCGACCAGCGCCGCGGTCACGGGGATGGCGATCGCCGCCGCCACCAGCGCGGCCCCGGCGACCTGGGCCCACCGTCGCTGGTACCAGCGCGGGGGCGCGGCGATGGCCGGCCGGCGGGTGGTGGCACGGGGCGGATCGGCCAGGAGGACGGCCAGCGCGGGCGCCAGGGTCTGCGCCAGGCCCTGCCGCGGCAACGTCCGGGTCCGCACCACCCGCCCGGCGCGGTCGAGCCGGCGCAGGGTGATGCGATCCGCCTCCTCGAGCAGGACCAAGGTGGGGCCGTCGTGCCGGCGGGCCTCGGCCGCCAGGGACGCATCGTCGGGGCGCACCCACGGCGCCGGGTCGGCCACCACCACCTGCGGGCCGACCGCGGCCACCTCGACGATCGTGATCCACGGCAGGTGGCCCGGGCAGGTCACCCGCACCCAGCGCGGCCCGGGGTGGACCAGCGTGGTGCCACCGGGTTGCGGCTGGGCGTCGACCACCAGCACGCAGCCGTCGGGGCGGCGCACGATCAGCTCGACCGTGGTCTCGCGCGCGACCTGCGCGCGGGCGCGCTCGTGCGCCTCGATCGCGCGCGGCGGGACCCGGGCCGGGTCGAGCAGGCGTCCCGGCGCCAGGCGCGCCGCGGCGATCAGGTCGTCCCAGCCGCGCGCCGCGTCACCGCCGTGGTCCCGGGCCAGGCCTCGGTACAGGTAGGCCTCCGCCAGCTGGCTGCGATCGACCTCGGCCGCGCCGGAGCTCGCCGCTTCCACCAGCCAGCGGTCGAGCGCGGCGGCGGCCTCCTCGAAGCGGACCGCCTCGTACGCCGCGACCGCCTCGCGCAAGGACGCCGCCCACGGCCGCGCCGGCGCCGCCGCTGGCGACCGATCGACCACCACCAGCACCCGGGCCGCGGCGGCCGAGGTGGCCTCGGCGTGCACCACCGGGTCGGGCGCCCACAGCACCAGCAGCGGCGCGCCGTCCTCGGCCCGCGCCCGCCGCGGCGCGGCGAGGGCGAGCAGCGCGCCGACGAGGCCGACCAGCCACGCTGGCGCCCTCGCCCTGACTGGCCGGCTCAACACCGGGGTATCTTGGCCGGGGCCGGGCAGGGGGTCAATGTGACCAACCGGCCGGCGCGGCCCGGTCTGGCCCAGGTGGCCGGATCTCCGGCGCAACCCGGCCCGGCGACGGTATACTGCCGGCATGCCCGCTGCGTCCCGCTCCGGCACGGCTCCTCACGGCGAGCCGCCGCGGTGACCTCGCTCGGGCGCTACCAGCTGGTCCGGCCGCTCGGGCGCGGCGGGATGGCCGAGGTGTTCCTGGCCTGCCGCCGGGTCGCCGGCATCGAGAAGTGGCTGGTGGTCAAGCGGCTGCGCCCGGAGCGGGCCAGCGACCCGCGCTTCCTGCAGTCGTTCCAGCGCGAGGCCCGGCTGTCGCTCGGCCTGTCGCACCGGAACATCGTCCCGGTGTTCGACTTCGGCCGCATCGGCGACGACGTGTTCTTGGCGATGGAGCGGGTCGACGGCCCGGACCTGGCCGCCACCCTCGACCGGGTCGCTCGGCCGCTGGCGCCGCTGATCGCCGCCTACATCGCCGCCGAGTGCTGCGCCGCGCTCGAGTACGCGCACCAGCGCCGCGGCGGCGACGGCGTGTTGCTCGGGGTCGTGCACCGGGACGTCACGCCGGCCAACATCCTGTTGTCCTGGTCCGGGGAGGTGAAGCTGTCGGACTTCGGCATCGCCGCGCTGGCCGGCGACCGCGGCGGGGCGTCGGGCACGGCCGCGTACATGGCGCCAGAGCAGGCCCGAGGTGAGGCGGTCGACGCCACCGCCGACCTGTACGCGCTCGGGCTGGTCCTGCTCGAGATGCTGCACGGCGAGCGGGCCCGACCCGGCGCCGGGCGCGACGAGCTGCTGGAGGTGGCGCGGCGCGGCGATCCGGTGCAGCCGCGCGCCGCCGTGCCGGCCGACCTGGCCGCGATCATCCGCCGCGCCTGCGACCCCGACGCCAGCGCGCGGTTCCCCGACGCCAGCAGCATGCACGCGGCGCTCGATCGGTACCTCGTCGCCGCGCGTGCGACCGCGACCGGCCCGGCGCCGGACCGGCAGCTGGCGTCGGTGCTGCACGGCGCGTGGGGCGAGCCGGCGCGGGAGCCGGCCGGTGGTCCGGACCAGGCCGTCGTCGGCGACCTGGTCAGCATGCTCGAGGACGCGCCCGGTCAGGCAACGATGCGGTCGGGCCTGGCGACCCGGCCGCCGGGCGAGGCCGAGCTCGCGCCGTCACCTCCGCCGATCGTCGACGCCGCCGACGAGGCCGAGGCCGGCCGCCGCTCGGTGGTGCCCGCGCCGTCGCAGCGGCTGGAGGTGGCGCCGCGTCCGGGGCGGATTCCGTCGGCGTGGAGGTGGGGCGTCGCCGCGTCGGTCCTCGCGGTCGGAGCGTGGATGGCCTGGTCGCAGGTGCGCTCGCCCGGGCGGCCAGCGGCGCCGGTGTCGACCGCAGATCAGGTCGTGCCTGGCCTGGCGCCGGCGCCGGTGCCGGTGCAGGCGGCGGCGGCGGCCGGCCGGGCCGCCATACCCGCCGCGGCCGACCCCGGCGCGACCCGGCCTGAGCCCGCCGCAGGTCCAGACGAGGCCGAGCCGGCAGCGCCGGCGCCACGCGGGGCGGCGCGCCGGCCGCCCCGGTCGACCTCGGCGGAGGCGCTGGCGGCACGACGGGTCTCGGTCGGCTCGGTGCCGTGGGCCAACTTCACCGTCGACGGCGATGCCAAGGTCCACCAGACCCCCGAGGTGGTGGTCTTGCCGCCCGGGCGCCACACCCTCTCGTTCGAGAACCCGGAGCTCGGCCTGCGTCGGCGCGTGGAGATCGACGTCCCGGTCGACCAGGACCTGCGGGTGCTCGAGCACCTCGGACCCGAGCCGCGCTGACGGCGCGGTCGGGGTCAGGTGGCCGGCTCGTCGGCGCGCCGCGGCATGGGCGCCGGCTTGAGCCCGTACTTCTCCATCTTGTAGATCAGCGCGCGCCGCGACAGGCCGAGCCGGCGTGCGGCCCGGGTCTGGTTGTTGCGCTCGACGTCGAGGGCGTGGACGATGGCGTCGCGCTCGAGCTCGGCCAGGCGGTCGCGGACCGGACCACCCACGGCGCCCGGACGCTGCGGCCCGTCGAGGACCCGGCTGGGCAGGTCCTCGGCGGCGATGGGCCCGCCGCCGCCGAGCAGGAGGGCGCGCTCGATGGCGTTGCGCAGCTCGCGGATGTTGCCGGGCCAGTCGTAGGCGCGCAGCGCGTCGCGGGCGGGCTCGGTCAGCACGATCGGGTTGGCGCCGTGGGCGGCGATGAAGTGCTCGGCCAGCGGCACGATCTCGCTCGGGCGATCGCGCAGCGGCGGCACCAGCAGGGTCACGCCGGTGATGCGGAAGAACAGGTCCTCGCGGAAGCGACCGGCGGCGACCTCGCCGGTCAGGTCGCGGTGGGTCGCGGCGATCAGCCGCACGTCGACCGCGACCTCGCTGGTGCCGCCGACCCGGGTCACCACCTTCTGCTCGAGCACGCGCAGCAGCTTGGCCTGCAGCGGCAGCGGCATCTCGCCGATCTCGTCGAGGAACAGGCTGCCGCCGTCGGCGGCCTCGACGTACCCGATCTTGCGTCGGTCGGCGCCAGTGAAGGCGCCGCGCTCGTGCCCGAACAGCTCGCTCTCGAGCAGGTTCTCGGGCAGCGCGGCGCAGTTGAGGCGGACCAGCGGGGCGGCGCGCCGGGTCGAGTCGCGGTGCAGCGCCTCGGCCACCAGCTCCTTGCCGACGCCGGTCTCGCCGGTGATGAGCACCGTCAGCGCCGAATCGGCGACGCGGCCGATGACCTCGTACAGCCGGACCATCACCGGGTCGAGCACCACCGGCGCGTGGTCACCGGGGGCGGGCGTCGTCGTCGCCTCGCCGCGCAGGGCCGCGGCGGCGGCGCCGATGAGCGCCTCGGCGCTGCTGACGTTGCCGGGACAGGTCGCGACGCCGGTGTGCAGCGCGGCGCCGTGACGGCGGGCCAGCTCGGTCAGGCGCTGGGTGACGACGAGGGCCTGGGACCGGTCCAGCTCGGGCAGCACCGCCAGGTAGTGGTCGCCGCCGTACTCGCACAGGCTGTCCATGGTGCGGAGCGAGGCGGCGAGGTGGTCGAGCGCCGCCTCGGGCTCGATCCGGAACATGATCACCGCGAGCGGACGCCGGTAGCGGGTGGCGCGATCGACCTCGCCGGTGAGCGCGCGCAGGCCGTGGTCGCTGTCGGCCACCGCGGCCCGACGGGTCGCGCGGCTGCTCACGGCCAGCATCAGGCTGGCCGGCCCGATGCCGACCTCGTCGCCGGCACGGAGCGGCGTCCCGGGGGCGACGGGGATCCCGTTGACGCGGGTCCCGTTGCGGCTGCCGAGGTCGCTGACCTCGACCCGGTCGCCGGCCCGGCGGATGGCCGCGTGCATCCGCGACACCTGGTCGTGGTCGATGGTCAAGGTCGCGCCGCGCGACCGGCCGACGCTGACCTCGCCGCCGTCCTCGAGCGGCAGGACCCGCGCCCCACCCAGCTCGGCCGGCAGGTGGACGAGCAGCGAGTACCGTGGCTGGTCGGCGGCCGGGGCGGTCTGGGCGTCCTGGGTATGCAGCTCGGTGCTCACGTTGTCCTACCCTTGCACGGTCCGTTCCCACCGAGGAACACGCTGCGCGACGCACGAACTTTCATGGTACCGAGCTTGCAGCGTACCATCGCAAGACTCGTGAACGCCGCGCTCCTTCCCACGGCTCTGCTCGCCCTGGTGGCCTGCTCAGGTCCCGGGGCCGGCGGCGTGGACGCAGGTGGCCCGGATGCCGCGATGACCGGGCTCCTCGTGCAGTGGCAGACCAGCCCGGCGGTGCCGGGCCTGGCCGAGGACGATCTCGAGGTCACCAGCGTCAGCCTCGAGCTGCGCGAGTTCCACCTCATCGGCGATGGCGCGCCGGGTGACGAACGCACGACCGTGCATCGCGCCAGCCTGTCCTGGGCCGACGGCAAGGTCGCCAGCGACGCGGCGATGCCCGACGCACCGGCCGGAATCTACTCGCGTCTGGCCGGGACCGTCGATGGTGATGGCGCACCGAGCTACCAGCTCGAGGGCCGGGTCCGGCTGGCCGGCGAGTGGCGGCCGTACCGGATCGTCGATCGCGGCCGGGTGGTGTTCGAGGACGGGATCCTGCTCACCGCCGGACCGGGGCAGACGCCGTTCGAGGTCGAGATCGAGGTCGACCACGTGCTCGACGCCGCCGACTTCGGGGCCCTGCCGGAGCGCGAAGGGGTGCTGGTCCTGGACGAGACCGATCCGGGGATCAGCGCGGTCCGCCGGGCCCTGGCCGAGGCCTTCGACGGCGACTGACCGCCCCGGGCTGTGCGGGGTTCGTACAGCTGCGCAGGTTGCGGACGATCACGGAGGGGGGCGCAGGGGGGCAGGCCGGTGGATCCGGCAGGTAGGATGCCGCGCCGCGCAGGAACGAGGGTTGCACTACCCCCCGCATGATCCCGATGCTCCTGCTCATCGCGGTTGGGTTGGTCGGCCTGCTGGGTCTGGCGGCACTGGCCCTCGCGCTCCGGCAGCAGCTGCTCCGGGCCCGGCAGGTCCGGGAGCAACGACGCCTGCGCGAGCGGCGGCTGGCCGAGGGGCGCCGGGTCCAGGCCGAGCAAGCGGCGCTCCTGGCCAGCCTGGCGCCGGCGTCGGCCCCTGCCGCCGGCCCCGAGGTCGACCAGCCGCCGATCACCGACCTGATCGCCAAGCTGGAGGAGTCGACGATCGACCGCGCGGCGTCGCGCCTGGCGCGCGGCAGCGGCAACGTGGCCAAGCCGGCGGCGGTGCCGATGCCCGTGCCGTTGCCTGCGGCCGCCCCGGCCCGCCGGGTCGCGCCGACCGCGCCGCCTCCGCTGCGCGCCCGCGCCCGCGCCTGACCGACGTCGCCGGCGCGCTCAGTCGCGGACGCAGCGGACCGCGAACGCGTTCTGCTTGTCGTAGCCCAGGCGCTCGACGCCCCCGAACCCCATGACCAGGTGCCGGCTCAGGCCGTTGGCGCCGGCCAGGCCCTCGGTCGAGGCCCAGAAGAACGCGTCGGTGTTCTCGCCGAGGAAGACCCGGGTGTCGGTCGCGATGCCGCTGTAGCGGGCGCCAAAGCCGGAGTCGCCGCCGACCAGCAGGCGCGCCGCGATGGTGCCGCGGAACCCGAAGCCCTGCTGATCGGCGCCGCTCATGCCCAGGCTGGCCTCGAGCAGCATCCACTCGGCGTCGCTGGGGATGTGCCAGCCAGCCGGGCAGATGCCGCGCGCGCCCTCGGTCACGGCCTGCGCCATCATCTCGCTCCACAGGTACAGGCCACCCTCGCTGGCGCAGCGGGCCGGGTCGTCGAGGTAGCAGTACTTCTCGACCTGGCCGACCTGGGACGGCGGCGTGCCGAGCGGGAGACGGACCCCGCGGTCGAGGTTACGCGCGGTCCAGCACTGCGATCCGATCGACACCGTCGGGACGTCGACCGTGTCGACCCGCACCGGATCCCCGCACAGGAGGCCGCTCGCGGCGTCGGCCGGCCCGGCGGCGTCCGGTCCCGGGCCTGGACCGTCGGCGCGGCGGTCTGCGTCGGCCTCGGCGGCGCCGTCCGGATCGGTGCGCACGTCCGGGATGCCGAGGCGCCCACAGCCGGCCAGCGCGGCCAGCAGGCAGGCGAGTCGTGCGCGGGAGAACGTGGGGCGGGTCATGGGTGGGGCGGCGCTACACGAGGTGCAGGGCCAGCACGATGTGCAGCAGGGTGGTGAAGAGCAGGACCACCGAGAACGGGATGTGGACCCGCTTCCACGAGCGCAGCAGGGCCTTGCCGCGCGGGGCCAGCTCCTTGCGGCGCTCGTAGAACACGACGCGATCGATCCGCAGCGCCAGCTGGCGCGCCAGCTTGCGGGTGGTGAGGCGGGCCAGGGCCCGGCGGTCGCGCCGCCGCGTCCACATCCGCCGCAGGTCGTCGATCAGGACCCAGCCCAGGAGGGCGATCAGGCCGACGTTCCAGGCCCGCCGGGCTCGCACCGCCTCGCGCTCCATCAGCTGGTAGGCGTAGGCCGCCGCGTCGGGATGATCGGCGGCGATCTCGGTCACGGCCCGGCGGTGCTCGAGGATGGCGAGGTCGTGCTTGTTGGCCATGCTCGGCACCAGCGTGTACAGGTAGCGACCGATCAGGCCGGATACGACCACGGCGACCATGCTCCAGAACGGGATCGAGACCCAGGTCGACAGCCGCATGGCCGAGTGCAGGGCGATGAACATCGGCCCGACCAGGCCGGTCATGATGTGGACGTCGAGCCAGAACTGGTTGGACGCGGTCCGGCGAAACCAGCCGAATCGACGCTGCAGCAGGTACGCCATCGACAGCGTCATCAGCGCGGTGCCGACGTAGCCGCACACCAGGGCCAGCTTGGTCCCGGCCAGGTAGCTCACGTTCATCTCGGCCAGCGCCGGCGACAGGCCATCGCGCAGCAGCAGGCGGTAGCTGACCGACCAGGTCGGGCGGAGCCAGCGCAGGCCGACCTCGACCGCGACCGCCAGCACCGAGCCCAGGCCGATCAGCCACAGCAGCGGGTTGAGGGTGCGGGTGGTGACCCGGGCCAGCCCCGAGTCCCGCACGTTGAGGCCGTCGAGGAACGGGTTGCTCGGCAGCACGTGCAGTCGCTTGCGCCGGCGCGATCCGCGGGTCTCGCCGCGCTCCTGGAACAGCACCTCCGGCGCCACCTCGATCAGGGCCCCGGTCGGGCAGGCCGACACGCAGGCCTGGTCGCCGTGACCGGCGCAGTGGTCGCACTTGTTGGCGATCTGCCGGGCCAGGGCCTTGCGCCCCTTGCCGGGGCCGTGGGCCAGCTTGCCGCCCTTGTCGAGGCGGGCCTTGAAGCGCGGGTTGTAGGTCGCCTGCTCGGGCTCGGCGACGTTGACCATGTTGATGGCCCCGTACGGGCAGGACAGCGAGCACAGGCTGCAGCCGATGCAGCGGTCCTCGCTGATGATCACCTCGCCGGTCTTGCCGTCGCGCTTGATCGCGTCGTGCTCGCACGGCGACAGGCAGCGGGCGTCGGTGCAGCTGCGGCAGGTGAAGACGAAGTCGAGCAGGCCGAGCTCGTAGCCGCCCAGGGTCAGGCGGCGCGCGCCGTGGCGCGACTCGCACGCGTCCTCACACTGCTTGCAGTCGATGCACAGATCGAGCTGCCGGATCCGGACCATCGGCCCGGCGACCACCATGCCGTGGCGGACGTAGAAGTCGAGGATCTCGTGCTTGATGCCGACCACCGACCGCAGCCGGACCGCGGTGTGCGCCAGCGTGGTCGACAGGATCTGGACCACCGCCGGCGCGGCCGTCGCCAGCCGGGTCATGGTCTCGCCAGCGAGCAGCAGGACGCTGACCCGGCGCAGGGCGAAGGCGCGCACGTCCTGGGCGTCGCTCACGGTCGGCAGGGCGTCGAGGTTGAAGGCCTCGCCGCCGTCGAACACGGCCAGGTTGTGGCGGGCGGTGCGGGCCATCGGCCCGGGCGGCATCAACGTGCCGTCGGCCTCGCCCCGGGTGGCGTCCCGCTGCGGTCGCCCGCGCTGGCGCAGCTCGTCGGGGTCGAACACGCCGACGGCGAGCTGGCCCGACACCACGAAGCAGATCGCGCCCGGCATGGAGGCCGGCGGGGTCAGGAGGGCGTCGCGCGGGAGCTCGGCGTGGGTGATGAGGCCAGCGTCGATCAGCCGCTGCAGCAGGGCGTCGTCGAGGGCGCGGAACGTGTGCAGGCCACGCGCGGCCGCGAACGCGGCGGCGCCGGCGCCGGGCGCGGTCGGGCCCGGCGGGCCGGGCGCGGCCGTCGGGTGCGCCGTGGCCGCCTCAGCCATAACGACGGTCCGTGAGCTGGGTGGCGGCCTCGGCGGCGAAGTCGTCGTCGGCAGCGGCGCCGGCGGCGACCGGCAACGGCCGGGCCGCGCTCTGGCTGGCCTCGAACGCCCAGTCGAACGCGGCGTCGAGCTCGCGCTGTAGCGCCGTCGGCGCCGGTCCCTGGACCACGGGGACCGGCTCGGTGCGGTCGCGCCGCTTGGCCACCGGGCGCAGCGGGCGGCCCTCGACCGAGGTCCGCTCCTCGGCGAAGTCGCCGAACGGGCTGGCGGCGGTGATGGCCACCTCGGCCGCGGTGCCCGCGCGCGCCGGGCGCGACGGCCGGGAGGTCGGGCCGTCAAGGCGCACCGCGCGCGTGCCGACCGGCGGCGTCTGCCGGCTGCTGACGCCGGGCAGGTGGTCCCGCCGGTGCGCCGCCGGCGGCGGCTCGAGGTCGGCCAGCTGGAAGGCGCCGCTGACCTGGGTGACGACCCCGTGCAGATCGTCCTTGAGGTGGTGCACGAGATCGCGGGCGCGGCGCCCGGCCGACTTGTGGACCCGCTGGCCGAGGATCGTCGCGATGGCCTCGGCCGGGTCCTTGGTGCAGGCGACCGCGTCGGGCACGACGCGGCGGACCACGTCCTCGCTCGAGCCCATGGCGTACAGGTGCGGGCGCTCGACGAAGCGGACGTTGTTGGCCTCGAGCCACACCACCGGGGTGTCGGCGCCGATGAGCACGAACGCGCGCTGGTTGGGCAGGGTCATGAGCTCGCCGGCCTGGGTCTTGATCTTGACCTCGTCCGCGGTGAACTCGGCCACGTTCGACTCGAGCAGCAGGCGCAGCCGGGCCCCGCTCACCATCTCGGCCAGGCGCTTCTGGTTACCCTGCTTGCAGCGCTTGAAGCCATCGCCGCGGTACGACAGCGTGACCACCGCGCCGGCGTCGGCCAGGGACATCGCGCCCTCGACCGCGGAGTCGCCGCCGCCGACGACCAGCACGTGCTGCCCCGCGAACTCGGCCGGGTCGTCGAGCAGCGACTGCACCTTCTCGAGGTTGGCGCCGGGCGCGCTGAGCAGGCGCGGCTTGCCGCGCAGGCCGGTCGCCAGCACCACCGTGCGCGCGCGGTAGGTCGCGACCGTGGTCTTGACCACGAACACGCCGTCGTCGCCCTTCTTGACCGTCTCGACCGCCTCGCCCAGCTTGATCGGCAGCTTGACCCCGGCCACCACCCGCTCCCAGGCCGCGACCAGCTCCTCCTTGCTGGCGTCGAACACCGGCAGGAAGGACACGTTCTCGGACGTACACGGCTCGGCCATGAAGTGCTTGCCCTTGGGGTAGCGCGACACCGTCGAGGAGATGACGTGCTCCTTCTCGAGCACGACACAGGACAGGCCCCGGCGCAGGCAGGTCAGGCCGGCCGACAGCCCGGCCGGGCCGGATCCGACCACCACCACGTCGAGCACGCCGGCGCCGGCCGGTGGCGCGGCGCCGAGGTCACGCGCGATGTGCTCGATCACCGCGCGCCCGAGGTTGGCCGCGTTCTTCACCAGCGGCTTGCCCGCCACCTCGCCGATGAGGAACTGGCCGGGGACGCCGGTCTGGAACCGATCGTCGAGCTCGGGCACGGTCAGCATCCGCGGCGTGGTGCCCTCTCGGTACATGACCAGCGCCATGGTCGGGCAGGCGTTGGCGCACTGCTCGCACTGCACGCAGTCGGAGAAGCGGGCGACACGCACCTTGTGGTCGACCAGGTCGAGCACCTCGGTCGGGCACACGTCGACGCAGGCCTCGCAGCCGATGCAGCGGTCGTCGTTGATCGAGTGCAGCAGCGGCACCAGCGGCTCGGCCTCCACCCCGGACAGCTCCTCGACCCGGCGCCGACGCGCGCGGCGGTCGTCGAGCAGCGCACCCAGGCCGAAGAAGGCGAGGGCGACGCTGGCGATGACGAGGGGGATGAGGGTGCCCATGGCGATCAGGACGAGCGGCGAGAAAGGCGAGCGGCACCGGCGCCGATCGGCGCCGGGCGGCGCGGGGTCACGGGACGTGGATGCGGAAGCCGGCGGTGTGGCAGCCGGCCGAGTTGCAGTTGGCGCCGACGTCGGGCTGGACCGGGCTGATCATCTCGAGCACGTCCGGGCACAACGAGACGAAGACCTTGGCCGGGAACGTGACGAAGCCATCGGCGGCGTAGAAGTTGCCGTTGCCCGGGTGGGCCACCGCGGTGGCGACGTTGCCGAGATCGTCCTGCAGGTAGATGGTCGCGCCGCCCGCCGGCGTGGTGCCGGGCGCGTCGAATACCGTGCCGGCGAAGGTGAAGGGCAGGGTGCTGTTGCCCTGCTGGTGGCACATCAGGCAGTCGTCGCCGGGCATGCCGCCGCCGGTGCAGTCGCCGCTGTCGGCCGGCTGGCCCGGCGGGTCACACGGCGGTGGGGGGATGGTGGCGTGGATCGGCGCGTCGAGGTCCTGGCCACCTGGCTGCTCCTTGAGGATGCCGGAGCAGCCGGTCGCGGCCACCGTCGAGATCCACGCGAGCGTCCGGCGCAACGATTGCGACACCGGCTCATCGTGCATGACTGGGCCTGACCCGGCAATTGCGACCTCGTGATCTGAGACCGTACGTTTTTTGCACAGCACCACACGTGCTTGTGGTGGTGACACCGTCGGACGAGGTCAGTAGGCTGACTCGGGCATGCGCGCCTGTTCGTGGTCGGCCCCGCTGATGATCGCCGTCGCGCTGAGCGCGGCGTCGGTCGCCCACGCCGAGTCGCGCACGACCAGCGCGGCGGCGACGGTGTACAAGGCCGCCGGGGAGAAGAGCGCGGTGGTCGCGCGGTTGCCGGCCGGGGCGACGGTGGAGGTGGTCGGCGCCGAGGGGCGGTGGCTGCGGGTGAAGGTCAAGGGCGCCGTTGGCTACCTGGCGCGGACCCAGGTGACGGAGCCGGCCGCCCCCGTCGCGCCGCCGGCCTGGAGCAAGCCGCGGCGCGGGCTCGGCGCGGATCAGGCGCGCCTGTTGCGCGTCGCTGTGACACGCGCGACCGACCTGCGTGGCGCGCCACAGCTGGGTGCGAGCACGGTTGGGCCGGTGGCCGCCGGCGTCACCCTGGTGGTCGTCGATGGCACCACGGTGCCGGGGTGGATCGAGGTCCGCGACCCGGGCGGCAAGCGCGGCTGGATCGAGCGCGGCGCCGTCGGCAACGGCACCGCCGCCGCCGCCGTCGAGGGGCGACCCGGCCCGAGCGAGGGCGGCGTGGCCCGCACCGCCGCGGCCGGTGACGACGGGTTCACGCGGCGGCCACCGGGCGCCCACGGCGTGCGGGCCGAGGCGCGCCTGGCCTACGTCGCGCTCGGCAAGGACTTCACCAGCGACGCCGGCGGCGGCCTGTCGAACTACCTGGTCGACGCCGACGCGGCGGCGCTGCTGATCGAGGTCGCGGCCCGACGCGCCCGGGGCCGCTGGTGGGTCGGCGCCGAGGCCGGCGTGGAGCTCGGCGCCGCCTCGCCGGGCCTGGACTACCCCGGCCCGACCGCGCCGCCGGGCAAGATCCCGTTCCAGACCTTCGCGGTCGACATCGCCGCGCGCGCCGGCCGCCGCCTGGCGCCATCACTCGACCTCGGGGTCCGGGTTGGCGGGCACTACGACGCGTTCCTGCCGTCGGAGGTCGAGAACGCCGGCATGCTGCCGCACGAGCGGCTGCTCGGGCTGGCGGTCGGCCTCGAGCTCGAGCTCACGCCGCCGCGCTCGCGCGTGTCCGCGTCGGTCCGCGCCGGCGGGCTGGTGTGGGCCGATCGGGCGCAGACCCCGGGCCTCGAGGACGGCGCGCGCAGCGACGCCAGCGCGCTCGGCGGCGGCGTCCGGCTGCGCTACGCGCTGGCCGGTCGCTGGCACCTGGCCGGCGGCGTCGAGCTCCGCCGCGCCAGCACCCGCTGGTCCGGACCGTCGGTGCGGCAGCCGGGCGTCACCAGCGCCCGGCGCATCGACACCACCCAGCTCCTGCAGCTGGGCATGGCGGCGGAGTTCTGATGCGCGCGCCAGGCACGACGTGGCCGCGGCGGCTCGGGCTCCTCGCCCTCGGGCTGGTGGTGCTGTGGCTGGCCTGGGGCCCGGACGCGGCCTCGGCCCAGGACCTCCTCAAGTCCTCGCCGGGCGAGCTGGCGAGCAGCCACGCCGCGCTCGACACGCCGGATCAGTGCGGCGCGTGCCACGAGGCCGACAACTCGATCACCAGCGCCAAGTGCCTGGGCTGTCACGACCACCAGGACCTGCGCGGGCGCATCGCCAAGGGCGAGGGCCTGCACGTCTCGGTCAAGGTCAAGGGCGTCGCCTGCAAGCTGTGCCACCAGGACCACCGCGGTCGCAAGTTCGACCTCATGGGCTGGCGCGCGCTCGGCGGCATGAAGGCGTTCGACCACGATCTGGCCGGCTGGCCGCTGCGGGGGAAACACGCGGCGTCCGACTGCGCCGACTGCCACAAGACGGTCAACAAGCAGGGGCTGCGCACGTTCCTCGGGACCGAGCCGACCTGCGGCGCCTGCCACCAGAAGGAGCAGCCGCACGGCGACATCCGCAAGACGCATCAGCGGTGCGAGCGTTGCCACGGCGAGGCGGCGTGGAAGCCGCAGCGGTCGCCGCTCGACTTCGACCACGACGACAAGGCGCAGGCGGCGATGCCGCTCGAGGGGACCCACGAGGACGTGGCGTGCGCCAAGTGCCACCCGAAGTCGGCCTTTCGCCTGCCCAAGTACGACGGCTCGTGTGGCCTGTGCCATGAGAGCCCTCACGACGGGCAGCTGTTCTCGACCAAGAAGTGCCAGCTGTGCCACTCGCCGGCGTTCCGCTCGCTCGACGAGGTCCGGTTCGATCACCGCAAGGACGCCGGCTACGCGCTGCAGGGGAAACACGCCGAGCTGCCGTGTGAGCAGTGCCACCGCAAGTCGCTCGGCAAGCGCAAGCCGACGCCCGGCTGCGAGAAGTGCCACGCCGACGACAACAAGCACGGCGCCCGCTTCGACAAGTTCCCGGAGTGCGCGACCTGCCACTCGCAGAAGGCGTGGAAGAGCGGGTTCCAGTTCAACCACGAGGTCGGGGCCGCGTTCGACCTGGCCGGCAAACACGGCAAGATCCCGTGCCGGAGCTGCCACCGCGGCAAGTCGCCGTCAGACTTCGAGCGGTTCGACCTCAAGGCGAACGGCTGCATGGGCTGCCACCAGCACCAGAGCGCGCACGGCGGCAAGTTCAAGAAGGACGAGTGCCTGACCTGCCACACCGAGGGCGGCGTGAAGCGCATCCGCAAGGACTCGGTCGAGGTCTACCACGGCGAGGCCTCGAAGTTCCCGCTGCGCAACGCCCACGCCAAGGTGCAGTGCCAGCAGTGCCACGTCAACGACATCTACACCAACACCCCGCGCGAGTGCGGCGTGACCTGCCACGAGGACACGCTGCACCGGGGCACGCTCGGCGCCGAGTGCTCACGCTGCCACGAGCCCGGGCAGTGGCCGGCCGTCCGCTTCGATCACACGGCGGACACGACCTGGGCGCTCAAGGGCAAGCACCAGGAGGTGAGGCCGTGCGAGGCGTGCCACCCGGCCCGCCGGTATGACGGGGTGCCGACCACGTGCGGGACCGCGGGTTGCCACCTCAAGGACGACGTCCACGAGGGCAAGCTCGGGACCGGGTGCCAGACCTGCCACGACGAGCGCGGCGCGCTGCTGTTCCGGCACAACCGCGACGCCCGCTTCAAGATCGACGGCCAGCACACGCCGCTGGCGTGCGCGTCGTGCCACAGCTCGATCACCTTCAAGCCGGTCCGGTCCGACTGCGTCGGCTGCCACCCGGAGCCGGCCATCCACCGCGGCCGCTACGGCACGGCGTGTGAGCGGTGCCACTCGACCCGGTCGTTCACCGACATCAAGGCTCAGCACGACGTCGGCGACTTCTCGCTGACCGGCGCCCACGACCAGCTGGCGTGCGCGCGTTGCCACCCCAAGGGCGAGAAGCTGCGCGGCTCGGGCAACCTGTGCATCAACTGCCACCGCCGCGACGACGTCCACAACAACGGGCTGTCGCCGCGCTGCGGCGAGTGCCACACCCAGCAGGCCTTCACGCCGGCCCGGTTCGATCACGCCTCGACCGGCTGCGCGCTGAACGGTCTGCACAGCACCCTGCCGTGCGCTGACTGCCACCGCGCCGGCAACTTCCGGGCGGTGTCGCCGACCTGCATCAGCTGCCACCGGGCCGACTCGCTCCGGGTCCGGCAGCCGGAGCACCGCACGCTGCTCGAGTGCGGCAACTGCCACAACCCGTCGGCGTGGGTGCCGGCGACCCAGCTGGGACAGCAATCGATATGTCGGTGAGCCGCAGGCGACGCGGCGACCGGGTCGGCCTGCCACGCTGGGCCGGGCTGGCCGGCCTCGTGCTGAGCGGGGTGGCCCACGCCGGGCCGGCCGGGGCGCCGGTCGCGCCCAAACCTGCCGCCGCACCGACGGCGCCGGCCGCGCCCGCGCCCGCGCCCGCGCCCACGACACCGCTCGTGCCGACGCCGGCGCCGAAGGCGACCGCCAAGGCCGCCCCGAGCCCGACGGCCACCTCGACGCCGGCCGCGACGGCGTCCCCGCCGGCCGCGACGGCCGAGGTCGCGAGCGAGGCGGAAGCCCCGGACGACCCGCTCGACCTGCGCCTGACGATGTCCTCGTTCCTGTACCGCGAGAGCGGCGCCGATGCCCCGGCGGTGGTCGACCGCGGCGCCGAGCTCGAGAACGCCAGCCCGGTCAAGCGCTACTTCGGAGACCTCCGGCTCCAGCTCGATCGAGCTGGCCTGGCCATCGACACCCGCGTCCGCCAGACCACCAGCCAGCGCTTCCAGTCCGGGGCGGTCGGCGGCAGCGAGTACGAGCTGCGCGCGCTGGCCTACCGCCTGGGCAGCGCGCGCACCTCGGCCACCGTTGGGCGCCAGCTCATCGACGAGGCGGGGGCCAGCCGGATCGACGGCGTCGCCGGCCGTCGTCAGCTCACCACCCTGGCCAGCGCGGTCGTGTTCGTCGGCGCGCTGCCGCTGCTGGGGTCACGCTCGCTGGCGACCGACTACCCCCGCTTGCGCGACGACACCGGCGCGCTGGGCGCGCCCCTGGTGCCGGCCATCGCCGGCCTGGGCGCGCGGTACCAGGGCGCCGACCTGCACGGCAGCCTCGGCCTGGCCGGGGTGTACGTGGCGCAGGAGGTGGCGGACGCCACCGCGGCCGAGCGGACCCGGGTGTTCGCCAGCTCGTCCGGCTACTGGCGACCAGCCGCCATCGCCGACCTCTACCACTACGCGGTGGTCGAGGTGTCGGGCCAGGCCGGCGGCCGCCTGACCAACGGCAGCCTGGGGCTCGACCTTCGTCCCACCCCGGCGGTGCAGGTGACCGCCAGCGTGCACCACGTCGCGACCGAGGTGTTCGAGCTGACCGCGCGCGACCTCCTGGCCGATCCCGATCCGGCGGCCGGGCCGATCGTGCAGAACGACCTGACCCTGATCCAGTCGAGCCAGGACGCGGCCCGGGTCGGGGCCAGCCTGGCGCTGGCGCGCGGCCGCTTCGAGCTGAGCGGACACGCCGGCGCGCAGCGCCGACCCGAGCTGGCGGTGGCCCTCGCCGACGGCAGCGGCCAGCTCGCCTTCCCGGAGGCTCGCTCGGTCGAGGCCGGGTTCGAGGTGGTCGATCGTCGCCTGGCCGGCAAGGTCCGGGTCAGCCTGGGCGGGCAGGTCAGCCGCCCGGTCGGGGACCAGCTGGCCAGCCGGGCCCGATCGGAGCTGCTGCGCGTGTTGGTGCGCGCGCCGTTCGCGGCCGGCCGCGGCGAGGCCGACGTCGACGTCAGCGCGTACCACTTCGCCGACGTGCGGCCGGCCGCCGCCTGCACCAACCTGGCGGCGCTGAGCTGCCTGGGCGCGGCCGAGACGCGCGCGGCCCAGGTCGGCGCGCTGGTGTCGTGGCGCGTCGGCGCGGAGTGGGTGGTCCTGGCCGATGCCCACGTCGGCGTCCGTGACAGCACCTCGACCAACCTGACCTCCATGGTGACCTGGCCCCGGGTCGTGGCGTTCACCGGGCTGCTCCGCCTGCAGTGGAGGTATCGGTGACGATCGTACGAAGGCTGCACAGCCGGCGACGGCCAAGTCGTTGAGTGCAAGCGTTGCGCGGGCCAGGTCGTGCCTGGTCTCACATTTGCTTATCCCGGGAGATCCCATGCGCCGATCCACCAGTGCCTCGACGTGGTCCACCCCCCTGGTGGTGGCCCTCGCTCTGCTCGCCGGGTGTGACCTCGGCTCGCATCCGGTGATCGACGGCGGGGCCAGCGAGAACGGCCCGTCGACCGGCTGTTCTGGCACCTGCCACGGCCAGGGCGAGAGCATCGCCCCGCCCCGCGACACGACGGGGCGGACCGACCTCGACTCGATCGGCGTCGGCGCGCACCAGGCTCACCTGGCCGGGTCCGACTGGCACAAGCGCTACACCTGCGACACCTGCCACACCGTCCCGAGCGAGGTCGGCGAGGTCGGCCACATCCTGGTCGCCGGCGCGAGCGGCATGGTGCGTGACGAGCTCCCGGCCGAGCTGACCCCGGGCGGGATGGGCACGGGCATGACGTGGGATCACGCCACCGCCACCTGCACCGGCAGCTACTGCCACGGCGACACGCTCAACCAGGTCGATCCGACCAACAACATGGTGGTGATGGGCGCCGGCGGCACCATCACCCAGCCGGTGTGGACCGTGCTCGACGGCAGCCAGAAGGAGTGCGGCGCCTGCCACGGCAACCCGCCGCCGGCGCCACACCCGGCCCAGGACGACTGCGGTCTGTGCCACCAGTCGATGAACCCGGGCGACTTCGCGCTGGGCAAGATCTCGTACCCCGAGCTGCACATCAACGGCGTGGTCGAGGTCAGCTCGACCCAGCCGTGTGACGCCTGCCATGGTGGCGGCGGGCAGTCGGCGCCGCCGCGCGACGTCGCCGGCAACACGCTGCCGACCAGCCCCGGCGTCGGTACCCACG
>JAGPCO010000011.1:0-91335 GCA_018058095.1 Kofleriaceae bacterium
GCCCGGCTTCGCCGGGCGCCTGTCCACAGCGCGAGGCCGAAGGCCGACCCCGGGGCGATCCGAAGTCGTTACGGGGTCGGACTCCTAGCCGGCCAACCGGCTGGCCACCGCAGCCAGATCCCGCCCAAGCCCTTGACGACAAAGGGCGCCGCCCTGGCAGGAGTGTTGCTCCTCCTCGGTGGATGCGCCGCTGCCTGGCCCTGGCTCTGACCCTCCTGCCGCTGGCCCTGGCCGTGCTTGGCCCGGCTGCCGGCTGCGCCGCCGAGGACCCCGGCGCCGACGACCTGGCCGGCGGCGGCAAGGCCGACGACGACAGCACGCTCGACGTGACCTCGACCGAGCTGGCCATCGACCTGGCCAGTCGGACCGGCACCGCGGTCATCGATCTGGCCCGGGCCGGCACCGTCGCCCTCGAGGTCGGCGACCTCGACATCGTCGCCGTGCGCGACGGCCGCGGCAACCGCCGCTTCAGCGTCGATGGTGGCCGGCTGCGCGTGACCAGCGTGCGGCCGCCCATGACCGTCGAGTACGGCTTCCGCGAGCACGCCATGGCCGACGGCCTCCTGCCGGGCGGCTCGACGGTGTTGTGGCCGTACTTCTGCGGCAACCTGTTCCCGTGTAACTCGGCGCCGCGTGATGGCGGCACCCTGGCGCTCGACCTCACCGGCGTGCCGGCCGGGCAGCGCGCCATCTTCCCGGCGGCGATCGCCACCGACGCGCCGGCCTACCAGCTGGCGTGGGCGGTCGGCGACTACACGACCCAGGCTCTCGGCACCACCCCGGCCGGCACCCGCGTCAACGTGTCGTGGCTGCCCGGCGGCAAGACCACGGCGCTGGCCGGCACCCGCAACCTGGTCGACGCGTTCGACTGGTTCGAGCGCACCCTCGGCCCGTACCGCTTCGGCGACGACGTCGGCTCGGTCTCGGTGGTGTGGGGCGAGGGCATGTACGGCGGCATGGAGCACCACCCGTACTGGCACGTCGCCAAGGACGCGATGGGCGACGAGGAGACCCACGTGCACGAGGCCGCACACGGCTGGTACGGCGACGGCGTGCGCCTGCGCTGCTGGGAGGACTTCGTGCTGTCGGAGGGCACCGTGTCCTACCTGACCGCGCGCGCCATCGGCCAGGTCGCCGGCGCCGCCCGCGAGCGCGCGGTGTGGGCCGGCTACCAGGACGAGCTCGACGCCGCCGTCGCCGAGCGCGATCACGCGGCCTGGCCGGCCGGGTGCGGCGCGGTCGACATCCTGCGCGACGGCCTGTTCTCGAACATCCCGTACATGAAGGGCGCCTTCTTCTACAAGGCGGTGGCCGAGCAGGTCGGCGCCGACGTGCTCGACGCCGTGCTGGCGCGCTTCTACCTCGACCACGGCGGCGGCGCGGCCGGCATGCAGGACATGCTCGACGCCATCGTGCGCGACACCGGGTTCGATCCGGGCCCGCTGGCGCAGCAGTGGCTGCGCACCCCGCGCTGACGCCGGGGCGGAGCGGGCGGGTCAGCGGGGCGTGAGCGGCGGGTAGTCCGGCACGTCCGCATCATCGGGCCCGGGCGTCGGCGGTGTCGGTGGCTCGACCGGCGCGGGCACCGGTGCCGGCGTCGGCGCACCACCACCAGGAGGCCCGGCGGGCAGGGGCGCGGTCGGGGCCGGCAGCGGCCGGCGCCGGTCGCCGCGCTCGAGCTTGGTTGCGGCGCCAGCCGGCAGCCCCTGCGGGAAGCGGGCCCACTTCGTGAACGCGGCCCAGCCGTCCCCCTGGGTCACCCGCGAGGCCGTCGACTCGACCCGGCCGGCGATGGCCGCGCTGGTCAACCAGATCGGGCCGCTCAGGAAGAAGAAGAACCCGTGCGACAGCGCCGACAGCGTGCCGAGTGCTCCCCACGCGCCGACGTTTCCGCTGTCGGAGCGGTAGCCGAACAGCTCGGCCCGCACGACGTCGTCGCGCACGACGGTGCGCAGGTGGCCGGGCGGGACCAGCACCCGCACCGCGATCGGCTCGACGCTGATCAGCTCGCCGGCCAGCACCTCGCCGGTGCGGGTGGTGAGCACGATCCATCCGCCCTTGCCGTCGGTGATCGCCTGGGTGACGGAGCGCCGGCGCGGGTCGGTGTTCGACACGCAGCCAGGGCCGGCCGCGATCGCGGCCGCCACCGCCAGCACCGCCGCCAGCGCGGCGCGCCGACCCGGCCGCGTGTGATCACGGCCGCGCATAGCGGCTCCTCCAGAACATCGCCTCGGCCTCGGGCTCGATCGCCTTGAACGCCGGGGCCAGCTCGCGCAGCGCGCGTTCGGGGTCGGCCAGCATGCGCAGCGCCTGCAGCGGCGCGTGCTCGCGCAGCCACTCGGTCCGCATCCACTCGAGGTAGTAGCCGCGGCTCTCGAGCAGCAGCGCGTGCTCGCCGGCCGGCACCTGGTAGGTCAGGAGGTACTCGTCGCCCGGCTGGGTCACCAGCGGGAACCCGGTGGCCGGGGCCCGCGTCGGCGCGAAGGTCGGGCTGATCGAGCCGACGACACGCTGCGGGCGCAGCCGGACCGGCGTGGCCTGGCCCAGCACGTCGACCAGGCCGACGTGGTCGATCCGCCAGCCGCCGCGCGGCAGGCGCAGGCGGACACGCGCGCCGTCGACGCCGGCCGGCAGCCGGATCAGGTGCACGTCGGTCGCCAGCGGCCCGGTCTCGTACACCTCGCCGACGGTGCGCCAGCCATCGGGCTGATCGGGCGCGGGCACCTGGACCTCGATGCCGCCGAGGGCGGCGCGCAGGCGCGCCCCGTTGCCGGCCGCGGTCTGGTCGCCGCGCTCGAGCAGGGCCAGCCATCCGCCGGCGGCGCGGCCGAGGTAGGCCAGGCCCTGGTACATGAGGAACGTGGTGACCAGGCTCTGCCGGGCCGCCACCACCACGCCGCGCGCTGGCGCGGGACCGCCGGCCGCGGCCATCGGCGCCGGCAGCTCGAGCGTCAGCGTCTCGCGCGTCGCCAGGTCGCGCGGGTCGGTCAGGCTGAGCCGCTCGCGCCCGTCGACCGCGGTCAGGGCCGGCGCGCAGTCGGCGCCGTCGCTGTCGACACAGGCGCGGGCGACGTGTACCGCGCCGGTGCGCCACAGCCCGGCGCCGTCGGCCACCACCCGCTGGCCCGGCGTGATCGGCACCGCCAGCAGGTCGGCCTGCTTGACCACGTGGGTCTCGTACGCCTCGTTGGTCATGCGCACCACCAGCGGGCCGCCGCGGCCGCGGGTGCGCCACAGCGCGTCGACGTCGGTCGCCTCCAGCGCCGGCGAGATGCTGTCGGAGAAGCCCTCGGCCTGCAGCACGACCTCGGCGCCGGCGTCGGCGTCGGCGTCGGCGTCGGCCGGGGCGTAGAACGTCGGGCACGAGCCGAAACACGCCTTGGGGTTGGTCACGCACGCCACCGTCACCACCAGGGAGATGCCGGTGATGATCGTCAGCGCCGCCACCGCCGGCGAGGTCTCCACCACGTTGCTCTCGAACAGCGCGACGTCGGCCAGCGCCAGCGTGAACGTGCCCTGACCCAGGCTGGTGCGGTCGGCCCCGAGGCGCTCGCCGGTGCCGGTCAGCGTGGTCGGCGGTTGCCCGACCTTCCACGACCGCAGCACGTACACCTCGCCATCGCGCATGTGCGCCTTGAGGAACGCCGCCTGCTTGTCGACGGTGGCGAGCTGCGTCGACACCGAGCGCTTGATGCGCTTGATACATCCGCTCGAGGTCACGCCGAGCGTGGTGGCCAGGGCGGCGGCAAGCCAGCGGTGGGACGGCGACGCCATGCCCACATGGTAGCCCGGCCCGGCTGGCCCAGATCCCGGGCCGGCGGTCAATGCCGGTAGGATCTGGCAAGCGTCCGGATCTCTCCGCCGCCCTTTCCGTTGATCCGGAAACTGGACCGGGAGATCTCGCGCCACGTAGGGTGGGGCGATGGCAGCGACCCGAGGATCGTCGACCGTGCCGACGAGCCGACCGTCGACCCCACCGTCGACCGCGGCCGGGCCCGCCGGGGCGCCAGCGCCGCGCCCCGGGGCCGAGGCCGCGCCGCAGCCGCGGGCCCGCCTGTTCGTCGCCACCTTGTTCGTCGATGGCGGGCGTGAGCTGGAGGCGCCGGCCCTGGCCCTGGACGTGTCGGCGCTGCGCCGGGCCGGCATCGCCGCCCCCGTGCTGACCAGCCTGATCCGCGCCGTCCGCATCCGCCTCGAGGCGGTCGGCGCCATCGACCTGCGCACGCTCGACGACTGCGAGGGCCTGCCCGGCGTCGACGTCGACTACGTGCTCGGCCTCGACGAGGACGTCGACGCGGTGTGTGGGCTGACCGCCAGCGTCCTGGCCGAGCTGCGCGCGGCCGGCTGGACCGTCGACGTCGACCCGCGTTACCCGTGGCAGGTGGTCGGCGCCGACGCGCCGCTGGTGATGGGCGCGCGCTGGGACCGGCAGCGGCCCGACTGGTTCAACCTCGAGCTCGGCATCGAGGTCGATGGCCACCAGGTCGACCTGCTGCCGGCGCTGCTGGAGTGGATCGAGGACCTGGAAGATCTCGACGAGCTGCCGCGCCTGCGCCGGCGCACCGTCGCCGTCAAGGTCGGCGATCGGCAGTGGCTGCCGGTGCCGGGCGAGCGGCTGCGCGGCATCCTGGCCGTGTTGATCGAGCTGTACCGCGGCCGGACCGGGCCGGTGCCGCGCAGCCAGGCCCCGCTGCTGGCCTCGCTCGGCGCCGCCCTGTACGCGGTCGAGCGCCCGGTCGCCTGGGTCGGCGAGCGCGCCCTGCGCGACTCGGCCTACGCCCTCGCGCTCGGCCCGAGCGAGCGCGGCGCCGATCGGTTCCAGCCGCCGACCGGCCTGCGCGCCGAGCTGCGGCCGTACCAGCGCGACGGCGTGGCCTGGCTGCGCCACCTGCGCGCGCACGGCGCCGGCGGGGTGCTGGCCGACGACATGGGCCTGGGCAAGACGCTGCAGGTCATCGCCCACCTCCTGGGCGAGCGCGAGGCCGGGCGGGCCGAGGGCCCCAGCCTGGTCGTGACCTTGACCAGCGTCGTCGGCAACTGGGGCCGCGAGCTGGCCCGGTTCGCGCCCAGCCTCAAGGTCGTGACCTGGTACGGCCCGCGCCGGGCCGAGCTCGAGGCCGAGCTGGCCGGCGCCGACGTGGTGGTCACCACCTACCCGCTGCTGCTGCGCGATCGCGAGCGGCTGGGCGCGACCCCGTGGGACACGGTCGTGCTCGACGAGGCCCACGCCATCAAGACGGTCGGCGCCCAGGTCCGTGACGCCGCCTGCGCCCTGCCGGCGCGCCACCGCATCTGCCTGTCGGGCACGCCGATCGAGAACCACCTCGGCGAGTTGTGGTCGATCCTCGACTTCCTGTCGCCCGGCCTGCTCGGCAGCGCCGACGAGTTCCGCACCAGCTTCCGCGACCCCATCGAGCAGCTCGGCGACGCCGGCCGGGTCGCCGCCCTGCGCGAGCAGGTCCGGCCGTTCGTGCTGCGCCGGACCAAGGAGAAGGTGGCGACCGAGCTGCCGGCCAAGACCGAGCTGGTCCGGACCGTCGAGCTGACCGGGGCCCAGCGCGAGCTGTACGAGAGCATTCGCCTGGCCGCGCACGCCGACGTACGGGCCCACATCAAGCAGCGTGGCGTCGGCGGCGCCACCGTCGCCATCCTCGACGCGCTGCTGCAGCTGCGCCAGGTCTGCTGCGACCCGCGCCTGGCCCGGCTGGCGCGCGCGCAGCCTGGCGAGCCGCCGGCCAGCGCCAAGCTCGAGCTGCTGCTCGAGCTGCTGACCGGCCAGGTCGAGGCCGGCCGCCGCATCCTGGTGTTCTCGCAGTTCGCCCGCATGATCGCGCTCATCAGCGAGGCGCTGCTGGCGCGCGGCGTGCGCCACGTCAGCCTGACCGGCGCCACCGGCGACCGGCAGCGGCCGATCGACGCGTTCCAGAGCGGCAAGGCCGACGTCTTCCTCATCTCGCTGCGCGCCGGCGGGACCGGCCTCAACCTGACCCGGGCCGACACCGTCATCCACTACGACCCGTGGTGGAACCCGGCGGTGCAGGCGCAGGCGACCGACCGGGCCCACCGCATCGGTCAGGAGCGCCCGGTCTTCGTCTACAACCTGGTCGCGGCCGGTTCGGTCGAGGAGCGCATGCTCGGGCTACAGAAGCAGAAGCGCGCGCTGTCGGCCGCGGTGCTGGGTGACCCGCAGGCCGCCCGTCCGCTGCTGACGACCGACCTGGTCGACGATCTGTTCGCGCCGCTGGCGAGCTAGCCGGCCTGGCGGTCGGTGTGAAGCCTACCAGCGGCCGGGGCGCTGGCGTGGATCACGGTCGATCCGGGGAATTCTCGGTCGGGCAGGCCGAGTCTATGGTCGACTCGTACCCGGCCGAGCCCGACCATGCAGGAAGACCATACCCAGACCCTGCAGCCGCGCGGCGGGGCGGCGCCGGCCGCGAGCGACCCCGGCCCGGGCGCCGTCGCGGCCGGAGCCGGGGCCCCGACGCCAGCCGCCAGCGGCACGCCCAACCGGCCCGACGCCGCCGACGGCCGCGCCGCCTCGATCGTGCTCCCGGTCGACGACCCCGACCGCTACGAGGCGGCCGGGGAGCACGCCCGCGGCGGCCTCGGCCGGGTCGTGCGGGCGCTCGATCGCCGCCTGGGCCGGGTGGTCGCGGTCAAGGAGCTGCTGCGCACCGGCCCGCTGGCGGAGAGCCTGTTCGTGCGCGAGGCGATGATCACCGCGCGCCTGCAGCACCCGGGCATCGTGCCGGTCCACGAGGCCGGGCGCTGGCCCGGCGGCGAGCCGTACTACGTGATGCGCCTGGTCCAGGGCCAGACGCTCAAGCAGCTCATCGCCGAGCGGCCGGCCGTGCGCGAGCGCTTCGCCCTCCTCCACCACGTCATCGCCGTGGCCGACGCCATCGGCTACGCCCACAGCGAGCAGGTCATCCACCGCGACATCAAGCCATCCAACATCATCGTCGGGCCACACGGCGAGACCGTGGTGGTCGACTGGGGCCTGGCCCGCGACAGCCGGCGCGAGGTGCCCGAGCCGGTGCTGGCGGCGGACGCCGACCCCGGTCCGGCCGCCGACGTCGTGCGCGGGGCGTCGACGGTGTCGGGCCGGGTCATCGGCACGCCGGCCTACATGGCGCCGGAGCAGGCGCGCGGCGAGGTGGTCGACGCCCGCGCCGACGTGTACGCCATCGGCGCGCTCCTGTACGAGATCCTGACCGGGACGCCGCCGTACGTGGGGGAGGCCCCGCAGCAGGTCGTCGACGCGGTCCTGGCCGGACCGCCGCCGGCGCTGGCCGAGGTGGCGGCCGCGCCGGCCGACCTGATCGCCATCTGCCAGAAGGCGATGGCCCGGTGTGCGGCCGACCGCTACCCGACCGCACGCGAGCTGGCCAGCGACCTGCGGCGGTTCCAGACCGGGCAGCTGGTGTCGGCCCAGACCTACAGCACGATGCGGCTGGTCCGGCGCTGGATGCAGCGGCACCGCGGCGCCGTCGCGGTCGGTGGGGTGGCGGTGCTGGCGCTGGTGATCGTCGCCGCGTCCATGGTCCGGCGCGTCGTCGAGGAGCGCAACCTGGCCAACCACGAGCGCGGCCGCGCCGTCGCCGCCGCCGCCGCGGCGCGGGACCGCCAGGCCGCGCTCATCCGCCTGCAGGCGCGGACCTCGTTGCGGCGGGATCCGACCGCGACCATCGCCTGGCTCAAGGCCGATCCGATCTGGCAACGCGACCCGGGTCCGGGCCCGGCCACCGACGAGGTCGCCGAGCTGGTCGACGAGGCGGTGGCCTCGGGCGTGGCCCGCCACGTCTGGCGTCACGCGACCTGGGTCATGGACGCGGCGTTCTCGACCGACAGCACGGCGCTGTACACCGCGACCCGCGACGGCGTGATCCGGCGCTACGGCGTCGCCTCCGGCGCGTTCGAGGAGGTGGCCCGGCTCGACGGCGGGGTGATGGCGCTGGCGGTGACCACCACCGCGGTCGGCGCGGATCCGCCGGCGGAGCTCCTGGCCGCTGGCGGAGCCGACGGCGCCATCGGCGCGTGGGACGCCCGCGGGCGGCGGGTCCTGACCGTCCACACCGGTTGCCGCCTGGCCGACCTGTGGTTCGACCCATCGGGCCAGACCTTGCACGTGGTGTCGGAGGGGTGCACGACCCAGGCCATCGACGTGCGGACCGGGCGCCGACGCGACGCCGGCGCCATCGCCGAGGCCAGCGTCGTCGCCAGCGCGGGTGGGCGTGCCTACGCGGCGACGCCGCGCGCGCTGTTCGCGGTCGATCAGCCCACCCGCCCGCTGTGGACCCCGGCCCGTCCGATCCGGCTCCTGGCCGGCCTGCCCGACGGCACCGGCTACCTCGCCTACGACGGCGCCCAGCTGTGGGAGGGCGCCGCGGCTGGCGGCGCCGCGCGCGCCCTCGGCCCGGTCGCCGCCGGGTGCAAGTTCCTGCGCGTGTCCGGAGACGGCCGCTGGGTGGTGGCCTTCGGCGACCCGCACGACCTGTTCGTGTACGACCGCACCGGCCGGCGCTGGCAGGTGCTGCGTGGCCACCTCGACGCCCTGTACAGCGTCGACTTCCACCGCGACCGCCTGCTGTCGGCCAGCGACGACGGCACCGCGCGGGTGTGGGACCTGCGCACCGGCGACTCGATCACGCTGCGTGGCCACGACGACGACGTCCACCGTGCGCGGTTCTCGCCCGACGGCGCCTGGGTCGCGACCGCCAGCCTCGACGGCAGCGCGCGGGCCTGGCCGATCGGCCAGGGCGGGCTCGCGGTGCTGGGGCCCGACCAGGGCCCGATCATGCGCATCGAGGCGATGAGCGGCGGCGAGCTGCTCGCGCGTGGGCAGGGCTTCGCGACCCGGTGGGACGGCGCGGGTCAGGCCCACGCCCTGCTCGACCGCGATCAGGTCGGCACGATCTACGGCAAGGAGCGCCTGCCGGTGACGACGGTCCGGTCCGACGTGGCGGCGACCAGCGACGACCAGGCGGTGGTGCTGGCGGTGGCCGGCACGGCGGCACGGCGCCTGAGCGGTCACCGCGCCTGGATCACCGGCCTGCTGTTCTCCGCCGACGGGGCCACCCTGTTCAGCGGCGACAAGGTCGGGCAGGTGTGGACCTGGGACGTCGCGACCGGGACCGGTCGGCTGCTGGCCGAGCTGGTCGGCCCCGTCCACGGCGGCGTCGAGCTCGAGCCGGGCCGGCTGATGGTCTCGGTCGGCGACCAGCTGGTGGTGGTCGACACCGGGGACGGCAAGGTCGTCGAGCGCCTGGCGACCGGCCCGGAGGCGTGCGTGCGCGGGATGCGGAGGTTCGGCGCCGAGCTGATGATGATCCGGTGTGATGGGCGACCGCAGCGCTGGCGGCGCGGCGAGGCGCCGGTGGTGTTCGACACCGGGCGTGACGAGCCGGTCGACGTCGCCGTCAGCAAGGACGGCCGGCGCCTGGCCGCCGCGATGCCCGACCGCTCCATCCGGGTGTGGGACGCGTCCACCGGCGCGGCCGTCACGACCTTGCGCGGCCACAGCGATCTCGTGATGGCGGTGGCGTGGTCCGAGGACGGCCGCCTCGCCTCGGGCAGCTACGACCGCACGGCCCGGGTGTGGGACGTCGCGACCGGGCGGTCGCGGGTGCTGCGCGGGCACGGGCGGGCGGTGTCGGCGGTGCAGTGGGAGCCGGGTGACCTCCACCTGCTGACCGGAGCGCATGACGGCACCCTGCGTCGGTGGGAGGTGCCGTCGCTGGCGCCGCGGTCGGCCCCGGCGCAGCGGCGAGCCCTCGACGAGATCACCAGCGCCGCCATCGCCGAGGATCGGCCGGCCACCTGAAACGCCGGGCCGGTCGGATGGTGGGGGGGGCCGGGGTCAGCGGCCGGCATCGGGAGATTTCCTAGGGCGGCCCGGCGGCGTATAGTGAATCGGTGGGCACCAGGGACAAGCGGGTCGAGTTCGAGACCGCCCGGCTGGCGCTGTCCCGGCTCCACCTCGACCGCGACCAGCGCGATCTGGCCATCCGGCACGCCATCCGCGTGTCGGCCGGGGCGCTCCACTGCGACCGCGCCGGGGTCTGGTTGTTCCGCGGCGACACGCTGGTGGCCGAGGTGTTGTGGGACGTGCGCACCGGGCAGTACGGCGCCGGCGACACGGTGTTCCGCTCGCGTTCGCCCAGGTACTGGGACGCCCTGTCGCAGCGCCGGGTCGTCGTCGCCGACGACGCGCTGAACGACCCGGTGACCCAGGAGCTGCGCGCGAGTTACCTCGAGCCGCTCGGCATCGGCGCCATGATCGACGCTCCGCTGTACCGCGACGGCGAGCTGGTCGGCGTGGTGTGCCACGAGGCGGTCGGCGGCCCGCGCACCTGGCAGCAGCGCGACATCGACTTCGCCACCAACGTGTCCGACCTGATCTCGGCCCTGCGCGCGCAGCGCGAGGTGGCCGAGCTGGAGCAGGCGCTGCGCCTGCGGGTGTCACGCCAGCGCGAGCTCGACAAGCTCGAGGCGTTGACCCGGCTGTCGCGCTCGATCGCGCACGACTTCAACAACGTGCTCACCGCCGTCCAGCTGGCGGCGAGCCGGCTCGAGTTGCCCAGCACCGACCGGCGCGAGCTCGTCACCGTGCTGCGCGCCAGCGCCGAGCTCGGTCAGTTCCTGGCCCACCAGCTCTCGACCTTCGCCACCCGCGACGGCGACGACGCCCGCGCCAACGGCAACCGGGCCGAGGTCCGCCGCGTGCTCGACGACCTGGCGCCCATGCTGGCGCTGCTGATGCGCGACAGCGCCAGCCTCGAGCTCGACCACCAGATCGTCAGCGCGCGCACCGCGCTGCCGGCGGGGGAGCTCGAGCAGATCATCCTCAACCTGGTCCTCAACGCCAGGGACGCCAGCCCGGCCGGCGCGACCGTCACCGTCCGGACCCGGGCCGCGCGCGCGGACGAGCTGCCGTCGGGGCTGGCCATCGACGTGATCGATCATGGCACCGGCATCGGGCCCGATCAGCTGCCCCGGATCTTCGAGCCGGGGTTCACCACCAAGCGGACCGGCACCGGGCTCGGCCTGGCCACCGTTCGCGACATCGTGCACGAGCACGACGGACAGGTCCGCGTCAGCAGCGAGCTGGGACGGGGCTCGGTCTTCACCGTCCTGGTACCAGCCGAGATCCCGGCGCCGCCGCGCTGACGGCGCGAGCATCGAGCCCCGCACCGCCGGGGCCCGCGCGCTGGCGTCGTCCTTGCAAGCTGGTCGGGGCGTGATGACCTCCTCCGACTTCGCCCGCGCCCGCGCCGACATGGTCGAGCACCAGCTGCGGCGGCGCGGGTTGACCGACACCGCGGTGCTGGCGGCGATGGGGCGGGTCGAGCGCGAGCGCTTCGTCCCGGCCGACGCGGTGGCCCTGGCCTACGCCGACCGGCCGGTGCCGATCGGGTGGGGCCAGACCATCTCGCAGCCGTACGTGGTGGCCTGGATGGCGGCGGCGCTGCAGCTCCGGCCCGGCGAGCGCGTGCTCGACGTCGGGACCGGCTCCGGCTACGCCGCCGCCGTGATGGCCGAGCTCGGGGCGCAGGTCTGGGGCATCGAGCGGGTGCCGGCGCTGGTCGAGCGTGCGCGGGTGAGCCTGGCCGCGGCCGGGTATACGGCCCGGGTCCGGTGCGGCGATGGCACCCTGGGCTGGCCCGAGCTCGCTCCGTTCGCGGCGATCTGCGTCGCCGCCGCCGGGCCGAGTGTCCCGCCGGCGCTGCAGCAGCAGCTGGCCGTGGGCGGGCGCCTGGTCATGCCGGTCGGGCCCGAGGACGAGCAGGCCCTGGTCCGCGTCACCCGGCCGTCGGCGGCCGAGTTCCTCGTCGAGGAGCTCGGCCCGGTCCAGTTCGTGCCGCTGATCGGCGCCCAGGGCTGGGGCGGGTAGGCGCTGACTGGCGCACCGCGTGCGGCCGGCTCGAACACCGTCGCAGCGGGTGCGCGTCAGCGCGCGCGGGCGCGGGCGCGGCTCGAGGGCGCCGTGGTCCGGGCCACGGCGCGCAGCTGCTGGTTGGTGGTGCGCTTGGTGTGGTCGCTGCTGGCCCGGGTCGACTTGCGCGAGGGTCGGCCGGTCGCGCTGTCCTCGAGCACGGCGCCGCCGCGGCGGCCGGCCAGCCCGCTGCGGTTGCGGTCGAGTGTGCCCCCGGCGCTGGTGCCGAGCAGGCCGTCGCGCCGCGGCTTGGCCTTGGACGTGGTGCGCTTGGGCTTGCGGTCCTGCGCGGCGCGCTGGGCCATGGTCCGCGACTCCTGGGCTTTGGTCGGCATGATGGACCGAGGTGAAGCACGCCGCGTGCCAGCGCGCGGGCTCACCCGGCCAGCGCGGCGATCAGGCGGCGCCCGGCCGGGCCCGGATGGCCGCGGTGGTACAGGCGGGGATGGAACCGGTGGGTGGCGGCGCCGCTCCAGCGCACGCGCACCAGCGGCGCGTCGCCGATCATCGCGTCCGGCAACCAACCAAAGCCGATGCCGGCCAGGATGGCGGCCCGCTTCGACGCGAAGTCGTTGAGGTGCACGGTCGAGCCTTGCTCGATCCCGGCCGTCGGTAGATCCAGGCGCGGATCGGACCCGCGCACCGTGACCAGCACGTGCTGGCGCAGGGCCGCCACCCCGTGCCGACCGCGCCCGAGCGGGTGGTCGCGGTGCGCGACCAGCGAGGCGTGCACCGTCGGCAGCGCGACCGCGGTCAGCCCGGGCAGGCGCGGCGGCAGCACCGCGATCATGAGGTCGGCACCAGACCGGACGAAGCCGTCCTCGACGCCGGCCAGGAACTCGGCCCGCACGTCGATGCGGGTCGGCACCCGCTCGTGGGCCAGCGCGCCGACCGCCAGCAGCAGCGGCTCGATCGGGACGATGCCGTCGAACACCACCGCCAGCGCCGGCTCCCAGCCGGCGCGCAGGGCGGCCACGGTGGCGGTCAGCTCGGCCTCGGCCGCGAGCAGGGCCCGGCAGCCGTCGAGCACGCGGCGCCCGGCCGGGGTCAACGTGGTGCGGTAGCCGGTGCGGTCGAGCAGGACCAGGCCGAGCCGATCCTCGAGGGTGCGCAGCAGGTACAGCACCGAGGTGTGGGCCCGACCCAGCTCGGCCGCGGCCCGCGTGAAGGTGCCGAGGCGGTCGAGCGCGTCGAGCGCGCGGGCCTGGTCGAGCGACAGATCCATACTCGTCGAGTGTGCACCGAGTGCACAGTCTTGGTCAAAACATAGTCCTATCTTTGACACTGCCACCTGGCGATGGTCGGCCCATGCACATCCCGCACGTTCGTGGCCGCGTCGCCGCCCAGGCCCACGTCGGCCTGCCCGACGGCACGGTCGAGGAGGAGTACGCGCGTGACGGCTTCTTCGGCCGCTACGCCCACCTGTACCGCGAGCACGCCCCGGTCGGATGGACCCGCATCGAGGGCCCGCTGCGTCCGCGCGCCTACGGGCTCGACGCGATCGGCGCCGGCGACTACCTGGCGGCCCGGGTCCCGCTGCTGACCAACGCCGACTGCAAGGTGCTCATGGCCGCGGTGCGCGAGCCGATGCCGTACTACTTCCGCAACGCCGACGCCGACACCGTGCTGTTCGTGCACGTCGGCGCCGGCCGCCTCGAGACCGACTTCGGTCACCTCGCGTACGAGCCGGGCGACTACCTGGTGGTCCCGCGCGGCACCGTGCATCGCCTGGCGCCGAGCAGCGAGACCCGGCTGCTGGTCATCGAGACCACCGGCCAGGTCGAGGTGCCCGACCGCGGCATGCTCGGCCAGCACGCGCTGTTCGACCCGGCGGTGCTGCGGGTGCCGACCCCGGGCGAGGGCTCGGCCCTGGCCGCCGATGCTCGCGGCGAGTGGCGCCTGATGATCCAGCGCCAGGGCGCGCTCACCAGCGTGTGGTACCCGCACTGCCCGCTCGACGTGGTGGGCTGGAAGGGCACGCTCACGGTGTGGCAGCTGAACGTGCGCGACATCCGCCCGGTGTCATCCGACCGCTACCACCTGCCGCCCTCGGCCCACACCACCTTCATCGCCGCCGGCGTGGCCATCTGCACCTTCGCGCCGCGCCCCCTCGAGAACGGCGACCCGCGCGCGCTCAAGGTGCCCTTCTATCACTCCAACATCGACTACGACGAGGTGCTGTTCTACCACCAGGGTGAGTTCTTCAGCCGCGCCGGCATCAGCCCCGGCATGTTGACGTTCCACCCGCAGGGCATCCACCACGGCCCGCAGGCCGGGGCGATGCAGCGGACCCCGACCGCGCAGCGGACCGAGGAGATCGCGGTGATGGTCGACACCCGCCGGCCGCTCGACGTGTGCGCCCCAGCCGCGGCGTTCGAGCGCGACGACTACTGGACCAGCTGGCAGCCGAAGGAGCCCTGAACCATGGACGCGACGCCCGCCACCTCCAACCCGTGTGGCCTGCGTGGCCTGGCCTTCGTCGAGATGGCCGCGCCCGACCCCGACGCCATCGGCCGCCTGCTGCGGGCCTTCGGCTTCTCGCGCACCATGCGGCACCAGCGGCGCGCGGTCGACCTGTACCAGCAGGGCGACATCGCCATCCTGCTCGACCACGAGCCGCATGGTGCCGCCGCCGCCTTCGCCCACCGCCACGGTCCGTGTATCTCGGCCCTGGGCTTGCGCGCCGACCAGCCGGCGCTGGCGGCCCGCGTCGCGGTCGACCGCGGCGCCACCGCCCAGGTCGGTGACCTGGCGCGCGCCGACGGCTCGTCCGTGCTGGCCCTGACCGGGATCGGCGGCGCCCTGATGTACCTGGTCGGCGTCGGCGAGACCTGGGCCGGGCTCGGCTTCATCCCGCTCGATCGCCCCGATCTGGTGCCGAGCCGCGGCTTCACCGCCATCGACCACCTCACCAACAACGTGCCGCGCGGCCAGCTCGAGCGGTGGTCGCGCTTCTACCGCGACGTGTTCGGCTTCACCGAGGTGCGCTACTTCGACATCCGCGGCGTCGCGACCGGGCTGGTCTCGCACGCGCTGCGGTCGCCGTGCGGCACCTTCTGCATCCCGATCAACGAGGGCACCGGCACCAGCAGCCAGATCGACGAGTACCTCGAGGAGTACAAGGGGCCGGGCATCCAGCACCTGGCGTTCCTGACCGACGACATCCTGGCGTCGCTGCGTGGACTGGAGGGGTCGCCGATCGAGTTCCTCGACATCGACCCCGACTACTACCGCGAGGTGTTCGCGCGGGTTCCCGGGGTGTCCGAGGACCACGCCGAGATCGCCCGCCGCAACGTCCTGGTCGACGGCGACGCCGACGGCTACCTGCTGCAGATCTTCACCCGCAACCTGATCGGCCCGATCTTCATCGAGCTGATCCAGCGTCACAACCACCTCAGCTTCGGCGAGGGCAACTTCGGCGCCCTGTTCCGCTCGATCGAGCGCGACCAGGTCCGTCGCGGCACCCTGCCAGGGGTCCCCACACCATGAGCATCGATCTGGCCGCCCGCATCCCCAACAACGTCGACCTCGCGTCCGACCCGCGCCTGCAGCGGGCGCTCGAGGCCTGGCAGCCCAAGTACGTCGACTGGTGGAAGGAGGTCGGGCCGGTCGGCTTCCAGCGCGCCGACGTCTACCTGCGCACGGCGATCGACGTCGGCGCCGAGGGCTGGGCCAACTTCGACTACGTCAAGATGCCGGACTACCGCTGGGGCATCTTCCTGGCCACGCCGGAGGAGGATCGGCGCATCGGCTTCGGCGACCACGCCGGCGAGCCGGTCTGGCACGACGTGCCGGGTGAGCACCGCGCCGCGCTGCGCCGGCTCATCGTCACCCAGGCCGACACCGAGCCGGCCAGCGTCGAGCAGCAGGCCCGCCTGGGCGCGACCTGTCCGTCGCTGTACGACCTGCGCAACCTGTTCCAGGTCAACGTCGAGGAGGGCCGGCACCTGTGGGCGATGGTCTACCTGCTGCACCGCTACTTCGGCCGCGACGGCCGCGACGAGGGTGACGAGCTGTTGGCCCGGCGCGCCGGCTCGTCCGAGAAGCCGCGCATCCTCGAGACCTTCAACCAACCGGTCGAGGATTGGCTCGACTTCTTCTTCTTCACCATGTTCACCGACCGCGACGGCAAGTTCCAGCTGCTGGCGCTGGCCGAGAGCGCGTTCGACCCGCTGGCGCGCAGCTGCCAGTTCATGCTCACCGAGGAGGCGCACCACCTGTTCGTGGGCGAGACCGGCATCGACCGCGTCATCCGCCGCTCGGCCGAGCTGACCCGCCTCGATCCCAACGGCGAGGCGTCGCGCCAGGGCGGCATCGACCTGGCGGTGATCCAGCGCTACCTCAACCACTGGTTCTCGTCGTGCCTCGACCTGTTCGGGGGCGAGGTGTCGTCGAACGCGGCCAACTCGTTCGCGACCGGGCTCAAGGGCCGGCCGCACGAGCGCAAGTTCGCCGATCACGACGAGCGCGCCGGCGTCCGCCTGCTCGAGGTCGCTGACGGCACGCGCCTGATCAGCCGCGAGGTCCCGGCCCGCCTGGCCCTCAACGAGGACGCCCGCGACGGCTACATCCACGACTGCCAGCGCGCGGTCGACCGCTGGAACAAGACCCTGGCCGAGGCCGGGCTCGACGCCCGCCTGTCGCTGCCGAGCCGGCGCTTCCACCGCGCCCTGGGCGAGCACGCCGGGCGCTGGTACGACCCGTCCGGCACGCCGATCAGCGCGGCCGACTTCCTGCGCCAGCAGCACGCCTGGCTGCCGACCCACGCCGATCGCGTCGCCGTCCGCGCCGTGCAGGGCACGCAGGCGGTGACGACGCCCGGCCAGTTCGCCAGCTGGATCGCGCCGCCCGCGCGTGGCATCGACGGCCAGCCGCTCGCGTTCGAGTACGTCCGGCTGGGCGCATGACCGCGCCGGTCGCTCCTGGTGCGGTCGATCCGGCGCGGCGCCGCTCGATCATCGAGCCGTTCAAGATCAAGGTGGTCGAGCCGCTGCCGCTGCGCAGCCCGGCCGAGCGGGCCGCGGTCCTCGAGCGAGCCGGCTACAACCTGTTCGCGGTGCGGGCGACCGACGTCACCTTCGACTTCCTGACCGACAGCGGCACCACGGCGATGAGCGCGGCGCAGTGGGGCGCCATGATGGTCGCCGACGAGAGCTACGCCGGATCACGCAGCTTCTACCGGTTCGAGGAGGTGGTGCGCCGCCTGACCGGGTACGACCACGTCGTGCCGACCCACCAGGGCCGGGCCGCCGAGCACCTGCTGTTCACCCTGCGCTGCAAGGCCGGCGACGTGGTGCCGTCGAACAACCACTTCGACACCACCCGCGCCAACCTCGAGCAGCTCGGCGTCGACGCGGTCGACCTGGTGGCCGCGGCCGGGCGCGACCCCACCTCCGAGCACCCGTTCAAGGGCGACGTCGACGTCGGCCGGCTCGAGGCGCTGCTGCGCGAGCAGCGCGGCCGGGTGCCGTTCGTGATGACGACCATCACCAACAACACCGGCGGCGGGCAGCCGGTCTCGCTCGCCAACCTGCGCGCGGTGTCGGCGGTGTGCCGCGCCGCCGGCGTGCCGCTGCTGCTCGACGCCTGCCGCTTCGCCGAGAACGCGTGGTTCATCAAGGTGCGCGAGGATGGCCAGCGCGATCGCCCGGTCCGGGCCATCGCCCGCGAGGTGTTCGACCTGGCCGACGGCTGCCTGGTCAGCGCCAAGAAGGACGGCCTGGTCAACATCGGCGGCTTCATCGCCCTGCGCGACGCCGCCTGGGTGCCGGACCTGCGCAGCCGCCTCATCCTGACCGAGGGCTTCCCGACCTACGGCGGCCTGGCCGCGCGTGATCTCGAGGCGCTGGCGGTGGGCCTCGACGAGGTGCTCGACGAGGAGTACCTGGCGTACCGCGTCGCGGTGACCCGGTACGTCGCCGACGGCCTGACCCGGGCCGGGGTGCCGACCATGCGCCCGCCCGGCGGCCACGCGGTGTATCTCGACGCCCGCGCGCTCCTGCCGCACATCCCGCCGGCGCAGTTCCCGGCCCAGGCACTGGCCATCGAGCTGTACCGGGCCGAGGGCGTCCGCAGCTGCGAGATCGGCTCGGTCATGTTCGGGCAGCGTCCCGACGGCAGCTTCCAGCCCGCCGCCAACGAGCTGGTCCGCCTCGCCATCCCGCGCCGGGTCTACACCCAGGCCCACATGGACTACGTGCTCGAGGGCATCGCCGAGCTGGCGGCCCGACGCGATCAGCTGCGCGGGGTGCGGATCGTCGAGCAGCCGCGCTTCCTGCGCCACTTCACCGCCCGCTTCGCGCCGCTGTAGCGGGCCGGCCGCGCTACGCTCGCGGCATGGCGCCCGACCTGCGCAGCGCGCGTGACGTCCACGCCCTCGACGCCGAGGGTATGGTCGCGTGTAACCCGCGCGACCCGGAGGCGGCGCACCGGGCCGACGTCGGGGACGTGCGGACCACGACCGACCCGGCCGCGGTCACCTGCGCGCGCTGCCGGCGGCTGCGGACGCGGCGGCGCTGACCGGCAGCGGCCGCCCGAACTCGAGCGCCGGGTCGTCGAGGCGGCGCCAGCGCAGCATGATGCTGTCGCGCAGGTAGTTCTGGTACAGCCGCCACGGCACCCGTCGACCCTGGCGCGGCAGGCCGGGCAGGGCGCGCTGGACGTAGCCCGACTGGAAGTCGATCACCGGCTCGTCACCGACGTCGGCCGGCGCCCGCGCCACGCACCAGGCCTGGCCTTGGTCCTCGAGGTGGGCCAAGAGCCGGCATACGTAGCGGGCGATGAGCTCCGTCTTGAGCGTCCACGACGCGTTGGTGTAGCCCATGGCGAAGGCGAAGTTGGGCACGTCGCTGAACATCGCGCCCTTGTAGACGTGCAGGGTGGACGGGTCGACGACGCGCCCGTCGACCTCGAGCCGCGCGCCCCCGAACAGCTGGATCCGGAGGCCGGTCGCGGTCACCACCACGTCGGCGTCGAGCACCTGGCCCGAGCGCAGCGCCAGGCCGGACCGGGTGAAGCGCTCGATCTCGTCCGTCACCACCTCGGCCTGGCCGGCGCGCACGACCTTGAACAGGTCACCGTCAGGCACCAGGCACAGGCGCTGGTCCCATGGATCGTAGCGGGGGTGGAAGTGCCGGGCCACGGCGTCGGCGTCGCCCAGCTGCTGCGCCACGCCGCGCTCGAGCCAGCGCCGGGCCGGGCCGGGGAAACGCCGGCAGAACGTGTAGAACGCGTTGCTCAGGCTGACGTTCTTCCAGCGGATCAGATCGTGGGCCGGGCCGTCGGGCAGGACCCGGCGCAGCAGGCGCGCGATGGGGTCGACCGCCGGCAGCGACGCGACGTAGGTCGGCGAGCGCTGCAGCATCGTGACCCGGGCCCCCTGCTGCACCAGCGCGGGCACCAGGGTCACCGCGGTGGCGCCGCTGCCGATGACCACGACCCGCTGGCCGCGCACGTCGAGGTCGCTCGGCCACTGCTGCGGGTGGACGATGCGGCCGGCGAAGTCGCTGGTGCCGGCGAAGGCCGGGGTGTAGCCGGCGTCGTAGGCGTAGTAGCCCGAGCAGGCGAACAGGAAGCGGGCGCGCAGCGTGCAGGTGGTGCCGTCGGCGCGGACCACCTCGACCGACCAGCGCGCGGCCTCGCTCGACCAGCGCGCGGCCACTACGCGGTGATCGAACCGGATGTGGCGGTCGATGCCGTGGCTGCGCGCCGTCGACTCGATGTAGGCGCGGATGCTGGCGCCGTCGGCGATCGCCTGCGCGCTCGGCCACGGCGCGAACGAGTAGCCGAGCGTGTACATGTCCGAGTCCGAGCGCACGCCCGGGTAGCGGAACAGGTCCCAGGTGCCGCCGATCGCCGCGCGCGCCTCGAGGATCGCGTAGCGCAGGTGCGGCAGGCGCCGCTGCAGGTGGTAGCCGGCGGCGATGCCGGACAGGCCGGCGCCGATGACGAGCACGTCGAGGTCCTCATCCGCATGCATCGCCGATATCGTCGCACGGCGCGCTGGTCCGCGCCTTGCAGCGGCGGTGGTCATGACCACCACGTCGTCGTCCAGGGTCGCCCTCGTCACCGGCGCGGGCTCCGGCATCGGCCGGGCCATCGCCGTCCAGCTGGCCGGCGAAGGGTATCGCATCGTTGCGTCCGACCTCGACGACGTCGGTGGGGCCGCCACGGTGGCGACCATCGTCGCGGCCGGTGGTGTCGCCTCGTACGTCCACGCCGATTCGGCGCGCGCGGCCGATCACGAGGGCCTGGTCGCGCATGCGGTGCGCACCCACGGCGCCTTGCACGTCGCCATCAACAACGCCGGCATCGCCGGCCCCGCCGCGCAGGTCGGGGACTACCCGCTCGACGGATGGGACCGGGTCATCGCGGTCAACCTCACCGGCGTCTTCCTCGGCATGCGCTACCAGCTGCCGGCCGTGCAGGCCGCCGGTGGGGGCTCGATCGTCAACATCAGCTCCATCCTCGGCCAGGTCGGCTTCCGCACCGCCGGCGCCTACGTCGCGGCCAAGCACGGCGTCGTCGGCCTGACCCAGACCGCCGCGCTCGAGTACGGCCCGCACAAGATCCGGGTCAACGCGGTCGGCCCCGGTTTCGTCAGGACGCCGCTGCTCGAAAAGAACCTGCCGGCCGAGGCCCTGGCCGGGCTGGCCGCGCTGCACCCGCTGGGGCGGCTGGGCGAGGCGTCCGAGGTGGCCGAGCTGGTGGCCTGGCTGGCCAGCGACCGGGCCAGCTTCGTGACCGGGTCCTACTTCGCCGTCGACGGTGGGTACCTGGCGCAGTGAGCCCTGGCCTCGGGCCGGTCGCGCTACGGTCGGCCCGTGCCCGAGTCCTACGATGACCTGGTGATCGGCTCCGGCATGGCCGGGCTGGCGGCGGCCGCGCTGCTGGTGCGTCAGGGCCGACGCGTGCTGGTGCTCGAGGCGCACGACCAGCCCGGCGGCTACGCGCACAGCTTCCGCCTCGGCCCGTACCAGTTCTGCGCTCAGGTCCACTACATCTTCGGCTGTGGTGAGGGCGAGACCGTACACCGCCTGCTCGACCGGCTCGGCCTGGTCGACGCGGTCCCGTTCGTGCGGCTCGACCCCGAGGGGTTCGATCACGTCGTCGTCGCCGGCGAGCGCTTCCGCATCCCCAACGGCCTGGCCACCTTCGAGCGCCGGCTGGCGCGCCGGTTCCCCGAGGACACGGCCGCGCTGGCCGCGTACTTCCGCATCGTCGGCGCGGTCGCGCGCGAGCTCGACCTCGAGGGCGGCCTGCCGCGCACGCGGGCGCCGTGGGCGCTGGCCCAGGCCGCGCTGCGCCGGCGCCACCTGGTCCGCTACGCCCGCTCGACCCTGGCCGACGTGTACGACGCGGTGGCGATGCCGCCGGTGCTGCGCGCGGTGCTGGCCGGCCAGTCGGGCGACTACCTGCTGCCACCCGAGGAGGTGTCGTTCCTGCTGCACGTGGCGCTGGTCGCCGGCTACGACCGTGGCGCGTACTACCCGCGCCACCACTACGGACACTTCGTCGAGGCCCTGGCCGACGTGGTGCGGTCCGGCCCCGGCTCGGCCCTGCTGCTCGGCCGCACCGTCAGCGCCATCCACGTCGCCGGCGACCGGGTGGTCGGGGTCAGCACCAGCGCCGGCGAGCGCTTCACCGCAAGCCGCTACCTGTCGAACGTCGATCCGCGCCGGACCCAGGGGCTGCTCAGCCCGCCGCCGGCGGCGCCGGCCCCGCGCGGGCTGCGCGACTACGCGTACTCGCACAGCACGATCACGATGTACCTGGCGGTGCGTGGCCTCGACCTGCGCGACCACGGCTTTGGATCGTTCAACCTGTGGCACTACCCGCACGCCGATCTGGCCCGCATGTACCGCGATCAGGTCGAGCGGCGGGACCTGTCCAACCCGTGGCTGTTCCTGTCGACGCCGTCGCTGCACAGCGACCTGCCCGGCATCTGCCCGCCGGGTCACCAGCTGCTCGAGGTGGCCACGGTGTGCGACCAGGCCCACTTCCTCGCCCTGCGTCAGCGCGACCGCCGAGCCTACAACAAGGAGAAGCAGCGCCTGCGCGAGCACCTGCTCGACCTGATCGAGGCGACCTACGTGCCGGGCCTGCGCGACCACCTCGAGCTGCGCGTGCTCGGAACCCCGGCCACCAACGCCCGCTTCTGCGGCGCCCCCGCCGGCAACGCCTACGGCGCGGCGTTGACCCCGGCCCAGGTCGGGCTCGGCCGCCGACCGCGCCGCAGCCAGCTCAGCAACCTGTGGCTGGCGAACGCGACCGCGGGCCTGCCCAGCGTCGCGGGCGCGATCGGGGCCGGCATGCGCCTGGTCGACGCCGAGCTGTCCACCCGACCGGAGGCGCGCCGATGATCGCGCAGGACGACTTCACCCTCGACACCCCCGGCCGCGGCATGATCGAGCTGACCACCCGCCTGAGCGACCAGCTGGCGCGCTGGAAGGTCGGCGATGGCCTCCTGCACGTGTTCGTGCACCACACCAGCGCCTCGCTCATCATCACCGAGAACGCCGACCCCTCGGTGCGGCGCGACCTCGAGACCTTCATCGCCGGCCTGGTCCACGACGGCGATCCGCGCTTTCGCCACGACGCCGAGGGACCCGACGACATGGCCGCGCACGTGCGCGCGGTGCTGACCCAGGCCGCTCTGTCCGTTCCGGTCCGCGCCGGCCGCCTCGCGCTGGGGACCTGGCAGGGCGTGTACCTGTGGGAGCACCGGACCTCGCCCCACACCCGGCGCATCACCGTCACCTACGTCGGCTGAGCCGGCGCGCCCGCCGTGTGCCCATGCGCGCACCGTGCGCCAGCGCGCACGCCGGCGCGCACGCCCGGAGCCGGCCAGGTGGAGTGATAGATGGAAGATATCCAGGGGATGACATCTGCGAACTAGGAATTATCAATAGGAGGGGCCACGCTGCCCGACGTCACCCGGCCGTGCGCCGCGTCTCCGTCATGCCACTCACCCTGGAGCTTCTGATGCCGACCTCACCCTCCCGACCACCACCCTCCACCAGCTCGTGGCCCGGCCGTCTGGTCGGGCTTGCGCTCGTGACCCTGCTCCTGGCCTGCTCCGGCAAGAAGCAGCCCGGGCCCGGGGCCGGCCCAGCTCCGGCGCCGGCCGGCAAGCCCGCCGCCGCCGCCGCCGCCGCGACGATGGCACCGGCGCCCGCTCCGTCGGTGCCGCGCTCACCCAGCTTCTGGTGGCCCGAGCAGCTCGACCTGTCGCCGCTGCGGCAGCGCGCGACCGAGTCCAACCCGCTCGGCGCCGGCTTCGACTACGCCAAGGCCTTCGCCAGCCTCGACCTGGCCGCGGTCAAGAAGGACGTGGCGCAGACGCTGACCACCTCGCAGGACTGGTGGCCGGCCGACTACGGCAACTACGGCCCGTTCTTCATCCGCATGGCCTGGCACAGCGCCGGGTCGTACCGCTCGTCCGACGGCCGCGGCGGCGCCGGCGGCGGTCAGCTCCGCTTCGATCCACGCAACAGCTGGCCGGACAACGCCAACCTCGACAAGGCCCGCCGCCTGCTGTGGCCGGTCAAGCAGAAGTACGGCCAGAAGCTGTCGTGGGGTGACCTGATGGTGCTAGCCGGCAACGTCGCGCTCGAGGCGATGGGCTTCCCGACCTTCGGCTTCGCTGGTGGCCGGCCCGACGACTGGGAGCCCGATCTGGTGTACTGGGGCAAGGAGAAGCAGTTCCTCGCCGCCGCGCGCACCGGCAAGGACGGCGCGCTGGAGAAGCCGCTGGCCGCGGTGCAGATGGGCCTCATCTACGTCAACCCGGAGGGGCCCGGCGGCAACGCCGACCCGCTGGCGGCCGCCAAGGACATCCGCGAGTCGTTCGGCCGCATGAGCATGAACGACGAGGAGACCGTGGCCCTGATCGCCGGCGGTCACACCTTCGGCAAGACCCACGGCGCGCACAAGCCGGCCGACTGCGTCGGCGCTGAGCCGGCCGCGGCCGGCGTCGAGGAGCAAGGCCTGGGCTGGAAGAACAAGTGCGGCACCGGCAAGGGCGCCGACACCGTGACCAGCGGGCTCGAGGGCGCGTGGACCGTCAACCCGATCGCGTGGAGCTCCAACTTCCTCGACAACCTGATGACGTTCGACTGGGTCAAGACCAAGAGCCCGGCCGGCGCGACGCAGTGGATCCCGGCCGACGGCAAGGGCGCCGGGCTGGTGCCCGACGCCCACGACCCGAGCAAGCGGCACGCGCCGGTCATGCTGACGACCGATCTCGCGCTGCGCGAGGACCCGGCCTACCGCGCCGTGGTCGAGCGTTTCCGCAAGGACCCGGAGGTGTACCGGCTGGCCTTCGCCAAGGCGTGGTTCAAGCTGACCCACCGCGACATGGGCCCGCGCGCGCGGTACCTCGGCGCCGAGGTGCCCAAGGAGGTGCTGCCCTGGCAGGACCCGGTGCCGGCGGTCGATCATCCGCTCATCGACGGCAAGGACGCCAAGGCGCTCAAGACGGCCCTCCTCGCCAGCGGCCTGACCTCGCCCCAGCTGGTGCGGACCGCGTGGGCGTCGGTCTCGACGTTCCGCGGGTCCGACATGCGCGGCGGCGGCAACGGCGCGCGCGTGCGCCTGGCGCCGCAGAAGGACTGGCCGGTCAACTCGCCGGCCGAGCTGGCCACCGTGCTGCCGGCGCTGGAGAAGGTGCAGGCCGAGTTCAATCAGCGTGCGCGCGGCGGCAAGAAGGTGTCGCTGGCCGACCTCATCGTGCTCGCCGGCAACGCGGCGATCGAGCAGGCCGCGGCCAAGGGTGGCATCACGATCGAGGTGCCGTTCCGGCCGGGCCGCACCGACGCCAGCGCCGAGCAGACCGACGCCGCGTCGTTCGCGGTGCTCGAGCCGACCGCCGACGGCTTCCGCAACTACTACGCCCCCGGGCAGGACCAGTCGCCGGCCGAGCTGCTGGTCGACCGCGCCAACCTGCTGCGGCTGACGGTGCCGGAGATGACCGCGCTGGTCGGCGGCCTGCGTGTCCTCGACGCCAACCATGGCGGCGTCACGCACGGCGTGTTCACCACCACGCCGGGCACGCTGTCGAACGCGTTCTTCGTCAACCTGCTCGACATGGCGACGCAGTGGGTGCCGGCGCCGGCGCCGGCCGAGGGCCTGTACGAGGGGATCGACCGCAAGGCCGGGACCAAGCGCTGGACGGCGACGCCGGTCGACCTGATCTTCGGCTCGAACAGCGAGCTGCGGGCGGTGGCCGAGGTGTACGCCCAGGCCGATGGCAACGAGCGCTTCGTGCGCGACTTCGTCGCCGCCTGGGCCAAGGTCAGCAACCTCGGCCGGTTCTAGCAGGTTGCTGAAGAACGCCGAAGGCGTTCGAAGCCAACCTGCCCCGTGCCCGTGCCCGTGCCCGTGCCCGAATCCGGGTCAGGACCTCGCCGGCTTCCCACGCACGGCCCCGAGGCCGTCACGTAGAGCGCGGGCGGCGCCCCGGGCCATCCGGTGCGCCCTTGTCCTCGGCCAGGATGGCCATGTTGTCGACCAGGTTGGGGTAGCGCCGGCCGGCCGCCTCGGCGCGGGCGCGGGCCCGGGCGACCTGGTCTGGCGTCATCTTCTGGCGCGGGCCGGCGGCGCGGGCCGGGCTTGGGCGCGTCCACGGTGGCGGCTTGCGCGGGCTCACAGCGGCGTGAACTCCAGCGCGCTGGCCAGGTAGGGCACGTAGCGGAAGTCGCGCACCAGCGCGACCTTGGCACCCGCGGTCTCGACCAGGATGATCGAGGCGGGGCTGGTCGCGTCGCCGCGGAACACCCCGAGCACGACCCGGCCCTCGGCCAGCCCGAGCACCAGGCGGACGTCGGGCTCCTTGGCGTAGTTGGTGTAGTACAGCCCGACCGCCTTGCCCTGGCGCTGCGACTTGGCGACCAGGTCGAGCCGGACCTCCTCGTCGAGCATCGACCGCACCCCGTCCCAGTCGCGCTGGTTGAACAGCGCGACGTAGCGGGCCAGGACCACGCGCTCCTCCTCGGTGGTCTCTGGCCGGTCGCGCCAGGCCGACGGCTCGTGCGCCTGGGCCTGGGCCCGGGCCGACAGCGCCGCCCGACCCCGCACCAGCAGGGCCTTGACCGCCTGCACCGTCGCCCCGTGCTGGGCGGCGATGTCGTCGAGCGACAGGCCGAGCACGTCCTTGAGGATGACCGCGCTGCGCTGGGTCGCCGGCAGGGCCATGAAGGTCGACAGCGCGGCCCGCTGCACCTCGGGGTGGGCGTCGTCGCTGCCGTCGATCACGTCGGGTAGCTCGGCGGTCGGCGTGACGAAGCGGCGCTCGTACCGGCGCAGGAAGTCGATCGCCGTGTTGTGGGCGATGCGGAACAGCCACGGCCGCAGCGGCGGCACCTCGGGCGACTGGCTGAGCGTGTAGAACGCCTTGGCCAGCGTGTCCTGCACCACGTCCTCGCCGTCGATGGCCGAGCCGACCAGGCGGCTGCAGTAGCGGTGCAGCTCGGGCCGCAGCTCGGCGACCAGGGCCAGGAAGGTCTCGCGCGCGGGCGCCAGCTCGGTCGGGGTGGAGGTGTTGCTCATGGGCGTGCTCACTTGCGGCCGTTGAAGGTCAACGTCAGCAGCAACGAGGGCGCGGTCAGCGCCACCGTACCATCGGCGCCGGCGTCGTCGCCGTTCAGGCCGAGGCGATAGTGCGTGACCCGGGCCAGCGCGCCGACCGACAGGCGCCGCCCGACCCAGCGGTCGTAGCCGACGCCGACGCTGGCGCCGAGGCCGAGGCCGAACGCCGCACCGACGGCGTCGGTCCCGCCGCGGTAGCCGGCGGCGAGCAGGACGCCGCCCTGGACATGCAGGCCGCGTTGCGGGTCGACGTAGTAGTCGACGAACGGCCCGGTCGCCGACACGTGGTGGGACCCGACGTCGGTGCCGTCGTAGCTCGGCCCGATCGCGATCATCGGGAAGGTGCCGGCGCCGACGACCAGACCAGGCCGGACCGTGACGCCGACGGCGAGTTCGGTCGACACCGCCGGGCCGCGCACGGCGCCGCGTGGGCCGGCGTCGGGGTGGGCCGTGCCGAGGGCCAGGCCAGGCCCGAGGCCGACGCGCAGGTACAGGCCGTGGTGCTGGCGTGGGCCGTCGGCGCGCGCGGGCGAGGCCAGGGAGGTGAGGGTGGAGGCGACGGCGAGCGTGGCGATGCAGAGGTTGGTGCGCATGAGGGGCCTGCCAGGAGGATGGGGTGAGGTGCGGATGGGGCGGGGGGCGACGGTCAAGCCTGCGCGGCCTCGGCGGCGCGCCGCAGGTCGGCGGCGTAGGTCGCGAACACCGGCGCGAAGTCGGGCAGGGCGCGCTTGATCATGGGCAGCATCACGCCGCCGAGCCGCTCGCGCATCGTGAAGCGGGTGCCACCATCCGCCAGCGGCTCGAGCTCGAAGGTGCGCACGCCCTTGAACATCGGCGCGAAGCCGTCGGCCCACACCATGCGCCGGTCCGCCTCGAACTCGACCACGCGCGGGCGGAACGTGCGGCCCGGCGCCGCCGGCACCTCGATGGCCAGGCGCTCGCCGGCGGCGATCGTGCCCGCGAGCTTGCTCACCGTCGAGTTCCAGCTCGGGACGGCCGCGCCGTCGGTGAGCAGCGCCCACACCCGGGTCGGGCTGGCGGCGATGTCGACGGAGACCGCGACGTCGCGGGCGAAGGTGCGGCTGGAGGTGGTGATGGCGGGGGTGGAAGCGGCGACCTGGTGGGTGTTCATGCCGGGACGACGATCGAGCCCGGGTAAAGGATGCGGTGGTCCCGAACGAATGTTGCAACCAGTCCAGATTGAACGACTTTCCAGTGCGACGTGAGGCCCCCTCCCAGGGCGTCGGCGGTGGCGAGCAGGCGGCCGATGAACCGAGGGCGCCCTGCCTGCGGCCACGGAAAACTGACGACGGGTGGCCACATTCTGGCCAGTTGTGCCGGCACGAGGTTTGCTCGACGCTGGTCGACATGCCTCGCCTCGCCGCCACCACGCTCGTTCCCGCCGCGCTCACCTCCCTGCTTGTCATCGGCGCGGCGAGCCCGACCCGGGCCGAGCGTGTCGCGGTCGGCCTGAGCGCCAGCGCCGTCGACACCGAGGTGGTCCCCGGCCTGCGTGGCCACGGCGTGCTGGCCCGGCTGGGTGTGGCGCCGCGGCTGTCGGTCGAGGGAGAGGTCAGCCGCCTCGCGCTCGGCGATGCTCCCGGCAACGCCCTCTACGTCGGGCCGGCGTGGACGGCGCGGCAGGTCGCGGCCCGGGTCCGCCTGGATCTGGGCGCCGGCGGACGGCTCCGGCCGCATCTCCTCGCCGGCGTCGCCGCCGAGCAGTGGCAGGCGCCCGGCGACCCGGTCCAGCATCGGTACACCCTGACCGAGCTCGGCGGCGGGCTCGACCTGCGGCTGACCCCGGGCCTGTACGCCGGCGTCGACCTGCGCGCGCAGCAGCGCGCCTATCAGGGCTGGAGCGGGGCGTCGCCGCTGACCTACGTGCCGACGAGCCCGATGGGCAGCGGCGAGCAGGATGACGTCGCCGGCCGCGTCACCCTGACCGCCGGGTTCTGAAGGCCGTCCCGCCCGTGCGACCGTCGACGGCGATCAGCCGGGCGGGATCGTGCGCCACGCCGCGGCAAGGTCGAGGGTGCGGCGGTTCTCCTCGACGGTGAGGAACGCGGCCCGTCGCTCGGCGCTGCCGATCTTGTCGGCCCGGCCGATCAGGCGATCACATGCCGCCGCGATCGCGCCGGCAGCCTCGTCGGCGCGGCCGAGGGAGGCCAGCGCCTCGGCGTGAACCAGGCGCAGCTGGGCGTCGCCCTCCTCGAGCCCGTCGGTCGCCGCCGCGACCGCCATCGCCGCTTCGGCCGCCGCGAGCGCCTCGATCGGCCGCCCGGCCGCCAGCAGGACGGTGGCCAGCTCGGTCTGACCGTGCGCGCCCAGCACCGGTGACACCACCGACAGCCGGGCCACCGCCAGCCGGGCCAGCGCCTCGGCCGACGCCAGGTCGCCGCGTCGGCGGGCGATCATCGCCGCGTAGCTGGCCGAGAAGCCCTCGAGGTCGCGGTACTCCTGCTCGGCGCCGTGGCGCATCGGGATCTCGATCATCTGCGCCGCGCGCTCGAGCTCGCCGAGGTGGGCCAGCGCGAACGCCAGGTTCTGGCGCGACCACATCGCGCTCTGCAGGTTGCCCAGGGCGAGCGAGCGCTCGACGCCCTGGAGCAGGATGTCGCGGCCCTGGGCGTACAACCCGAGCTGGTTGTACATGCAGCCGATGTTGGGCAGGCGCACCGCGAAGCGGCGCTCGTCGCCGACGTGCGCGAACAGCCGGGCCGACTCCTCCTCGAGCTCGACCGCGCCGCCGATGTCGCCGGCGAGCAGGCTGCGCTTGGCCTGGGCGCTGCGCAGGAACGCCAGCGACAGCGGATCGAGGTCGGCATCGGCCACCTTGGCGCTGAGCTGGTCGGCCAGCGCCGACTCGCCGATCCGCGCCACGATCTCGGTCAGGTTGATGATCCGGTGCAGCGGGGCATCGGCGTCGAGCGGGGTGTCACACGCGCGCCGGGCGTGGGCGATGGCGTCGGCCGAGCGGCCGCTGCACAGGGCGGCCCAGGCCGCGGTGTTGAGCGCGCGCAGCCAGCCGGTCGAGCCCGGGCGGAACGCGGCCAGGGCGCGCTCGGCCGCGACGGCCTGCTGGGCCGGCCGGGTCAGCCACTGGTGGACGTCGGCCTCGACCAGCCACAGGCTGGCGGCGACCTCGCCGCTGGCGCCGCAGGCCCGGCCGCGTTCGGCCAGCTGCACCACCCGGTCCAGATCGGCGCCGCCGAGGGCGGTCTCGGCCGCGGCCAGGTACCAGCGTGCGGCCTGCTCGCCGCGTTCGCCGCGCTCGAAGTGCTGGGCCAGCACGAGGGCGTCGGACATGCCGCGCCCGGCCAGCCAGTCGCCGGCGAGGCGATGACCACGGGCCCGGTCCGCGGCCGGGAGGGCGTCGTAGGCGGCGGCGTGGATCAGGCCGTGCCGGAACACGTACTCGTGGGTGTCGGCCAGCGACGACTCCGGTCGGCGCTGCACCAGCTCGCGCGCCTCGAGCATCGCCAGCAGGTCGGGCACCTCGGGCGCCAGCTCGGCGCCCACCAGGTGGGCGACGGCGCCCGCCCAGAACGTCAGGCCGAACACGCTGCCGGCGCGCAGCACGCGCCGGGCCGGCTCGGGCAGGGCGTCGAGGCGGCCGTGCAGGATGACCCGGGCGCTGCTCGGCGCCGGGAGGTCGTCGGTGTCGTCGTCGCCACGCTCGGCCGCGGCCCGGATCAGCTCCTCGAGCAGGAAGGCGTTGCCGCCGGCGGCGTCGATGATGCGGGCGACCCGGGTCGGCGACGCCTCGGGCAGCACCACGCGCACCAGCTGCTCGGCCGCGCCGCGGCGGAGGGCGCCCAGCCGCAGCTCGATGGCGTCGTGTTCGGCCCACAGCCCGGGGAACTGGTCGTGCAGCTCGGGGCGGGCCAGCGCCAGCACCACGAACGGGCGATCGGCCAGCACACGCAGCGCGGCGTCGAGCAGCTTGATGGTCGGGAGATCACCCCAGTGCACGTCCTCGAGCACCACCAGCAGCGGCGCCCGCGTCGCCAGCGCGACCAGCCAGCTCAGGCCGGCTGCGCGCAGCTGCTCGCTCATGAGCTGCGGGTCGCGCCGGGCCGCCTCCAGCTCGACCGGCGCCACGTCATCGAACGACGTGCCGAGGAGCTCACCCAGGAACGCGCCGACCACGGCGCGGCGATCGCGCTCGATGACGCGGGTCACGCCGTACTGCAGCTTGCTGCGCCGGGCCGCCGGCGGTTCGCCGTCGACGATGCCGAGCGCGCTGCGCACGGCGCGGGTGAACATGCCGTACGGCGAGCCGGCACCGATCTGGTCGCCGCGCGACAGCAGGACCTGGGGCGTGCGGCTGCCGTCGGCCTCGCCGTCCTCGCTGGCCACGGTCAGGCCGGCCAGCACCTCGTAGCGCAGGCGCGACTTGCCGACGCCGGCGGCGCCGGTGACCAGGACGGCGCGCGCGCGTGGGGTGTCGATCGCCTCGGCCAGGGCGCCGCGGATGACCGTCAGCTCGTGGCCGCGGCCGACGCAGGGGGTGGGTCGCCCGCGCAGCAGCCTGGCCGCTGGCGCCGCCTCGCGTTCACCCAGGAGCCGGGCGCCGGCGGCCTCGCCCGGGGTGTCGCGCGGCCCGTCGCGCTCGACCTCGAACCGGCCCGGCAGCAGGTCCGCGGTCGCCTCGTCGATGACGATCCGTCCGGTCCGGGCGGCCAGCAGCGCGGCGGCGCGGTCGAACACCGGTCCGAGGGCGACCCCGGCGTCCAGCTCGGCCACGCCGGTGGCGATGGCGATCTGCTCGCACGCCACGACCTCGCGGGTGGCCAGGGCGGCGCGCGCGGCGCGCGCGACCAGGTCGGTCGCCGACTGGCCGCCACTCACCAGGATCACCAGCGAGCCATCGACCAGCGCCTGCAGCCGGACCCCGAGCGGCTGCAGGGCCTCGCGCAGGGCGGCCGGGATGATGGCGGCGCCGAGCCCGGGCGGACGCAGGGCCTGGGTCCGGTGCGCGTCGTCGGCCTCGCCGGCCATGGCGGGCTGGGCCTCGGCGCCGGCGCGGCGGGCGACGACGATCGACACCATCCGCTGCTCACGCTGGGTCAAGGTCTCGCCGCCGCCGCCGGCCGCGTCGTCGTGGTCGAGGTCGCGCAGCGCCTCGGCCACCGCGCGTGCGCTCGGGCGCAGCGCCGGGTCACGCTCGGTCATGGCGGCGATGAGCTGGTCGAGCGCGCCCGGCAGGTCGGGCCGGATCAGGCTGGCGCGTGGCGCCGGCTCGAACGCGATGCGGGCCAGCAGCCGGAACATGTTGGTGGCGGCGAAACACGGCCGCCCGGTCACGCATTCGTACAGCACCGCGCCGAGGGCGAACACGTCGCTGGCCGAGGTCAACGTGCCGTCGCCGCGGGCCTGCTCGGGCGACATGTACGCCGGCGTGCCGACCAGCGCCCCGGTCCGGGTCAGGCCGCCGCCGGCGCCGATGAGGTGGGCCACCCCGAAGTCGACCAGGGTGGCGCGCGCGCCGTCGCCGCCGGGCAGGTACACGTTCGAGGGCTTGACGTCGCGGTGGACGACGCCGCGCTCGTGCGCCGCGGCCAGGGCCTCGGCGATGCGGCGGATGGTGGCGCCGGCGGCCTCGACCGGCATGGGGCCACGGCTGATGCGGCGGCGCAGGTCCTCGCCGTCGAGCCAGGCCATCGCCAGGTAACGCTCGCCGGCCGCGGTCTCGCCGTGGTCGACGTAGGGGACGATGGCCGGGTGCTGCAGCTCGCCTAGCACCCGCGCCTCGCGCGCGAACCGCTCCGGCGTCGGGTCACCCAGCAGCAGCACCTTGAGCGCGACCGCCTCGCCGCTGGCGCGGTCGCGCGCCCGGTAGACCGTCGAGAACGCCCCGGTGCCGGCGAGGTACTCGACCTCGAACCGACCCGCGACGACGTCCCCGGGCTGCACCGACCCAGTGTATCGCGGCGGCGACGGGCGTGGCGACCGGCGCTGGCCCGTCCGGGCTGCTACCGTACCGACCCATGCACCCCCCCGCGCGCCCGTCGCCTCGCGTCGTCACCGCCTCCGCCTTGGCCGCCGCCTTCGTCATGCTGGCGCTCGCGGCCGGCCCGGCCGTGGCCGCCCCGGCGACCCTGGGCCAGGCCATCGCCGAGCAGCGCGGCGAGCCGTACGTCGGGCCGCTGCTCGACAAGCTGTTCGTGTTCAAGGTCGGGCCGAAGTGCCAGGCCAAGCTCGCGAGCAAGGACGACGGCGTGGCGCGGGCGACCGCGTACGTCGCCCGTGACCTGGTCAAGCACGCCAAGCGCCTGACCGGTGACGACTGGGACGCGCTCGAGGGCCAGGACAAGGAGAAGTTCGCGCCCCAGGTGGCCGAGCTGATCGGCGCCTTCGCCGGCCGGTTCCAGATGACCATCGAGCACGACGGCGACGACTGCGACAACACCTTCGGCGCGCGCTGGATCAAGTACTGGACCGCCATCACCGCGGCCCTGGCCGATCACGGCCACGACGCGCCGCGCCTGGCCATCACCCTCAAGGTCCAGAAGGCCGCCCGGGGCGTGACCACCACGGTCAGCGCCGATGGCACCCGCATCGAGTTCGTGGTGCCGCGCGACGTCGAGCCCCGAGGCTGGGACGGCGCCTTCATCAAGCCGTTCCGGCAGCGGGCGACCGGCTTCATGGACGACTTCGCCTACGCCGTCCTGCTCGACACCGACGTGGTGCGGGCGCGGGTGCTCGACCGCCTGGTGACGATCAAGGTCGCGCCGGCGTGCCGGGCCAAGCTGCCCGACCCCGACGCCGGCGCGCGCCACGCCTTCTCGTTCGCGACCCGGGACGTGGCCAGCTACGCCAGCGCGGTGAGCGGCGACGACTGGGACGCCATCTTCAGCCAGAGCGGCGACCCGGCGGCCAACCGGGCCACCGTGTACGAGATGATCGAGGCCTTTCGCAAGCGCTTCAGCTTCACCATCATCGTCGACGGCAAGGACTGTGACGCCAGCGCGCAGGCGCTGTGGCTGCGCTACGCGACCACCGTCGCCACCGCGCTGCGCAACAACCCGCCCCCGGCCAAGAAGGTCGCCCTGACCCTGACCGTGTCGGCCAAGGCCAAGGACGTGACCGCCAAGGCCAGCAAGGACGGCAGCAGCATCAAGCTGACCGCACCCGCCAGCGTCGAGGCCAAGGCCTGGAGCGACAAGCTGGCGGCGCCGTTCGCGAAGTTCCCCAGGAACCCGCGCTGAGGCGACGCTCATGCCGCGCTACTCCCTCGCCCGCTTCGCCGTCCGCGCCGACGCCCGGGCCGCGGCCGAGGCGGCCCTGTTCGAGCACACCAGCGCGGTCCGGCGCGATCAGCCAGCGTTGACGGTCACGGTCTACCGCGACCCGGCGCAGCCGACCCGCTACACGGCGCTCATCCGCGCCGATGACGCCGCAGCCGAGGCGGGCCACCGCGGCACGCTGGCCGACGCGCTCGCGCCCTACCTCGACGGCGCGCTGGTGTTCGAGCACAGCGAGCTGGTGACCTCGAGCGACCTGCAGCGCCGTCCGCCCCGGCGTTGACCTGCGCGCTCGCGCCTGCGGTCACGCCGCGGGCGTGTGCGCGGTGACCAGGAAGATCGGGTAGCGGCGGTCGCCCTTGTCGACCGTGCAGGCGGTGACGAACTGGACGTCGATGAAGCCGGCCGCGCGCAAGGTCGCGCCGAGGGCGTCGCGATCGAAGCCGGCGTGGAACACGCCCTCGGCCTCGGGTGGGTGGAAGCTGCCGTCCTCGGCGTCGAGGTCGGCCAGCGCGATGCGACCGCCCGGCGCCAGGTGGGCGGCCAGGGCGCGCGCCAGCGCCGCGGTGTCTTGCACGTGGTGCATGGCCATGGCGCTGACGACCAGATCGACGGTGCGCCCGAGCGGGGCCCGGGTGAGGTCCTGGCACACGATCTCGGCCTTGCCGGCCAGCTCGGGCTTCTGCCCCAGCTGCTCGAGCATGGCCGGCGAGACGTCGACCGCCAGGATCTTGCCGACCCGGGGCGCCAGCCGGGCCGTCACCAGGCCGGTGCCGGCGCCGAAGTCCATCACGGTCAGGTCCGGCCCGAGGGTGACGTGGCGGTCGATCGCCGCGAACACGCCCTCGGAGATCTGCTGCGGCACCGGGCGCTGGTCCCAGTCCGCGGCCTTGTCCTGGAAGAGGTCGGTCATGCCGTCCATCTACCCCGAGCGCCGGTGCTTGTCGACCGGCGCGGTCGGCCGCGTCACCGGCGTGCGCGGCTCACTTCGCCGGCACGCCCCACACCGCGAGGACACTCTTGCCCTTCCACACCATGACCGGGAACCCCATGACGACCACCACCGAGTTGCCGGCGGCGATGGCGTGGGCGTACCGGGTCGGCACGTCGACCGGCGTCGTCGTGTTCGGCATCTTGCCGCGCTTGGCGCACGACCGCTCGTAGCGGATCGATCCATCCCCGTTGATCTGCGCGACCTTCTTGGAGTCGACCCAGCGCAGGCACGCCTCGATCGGCGCGCTCTTGAAGATCACGGTCGACATGACGTCATCCTTCTTCTTGAGCGACGCGACCACGCCGGTCGACGGCGTCATGATCGCGGCGCGGTCGAGCACGTTCTTGTGCTGGATGCCGTACTGGAAGAACCGGCGCATCTCGTCGAAGCGCAGGTTGCGGTCGGCGAAGCGCGGCGCGAACGCGCCGTCGAACGCCTTGGCCACGGTCAGGGCGCGGGCGCCGGCGCGCGGGCGCTGGCCGTCGTTCTCGACGTTGGCGACGGCGACGAACGGCGACTCCCCGGCCTGATCGACGCTGACCGCGCAGGCGGCGTACGACACCGAGGCGACGTAGCCCTCGATCGAGCGGCCGAGGAACTCGCCCATGCCGACCATCGGGTGACCGGGCAGATCGAGCGGGACCCGGCTGGCCTTGACGTACCTGGCGAAGGCCGGGCGGGTCGCCTCGTCGCAGCCGGCGAAGCCGGGGTCGTTGCGCTTGCCGGAGCGCACGGCGTCCTTGAGCGCGACGTAGCGCGCGAACGCCTCCCGGTTCTTGCCGAGGTACGCGGCCCACTCGGCGCGGGCGTCGGTCCCGAGCTTGAGCACGGCGGCGATGCCGGGGTCGGCCTTGGCCTCGGCCTCGACCGCTGCCCCGATCTTCTTGGCCAGGGCCAGGCCGTCGGTGATCTCCTTCATGACCGCGGCGCGGGACTCGGCCGAGATGCCGCCGGCCACCAGCTCCTGCTCGGCCTTCTTGGCGTCGAGCAGGCCGACGTCGTGGCCACACGCGGCCCAGCGCAGGGCCGAGGTCGCGTCGGGGTTGGCCCGCTCGAAGCACAGGTTGATGAGGCTGGCCCGGCCGAGCTCGCTCAGCCGGTCGCCCAGCTCGTCGGCCAGCATCATCCAGCCCAGCTCGTTGCGGTAGCCGTACTCGCCGCGATCGCGCTCGTCCATCCACTGCTGGACCGGCGTCCACGACGCCAGCGGCGCCGTCACCTTCGGCTTGTCGACCTCTTCGATCCGGCTCTCGGCGCCCGCGAGCGACGAGACCAGCGAACCACACACCACGGTCATGCACGCAAGCTTCCTCATGGCAGCCCTCCGGCCCCGACACTACCGCAGCCGCAGCGCGGCCGACCGGTCCACGACCGATCGTAGCGACCGCCGGCCGTCCCTGGCGGCTGGCCGGGGCGGGACCTTCGGCACCTCGGCCATCGGAGCCGGCGCGCGGATCGTCGCGTCGCGCCGCCGCCTCAGTCGGGCAGCCCGGCCCGGGTGTCCTCGGCGGTGCGGACCTGCGCCGCCGGCGCGTACGGGTCGGGCCCGCCGATCGGCGCCGCGGTCGGCGACCAGGTGCGGATGCCGCCGGGCGGCGTCGGCAGCTCGCCGGGCGGCATCGCCGGCGCCGGGCTGGGCGCCGCCAGCGCCGGCCCCGCAGGCGCGCCGCCGCGGCCGGCACCAGCCTCGACCGTGGCCGTGGCCGCGGCGGAGGGTTCCGGCGCGGTCGTGACCTCACGCCACAGCCAGCCCAGGGCGAGCAGGACCACCGTGGCACAGACGAGCAGCGCCTTCACGACGACAGGTCCTCGCGGAAGATGAACAGGGGCGCCAGCGCGTCGATGCCCACCCCGTTCGGGATCTCGGACGGCGAGATGGGCGTGAGGACGCCATCGCTGCCGTATCGATAGGTCGAGGGACCATCGCCCTCGAGGTACTGCGGCGCGAGCTTGCGGCCCTGCTCCGACTCGGGCGTGTCGGTCCAGAACAGGTCGACCGTGCGGGCCCCGTACGGCGCGGCCGTCGACGCTGCCCCGGCCCCGGAGGCTCCCCGCCGCTCGTCGATGTAGGCGAGCGCATCGGCCAGGCTCTCGAAGGGCGCGCCCAGATACGCGCCGGATCCGTACAGCCGGCCAGCCTTGCTCTTGAACGCCCACCTCGCCTCATCGGTGCCGCCGCTCGACATGGCCGGCTGATCGTAGAACGAGCGCGAGTACAGGCGGGGCGCGGTCAGCACGGCGTCGCCTCCGCGCCGAGTCCACTCGACCGACTCGGAGGTGCCGCGCCGGACCTTGATGCCGAGCGGGCCCTCGTCCTCCTGCTCGGCATCCTCGTCGGGCCGGGCCGCCTCGTCGTCGTCGTCCTCCTCCTTGCCCTGGAAGCCGGTCGGGTCGGACACCCGGATCGGGTTGTTGTAGGCGTAGCTGTAGCGGTTGAGGGTCTGTGGCCGCGCCGGATCGGGGTCGTCGGACGGATCGGGCTGGGTGAACTGCCCGTGCGCCGGGTCCATCATACGCGCGCCCATGTGGTAGAGGCCGGACGGGTCGAGGCGCTGCCCGGCCAGGCCGAACGGATCGGCCAGGCCGGTGGCGGAGGCGAGCTGGCCGAACGCGAAGGTCAGCTTGCGGCCGGCCACGGCGCCGGCGTCGGCGGTGAGCGACCGGACCGTGCCGAGCGAGTCGGCGTGGTAGTAGGTCACCACGCCGCCCGCGTCGCGCCGCGCCACCCGCTCGCCGCCGAGGTGGTAGTAGCGCAGCGAGGCCGCGCCGTCGCGCTCGAACAGGTCGCGCACGAAGACCCGGGGGCCGGCCCGGACCCGGGTGCCCTCGGCGTCGTAGGCGTAGCTGGTGGTGCCGTCGGCGGTCATCCGGTTGCTGGCGTCGAACAGCGCGTCGACGCCGCCACCGAGGCCGAGCCGGTTGCCATTGCCGTCGTAGCGCACCGCCACGCCGTCGATCGTGGCCGGGGCGTGGGCCGGGCCCAGGCCCACGGCCGGATAGGCATACGCGGTGGTGGCGGCGCCGCGGCGAGCGGTCAGCCGGTTGCCGGTGGCGTCGTAGGTGAACGCCTCGTCGAGGGTGTTGTCGACGGTGTTGTCGGCGCCGAGCAGCCGGCCGAGGGCGTCGTAGCTGAACGCCCAGGCGTCGCGCGCCTCGGTCGTGCTGGTGCGGCCGCGCACGTCGCCCGACAGGGCGCGGGTGACGGCGAACTGATCGCGGGTGGTGGCGCCGGTGGTCACGGTCTGTGACAGCAACCAGCCGCGCGCCGCCGAGTAGGTGCGCGCCACGCTGGCGCCGTTGCCGTAGGTGGCGGCGGTCACGTTACGCCAGGCGTCGTAGCTGATGCCGCCGACGTACGCGCCGACGGCGCTGGTGCGCCCGGCGGCGTCGTAGCTCATCGCCACCCGCTCGCGCACACCGCCGACGTCCGGGTACTGGATGGCGGCGATGCGGCCGACCGCGTCGTACTCCCAGTCGAGCCGGTAGGTCGAGCTGCCGATCGTCTTGAGCTCGGTCCGCAGCCGGCCGGCCGGGTCGTAGTCGCGGTGGGTCGCGCCGCTCGGGTCGGTGAAGTGGGTCATGCGACCGACGTTGGCGTAGCCGGGTGCTGCCTGGTCGTAGGTGAAGGAGGCAAGGATCGCCGCGCCGGCCCGCCGCACCAGCGGGCGACCGAGCGCGTCGTAGGTCGAGTCGATCACCACGCCGCGGGCGTCGGTCCGGCTGACCAGCCGGCCGGCGTCGTCGTAGCCGTACAGCCAGCGGCCGAGGTCGGCGTCACGCGCCTCGGTGCGGCGTCCGAGCGGATCGAACACCGACGTGCTGACGTTGCCACGGGCATCGGTGATGGCGACGCGGCGGCCGAGGAGGTCGTAGCTGATGTTGGTGGTCAGGCCGGCGCCGACGCGCTCGACCGTGCGCACCAGCTGGCCGTAGCCATCGAAGAACCGGTCGGTCACCAGGCCACGCGAGTCGGTGGTCGTGGTGCTCCAGTTGCCATACGAGGTGACGTTGGTCGAGCCGTCGGGCCCGGTCACGGTGACTGGGCGGTGGACGACATCCCACGTCGTCGTGGTCCACACCGGCGTCGCCCCGGTCAGGTACGGCGCGCTGCGGCTCCCGACCAGGCCGCGCAGGTTGTAGGTGGTGTCGGTGGTGATCCCGCCCTCGGCGACGACGCGGACGACCCGGCCCAGCCCATCGAGGTAGGTCCGGGTCCACAGGCCGTCGGCGCTGCCATCGGCGATGGAGGTCGTCACGTACTGCGCGGTCGGGTTGCCCCAGCTGGTGAAGCTGGCCGAGGCGACGCCACCATCGGGCGTGATCCGCTGCACCAGCCGGCCCAGGGCGTCGTAGCTGTGCCGGGTGAGGCCGCCGTTGCCGTCGGTGAGGGTCGCCAGCCGGCCGAGGGTGTCGTAGCCGCGGGTCTCGACCTGGCCGAGGGCGTTGCTGGTGGACACCAGCCGGTGCCGCAGGTCGTACGCCATGGCCGTCGTGTTGCCGACCGGGTCGGTCCGGGTCAGCTCGTTGCCGGCCGCGTCGTAGGTCGAGCGCTCGACCACGTAGCTGGTGCCGCCGCGCCAGCGCGACCGGCTGGTGACGAGTCCACGCACCGGCGCCGTGGTGTGGTCGACCGCGCCGTCGTAGGCCAGCCGGGTCTCGGCCAGCATCGTCCCGGTGGCGACGCCGGCGCCGGCGCGGGTCACCTGGGTCGCGTCGAGCTGGGTCAGGTACGCGGTGGGGTTCACGACCTGGGTGTGGAACGTGGTCCGCTCGTCGCCGGCGATGCCGTCGTCGCCGTACTCGATCTCCGCGGTCACGGCGCCGTAGGTGTTGTAGGTCCAGCCTCGGCTCGACGCCTTGCAGGTCGGCTGGCCATTACACTCGTACTGGTAGCGGCGCACGGGCAGGGACACCAGCGGCGTGGTGGTGCCGTTGCCGCTGCGCACGTACGTGGTGGTCTGGTACTGGACGAGGGTGCCGTTGGCCTTCTCGTGGCGACGGCTCGCCAGCGTGCCGTCGGGGTCGGCCACGTGCTGGGTGTAGGCCAGGGCCTGGTAGGCCCCGCCGCCGTCGCGGATGCGGGCGGTCGCGAAGCCGAAGAAGCGGCGCTCGGCCGGCACGTACAGGCCGCCCGTGTAGCTGTAGGTCGTGGTCGCGACCTGGCCGCGGCCGTCGATGAGCTGGGTGGAGGCCAGCACCGGGAACGCGAACGGCAGGTAGCCGTTGGCGAAGGCCGACGACAGCGTGTAGCCGAAGCCCACGCTGCCGCCGGTCGGCAGGGCCGCGCTCGCCAGCAGGCCACCACGGCCGGCCGATGGGTGGATCGTGCCCAGGCGCCAGGACCCGGCGGCCACGGCCGAGGTGATCACCGAGAACCGGCCATCGCCATCGACGTCGGCGGCCAGGACCTGGCTGTCGTACGACGGCCCGGTCGCCATCGTGCTGATGGAGTTGGCGGTGAAGGCGCCGTCGCCACGGCCATAGTTGACCAGCACGGACACGCTGGTGTTGTTGCCCTTGGCGGCGACGCGGTCGACGAAGCCGTCGCCGTTGTAGTCGACGAACGTCGCCGTGAAGTAGCCGATGCCCGCCCCGGCGCCGGACCAGCCGGTCGAGCTGATCTGGCCACCGAACAAGCCATTGCCATGGCCGAGGTTGGTGACGATCGACACGTCGCTGTCGCAGTCGCTGCAGATGGCGCCGGTGACGCTGTACGCCCGGTCACCGACCAGGTCGGCCAGCCCGTCTCCGTTGACGTCGACCAGCGCATCGCCGCTGTACGAGTCGGAGGTGGAGGAGGCGCTCAGGGTCGACGAGGCCGCGCCGGCGAACGCCCCGCCGCCGGTCGACAGGTAGGTGTGGGCGCGGGCCAGGTCGTTGCCGTTCACCGGCGACCCTCGATGCACCACGACCAGGTCGTCGTCGCCGTCGCCGTCGACGTCGCCGGCGTGGACCTTGAGGCTGGCGAAGCTGGTCTGGGTGTTGGGGTGGGTCAACGTGCGGTTGGTGGCCGAGCCGAGTCCGCTGCCAGTCGACAGCGCGATCAGCGCGTTCATGGCCGCGTACTGGCCGTTGAGCTTGGGCGCGCGCACCATCACCAGGTCGTCCCGGCCGTTGCCGTCGAAGTCGCCGACGAGGACCTCGTCGAATTCGCCGCTGAGGCCTTCGCTGCTGATGCGCTGGCGCGTCGGGAACGTGAAGTTGCCGGTCGCGGTGCCGAGCGCGAGCTGGACGTCGACGAACCCGACCGGGGCGCGGCCACAACACGCGTAGGTCGACGATCGACGGATCATCACCACGTCGGCGCGGCCATCGCCGTTGACGTCGCCGCCGCGGATGTCCTCGTACCAGCCGATCTCCGGGTTGGAGCTGGTGTTCGATCGCATCGCGGCCCCCTCGAACGCGCCGTCGGCACGGCCGCGCTGGACCAGCAGCTCGACGCTGCCGGTGGTGCCCGAGGTGCCGCCCGAGCTGTACGCATGGACGGCGATGGCGTCGCTGCGACCATCGCCGTTGACGTCACCGACCAGCACCACGTCGTCCTTGAGGCCGACGGCGGGGCTCAAGGACTGGTGCCACGCCCGGTGCGAGGTCTGCGGGTCACTGGTGTACCCGAGCGAGGTCGCCGGCATCGCGGTGCCGCCGGTGATCGCCCCGGCCGCGTTGAACGTGGCGTCGCCGCCGTACTCCTGCACGCTGGTGAGCAGCGAGCGGCCGACCGGCGTCGGCCCGATGAGGCCCCCGGCCTGCGGCAGCGCGGCCAGGGTGTAGGCGAGGCGGTAGGCCCGGTCGAGCGCGCCGTCGGTGCGGATGGCGACGGCGACCAGCTGGCGGTCGACCACGCGCGTGCCGTTGCCGATGGCCACGGTGAACGGGTCGGGCCGGCCCTGGTACGACAGGGTGATGACCGTGCCGTTGTAGCTGATCGACGTCAGGTAGGTCGTGCCGGCGAAGACCGCGTAGCCGTAGCTGACCGCGTTGCCGGACGGGTCGGTGCGCGAGGTCAGGACCGCGACCGGCTCGGCCAGGGTCGTGTAGCGCGACACCACGCCGGTCGGCGAGGTCACGGTCCAGGCAGTGCCGGCCTTGCTGATGCGGGCGAAGCTCTCGCGCCGGGTGGCGTGGGTGCCGCCGGTGGTGCAGCTGGGCGAGGTGTTGCCGGCGGCGCACGCCAGCAGCGGCTCGCCGTCGAGCAGGTAGGTGTCGGCCGCGCCGTAGGTCGGGGCGCCGCGGGTCGGCGACACCCGCTCGATGATCGACGTACCCTCGAGCGTCACGCCGAAGCCGAGCGTGCCGAGGCGGGCCGACGACGCGTAGGCGAGCGCCAGCGCCGGCTCGAGGCCGTGCCAGGCCGGCACGTCGAGCTCGACCCGATGCTGGGCGGCGCCGACGAACGGCCGGGCCGGCACCAGGGTCACGGGCGGTGGCACCGCGTCGATCGATTCCTGGGCGGCGGCGGGGGCGGGGGCGGTGATGAGGAGCAGCAGCGCCAGGGCAGACGCAGCGAGCGGTCGATTCATGCGACGACCTTGCCTGCGCCGCGTGCGATCGCTCAACTCCGCTCTCGGGTGGCGCAACGCCACGCCGCCGCTCCGATTTTCTCGGATCCAGAGAGCAACGACTCCGCTCGCGCGCCCGCGGCCAGCCGAGACCGGACCGAGCGAAGCCGATCGCCGAAGGCGGCCACCGACCTCCTCTACGTGGGCGGCTCGCCCAGGCCCAGGGTCAGCGTCACGCAGCGGGTCACCTGCTGGATCATCCGCTCCTCGGGCGGGCCCAGATCGGGGAACAGCAGCGACACCAGGACCGCGCCGCGCACGGCGGCGAAGGCCACGAACACGCGGTCCTCGATGTCGGGCCCGCACGCAGTCCAGCGTCGCTGCAGGTAGCCGACGACGTCGCGCAGGATGTCGCGGTAGGCGGCCTCGGCCGAGTCACGCGACCACTCGAGCGGCACGCCGAAATTGAGGCGGCGTCGGTGCTCGACCGGGAGCTTGGGCTCGGTGATCACCACCCGGCACACCTGCACCACCGTCTCGGCCACCGACAGGTCCGTGCGCTCGAGCAGGTCGCGCACCTGCCGCACCAGCGTGCGGTACATCTCGCGCGAGACCTCGGCGAACAGCGCCGCCGTGGTCGGGAAGTAGCGGTGCAGCGAGGCCAGCCCGACCCCGGCGCGCTCGGCGATGCGTGCCAGCGGCGTGTCGGGACCCAGCTCGATCGCCGCGGCGATGACCGCCAGCACGATCTCCTGCGAGTCGGAGCGCCTCGGCGCAGGTTCGGGTGGCTTCTTGAGCATCGGCGGTGGAGCGTCGACGGTACCACGCAGGGGCGCCGCGTCTGCCGCAGGTCAGCCCCTCGCGCTCACCGCGCCCACACCGCGACGGCCATGCCCAGCCCGCACACCAGCACGACCGCGCTCACGATCACCAGCACCAGCGTGGCCTGGTACAGCTCGCGCGTGGTCGCCAGCTGCGCCTGCGCCGGCGCGCCGACGGGGTAGAGCACGCCGACCGGCGTCCCCACCGGCGGAGTCTGCTGGTTGCGGCCCAGGCGAGACACCACCTCCCAGCGCTGGCCGTCGACGTCGAACGCCACCACCGCGTGGTAGCCAGGCCGCCCCTGCGCCGACAGCCGCAGCTCGTGCCGGACCAGCGTGCCGTCGGCCCGGCGCGCGCCGGCCACGAACCGGCGCTTGAGCATCCACGCCGCGGCGCCGGCGACAGCGAGCAGGCCGGCCGCCGCGAGCTGGGCGATGATCATCACGTCCATCGGTCGATGCTACGCCGGCCGCGGCCGCCGCGGTGGGCGCAGGTCGTCCGCCCGCGCCGGCGCTCGGGCGGCGCCGGCCACGTCACCGTCGGTTGCGCGACCGCTTCACCTTCGCGCGTTTCCTGGTCGCCGGCTTGCCGGTCGCGGGCTTCTTCCTGGTCGCGGGCTTCTTCCTGGTCGCGGGCTTCTTCTTGCTGGTCGCGGGCTTCTTGCTGGCCGCGGGCTTCTTGCTGGTCGCGGGCTTCTTGCTGGTCGCGGCCTTCTTGCTGGTCGCGGCCTTCTTGCTGGTCGCGGGCTTCTTGCTGGTCGCGGCCTTCCTGGGCGCCGGCTTCCTGGCCGGGGGCGCGGCGCTCTGCGTCGAAGCCGCACTCGCCGCGCCGGGCAGGCGCAGGCGCCTGTCGACGAAGGTCAGGCCGGGCCGGCCGAGGCGCTCGAACCAGGCCGGCAGCTCGGGCGCCAGCAGGGCGGCGGTCATGGTCTCGAGCCACTGCGTCAGCGACTCGAAGTCGGGGCGGGTGTCTGGCTCCTCCCACGCGCCGGTCGCCAGCACCCGCGCCCGCGGCTCGTCCTGGTGGTGGTAGTAGACCGGGTACTCGCCGTCGGCGCCCGGCGCGCTCACGTCGAAGCACCACACCGCCTCATGGCCGGCCTCGGCGAAGCCGACCAGGTGGTTGGTCGACAGGTACACCCCGGGGTCGCGCGACACGCCGTCGGGCAGGTGCACCAGGTCGGCGTTGGCCGCGGTGCGCTCGTCGCCGACGAGGAGCGCGAAGCCGGCCATCGACCCGGTCGCCATCACCTCGCGCCGGGCCCGGCGCAGGCCGCTGGCAGCCAGCGCGTGATACGACGGCGGCGGCGTCCACTCGAGGTCGCCGAAGTGCGGCTCGAGCGGCGGCTCGACCGGGTCCCAGGCCTCACCGCGGGTCGCGTGGGGTGACGCGAGCAGGCGCGCGAGCACGTCCGTGAGGTGCATGCCGGAGACTGTACCGGATCTCGAGCGCGCCTTGCGCGAGGGTCGGTTCCGGTCACGCCCCCACCGGCGCCTGCACGGCGAGCAGCGTCCGGATCCGCGCCGCCGCGTCGTCGTCGAAGCCGGTCAGCGGGCTGACCCGCACGAAGCGCGCCGCCAGGGGGCCCATGTCGTAGCCGTCGTCGACGATGGCGACCGAGGACGCGGGCACCGCGTGCGCCGTCAACCATGCCTCGATCTCGCGCCAGCGCTCGCGCCCGAGCACCGGCGTGGTCCCGACCAGCCGGCACGGCAACCCGGCCGCGGCCAGCTCACCCTGCAGGTGGGCCAGGTCGCGCCCGCGCCGCCAGTCCGAGCTCAGCACGACCACGGCGCCCGTCGCCTGCAGGACCTCGTTCGCCCGCCGCGCCAGGTCCGGCTCGACCCAGCTGCGCAGCCCAAGCGACACCTCCGGGCGGTAACCGGTCCGGTTGAGCACACCGTCGATGTCGAGGAACAGCACCCGCTCGGCCACATGTCACCCCCGCCTCATCCTACCGCCGGCCGCCGCCATTGCCTCGCCCAACGTGATCGCCGCCGCGCGGCCGTACGCCACGTGCAGGCGCGCTGCGCCCGGCAGGCGGTATGGTCACGACCATGCGGTTTCTCCTGAGCCTCCTCGTGACCGGGGCCGCGGCCTGTGGCGCGCCCGCCCCGCACCTGGTGGCGCCACCTGCGGTGAGCTCGGCGCCGGCGCCGGCCTTGACCGCGGCCACGTTGGTCGCGCGCAGCCACGCCGTGCTCGAGCTGTTCGATCGCGGCGACGCCGACGGTATGGCCGCGATCCTGGCCGACGACTTCGTCCACTTCGAGGGCGGCGCGCCGACCCTGCGCGACGCGGAGCTGACGCGGTTGCGGGCGCGCCCGCCGGGCACGCCGATGTTCGCCAGCCGGACCTGGACCGACGAGTTCACCCAGGTCGGGGTCGACCACGCCCTGTTCATCGGCAAGGCCACCGAGGTCCAGGGCGGCAACGACTCGCACGGCGGCTACCGCTACGTCGGCTGGTACACGCTGGGGTGGGTCCGCCAGGACGGTGGCTGGCGCCTGCGGCTGTGGACCTGGCAGCGCGGCGGCGGGAGCGCGCGCGACACCTGGAACGAGATCTACCGCAATGACGTCGGCTTCGAGAAGCAGCCCAATCGGCTCCTGGTCGACGTGGTCAAGAGCGTGACGCCGGGGACCGCGCTGGACCTGGCCATGGGCCAGGGCCGCAATGCGCTGTTCCTGGCCCAGGCCGGGTGGAAGGTGACCGGCGTCGACTTCGCCGACGAAGGACTGCAGGTGGCTCGCGACGAGGCGGCCCGGCGCAAGCTCGACCTGACCACGGTCAACGCCGACATCGACGCGTGGGACTTCGGCGTTGCCCGCTGGGACCTCGTCGCGATGATCTACCCGGGCGGCAACCACCTGCGCTGGATCGAGAAGGCCAAGCAGGGCCTGCGACCGGGCGGCCTGTTCGTGCTCGAGTACTTCGCGGCCGAGCCGGCCGACCCCGACGACGGCTACCGCCCTGGCCAGCTCGCCGCGCTGTTCGCCGTCGGCTTCGACGTCGTCCGCGACGACCTGGTCGAGGACCGGCCCGACTGGGCCAAGGACCACGCCCGGCTGGTGCGGTTCGTCGCGCGCAAGCACCGGCGGTGATGCGCTCGTGGACCACGAGCCGGACCCCGAAAATAGCCGAGGACACGCTGCCCAGTGTGCTCGCCCGACTGCCTCGACCGCGCTCGCCTGACCCGACCGGACCGCAGGTTCAGGCGCCCAGGCCGTGGGCGGCGAGGAACGCGTGCATGTCCGGCCAGGCGCCGCCGAGGAAGGCGAACTCGCGCGGGTGACGCGGGCGCAGGTCTCCCAGAATCTGCTCGACGACGCCCTGCTCGCGCGGGCTGTCGGCGCCAGCACAGAAGGCATGGACCACCCGCATCATGCGCAGCGTGTCGCCGGTCATCGTCGGTTCGTGCTCGGCCCGGGCCTGCGCCAGGCCGGCGGCCGCCTGTGCTGCGTGACCGCGGCGACAGGTGAGCACCGCCTGGGTCAGCGCCATCATGCCGGCGAACGACGCGACCCGGATCCCCGCCGCCGGGTCGCGCGCCATGGCGATCCACGCCTCGGCCGGCTCGAGCTGGCCGAGCAGGGCATGGCACAGGGCGGCGTCGATCCGCGTCGTCGGCAGGAGCGACAGGGCACGCAGCGCATGCTGGTGGTGGCGAGCGGCGTCCTCGAGGACGGTCACCGCATCGCCGACCCGGCCCTCGAGCAGCAGCGTCCAGCCCAGGTTGTGTCGGGCGTTGGCGGCCACCGTGCCCGGTCCGCGCCCGGCCCATCGAGTGAAGACCGTGCGCGCCTCGTCGTACCGGCCCTGGCCGAGCGCGGAGATGGCGGCGCTGTTGTCGGCGCCGAAGCGACGGCTGCGCGCCAGCACCAGCATCACCACCCCAACGATCAGCACCACACTGGCGGCGGCGCCGCCCAGCCGCAACGGCTTCGACCGCAGCGCGATGCCAAGGCCAAACGCCACGCCGGCCGCGATCAACGGCAGCACGGTCCACGACACCCGCGGCTTACCCAACCTGACCTCGACGCTCATGCCCGGAAACGATAGGGCAAGGAGCCACGCGATCGCGCCCCCGAAAAAGCGAAAACAGCCGAGGACCTTGCGATCCTCGGCTGTTAAGTCGCGGAGCGGACGGGACTCGAACCCGCGGCCTCCGGCGTGACAGGCCGGCGTTATAACCGACTTAACTACCGCTCCAGAAATCTTGAGTTGTCAGGCCCGTAGGCGGAGCAGGATTCGAACCAGCGACCCTCGCCGTGTAAGGGCGACGCTCTAACCGCTGAGCTATCCGCCCGCACCGCGAGCCTGGTGTTTCTAGGCTGGTCGCGGCCTGGTGTCAAGCACCCAGGAGCGCAACCAAAGGTAGACTGGGGCCGTGCCCGACCCCGCCGTCACCACGCCGCCGCCCGCCCTGCTCGACGCCGCCGACCGCATCCTCACCGCCGAGGGTGTGGCCGGGCTGACGACCGACCGCCTGGCCGCGGTCAGCGGGCTGTCGTCGGCCGAGGTCAACCGGTGGGCCCCCGACGTCCCGGCCACCGCCCGCCTGCTGATCGATCGCTACCTCGAGATGTTCATCGGCGCGTTCGAGGCGGTCGGCGGTCAGAACCGCCCGCTCGAGGAGCTGATCGAGGTGGTGACCGAGGCCATGCTGTCGACCTACCAGCGCCGGGCCGCCTCCATCCGCGCGTTGTGGCTGCTGCGCGGGGTGGCCGACGTCGAGGCCCGCATCCGCGATCACCAGGACCACATGACGGCCGGGCTGGCCGCGCTGCTGCGCAGCCGCGGCATGCAGGCCGAGCACGCCACCAGCTTCGCCTTCGTCGTCACCCACGGCGCCGACGGCATCGCCAACGCCATCGCCGTGCGCGACAGCGCCGACGCCCGGCGGGCCTCGGCCATCTACGCCTCGATGGTGCGGGCCTACCTGGTCGGCAACCTCGGCATCCGCACGTAGCGCGGCCTACTCGTTCGAGTGGCGCTGCAGGGCCCAGGCCTGGCCGTGCTCGTCGATGAGCACCAGGACCTGGTTGCTGAAGTACGCCGCGCTGCCGGAGAAGAACAGCTGGTGGCGGATCGAGCGCGCGGCCAGCAGGTCGGCGATGGGCCCGAACCGCTCGTCATCGTCGGCCGCCTCCGGGTGCTCGGCGAAGGCGGTCACCGCCGCGGCCCCCGACGCCACCAGCTCGGTCCCGTGCAGCGGGAACATGGCCTCCATCGACGCGACCCGACGGGCCGCGGTCAGCGCGCTGGCCGGGAACTTGATCGGGTTGAGGAAGACCGACGACGAGGTCGTCTCCGAGCGGACCTCCGGCCAGGCCAGGCGGACGTCGTCGAGGTGCACGCCGGCCGGGTCGCGCTCGCGCCGGCGCGCGTTGTCGTCCTGGACCCGGATCACGTCGCGCGCGATCTCGAAGTGGACGAGGTCGAGATCGATCCGCCCACCGTCGACGGTGGCCTGGTCGAGCCAAGGGCGACCCCATCCGCCGATGTGGGGCGGGAGTTCGTCGATCGGGAGGGCGTCGACGCCGGCGTGGTCGAGGGCGCCGTCGATGTAGCCCACCAGCGGATAGGCGTCCGGGCAGGCGGGGCGCAGGGCGCGCGCCGTGAACGCCTGGGCCATGGCGCGGTCGACCTCGGTCGCGTCGGCGTCGACGGTCGCGACGTAGGCGTCGAAGCAGCCACGCACCGCCGCGCCCCAGTGCTCGATCATGGACCGCTCGACCTCGTCGGCGGTGGTCGCCTCGAGCCGGACCACGCCGGACGGGTCGTCGCCCTTGCCGCCACCGCCACCGCCGAGGTCATCGCCGGCGTCGGGCTCGGCCACGCAGGCGGCGGGGCCGGCCACGGCCGCGAGCAGGAGCAGGGAGGACAGAGCGCGGTGGGTGCGGGTCGTACGCATGCCCCATCCGGTAGCAACCAGCGGGCCACCACGCCGGTCGGGCAGAACGAGCTTCCGGGCCGATCGTGGTGACCAGCGCGGCTGCCAGTGGCGACTGCGGTCCGGCCGATCACGCCGGTCGCGCCAGCCTTCTGGCGGGCCAGGCATGTCGCTGGGGACGCTCGACCCGACCGCGGCGCGGCCGGCTCAGTGTGCGTCGGCCGGATCGGTCGGCGGCTGCGGGTCGCTCAGCACCGAGCGCCAGTCGACCACGTTGGACGGCTGGCGCAGGAACTCGCTCGGGTTGGCGATGACCAGCGCGGTGCGCAGGACGTCGTCCATGTGGCTGACCGGGACGACCGTGATGCTGTCGAGCACGGCGGCCGGCACGTCGGTCAGGTCCTTGCGGTTCTCCTCGGGGATGAGCACCGTCGTCACCCCGGCCCGGTGCGCGGCCAGGATCTTCTCCTTGAGGCCACCGATGGGCAACACGCGGCCGCGCAGGGTGATCTCGCCGGTCATCGCCACGTTCTGCCGCACCGGCAGGCGCAGCAGCGCCGAGGTCAACGCGGTGGCCATGGTGATGCCCGCGCTCGGGCCGTCCTTGGGGATGGCGCCCTCGGGGAAGTGGACGTGGATGTCGACCCGGTTCTGGAAGTCGCGGGTCAGGCCGAAGCTCTCGGCGCGCGAGCGGATGTAGCTCATCGCCGCCTGCGCGCTCTCCTGCATGACGTCGCCCAGCTTGCCGGTCAGGGTCAGCTTGCCCTTGCCGGGCACCACCGTGACCTCGGTCGCCAGCAGGTCGCCGCCGACCATGGTCACGGCCAGGCCGTTGGCCAGCCCGATCTCGTCGTCGTGCTCGCGCTTGTTCTCGCGGTAACGCGGCTGGCCCAGGTACTCGACCAGCGTGGTCGGCGTGACCGCGTAGCTGGCGTCGGCCGGGCGGCCGGCCGCCAGCCAGGCCTTGGCGATCTTGCGCGAGATCGTGGCGATCTCGCGCTCGAGGTTGCGCACGCCCGCCTCCTTGGTGAAGCGGTGGATGATGTCGAGCAGGGCGTCGTCGGACCAGTCGACCGCGACGTCGCCGATGCCGTTGGCCTCGCGCTGCTTGGGCAGCAGGTACTGGCGGGCGATGGCGATCTTCTCCCACTCGGTGTAGCCGGGCAGCTCGATGATCTCGAGCCGGTCCTGCAGCGGCAGCGGGATGGCGTGCTGGTTGTTGGCCGTGGTGATGAACATGACGTCGGCCAGGTCGTAGTCGAGGTCGAGGTAGTGATCGTTGAACGCGTTGTTCTGCTCGGGGTCGAGCACCTCGAGCAACGCCGCCGCCGGGTCGCCCCGGAAGTCCATCGACATCTTGTCGATCTCGTCGAGCAGGAACACCGGGTTGTTCGACCCGACCTTCTTGAGCGACTGGATCAGCTTGCCCGGCAGCGCGCCGATGTAGGTCCGGCGGTGGCCGCGGATCTCGGCCTCGTCGCGCACGCCGCCGAGCGACTGCCGCACGAACTTGCGGCCGGTGGCGTTGGCGATCGAGCGGGCCAGCGAGGTCTTGCCGACGCCGGGCGGGCCGACCAGGCACAGGATGGGACCCTTGGCGCGATCGACCAGCGTCTGCACCGCCAGGTACTCGAGGATGCGCTCCTTGACCTTCTTGAGCCCGTAGTGCTCGGCCTCGAGGATCTTCTCGGCCTGGGCCAGGTCGTGCCGGTCCTCGGTCTTGTCCTCCCACGGCAGGGCCAGCACCCAGTCGATGTAGTTGCGCACGACGGTCGCCTCGGCGCTCATCGGCGACATCATCTTCAGCTTCTTGAACTCCTTGAGGCAGCGCTCCTTGGCCTCCTTGGACATCCGCTTCTGCTTGATCTTCTGCTCGAGCTCGGACAGCTCGTTCTTGAACTCGTCGCGGTCACCCAGCTCCTTCTGGATGGCCTGCATCTGCTCGTTGAGGTAGTACTCCTTCTGCGACTTCTCCATCTGCTTCTTGACGCGGGTGCGGATCTTCTTCTCCACCTGGAGGATCTCGATCTCGCCCTGCATCAGCTCGTACAGCCGCTCGAGGCGGCGCAGCGGCGATGGGGTCTCGAGCAGCTCTTGCTTGTCCTTCAGCTTGAGCGCGACGTGGGCGACGATGGTGTCGGCCAGCCGGCCTGGGTGCTCGATGGTCTGGACCGACACCAGCATCTCGGGCGGGATGCGCTTGTTGAGCTTGACGTAGTTCTCGAACACGCCCTGGACCGAGCGCATCAGCGCGGCGGCCTCGACCGCGCTCTCGTCGGGCTCGGCGATGGCCATGGCCTCGACCGTGAAGAACGGCGCGCTCTGATCGAAGCTGGCGATGCGGCAACGCTGCTTGCCCTCGACCAGCACCTTGACCGTGCCGTCGGGCAGGCGCAGCAGCTGGATGATGTGGCCGATGGTGCCGACCGTGAAGATGTCGTCCTCGCGCGGGTCGTTGGTCTTGGCCTTGCGCTGGGCCGAAAGCACCAGATCGCGATCGCCAGCCATCGCCTCCTCCAGCGCGCTGATCGACTTCTCCCGGCCCACGAAGAGCGGGATGACCATGTGCGGGAAGACGATGATGTCTCGGAGGGGGAGGAGAGGCAGGACCCGCCGCGCCGTTGTCATGCCCTTACTCTAGGCATGACGCACATTTGCGCAAGATTCTGATTCGTGACCCGAAGCCCGGTCGGGGCAAATTTGCCATTGCTGTTCGTGGTTTGAATACCACGACCATGGGGGTCGAGGCCTCGAACCAGAACGGTTAACTTACGGCTAGTTACGTGCACAGAGCGTACGCCCAGATCCAGACGGCGGGGGTGGTATGCGTGGTGCTCCCCCACCGACGAGATGTTCGTCGAATACCGTCCGACCAAGGACCTGGTGCTGATCCTCAAGCGCGCCCGCCACGCGCTGGTCGGCAGCCTGCCGATGCTGCGCCGGCTGCACTGCGCCGGCGCCCCGGTGGTCCGGACCGCGGATGCACACTACGACCCCAGCCTCGACCTGCTCATCATCGTCGTGCGCTACCTGGCCGACGGGCTCGATGCCATCGGCCTCGGCATGGTCCAGCACGTGGCCGGGATGGCCGGCGCCGAGGTCATCGACCCGGATGCCGCCAGCGACGCCGAGCGGAGGGTGCTGGCGCACATCGGCGCCGCGACCGAACACGCGTCGGCCAGTGACGTCGCCGGCGCCGCCGAGGCCATCGCCCTGGCGCTGCACCTGGTGATCGAGCCGCCCGTGCTGGCGGCGGCCACGCCGTCGCCGTCGCTGCGGCCGGTCGCGGTGGCGGCGATCCGTCCAGCCGAGGTGGTGCGGGTGCGCCCCGCGGCGAGCTCGGCGCCGCCACGCACGGCGCCGGTCGATGGCGCGGCCCGGGCGGCGACGATCGACGAGCGTGCGGGTCGGATGCGCCGGGCCCGGCAGGACGAGCGGGTCGATCCGGTCACCCGCCCGCGCGTGCGCTCGCCGCTGCTGCCGGCCCCGACGGCGGCGGCGCCGGCGGCTCCGCGAGCCGGTGCCGCGTCGGCGCCTCCGACGTCCGCCGCCCCGGCCGCGTCGACCATGGCCGCCCCGGCCACCACCCCGGCCGGCGGGGGCGCCCGGGCCGGCTCGTCGACGATGCCAGGCACCACGCCGCCGCCGCCGCCGGCGGCGCCGAAGCCGGCGACGGCCGCGGCCGCGAGCACGTCGTCCCGTCGGCGCGACGCCGGCGGCGTCGACGTCCGCTACCTTCGCTCGGGCCGGTGGGCGCCCGCGCGTCTGCGCGCCATCAGCCTCAAGGGGGCGTACCTCATCACCGGCGGGCTGCTGCGCGTCGGCGACAACGCCCACCTGGCGCTGGCCTTCGGCGCGCACGGGGTGCTGGTGCGAGGTCGGGTGTTCCACGTCACCAGCGCCGATGACATCGCCAGCACCGGCATGTCGGGCTTCGCGGTCCGGTTCGAGCTCGACGACACCGCGCGGACGACGCTGACCGCGCTGCTGACCGCGGCCAAGGAGGCCGGGGTGACGCTGGTGGCGCCGCCGCCGCGCGCGGCCATCCGCTTGCCGGTGGCGTGGCCGCTCAAGCTGGCCGCCAGCAGCGGCCGCGTCGTCGGCCAGGCCCTCGACGTGTCGGCCGAGGGTATGTTCGTGCGCGCCGACCGCGTCCTGCCGGTCGGCTCCTCGCTCGACTTCTCGATCGTCCTCGACGACGGGGGCTCGCCGGTGGCCGGGCGTTGCCACGTCGTGCGCGAGATCAACGCCAGCGACGGCAAGCGGCGTGGCCTGTCGGCCGGGTACGGCGTGCACATCGACGAGATGGGCGACGATCACCGGGGCCGCTGGCGCAGCTTCCTCGGCCGGGTCCGGGCCCGGGTCGACAAGCGGGTCATCGTCGGCGCCTCGCCGGCGCGGGTCAGCGAGCTGGCCGAGGTGCTCAGCGCCGCCGGTTATGCGGTGGTCAGCGGCACCGACCCCGGCTCGCTCATCCGGGTCACCGATGGCGAGGTCCGGCCGCCCGACGCCGCGCTCATCGATGGCGACCTCGCCGACGGCCAGGATCCGAGCCTGCTCGAGGGGCTGTTCCGTCGCCGGCAGGTGCCGGTCCTCCTGTTTCGCGGCGACGCCCGGCGGGCCCGGCCGCTGATCGACCAGGCCCTGCGGGTGTCGGCCTAGCAGGACGCTGAAGGAGCATTCCTGCCAGGCATGTTCGATCTCGCAGCCTGCTGAAAACACGGAGCCCGTCCCGTCGGCGGGAGTCGCCGGCACGGGCTGTTCAGCAGCCTGCTGGACGGGCCGGCCGTGCACGGCCGTTCACGGTGTGCGCGCAGGTGACGTCGATCGTGGTGGTTCGACCTCGTAACATGCCGGAATGATTTGGCCATCGCCCCTTGGGACCTGGCCCCGGGTTTGCGAGTATGGAGCCCGGAGGACAGCCATGAAGCGCACCACCCTGATCGCCGCCGCTCTCGCCACGGTCCTGACCCCGGCCCTCGCCGCGGCCCAGCCTCGCGGCGCCTATCCCGGCTACTACGCCCAGCCGCCCAGCCCGGCGCCGGGTTACCTCGACCGCACCGGCCGCATGTGGCTCGGCGGCAGCGTCGGGCTCGGCTACATGGACGCCAAGGGTGGCCCCATCCAGTGCGCCAACTGCGACTACCAGCCGGCCTCCATCCAGGGCGCGCTGCACATCGGCGGCTTCCTCAACCCGCGCCTGGCCCTGATGCTCGAGCTGCAGGGCAACGGCCAGGTCGTCGACGACCGCATCGAGGGCAACGTGACCCTCGGCCAGGGCGCGGCGCTGGCGGCGGTGCAGTACTGGGTGTCGCCCAAGATCTGGATCAAGGGCGGGCTCGGCCTGTCGCACCTGTCGTACAGCTACAACGACTCGTACGGCAGCGCGGAGGAGCCCATCGCCGATGGCGGGGCCGTGCTCGGCGCGGCCGGCATCGAGCTGCTGCAGTCGTACAACTACTCGGTCGATCTGCAGGGCCGCCTCATCGTCGGCACCTACGACGGCATCGACGACCAGATCACCTCGGGGTCGATCGGCGTCGGCCTCAACTGGTTCTGACCCGCGTCAACGGTTCACTGCGGCGCCGGCTCGACCTCCTCTCCGAGCCGGCGTCGATCTTTTCGGGCGTGGATCAGGGCTCGTCGAGCGTGGCCCGCTTGCCGGTGCCCGGCTTGCGGGTCTTGGTCTTGCCGCGCTTGCTGGTGACCAGGGCTGGACCGGCGTCGGGCCGGGCCCGGGCATCCGGGGTGGCGTCGACGGCGGCGGCGTCCGCCGGCGCCGCGTCGACGGGGGCGGTCACGGGCGCGGCCGGCGTGGCATCCGTGGCAGGGGTCGTGGCGACCAGCGCGGTCGGGCCGACCAGCGCGGTCGGGCCGGCCGCTGGGCCGGGCGATGCGTCTGCGCCCAGGCCGACGACGGCGACGCCGGCGCCGGCGCCGACCGCGAGCAGGGCGGCGGCGGCGGCCAGCACCCGGCGGCGTGAGGCCGGACGGGTCAACCCGGTCAGGGCCTGGGCCAGCGCCTCGGCGCTCGGCGTACGCGCGGCCGGGTCGGGCGCCAGCGCCGCCTCGACGATCGCGTCGGCCCGGCGGTCGAGGCCACGCGCGCCCGGCAGGGTGAACCGCCCCAGCGGCAGCTCGCCGGTGATGAGCTCGTAGAAGATCACGCCGAGCGCGTAGACGTCGGCGCGCCCATCGACGGCGCGGGCGTCGCGGCGCTGCTCCGGCGCGAGGTAGTACAGCGTGCCGAGCGCGAGGTCGGTCCGGGTCAGGGTGGTGACCTGCGTCGTGTCGATGCGGGCCAGGCCGAAGTCGACGACCCGGACCCGGCCGTCGTCACCCCGCACCAGGTTGGCCGGCTTGAGATCGCGGTGGACGATGCCAGCCTGATGGGCCGCGGCGACGGCGTGGCACACCTCGGCCAGCAGGGCGGCGGCGCTGGCGACCGGCATGGGCCCGTGCGCGCGCAGGTGGGCCGCCAGGTCCTGGCCCTCGACCAGCTCGGTCACCAGGTACGGCGTCCCGTCGTCGTCGCCGACCTCGAGCAGGCGGGCCAGCCCCGGGTGCTCGAGCCGGCGCAGCGCCTCGGCCTCGCGCGCGACCCGCGCGGCGGCGCTGCCATCGGCCATCGCCGCCAGCTCCGGATGCAGCACCTTGATCGCCACCGGCCCGGCCGCCGCGGCGGCGCCGCTGTCGTCGACGGCGTGGGCCCGGTACACCGTGCCCATGCCGCCGCTGCCGAGGCGGGCGTCGAGCTGGTAGCGGCCGAGCCGGGCGCCGGTGCGGTCGTGGGCCAGGGTCAGCGCCACGCCCGGGGCGGTGCCCAGCGTCGACAGCGCGGCGTCGAGGCCACACCCGCCGCAGCGCAGGCGGGGCTCGCCGACGGCGACGGCGACCGCGCCGCGGCAGGCCGGGCACAACACGTTCACGCGGGTGCTCCGGCGCTCACGACGGCACCTCGAGGCCGTGGTCGCGGATCTTCTTGTCGAGCGTCGGCCGCGAGATGCCGAGCGCCCGCGCGGCCGCGCTCTTGTTGCCGCCGGCGCGGGCCAGGGCGGCGCCGATCATCTCGGCCTCGACCGCGGCGATGGCGGCGCCCAGGCTGCCGGCGCTGGCGCCGGCGCCGGTGGCTGACGCCAGCTCGGCCGGCAGCTCGTCGGCCTCGATCTCGCGCCCGGGCGCGAGCACGACCAGCCGCTCGACCGCGTTGCGCAGCTCGCGCACGTTGCCGGGCCAGCGATAGGCCCGCCAGCGCGCCCACGCCTCGGCCGACAGGCGGGGCGGGCGCACGCCCTGGCGCAGCGCCAGCTCGGTCAGGAAACGCTCGGTCAGCGGCTGCAGGTCACCCGGGCGCTCGCGCAGCGGTGGCACGTGCAGCGGCACCACCGCCAGGCGGAAGAACAGGTCCTCGCGGAAGCGGCCGGCCGCGACCTCGGCCCGCAGGTCGCGGTGGCTGGCGGCGATGACCCGCACGTCGACGTCGAGCGGCTGCTCGCCGCCGACGCGGGTGAACCGCCCCTCCTGCAGCACGCGCAGGAGGCGGGCCTGGGTCGCGGGTGGCAGCTCGGCCACCTCGTCGAGCAGGAGGGTGCCGCCGTCGGCCAGCTCGAAGCAGCCGCGCTTGCGCGCCGCCGCGCCGGTGAAGGCGCCGCGCTCGTGGCCGAACAGCTCGCTGTCGACCACGCCGTCGGCCAGGGCGGCGCAGTTGACGGCCACGAACGGGCCGGCCGCGCGGGGCCCGGTCGCGTGCAGGCGGCGGGCGATGAGCTCCTTGCCGGTGCCGCTCTCGCCGCCGAGCAGGACCCGGGCGGTGGTGGCGGCGGCGCGCTCGACCTGGGTCAGCAGCGCGAGCATGACCGGGTCGGCGCCGATCCACGGCGGCGGCGGCGGCGGCGGCGGCGGCGGCGCCGGCACCAGCAGCGCGGCGGCGGCGGCGGCGGCGGCGACCAGCACGCCGAGCGCGTCGGCGTCGAACGCGGCGCGGCCGGGGTGATCGGCCTGGAGCAGGCCAAGCACCGGCGCGGCCGGATCGTCCCCGCCCAGCACCGGCGCCAGCATGACCGCGCGCAGCTGGTGGGCCAGCACGCTGCGGGCCGGGTGGACGCCGAGGTCGGCCAGGGCGTCGTCGAGGCGACGCGGCTGCCGCGCCGCCACCACGGCCTCGGCCAGGGTGGCGGACAGCGCGAGCTGGCCGCCGTCGGCGACCATCGCCACCGGGCGCAGGCCACGCGCCGGGTCCCATCGCAGCAGGGCGACGCGGGTGGCGCCGGTGCGCGCCGCCGCGGCCGCGCACAGGGCGCGGGCACCGAGCCCGGCGGCGGCGCACAGCGCGGCCTGCACCGCCGGGTGCACCGGCGCGGCCGCGCTGTCGCCGCCGGCGGCCACGCGCGCGCCGCCCGCCGGATCGTGCACCAGCAGCAGCGGGTGGTCGCCGTCGCGATCGGGCACCACCTCGAGCGGCGGGTTGAACAGGAACGTGTGGCCGCCCAGCTCGACGACGGCGCCGTCGCGCAGCGGCGTCGGCCCGGCCAGGCGGGCGCCGTCGACCGTGACCTCGGCCTCGGCCTCGGCCTCGAGCAGGTACCGATCGCCGGCGCGGCGCAGGTGCGCGTGCAGGCGCGACACCCGCACGTCGAGCAGCTGGACCTCGCACGTCGACGAGCGACCGATGCGGGTGTGGTCGCCCAGCGCCACGCTGAGCAGGGCCACGCCGTCACGCACCGACACCAGGTGGGCCATCGCGGGATCGAAGGTGAGCGGCGGCGCGTGCCCTGTCAAGCCAGGCCGTCGGTCCCGGCCGGCGACGGCGAGGCCGCTGGTCATGGCGGCAGCGACAGGCCGACCGCGGCGTCGCCGATGCCGTGGTGGGACGCGTCGACCTGGACGACCCGGACCTGCTTGCCGATCAAGTTGCCGGCCTGGTGCCGATGCAGCGTCCGCACCACCTTGCCGCGGGCGAAGTCCCAGGCCCGGCGCCGGTTGCCGTCGGCGCCGTCGTAGCGCCCGGCCGAGACCAGCAGCGTCACCCGGGTCCACGGCTCCTGGCCGCCGATCACCCGCCAGGCGTCGTCGACCCAGGCCGTGGCGTAGTGGGCGTCGGCGTAGATGAGCTGACGCAGGCCGGTCAGGGCGTCGGTGGTCGCGAGCTGGACCACGGCGTCGCGCACGCCGCGGCCGCCGGCGGAGAAGCCGATCAGGGTCAGGGTGAAGCCCGGGCTGGCGCACACCGCGGCGGCGACGTGGGCCTGCACCGCGTCCAGGAACGCGACGAAGTCGCCCGGGGCGGCGTGGCCGCCGGCGCAGGCGCCGGCGTGGTCACACCCGGCCTGCCAGTACGCGCCGCGGGCGGTCGGGCGGCCGTGGCTCGACCACGGCGCGTCGGGCGCGACGTACACCGCGTTGCGGCCGGTGGCGAGGAGGTGGGTGATGGCGGCGCCGTGGCGGGCGTCGACCCGGCCCGGGGCCATGGCGCCGTGGCCGTCGTGGTAGATGACCAGCTCGACCGGGCGGTCGGGGTCGAGCGTGGTCGGCACGAACAGCAGCGTGTCGCGCGCGCCGCCGCCGACGCTGGCCAGGCGCCCGAGCCAGGTCGCGCCGCGCTCGGCCAGGCCGCGCCGCGCCAGCGTGAGCTCGACCGCGGCCGCCGTGGACGGCTCGGCGTGGTCGAGCGTCAACCCGGGCTCGACCGGGCAGCCGGCGGCGTGGGCGACGGGCGAGGGGCAGATCGGTCCCAGCGCGAGCAGGGCGAGGCTCGCCAGGACCACGCGGCGCGTGGTCGACATGCCCCCGCCTGCAGCAGGCGCCGCGCCAGGCTGGCGCCGGTGGGATCACGGCGGCTTGCGTCGGCCCCGCCTCGCCGCCGCTGGCAAGCGGCTTGCCACCTGTAAAGCCGCTTGGCAGCGGGCCGGCCCCGCACGCTGGACGCGGACCGTCAGGGCCGCGGCACGGGCGGCAGGCGCGGCTCGTGCTCGGCCTGGCCGCGGACCCGACGCCAGAACGGCAGCCACCACCACTTGAGGAGCCGCGGCAGGTCCCACGACAGCAGCAGGTAGAAACACGGCACCACCAGCAGGGTGACAACCGTGCTGGCGATGATGCCGAAGCCCAGGCTGATGGCCATCGGGATGAGGAAGCGGGCCTGCAGCTCGGTCTCGAAGATGAGCGGGGCCAGGCCGATGAAGGCGCTGGTGGCGGTCAGGATGATCGGGCGGGCGCGGATGGCGCCGGCGTCGAGCGCGGCCCGCACCGGGTGCACGCCGCGGTCGCGGTAGTTGTTGATGGCGTCGACGTAGACCAGCGAGTCGTTGATGGCGACGCCGGCCAGGGCGATCATGCCCATCATCGACATGAGCGACCACGAGTAGCCCATGATCATGTGCCCGACCAGCGCGCCGACCACGCCGAACGGGATGGCGATGAGCACCGCCAGCGGCTGGATGTAGCTGCGGAACACGATGGCCAGGAGCGCGTACATCGCGGCGATCGCCAGCAGCATGCCGACCATGAGGTCGTTCATGCCCTCCTGCCGCTCCTTCTCGGCGCCGCCGACCGACCACGATAGGCCCGGGAAGTCGGCGACCAGGGCCGGCAGCACGTTCTTCCTCAGCTCGGCCATGATCTCGGTCGAGTTGCCCAGGCCCTCGTCGACGTCGGCCGAGACCTCGACCGCGCGCCGGCCGTCGATGCGGCGGATCTCGGTGTACGACTGGCCGGTGCCGACGTCGGCCACCACGCGCAGCGGCATCTCCGCCCCGGTCGGGGTCCGCACCATCAGCTCCTCGAAGCTGAACTCGCTGTTGCGCTCGGCTTCGGGCAGACGCACGAACACCCGCACCTCGTCGCGGCCGCGCTGCAGGCGCAGCGCCTCGGCGCCGAAGAACGAGCCACGCACGGCCCGGGCCAGGTCGAACGCGGTCACCCCGGCGGCCCGCCCCTCGTCGGTCACGCGCAGGTCGAGCTGCGGCTTGCCGGTCGAGAACCCGTCGTCGAGGTCCTTGGCGCCCTTGAGCTTGCCCAGCTCCCGCGCCAGCTGCGCGGCGGCCAGCTCGAGCACCTCCGAGCTGGGGTGGCTGATCTCGACGGCGACGGCCCGCCCGGCCGAGAAGCCGGTGGTGTACTGGACGTTGGTGGTCTCGATGCCCGGGTAGTCGGCCATCGCCTCGCGCCACTCGCGCGCGAACGCCTCCGAGCGCAGGTCGCGCTGGTCGATCGGCACCAGGTAGGCGAAGGCCTGGACGATGTGGCCGCCAGCCTGGCCGGAGAAGCCGCCCGGGCCGTTGTTCTGCTGGGTCGCGCCGACCACCGAGAAGATGCCGCGCGACAGCTTGGCCTCGCCGCCGTGCTTGTCGAGGATCTTGCGGGCCGCACGCACCAGCTCGTCCTCGAGCGCGTGCGAGCGCTCGACCGGCGAGCCGAACGGCAGGCGGGCCTCGAAGGTGATGACGTCGCTCTCGATCACCGGCATGAAGGTCTGCTTGACGTGGCCGCCGCCGCACACCCCGAGCGCGAGCATGAGGACGGCGATGGCTGCCGGCAGCGTCAGGTAGCGCCGCCGGATCGCGGCGCGGGCGATGGGCACGTAGGTCTTCGAGATGATCCAGTCGAGCCCGCGCGCCAGCTTGGCCTGCTTGGCGTCGACCCAGCGCAGGACCCCGCCGCGGCTCTCCTTGGAGTGGGCCAGGTGCGACGGCAGGATGAACAGCGACTCGAGCAGGGAGATGCCGAGCACGGCGATGACCACGATCGGGATCTGGCGGAAGAACTTCCCCATCACCCCGGGCACGAACAGCATCGGCACGTAGGCGATCATGATGACGAGGATGGCGAAGGTGACCGGCTTGGCCACCTCGCGCACCCCGAGGATGGCGGCGTCGACACGCGAGAAGCCTTCGTCGCGGTAGCGCTGGGTCGACTCGCCGATGTTGATGGCGTCGTCGACGACCGAGCCGAGCGCGAGGATGAACGCGAACATGCTGAGCATGTTGATCGACACGTCGGCCGCCGGCAGGAAGATGGCGGCGCCGAGGAACGAGGTCGGGATGCCGAGCGAGACCCACAGCGCCAGCCGCAGCTCGAGGAACAGGCCGAGCAGGATGATGACCAGGACCAGGCCCTGCAGCGCGTTGTCGATGAGCAGGTTCATGCGGCCGCGGTACAGCTCGGACAGGTCGAACCAGGTGGCGACGCCGACCCCGGGCGGCAGGCGGTCGGTCGCCTGCAGCTTCTTGACGAAGGCGTGGACGGCGGCGGCGACCTCGAGCGGCTTCTGGTCGCCGACCCGGAACACCTCGAGCGAGACCGCCCGCTTGCCGTCCCAGTAGCCGACCTCGTCGGTGTCTGCGAAGGCATCGCGGATGGTGGCGATCTGACCCAGCTTGAGCTGCGAGCCGTCGGGCTGGGCCAGCACCGGGATCTCGGCCAGCTCGCTGCCCTGGTCGCGCCGCTCGGTGGTGCGCAGCAGCACCTCGCCGCGGCTGCTCTTGATGCGGCCGGCCGGCAGCTCGATCGACGACGCTCGCACCACGGCCGCGACCTGGTCGAGGGTGAGGCGGTGCTCGCGCAGCTTGTCCTGGCTGATCTCGATCGAGATCTCCGGCTGGCGGATGCCGCTCAGCTCGACCACCGAGATCTCGGGCGTGAGGAGCAGCTCCTCGCGCGCCTGCTCGGCGATGGCCTTGAGGGTGGCCTCGTCCTGGTCGCCGTACAGCACCAGGGAGATGACCCGGGTCCGGTTGGTGGCCATGAACACGATCGGCTTGTCGGCGTCCTCCGGGAAGGTCGCGACCCGGTCGATGGCGGCGCGGACCCGGTTGAGGGCCTCGTCGGGGTTGGTCCCGAGCAGGAGCTCGGCGGTGAGGACGGAGAAGCCTTCGCCCGAGGTCGAGGTGATGCGCTTGATGCCGTCGACCTGGCGCACCGCCTCCTCGGCGACCAGGGTCACGCCCTTCTCGACCTCGTCGGGCGAGGCGCCCGGGTACGGGACCTGGATGACGATGAGGTCGAGGTCGACCTCGGGGAAGACCTCCTGCTTGGTGCGGAACAGGGTGATGAGTCCACCCAGGCACACCAGCAGGACGATGATGTTGGCGGCGACCGGGTTCTGGATGAACCAGGCCATGACCCCGCGCCGGGCGCTGGGGTCGACCTTGGTCGCGAAGGTCCGGCCCGCGCTCACGGCGCCGCCGCCCCGGGCGTGCCGCTGCCGGCGCCACCCGCCGCGCCGCCGGGCGCCGGCGCGGCCGAGCCCGAGCCCGCGCCTGCGGGTGGTGCCGCGGTCTTGCTCCCGCCATCGTCGGCCTTGCCACCGCCCGCCTTGACCTCGCGCACCTTGATGCCCGCGGCCGGCGACGACAGCGGCGACACGATGATGCGCTCGCCGTCCTTGAGCTCGCCGCGCACCATCACCTCGGTCCGGGTCCGCCACTGCGGCACGACCTTGCGGATGCGCAGCTCGTCGCCGGTCGCGACCCACACCACGTCACCCTCGCGCAAGGCCGGGCGCGGGATGGCCACCACCTCGGTCACCTCGGACCCGGTGATCTCGACCTCGACGTACGAGTTGAGCAGGAGCGGGGCCTGGCCCTTGTTGGCCGGCGCCAGCGCCAGCGGGTCGGCCACCTCGACGATGAGCCGGGCCATGCGCCCGACCGGGTCGAGGTCACCGGCCAGGCGGATGACCCGGCCCTGCCGCTCGATCACGCGCTCGCCGGCGCGCTGGCGGACCAGCGCGAGCGAGCCCTGGCTGGCGCCCGACATGCCGGGCACGGCGATGATCGGCAGACGATCGACCGGGACCGAGACCTGGATCCAGAACGCGTCGGTCCCGACCAGCGTGGCCAGCACCCCGCCGGGCCCGACCAGCTGGCCCTGATCCACGGCGCGGGCCAGCACCATGGCGTTGAAGGGTGCGGTCAGGCCGGTCTTGCTGATGGCCAGCTGCTGCCGCTGCAGGCCGCTCTCGGCCGCGCGCACCGCGCCCTCGGCCGCCAGCATCTGCGGGTCACGCAGGGCGAGCGAGCCGGCCTCGGGCGGCTTCTCACCGAGCAGCTGCCACTCCTTCTCGGCGATACGCTTGCGGCTCTTCTCGACCTCGAGCTCGGTGCGGGCGATCGTGACCTGGGCGTTCTGCTGCGCCAGCGCCAGCTTGTAGTCGCGCGCGTCGACCCGCAGCAGCGGCTGCCCGCTCTTGAACCGGCCGCCCGGCACCAGCTCGGGCGACATCCACACCACCCGGCCGCCGACCTCGGCGCCGACCAGGACCTGGCGCGCCGGCACCACCGTGCCGGTGGCGGTGACTCGTTGCGGCTCGGCGGTGACCCGGGCGACCACCAGCTCGACCGGGGTGGCCGACGACTTCTTGTCCTCGCGCTTGGCCGCCGGCTTGGCGGCGATGAGCGCGCGCATGATGAACACCCCGATCGCCAGCAGCGCGAACACGGCGATGGCGCGCAGCGCCAGCGCGAGGCCCTTGGCCGGCGGGTAGGGGTCGGTGCCCGCGCCGGGGTACGGCAGCTCGGTCGGGGTGGCGCTCGGGTCGTGCGGATCACTCATGGCGTCCTCGTCGGGGTCGTGCGGCCGGGCGCCGGTTGGCGCGGCGGAGAGTTCGGGCTCGAGGTCGACGCACGCGGGCGGGCCAGCGCGGGCGCGGCCAGGGTGCGGGTCCAGGTCCCGCCCAGGGCGCGGTACAGCCGGACCCGCAGCGACAGGTGCTGGCGGGCGGCGTCGAGCGCGGCCAGCTCGACTCGCTGCTCGGCCTGGAGCGCGCTCAGCACCGGCAGGTAGTCGATCTGGCCCTCGCGGTAGCGGTCGCGCGCCTCGCGCAGGGTGGCGGCCGCCAGCTCGCGCTGCGCGGTCAGCTCGACCACCAGCGCGAGCTGGTGCTGCTCCTGCGCCAGCGCCGCCTCGACCTCGGTCATGGCGGTGAGCATGGCCTGGCCGTAGCCGGCCAGGCGCTCGCTGACGACGGCGTGCTGCTGGTCGACCGCGGCGGCGCGTCGACCGTTGTCGAACAGCGGCGCGGTGATGGCCCCGAGCAGGCTCCACAGCGGGGTGGCGATGAGGTCGGCCAGCGTCGACGACGACAGGCTGAGCGAGCCCTGCAGCCGCAGCGCCGGCAGCCGGTCGGCCACCGCGGCGGCGACGCGGTGATCGGCGGCCTCGACCCGGCGCCGGGCCGCGCGCACGTCGGGCCGGCGCTCGAGCAGGTCGGCCGGCACGCCGGCCGCCGGCAGCACCGGCACCGCCGGCAGCGTGGCGGTGGCGCCGTCGGCCAGGCCGCCGAGCTGCCCCGGGGTGGAGCCGACCAGGCCGGCGACGCGGGCCAGGGTGGCGTCGAGCCCGGCCCGGGCCCCGACGATCTGGCCACGGACCTGGGCCACTAGCGAGCGCTGCTGGTACACGTCGAGGATGCTGGGCAGGAGGCCGGCGCGGAAGCGGGACTCGAGCACCTCGAGCGAGGCCTGGTTGGTCGCCAGCTGCTGCTCGAGCAGGGCGATGCGGGCCCGGGCCGCGCGCAGGTCGAGCCAGGCCTCGGTGATCTCGCCGGCCAGGCTGACGGCGATGGCGTCGACGTCGTCGCGCAGGGCGGCGGCGTCGAGGCCGATGCCGGCCTGCTGCGAGCCGAGGCGCTTCCACACGTCGACCTCGTAGGCAGCCGCGGCCTGCAGCGCGAAGCTGTTGCTGCTGATGGAGACCTCGCCGATGGGGTCGGGCAGGACGAAGCGGCTCTTCTGCCGGCCGGCGCTGGCGGTCGCGGTCAGCTCGGGCAGGGTGTGGCCGAGCTGGCGGGCCCCGGCCTGGGCCTGGGCCACGCGGGCCCAGGCCGCGTGCAGCTGGAAGTTGTCGGTCAGCGCGCGGCCGACCAGGGCGTCGAGCTGCGGGTCGGCGAACACGGTCCACCAGCGGTCGGGTGCCGCCTCGGCGCTGGCGCCGGCCGCGGCGAAGGCCGCCGGCAGCTGCACCGGCGGGGCTGGCGCATGCGTCACCTTGTGCGGGCTGCACCCCGACCCGGCCAGGGCGAGGGCGAGCAGGCTGGACGTGGTGGCGCGACGCACCGGGCTTGGATGTGCGGCCCGCCCTCGCGGGTTGCGCGGCGAGCTGTCGCAGGGGCGGGTCATGGCGGCGCGCAGGTTACCGGGTCCCGGGCCCGATGGCCACGTGGCGCCTGCGCCGTCCTGCCCTGCGACAGTGCGACACCGGTCAGACCTGGGGCCGCGCTGGTGCGTTCACGGACGGCACCACCCATGCAGCCTCCCCCGACGCTCGTTCAGTACTCGCGCCTCGTTCACCGAGGAGCCCGCGGCGGCGGTACCGTCGGCGGCATGCGCTCCTGGCTCGCCGCCCTCACCCTGCTCGGCCTGGTCCCCGTGAGCGCCCATGCGCAAGGGGGAGCGGGCGCACCGGCCCCGGGCCCGGTCGGGCCACCGGCCGAGCCGGATCCCGACGCGCCAACCGCGGCACCGACACCCGCGCCCGAGGCCGCGCCAGTCCCGGTGCCGCCGCCGGTGCCGGAGCCGCCGCCGACCGACGCCGCGCCCCGGGCGATGGCGCAGGGCCTCGAGATCAGCAGCGGGCCCATCGCCTCGAGCGCGCGTGGTGGGGCGATGGACTGGATGGTGCTGCCGAGCGGCTACGACCTCGGCGGCGCTCTGCGTTATGCGATGTCGCCGAGCGGCGCGCTGGGCGACCGGCCGCTGCGCTTCACCGACCTCGGCCTGCTCGACCTGCACGCGCGGGTCGGCCTCGGCGGTGGGGTCGAGCTGGCGACGGCGACCACGCTGGCGGTCAAGCAGCCGAGCGATGCCGACGAGCCGGTCTGGCAGGGCTCGGCGCTGGCCCTGCGCTGGCAGCCCGGCATGTCGACGCGGACGCCGGCCGAGGGCAAGGCCGAGCACGACCGCTCGGCCTACGGTGACGACGACGACGACGGCGACGGCGACGGCGACGGCAAGGCCGCGCCGCGCGGCAAGCGCTACGTGCTCGGCCTGGCCGCCGCCGGCGGGCCGATGCTCGATGATCTCGGCTACTGGAGCGGCGGCGGCCTGTCGATCGCCACCCAGAAGAAGCTCATCGCCGACCGCTACGGAGGGCTGAAGTTCGAAGGCGCGCTCGGCGCCGACGGCACGTTCCTGCTGCCGGCCGAGGGCAAGGTCACCTCGCTGGCCGAGGCCCGGCTCGATCTCGGCGTGCTGGCCTACTTCGGCAAGCGCGGCAAGAAGGGCGGCGGCGGCGCGACCTGGATCTCGTCGTCGTACGCCGTCCCGGTGTGGCACCGCGGCGACGATCCGGTCAGCCAGACCGAGCTCGACCCGCAGACCCGGCTCAGCTTCGCGTTCGGGGCCATGGTCAGCCTGCTCGACAAGTGGGACCTCATCGTCGAGCTGCGCGCGTCCGATCGCGGCGACCTGGCGTTCGCGCCGACCCGCCTGCCGGTGCTCGACGGTGGCTTCGACCTGCGCCAGCTCCTGTTCGGGGTGACCTACCACGGGCAGATGCCGGCCAAGAAGAAGCAGCCGGGCGACCGCGATCCGCTGATCATGATCCCCTAGCAGGCTGCTGAAAAACCCGTGCCGGCGGCTCCAGCCGACGGGACGGGCTCCGTGTTTTCAGCAGGCTGCGAGATCAGAAATGACTAGCAGGATGCTTCTTCAGCATCCTGCTAGGGCGGGACCGGGTCCTGGATACCGGGCGGTGTTCAGCTCGCGGCGTCGGACGGCGGCGGGCTGGTGTCCTTGGCGTAGCTCACCAGCGGCGGGCCGTGGCGCTCGATGACGTCCTCGCCGATGGCGACCTCCGACACCGGCTGGCCAGGGGTGTCGAACATGATGTCCGACAGCGCGTGCTCGAGGATGGCGCGCAGGCCACGCGCGCCGCTGCGCTGGGTCGCGGCCATGGTCGCGACCTTCTGCAGCGCGCCCTTGGTGAAGCGCAGCTTGACGCCGTCCATCTCGAACAGCTTCTGGTACTGCTTGACCAGCGCGTTGCGCGGCTGGGTCAGGATCTGCACCAGCGCCTCCTCCGACAGCTCGTGCAGCGGGGCGATGACCGGCAGGCGGCCGATGAACTCGGGGATCATGCCGTACTTGAGCAGGTCCTCGGGCTGGACCTCCTGCAGCAGCTCCCACTGGTCGCTCTTGGCGGTCTTGTTCATCGACGCGCCGAAGCCGATGATCTTCTGGCTGACGCGGCTCTGGATGATGTCCTCGAGGCCGGTGAAGGCGCCGCCGCAGATGAACAGGATGTTGGTGGTGTCGACCTGCAGGAACTCCTGCTGCGGGTGCTTGCGCCCGCCCTTGGGCGGGACCGAGGCCAGCGTGCCCTCGATGATCTTGAGCAGGGCCTGCTGCACGCCCTCGCCCGACACGTCGCGGGTGATCGACGGGTTGTCGCTCTTGCGCGCGATCTTGTCGATCTCGTCGATGTACACGATGCCGCGCTGGGCCCGCTCGATGTCGTGGTCGGCGTTCTGCAGCAGCGAGACGATGATGTTCTCGACGTCCTCGCCGACGTAGCCGGCCTCGGTCAGGTTGGTGGCGTCGGCGATCGCGAACGGGACGTTGAGGATGCGGGCCAGGGTCTGGGCCAGCAGCGTCTTGCCCGAGCCGGTCGGCCCGAGCAGCAGGATGTTGGACTTCTGCAGCTCGACGTCGTCGCTGGTGGTCTTGGCGTCGATGCGCTTGTAGTGGTTGTGGACGGCGACGGCGAGGATCTTCTTGGCCCGGTCCTGGCCGATGACGTACTCGTCGAGGACCTTCTTGATCTGGGCCGGCTTGGGCACGTTGCCGGCGCCGTAGGACTGGTCGTCCTTCTCGATCTCCTCGGCGATGATGTCGTTGCACAGGCCGATGCACTCGTCGCAGATGTACACCGTCGGCCCGGCGATGAGCTTCTTGACCTCCTTCTGCGACTTGCCGCAGAACGAGCAGGTCAGCGAGCTGTCGCGCTTTTCGGCCGGCATCGCGCTCGAGCGTAGCACGGGCCGCCGGGCCGGGCCGGGTGCCGGCTCCGCTGGACCTGCCCAAATTGCCAGGCCGCCGGCGCGTTGCGCCGTCGGGCCTTGCCCCGTACCATCGGTCCGTGGCGGTCGACATCAAGAACTTCATCATCCCCACGGTCATCGAGCAGACTCACCGCGGTGAGCGCGGGTGGGACATCTTCTCCCGGCTGCTCAAGGACCGGATCATCTTCCTCGGCACGCCGATCAACGACGACATCGCCAACGTGGTGATCGCCCAGCTCCTGTTCCTCGACTCCGAGGAGCCGGAGAAGGACATCATGCTGTACATCAACTCGCCGGGCGGCCACGTCACCGCCGGCCTGGCCATCTACGACACGATGCAGTGGCTGCACTGCGACGTGGCCACCATCTGCATGGGCCAGGCCGCGTCGATGGGCGCGTTCCTGCTGGCGGCCGGGACCAAGGGCAAGCGGTTCGCGCTGCCGCACTCGCGGGTGATGATCCACCAGCCGCTGGCCGGCTTCTCCGGCCAGGCCACCGACATCGACATCCACGCGCGCGAGATCCTCAAGATGCGCGACACGCTCAACGAGCTGATGGCCAAGCACACCGGCCAGCCGGTCGAGAAGATCAAGCTGGACACCGAGCGCGACAACTTCATGTCGGCCGGCATGGCCAAGGAGTACGGCCTGATCGACGACGTCTTGACCACCGCCAAGAAGCGCGACGAGATCCTGGCCAAGAAGTAGGCACGCGCCGGCGACCCCGCCGCGGCTCAGAACAGCCAGCCGAGCTCGAGGCCGGCGCCAACCGAGGCGCGAGCCCGCGCCGGCACGCCGCCGCCGCCGTCGACGCGCAGGCCGACCGCGGCTAGCCCGGTCACGGTCAGCCGGCGCCACGGCACCCAGCGATGGCCACCCTCGGCGACGGCGCCGACGGTGGTCATCGTGCCCAGGCCGGCGCCGGCGCGGCGCAGGTGGTCGACCGCCAGCTCGAGGCGCGGGCCGGCGAACCACCCGGCCAGGCCGCCGTCGGGCCCGCGCTCGGACCGTCCGCGGTGGTACCAGCGCGCGCCCAGCGCCGCCGCCACCGTCACGCCGACGACGTCGCCGCTCGCGCTCTGGCGCGCCCCGAGCGCGGCCACCAGCGAGGCGTGGCGCCCGCGTCGGCGCTCGGCGCCGAGGGTGAGGCCACGCGCGCCGGCCAGCCCGGCGACGCTGAGCCAGGCCGCGTGGTCGGCCGCCGGCGCGGCGCGCACCGCGGCCACCTCGGACCGGGCCGGGCCGGCCGGGCCGGCCAGCACGACCATGGCCACGGCGACGAGCCACCCGCGTCGGCGCGGCGCCGTCACGGTGCCCCCACGGTGCGGGCCAGGAAGTCGGTCGTCGCCAGCCAGGCCGCCGGGGTGTCGACCGAGGCGATCACGTAGTCCCAGCGATCGCCGCTGCCGAGGTTGGCGATGTGGCCGCCGCCGGGCACCCGCACCAGCTCGGCCGACGTGCCGACCGCGCGCAGGGCCGTGCGCATGCGCTCGGCCTGGTCGATCGACACGAACCAGTCGGCGTCGCCGTGGACGAACAGGAACGGCGGCGCGCCGGCGGCGACGTGGTGCAGCGGTGAGGCCAGGGCATAGCGGTCGGGCACCTCGGCCAGGGTGCCGCCGACGAACTCGGTCACCGCCGTGACCTGGGGCAACGTCGCCAGGTCCTGCGGCCCGGCCCCGGCGATGACCGCGGCCGGGGCGGCGGCCGGCCCGCTCGCGCAGTCGGGCTGGTGGGCCGGCTCGGCGGCGGCGACGCCGGCCAGCGACACCAGGTGGCCGCCCGCGCTGTAGCCCCAGGCGGCCAGCCGGCCGGGATCGAGGCCCCACTCGGCGGCGTGGGCGCGGGAGAACGCCAGCGCGCACAACACGTCGGCGACCGCGGCCGGGTAGGTCCCGGACGGGACCAGGCGGTAGTCGATGTTGATGGCGACGTAGCCGAGCTCGGCCAGGCGCATGGCGTCGGCGGCGTTGACGTCGCGGCCGAGCGAGCGCCAGCCGCCCCCGTGCACCAGCAACACCCCGGGCCGGCCGGCGATCGGGTCCGTCGCCCGTACCGCCGGCAGGTACACGTCGAGCCGGGTGGCGGCGTGGCGGTCGTCGTAGGACAGGTCCGTCAGCTGCTGGATCTCGCCACAGCCGGTGAGAACCAGCGTGCACAGGATCGAGACCAGGTGTCCACGGCGCGGCACGGAGCGAGGCATGGTCTCCCCCCAGCACGTGGCGTGCCAGGTCCGGACCGGGCCGAGCGGTCAGAACATGGCGTTGATGGCGGCGACGTCGCCGGCAGACATGCTCGAGTTGCCGCTGAAGGTGGCGCCGTTGGACTTGCGCACCATCGAGTTGCAGCCGGGGAAGATGCTGAAGGCGGACGAGCCGTAGAGCATGATCGAGTTGAAGTCGAACCCGCCGAACGGGAAGCCGACCAGGGGCGCCTTGATGTCGAAGTTGTGCCAGCGCGACGGCGGCACACAGACCAGGTTGACGATGACGTGGTTGTTTCGATCCGACCGGCTCTGCTCGTGCCACAGGCCAGCGGCGTGCAGGAGCTCGTGGATCACCACGCTCTGACCGTGGGTCGGCCAGATCTTGACCTGCTGCCAGCCACCCTGCCGGCCGACCTGCGAGCTCGACACGCCGCTGTCGCTCGACTGGGTGAAGAAGAGGAGGTCCTCGTACAGCATCGGGGTGGTGACCGGGACGAAGTCGAGCTGGGTCGCGGCCTCGATGGCGGCGATGGCGCCGTTGATCGCGGTCTGGTTGAAGCTGGGCGGGATGTACTTGATCTTGCCGCCGGTCCAGCGGTCGTACAGGAGGGAGGCGTTGGCGTGGTCGGCCGTCTTGGCGCGCAGCGCCTCGACCGGGCCGAGGTCGATGTCGCCCTCGACGATGGCGCGGCCATCGACGATGTCGTAGCCGACCTCCAGCTCGCCGTCGGGCGTGAGGATGCGGGCGGTGCCGGTCAGGGCGTCCTCGGGGATCCCGGCGCCGAGGTCGAGGTCGGCCAGCTCGATCGGGCCGTCGTCCTCGGCCATGCAGGCGCTAGCACCGAGGCCGGCGAGGGAGAGCAGGGCCAGGGCGGCCAGGGTGGAGTTGACGCGGAGGCAGGTGTTGGTTTGCATGCCGGCCCCAACGCCGAGCGCGGTCGATCTTCCCGGCTCACCGCAAAACCGCGGGCCCGGGTCGGCACCGCGCCAGGCTGGGGTAAGGTGGCGGGGTGCAGCTGCCGGCGCGGGTCACGGTCTACGAGGTAGGGCCCCGGGATGGCCTCCAGAACGAGGCGCGCCAGGTCGCGACCGCCGACAAGATCCGCTTCATCGACGAGCTGGTCGCGGCCGGCATCCGCCACATCGAGATCACCAGCTTCGTGTCGCCCAAGTGGATCCCGCAGCTGGCCGACGGCGGCGAGGTCGCGCGTGGAGTCAAGCGGCCCGAGGGTGTGCACATGAGCGCGCTGGTGCCCAACCGGCGCGGCCTCGATGGCGCGCTGGCCGCGGGCATGCGCGAGGTCGCGGTGTTCCTGTCGGCGTCGGAGACCCACAACAAGAAGAACGTCAACAAGACCATCGCCGAGACGCTCGACGCCTTCGCCGAGGTGGTGCCGCCGGCGCTGGCGGCCGGGCTGCGGGTGCGCGCGTACGTGTCGACGGTGTTCGGCTGCCCGTACGAGGGCGAGGTCGACCCGGCCCGGGTGGTCGACCTGGTCGACCGCCTGCGTGAGATGGGCTGCTACCAGCTGTCGCTGGGCGACACCATCGGCGTGGCCAACCCGCGCCAGGTCGAGGCGGTGCTGGGGCTCATCCTGCCGCGCCACCCCGACCCGGCCATCGCCGTCCACTTCCACGACACCCAGGGCACGGCGCTGGCCAACTGCCTGGTCGCGCTGACCATGGGCGTCACCACCGTCGACGCCTCGGCCGGTGGCCTGGGCGGCTGCCCGTACGCACCCGGCGCCAGCGGCAACCTGGCGACCGAAGATCTGGTCGCCATGCTGCACGCGATGGGGGTCGAGACCGGCATCGACCTCGACCTGCTGGTCGACACCTCGCGCCGGGCCGCCTCGCTGGTCGGGCACGACCTGCCGTCGAAGTATCTCAAGGCCCACCTCGGCAAGCGGCAGCGCACGCGCCGGCGGACCGAGGCCGAGGGCCGGTCGTAGCCGCGTCGCCGCGGGTGGCTGGCCGTCACGGCAGGTCGCCGGGGAACTCCTCCTCGGTCGGCGGGCAGCGGTCGACCCGGCCCCGCCACAGCGGCACCGGCTCACCCGTGTGATCGGGCGGCACGCCGTCGACGGCGACCGCGCCGCCGCGGCCCGACAGGTGCAGCCAGGCCGGTTCCCAGTGGCCGACGTAGGAGGCGGCCATCGGCCCCGACACGTACAGCTGGCCGCACGCCGGGGCCGGGACCACGACGTGGTAGACGGTCTGCAGCTGGTCGTGTGGGCCGCGCACCTGGCTCGCCACCAGCGCGACCGGCAGATCGTCGATCGCGTCGATGCGCACCAGCGTCGGGCTGACCACGTCGCACCCGGTGAAGTTGTAGTCGAGCTGGCTGTCGCTGCCGCCGGCCGCCACGTCGGCCTCGGCCTCGGCCAGGGCGGCCTCGCCCGCCTCGACCTCCTCGTCCGTACACGCGCCCAGGCACTCCCCCTCGACCACCACCTCGGTCGGGGCGGCGCCGGCGCGGCCCAGCCGCACCACCACGTCGCGCGGCGCGCACCGGCCGGCCTGCTCGGGCGGGACCTCGTGCGCGCGGGTGGAGCCGCTCAGCGTCAGCCCGGCGACGGTGCGCGCGGCCGGGCCCGGTCCGGCGTCGCCACCGGCCGCGACCTCGTGGCTCGCCTTGGCGTCACCGGCGGTCGGCGTGGTCGCCTCGCCAGGCGGCGGGCGACGCTGGCAGCTGGTGACGAGCGCAACGGAGAGGACGGCGGCACCAGGTCGCCAGGTGGGAGACATGCTGGCATCGTAGCCGCCTGCGTCGCGCGGCGCCGCCGCGGCGGCGCGCGGCCGGTGCAGGCCACCGGGGCGGGAAGATCGGGCCCGGCCTGCGTCCGTCCGCCATGCCCGTCTCGCCGCCCTGGCTCACGTTCGACATCCTCCTCGACAACGCCGGCCTGGGTGCGTATGACCGGGCCATGCGCAAGGCCCTGACGTGTGGTGCGATCGTGCTGGGACTGGCCGGTTGCGGTGACGAATCGAGCTCCATCCCCGACGCGGCCGCGCGCGCCGACGCGCCGGCGAGCGCCGACGCGCCGGCGAGCGCCGACGCCGGGTGTGATCCGGGCTTTGCCACCTGCGGCGCCGGGCCCGTGTGCGCCACGCCGATCACCACCGTCGATGATTGCGGCGCGTGTGGGCTGAGCTGCGGCGCCGCCAACGGCACGCCGACCTGCGAGGCCACCGGGTGCGCCTTCGCGTGTGACCCCGGCTTTGGCCACTGCGGCGCCGACCCGGGCGCCGGCTGCGAGACGCCGCTCGACAGCGACGCCCACTGCGGCCGGTGTGACCGCGCCTGCCAGGGCCAGGGCTGCGCCGCGTCCGCGCTGTGCGCCGAGCTCGGCCTGGCCACCGCGGGCGCGGCCTGGCGCTGGGCCATGGGCGGCGGCGCGCTGTACCTGACCCGGGTCGGCGCGGTGCCGCCGAGCTCGTACCAGATCGTGCGGGTGCCGCTCGACGGCAGCGCCGAGGTCGTCATGCACGCCGGCGTGGGGTACCCCGGCGGCCTGGTCACCGACGCCGGCAACGTGTACTTCGCCGAGACCATCGGCGGCGTGCACCGCGTGCTGCAGAAGGCGCACACCGACGGCGCCGCGGTGGCGGCGACGCCGCTGTTCACCACCACCGAGTTCCCCGGCTTCCTGGCCGTCCGCGGCAGCGCGCTGTACTGGCACGGCGGGCGCCTGGCCCAGGGCCACGTGTTCACCCGCCCGCTGGTCGGCGGCGCCGAGGTCAACCTGACCCCGGCCGATGCCGAGAACCTGGTGGCCAGCTTCGCCGTCAGCGCCACCCACATCTACTGGAGCACCTTCACCAGCGGGGCGCCGCTGCGGGTGGTGCCGCTGGCCGGCGGCACCCCCGGCACCGTGCCGGGCGCGCTGGTGTGGACCGCCGGCAACGTCGCCAACCACCTGGTCGCTGACGACACCCACGCCTACTGGTTCGAGCGCAACGACTCCGTGCCGGCCGACAACGGCGTGTTCCGGGTCGCCGGCGCCGGCGCCATCGAGCCGGTCCACCAGGGCGGCCGCATCGGCTCCATCGCCCTGGTCGGGGCCGAGCTGTACTTCGTCGACGCGCCCAGCTTCCCGGCCCAGCTGTACCGGGTCCCGGCCGTCGGCGGCGCGCCCGTGCTGATCGCCGACCCGGTGCGCGGCGCCGAGGTCGTCGCCGCCGACGCCCAGTACCTGTACAGCGTTCAGGGCCCGAGCAGCGCCGGGCCGATGTACCGCTACGTGCGGTGAGTGCCGGGCGGCGCCGCGCCGCGCTATTTGACCGGGCGGCCGTCGGCGTCGAGCGTGACCAGCGCGCCACGGCCGAGCTCGCCGCGGGCGACCAGGTCGGCCAGCGCCTCGCGCAGGGTCAGCTGCTTGCCGTCCTTCATCAGCGGCACGTCCTTGCCGTCCTTGCGCTCGATCATCTTGGCGCTGCCGTCGCCGACGACGACGTACACGGCCTGGCCGAGCTTGAGGTGCTTCTTGGCCGAGGCGACGAGCTGGCCGGTGGTGACCTTGCCGACCTTGTCGACGTACGTGTTGTAGTAGTCGAGCGGCAGGCCGTAGTAGACCAGGCTGCGGAAGTTGCCGAGGGCGGCGCCGCCGGTGGCGAAGCGGCCGGGCAGGCCGAGGATGGCGCTCTGCTTCTCGCGCTCGAGCTCGGCGTCGGTCGGCGGCGTGGTGGCGCTGGCCAGGGCCCGGACCTCCTTGGTCAGCTCGAGGATCGACTGGTACGTGCTGTCGGTCCGGACCGAGGCGCCGGCGCTGAACGTGCCGTACGCCTTGCCGTAGTTGAAGCCGCCGCGGGCGCCGTACGAGTAGCCCTTGTCCTCGCGCAGGTTCATGTTGACGCGGCTGGTGAAGCCGCCGCCGAGGATGGCGCTCATGGCCGAGTTGGCCAGGAAGTCGGGCGCGGTCCGCTTCGGGCCCATGTGCATGAGCGAGATCTGCGACTGCGCCGCGCCCGGGACGTCGACCAGGAAGACGCGGCCGGCCTGGGTCTTGGCGCCGGCGAAGGCCGGGCCCTTGGGCATGGTGCCCTTCCAGGCCTTGAGGCCGTCGCCGTCGAAGGCCTGCCGGATCTGCGCCTCGGTCAGGTCGCCGAACACGAACAGGCGGGCGCCGCGCGGGCGCAGCCACTTGGCGTGGTGGGCCTTGCAGTCGTCGACGGTGATGGCGCCGAGCGAGGCCTCGGTGGTGACCGCGCCATACGGGTGGTCGGGCCCCATGAGGACCGGGCCGCTGACCCGGTTGGCCAGCGACTCCGGGCTGGCCTTGGCCTGCTTGATCGACTCGACCCGGCGCTTGATCATGCGCTCGAGGTCGGCCTGGCGGAACCCGGGCGAGGTCAGGGTCTCGACGAACAGCTCGAACGTGGCCGGGAAGTGCTTGCTGAGCGAGCCCATCGACACGCCCTGCGAGTCCTCGCCGGCGTAGCTGCTGACGCTCGAGGCCAGGTCGGCCAGCGCCTCGCTGTAGGCGATCTTGTCGCGGGCCACGGTGCCCTCGGTCATCATCGCCATACACACGCTCGACAGGCCGCGCTTGCCCTTGGGGTCGGCTGCAGCGCCGCCGTCGAAGCTGAGGTCGACCGAGACGATGGGCAGGGTGTGCTGCTCGACCAGGTAGACCTTGACGCCGCTGGACAGGGCGAAGGTCTTGATGGCCGGCAGGTTGAACGGGCGGGGCGCACCCGCCTTGGGCTGCTCGGCCCGGAACGCCTCGTCGGGGAAGGTCAGCTCTTGCGGGCCGGCGGTCTGGGTCGGCATCGGGTCGGCCTTGGGCGTGGGGTCGGGCGGGGGCGCGGGCTCGGTCGTGCCGCCGGTGTCGCCGGTGGGGAACGGGGCCGGCTGGGTCACCGACTGCGTGCCACCGCCGCAGGCGGCGAGCGAGAGGGAGAGGGCGAGCGAGGTGACGATCGAGGTCGACAGGCGGTTCATGGCGTCCCTCCGGCCGGGGTGGTGCGGGCCGAGCCACCGGCGGCGGCGGCCGCGGCGGCGGGGTTGGTGATCACCGTGACCGTCTGGTCGTCGGCGAGGTAGCGGGTGACGGCGGCCTGGATGGTGGCCGGGCTGGCCTGGCGGTACCGGTCGAGATCGTAGGTGATCCCGTCGGGCCGGCCGATCGAGTGGTTGTAGCCCTGCAGCAGCTCGCCGCGCGCCAGCAGCGACTCGAGGCCGTAGGTCGCCTGGGCTTCGTACGCGGTCACCGCGCGAGCGCGCTCGCGATCGCTGATCGGCTCGCGCCGCAGCCGGGCCAGCTCCTCGGCCACCACCTGCTTGACCTGCTCGAGGTCGGCGCCGGTGCGCAGGGTCACGCTGATGGAGAAGATGCTGGAGAAGTCGGTGCTCTGCTGGAAGGCGCTGACCGACTGCGCCAGCTGGCGGTCGTACACCAGCGCCTTGTACAGGCGGCCGGTGCCCTCGCGCGCCAGCACGTCGGCCAGGATGTCGAACTCGGCGTCGCCGGGGTGCATCACCGCCGGGCTGTGCCAGGCCCACTGGATCTGGCGCAGCTTGGCCATGCCGTCGCTGACCTCGACGGTCTGCGCCTTGCTGGTCGGCGCCGGCACCCGCACCACGGTCGGCTTGGTGCTCTTGGGGAAGCCGCCGAACCAGCGGGCGACGGTGGCCTTGATCGTCTTCTGGTCGAAGTCGCCGGTGATGGCCAGGGTGGCGTTGGCCGGGACGTACCAGGTCTTGTAGAAGTTGCGCACGTCCTCGAGGGTGGCCGCCTCCAGATCCTCGTGCTTGCCGATGGTCAGGTAGCGGTACGGGTGGCCCTCGGGGTACAGCGCCGCGTACAGGGCGAAGCGGGTCTTGCCGTACGGGACGTTGTCGTAGCGCTGGCGCCGCTCGTTGCGGACCACGTCGATCTGGTTCTTGAGGCTGTCGAGCGTGAGCAGCGGCAAGAGGTGGCCCATGCGGTCGCTCTCGAGCCACAGCGCGGTGTCGAGCTGGTGCGACGGCACCACCTCGAAGTAGTTGGTGCGGTTGGGGTTGGTCGTGCCGTTGACGGTCGACATCCCGATCTTCTTGAGGATCTCGAAGTGCTTGTCGGAGCCGACGTTCTTGCTGCCCTGGAACAGCATGTGCTCGAACAGGTGAGCAAAGCCGCTCTTGCCGACGGTCTCGTAGCCGGAGCCGACGTGGTACCAGACCGACACCGCCACCAGCGGGACGCTGTTGTCGGGGATGAGGATGACCTCGAGCCCGTTGGGCAGGACGTACTTCTCGTGAGCGACCGTGGGATCGACCGGGCGAGCCGGCCGGGCGGCCTCGGCGGGGGGCGGAGCGGGCTGGGCCAGGGCGGGCGCGGCGGCGGTGGTCACCAGGGCGGTGGCCAGGCCGAGCGCGGCGCCGAGGCGCCGGAGCAACCGGGGCGAGCGGGGCGAGTGCATACGTTCCTCCATGAAGATGGGGCACCGTAGCCGTCGAGTCGCAAGGCCGCAACCGGCGCCGGCGCTCGCGCACGGGCGGCCCTGCGACACCAGCTGTCGCAGCGGAGCCTCGGTGGGTGACGGCGATGGTTGCGTCGCCTCCGGGTGGGCTCTACCGTGCCCGCGTGAAACCTCCCGTGCGCCCTGTTCATCGTCGACCCTTCGGGGCGCTGCTGCTCGCCGCGGTCGCCTGTGGTGGCGCCGCCGCGCCGGCGCCGACGATCTCGATGCCGCCGGCCGATCACGGCGGCGGGCCCGACGCCGGCTGGCTCCTGGCGATCGCGCCGGCGCCGATCACCACCACCGGCCACGTCGCCACGCTGCCGACCGACCTGGTGTTCGTCCTGGTGGCCGAGGCCGACCCGGCCACGCCGGGGCTGGCGCTGGGCCTGGGCGATCAGCTCCGGCTCACCCTCCCGCCGGCGTTCGCGCGTAACCCGGCCGTCCCCATCAGCGCCGACACCGACGGCAACGTCGTCCTGACCAAGGGCTGGCCGCAAGGCGCGGTCCGCCTGGCCGGGCAGTACCAGATCGGCTGGGACGACGCCGGCCACAGCCTCACGGTCACCGCCGTCGCCGACGTGCCGGCGACCGGGGCCAACGCCCCGGGCATCAAGGTGCTGCACCTGCGCGGCGACACCTTCATCAACCCCACCGCCGGGGACTACCCGGTCCAGATCGACCATGTCCGTTCGGGCGGGGTGGCCGCGCGCTGGCGCGGCACCGCCTCCATCGTCGAGCGACCGCCGGCGGCCCGCCTGGCGCCGAGCAACTTCCACCTGCCGCCTGGTACCGGCGCCAACTTCCAGCAGGCGGCGCCGGGCCAGGTCCTGCCGCACCGGCTCGGCCTCCTGCTGTGGGCCGATGGCGTGCCGCTCGAGGGCGTCGGCGTCGCCGCCCGTGACCTGCAGCGGTTCCCGACCTACACCGGTGGGCTCCTGGTGGCCGACACCAGCGGCGACCGCGTGCTCGATCCGGCCGTCGATCGCGTGGTCGGCGGCATCATCGGCTCGGCCCCGGCCGGGGCCAGCGGCCAGGCCGCGACCAGCCCGCGCGGCGCCGACGGCGCGCCGCTGCTGTCGGGCCAGGCCGTGCGTGATCCAGGCTTCCCGCGCGGCGGCGGCGCCCCGGTGCCCGGGCTGCTCGTGATCGAGTTCCGGCTCGGCAGCGCGCCCGGCGCCTACCAGCCGACCTTCGAGCTGATCGGCGGCAACCGCGTCCAGTTCACCCTGCGCGCCGCGCCGCCGACGGAGTGAGCCTCGCCAGATCGGCCGTGTTGACGTGAGGCGCCGTTCTGGTGGCGCGACGGAACAAGCCGCGGCCTCGACGCTGACGCAGCTGGCGTTCCGTCGACGCCGCGTGGTAGCAGTCGCGGCCATGAAGCGCACCAGGCTGGCCACCTTGCTCGTCGCCGTCGTCGCCAGCGCCGGTTGCGGCGATCCCGAGACGGGTGGCCCGGCCAGTGGTGACGCCGCCGGTGGCGGCGGCGATGGCGGTGGCGGACCCGGCGGCGACGGCGCCGGCCCGGGCCCCGACGCCGGGCCGTCTGCCTGCCCGGGGCCGGCCAGCCCCAAGCGCGGCGCGGCCTGGGTCCGCGCCAATCCGATGTTCATCAGCGGGCTCACGGTGCAGATGCCGGCGCCGGGCCCGGCCGCGGTCAGCGACTACTTCGACGGCTTCCACGCCAGCGCCGTCCACCTGTGGCTCGACGGCCTGCCGACGGCGATGAGCGCCTGGCGCGGCCCGGCCAACCACCGCTTCGTGGCCTGGGTCCGCGACGACGGCACCGCTCTCAACAACCAGCTGGTGGGCGGCTACCCGGCCGCCGTGCCCGGCCGCATCGGCTACCAGATCGGCGACGAGCCGGCGTCGATGGCGGCGCTGGTGCAGATGGCGCAGGGCCTGGCCGCCGTGCGCGCGCACGACCCCGACGCGCTGGTGTACGTCAACTTCAGCGTCGCCCCCGACGAGCTGGCCGACATGCTCGAGTACTACGGCACCACCACCAGCGGCGACGTCATCTCGTACGACCGCTACTCGCGCTCGAACTCGACCTACAACTCGCTCGAGCAGTTCCGCGCCGCCGGGCTGCGCTTCGGCCTGCCGTACTGGGCCTACCTGCGCAGCTACCGCGGCCCTGGCTCGACCGACAGCAGCCCGTCGGACATGCGCTGGGACGTGTACCGCCACGCCACCTACGGCTTCACCGGCTACTCGTGGTTCGTCTACCAGATGACCTTGAACAACGATCCGTTCATCGAGGGCGTGAGCCTGTTCGCGCAGACGGGCGACTTCGCGGCCGGCAAGACCCCGGCCTTCGCCGTCGCCTCCGGCCTCAACGTCGAGCTGGCCAACCTGGGCCGGACCCTGACCCAGCTCACCAGCACCGACGTGCGCTACCTGGCGGCGTCCGTGCTGTCGCAGCCGCCCGGCACCCGCGACTGGGCCGCCGGGGCCGGCGGCGACCCGTACCTGACCGGGGTCAGCCCACGCGGCAACCTGGCCGAGCTGCTGGTCGGCTTCTTCGTCGACGACTGCGGCGACCACTATCTGATGGTGCAGAACCCCAACCACACCGGCGGCAGCTTCCCGGTCGACTCGGCCAGCGCCGTCACGGTGGACCTGACGTTCGACTTCGCGGCCGCGCCGGCCGACGTCGCCCGCGACCAGCTGCAGGTCCTCGACGCCACCACCGGCGCCATCGGCACCACGCCGCTGGTCGTGTCCGGCGCCGGCGCGACGCTGGCGTTGACGCTGGCCGCCGGCGACGCCCGCCTCCTGAAGTACCGGACCGCGCGTCCGTTCGTGGTCCAGCCGGCGCCGTAGCCGCGCGTTCGCGCGGCCGCGCTACACGTCGACCGGGTGCACGCCGACGACGACGCGCTCGCCGTCGACGGCGTCGAGCCACAAGAGCAGGCGGCGGGTGTTGCCGCCGCCGACGTCGATCTCGAGCAGGCGGCGGATCGACTCGCCCTGCAGGGTGCGGGTGATGTCGGACTCGAGGTTGGCCCAGGCCGTGGCCAGCGGGGTCGAGCGGACCGGCAGGCCCTCGACGGCGACCGCCACCCCCATCACGAACTTGGCGAAGGCCGGGTTGGCGACCAGGATCTCGCCGCGGGCCGACAGCAGGGCCAGCGGCAGGCGCGAGCCGTCGAACGCGGCCCGGGCCGCCTCGTCGCGGCCGGCGCTCTTCTCGACGACGATCCGGGTCGGCGGCTTGCCGCGTCGGCGGCCGATGCCCATCATGTCCATGACCGTGCGCAGCTCGTACAGGAACGCCGCCATGTCGCGGTGACGGTCCTTGGGGTCCTTGGCCAGCGCGCGCAGCACCAGCCGCTCGAGCGCGGGGTCGAGGCCGCCGCCGATGAGGCTCGACGGCAGCGGCGGCGCCTCGTCGAGGTGGCCGGCCAGGATCTGCTGGACCGGGCCGTCCCACGGCACCTGCCCGGTCAGCATCTCGAACAGCAGGATGCCGATCGAGTACACGTCGGACTGGGCGGTGGCCGGCTGGCCGCGGATGCGCTCGGGCGCGACGTAGTGCGGCGTGCCCGACAGCGCCTGGGTCGACCGCCCCGACAGCGAGCGGGCCAGGCCGAAGTCGAGCAGCTTGACCTGCATCTGCCGGCGCTTGGCCAGGACCTGCTCGCCGACCAGGATGTTCTCGGTCTTGATGTCGCAGTGGACGATGTCGTTGTGGTGGATGTAGTCGAGCGCCTCGGCCACCTGCTGGGTGATCTCGCAGGCGACGCGGACCGACAGCTGCTTCTCGCGATGCAGCATCTTCACCAGCGGCTCGCCGTCGGCGAACTCCATGACCATGAACACGCCGACCCGCTCGTCCTCGCCGAAGTCGACCACCTGGGTCACGTTGGGGTGGGACAGCGAGCTGGCCATCTTGGCCTCGCGGTAGAACAGCTCGCGCGCCTCGCGCGTCTCGCTCATCGAGCTCGAGATGATCTTGAGCGCGAAGATCTTGCCGAGCTGGACGTGCTTGACCTTGTAGACCTTGCCCATCCCGCCCTGGCCGACGCGCTCGACCATCTGGTAGCGCCCGGCGATGAGCGAGCCGCGGGCGACGGTGTTGGCGCGCAGGTTGCCGCCGTACGGGGCCCGGGCCGGGGCCGGTGCGGCGGGCGGAGGTGCGGGCGGCGCCAGCGGCGAGGGCGCGCCGGGCCGGACCTGGAGCGGGTTGGAGCGCGGCCGCTGCAGGCCAGGCTGGGTCGGCCGATCGGCGACGCGGTGGCCGCGGCCCCCGGTATGCGCCGCCCCGCTCGGACCCGGGATCGGCGCGTGCACCGCCGACGACACCTCCTCCAGATCGATCTCGCTCGACTCCTCGAGCATCTCCACCTCGGGCAGGCGCGGCAGCTCGCGCGCGTGCCGGCTGGGGATGGCGCGCTCGCTCATGCGCAGGTGGCGGGCGCCGCTGTCGTCGAGGTTGTCGGGCGGCGGCGGCAGCGGCAGCTGAGGCCGCCGGCTCGGGCGCTTGTCCGACATCGGGTGATGGTAGACCGGGCGGGCCGGGCCAGGCCAGGGCCCCTTGCCACCCGCTTGGGACCGGGCGGCGACTGGTAGAGTGCTCGCCGGCATGGCCGACCCGTGGCAGGTGATGTGGGAGGCGCGCGCCTACGCGCCCGCCGTCCTGAGCGCCCCGTTCGCGCTCGGCCTGGTCGCCCTGCTGGTGGTGCTGGCGTTCGCGGTGCTCATGCGCGGCGAGCCGGCCCTGCGCGCGCTGTTCGTGCTGCACGTCGCGGCGATGTGCCCCTACGCCCTGGCCCTGGCCCTGGCGCCGTCGATCGTCGAGCCGGCCGCGGCCGTGGCCTGGTTTCGCCTGGGCGCGGCGTTCGTCCCCCTCGCGGCCGCGGCCGGGATCGGCTTCCAGCTGGTGCTGCTGGGGCGGGTGCACACGCGCCGCGGCGTCATCCTCGGCGCGCTCGGCGTCGGCGTCCTCGCCGTCCCGCTCGTCACCGCCGGCGATCACGTGGTGGCCGGGGTCCGGCGCCTGCCCGGCATGTGGTTCGCGGAGGCCGGCCCGGCCGCCCTCGTGCTCCTGGTCGTGGTCGTGGTAATCGCCGCCCTCGGCTTCGTGCCGCTGGTGCTGGCCTGGCGGCGCGAGGCCGCGCCGGCGCGCAAGCGGCACATCGGCGGCTCGCTCCTGGCCATGGCCACCACCCTGGCCTCGATGGTCGACGTCATGCTGGCGTGGGGGGTCGGCGTGTTCCCGGTCGGGTTCCTGCTGTTTGCCCTCGGCACCCTGTTCACGATGCGCGCCCTGTGGGTCGACGACCTGCTGCGGGTCCGCTCGTTCGACACCCGGGTCCCGATCGCGCTGGCGCTGGTGGCGCTGACCACGCTGGCTGGCTGGCTGGGCCTGGCGCTGCTCGGCGACGGCCTCGGCTGGCTGGTGGTGGTCGGGGCCATCGTGGTGGCGTACCTGGCGGCGCGGGTGGTGGTGGCCTTCGCCCTGGCGCTGGGGCGTGGCGACCGCCCGGCCGAGGGCCCGCTGGCGCGCGCGGCCAGCCGCCTGGCCAGCCGGCTGGCGGCCGGGCGCGACGCCGCCGAGATCCTGACCACCACCAGCGAGCTGATCGAGCTGGCGATCGGCGTGCGGCCGACGGCGATCGTGCCGTCGCGCGCCGACTGGGGCTGGCAGACGCCGGCCGGGGTGCGGATCGACGACGCCTCGGCGCCCGACCCGCTGCTGGCGCCGGCGCTGCTGGGGCCGGCCGGCGGCGACGGCCTGCTGCTGCTGGCCGACCTGGGCCGCGTGCTCGACGACGATCTCACCCCGGCCGCGCAGGCGCTGTTCGCGGCCCACCAGGCCGAGGCGCTGCTGGCCGTCGGTGACCGCGACGAGCTGGTCGCCATCCTGTGGTTCCCGGCCAGCGGCCGGGCCGCGCTGTCGGGGCGCGCCCGCACCTTCCTGGCCGAGATCACGCCGCACGTGGCGGCCGCGCTGGTGTACGCGCGCAGCGCGGCGGAGGCGGCCGAGCGGGCCCGGCTCGAGCGTGATCTCGAGCTGGCCGGCGCCATCCAGGCCGGGTTCGTGCCGCCGGCGCGGGCCTTCACCCACGGCGCGACCGAGGTGATCGGCTCGTGGCAGCCGGCGGCCCGGGTCGGCGGTGACTTCTGGGACGTGCGGGCCCTCGACGGGCAGCGCACGCTGGTCGTGGTCGGCGACGTGACCGGGCACGGCGTGGCCGCGGCCATGGTGGCGGCGGCGGTGCGCGGCGCGTGTGAGGCGGCGACGACGACCCTGCCGGGCGCTGACCCGGTCAGCCTGGCCACGCTGGTGAGCCAGCTCGATCGCGCGGTGAGCCGGGTCGGGCAGGGCCGGCGCCAGCTGACGTGTTTCGCCGCCATCGTCGACGCCGGCGCGGGGGAGGTCGAGTTCGTCAACGCCGGGCACGTGGTCCCATACCTGTGCCAGGTGACCGCGGCGGCGCCGGCCAGCGCGGCCCGGGTCGAGCTGAGCGCCCTGGTCGCGCGTGGCAACCCGCTCGGATCGGGCGCCGAGCCGGTGCGCGCGACCCAGCGCCGGCCCCTGCCGCCGGGCGCGGTCGTGGTCTGGTACACCGACGGCCTGGTCGAGAACCCCGACGGCGCTGGCCAGCCCTACGGCGATCGGCGCATGCAGCGCCTGCTGCGCGGCCTCGACCCAGCCCGGCTCGACCCGGCCAGCGTCCACGCCGCCATCGTCGCCTCGTCCTCGGCTCACCACGGCGGCGCCGGCGCCATCGACGACGTCACCCTGGTGGTCGGCGGGATCCGCACCACGGCTGCCGCCACCACCCCGTGACGTCGGGTCTGCGCCGCCCGCCCGGCCGCGGTATGGTCGCCGCGCCGATGCGTGTCCGCGTCCTGTCCTACAACATCCACAAGTGCATCGGCGGCCTCGACCGGCGCTACCGGCCCGAGCGGATCGTCGCGACGGTGGCGCACTACCAGCCTGACCTGGTCCTGCTGCAGGAGGTCGATCAAGGCGTGCCGCGCTCCAACGGCGATCGCCAGGTCGACCTGCTCGGCGATCAGCTCGGCTTCGCCCACCGCGCCTGGTTCCCCAACGTCGAGGTCCGCGGTGGCGGCCAGTACGGCAACGCGATCCTCAGCCGGTGGCCGCTCGAGGCCGTGGCCAACGTCGACCTGACGATCGGCCGGCGCAAGCGGCGCAGCGTGCTGCACGGCGAAGTCCGCGTCCGCCACGACGACTTCGATCGCACCGTACACGTCTTCAACATGCACCTCGGCCTGTCGCAGGCCGAGCGCAAGCTGCAGCTGCGCACCTTCCTCGACTGTCACCCGTTCGCCGGCCTGCACCACGACACCCCGGTCATCGTCGGCGGCGACCTCAACGACGTGTACGGCACGCTCGGCCGCCTGCTCGAGCCGGCCGGCTTCCGCGGCGTGGCCCGGCCGCCGCGCACCTTCCCGGCCTGGGGCCCGCTGCGCGCGCTCGACAGCCTGTACGTGCGCGGCACCGCCCGCCTGCTCGAGCTGGGCCGCGGCGAGATCGCGGTGGCCCGCGCCGCCAGCGATCACCGCCCGCTCATCGCCGACGTCCAGCTGGCCGAGTCGGCCGCCTCGTGAACCACGCCGTGCTCGGCGCCAGCGCGCCCCTCCTGCTGGCCGCCGTCTACTACCTCGCGCGCGGGCGGCGCGCGTCGCTGCGCCTGCTGGTGCTGGCGCCGGCGCTGGCCGCGGCCTCGGCGCTGTGGGCGGTCGCGCCCGATCTGCCGCGGCTGTGGGGCGACCTGCCGCGCTACGTCGCCTGGCACCACGCGTCGTGGTGCGACCTGGCCTGGGGCCACTGCTGGATCGACGCCGGCGAGGTCGACCGGCCGTGGTTCGCGCTGGCCTTCGCCGCGGTCGGCGGCCTGCTGCTGTGGGTGGCCTGGCGCGAGCTGCGCCGGGCCGAGGCGAGCGAGGCCGATCGGTAGCCGCCATGGCCCACGTCAACCTCCACCTCGCCGCCGGCGTCGCCGTCGGCACCGGCCTCGGCTTGATCGGCGTGGCGCGCGCGGTCCTGGCCGCGCGCCCGCTGGCGCCGCCCATCGCCCGCATGCTGGTCCTGGCCGGCGCGCTCGGACTGTGGGCGGTCGGGCCGAGCGTGCTGGCCCGGCTCGGCGTGCCCGGCGCCCACCACGCCTGGTGGGCCGACCTGTTCGTCGGCCACCGCAGCCTCGATCGCCTGACCGATGGCGGCTTGCTCATCGGCGAGCTGGCGCTGGGTGCGGCCATCGCCGGCCACTACCTGCTCATCCTGCTCGCCCTGGTCCGGGCCAGGCGACGCCGGCCTCGCTCGGCCTGAGCGTGTGCGGGGCGGTCGACCGGTGCGGCCAGTGCGCTACTCGATCACCGGCGGCACACACACGCCGGCCTCGCACACCTCGCTGCCGGGGCACTCGTTGCCCATGTCGTCGCATGGCTGGCGCCGGATCTCCTCGACCCACTGCGCGATGTGGTTGCCCGAGGCCGCGTCCTGGAACGGCAGCCAGAAGGCGACGAAGCTGGGGTCGTTGCCGGCCTGGATCCGCGCCGGGTCGAACCCGACCATCCACAGCTGGCTGGTCCCGCTGGCGCGCAGGCCGTACGGCCGGCGCGACGAGAAGGTCAGCCACATGAGCTGACCGCCGGCGTAGCTGTGCACGAACGGCGCCCACTTCGGCCACGAGTCGCCGCCGGTCGCGGCCGAGGCCGCGGCCAGCGCGTAGACCGGCCCGCCGCTGGCGGCGACCGCCATCAGGCGGGCGTCCATGGCGTCGAACGAGTCGGCCGCGAGCGAGCGGTTGAACACCACCCACCCGCTGTCGGGCGAGAACGACGGGTAGTAGTTGTTCTCGCCGGCGACCTGCGGCACCAGGGTCTGCTCGCCGGCCCAGCTGGTGGCATCGACGGTGTGCAGCGAGGCGCGCGCCACGCCCGGGTTGCCGCCGAACGGCGGCACCGTGGCCGGGCGCGCGAACACGACCCTGGCGCCGTCGGCCGACCAGTCGGGCATCGAGCCGCTGGCGATGACCGTGGTCATGCCGGCGCCGGTGTCGGCCGCGCGCTGCACGACGCTGCGACCGTCCGACGACAGCAGCCACTGGTTGTCGGGCGAGAACGCGAAGAAGTTGCCGCCGCCGGTGGCGCCCGGGATGGGCAGGCCACCCATCGGCGCGCGCCACAGCTTGGTCCGGGTGGCGACGGCGTAGGTCTCGACCGTGGCCGGGCCAGGGATGTCGAGGCCGACGGCGATCTTGCTGCCGTCGCGCGACAGGGCGTGGCAACCCACGCAGGTGGTCGCCCCGGTCTGGCCGACGCCGAGGAAACGCTCGGCGGTCTGGCCGCGCCGGCCGAAGTCGTAGCGCATGATGGCGCCGTTGCCGGCGGCCCAGTAGTACAGGCCCCCGAACATGTCGTCGCCGGCGAACTGCAGGGTCTGATCGGCCGACTGCCCGACCGTCGGCGCCGCGGCGCTGCCGTCGAGGCCGCGCAGGTGGTAGGTCAGCGCGGTGTCGCCGCGGCCGGCCAGGGCCAGGGTGTCCCAGATGGCCTGGCTCGGCTCCCACACGCAGCCGTCGGCCAGCGGCGTGCATGCGAAGTAGATCGCGAGCTGGACCCGGGTCCCGGTCACCACCAGCTCGAACAGGTTGTTGCCGGGGCCGGGCCGGTAGTGCAGCTCCATCGTGCCGAGGTTGGGCGGCACGATGACGCCGCTGGCCGGGTACACCAGCTCGGGCGCGGCGCCGCCGGGCTGGGCCCCGCCGAAGCGGTCGGGCGCGTCGGCCGGCGCCGACGGGTCGACGATGGTCTGGCGCAGCACGATGTCGAGCTCGGCGGTGCCGACCAGCTGGTTCCAGCGCGCGGTGATGGTCGCGCGGCCGGCGCGGTCGGCCGCCGACACGAAGCGGTTGCCGGTGAAGCTGCCGAGGTCGGTCACGTTGGTCGACAGCTCGGCCTCGGTCGACACGTCCTGCTCGGCGCCGTCGGCGTCGACGGCGATGACCGTGTAGATCTGCTCGGCCGGCGTCGGGCTCTGCACGTACAGCGTGACCTGGGCCGGCTCGACCCGCAGGTGCGGCTCGGTCGGGGCGTCGTCGCCGGGGTTGTCGCGGGTGCCCGGGCCACAGGCCAGGACCAGGCCAGTCACGACCAGGCCGGCCAGGCCGGTCACGAGCAGCGTCAGCACGCGGGTGGGCAAGGTGTGCGTCATCGGAGTCCCCCAGGTGGGAGGGGCCAGGCGGCCCCTCGGCGAGGCGGCGACGGTAGGTGGACCGCCCGATCGGCGGGCCTTACATGGTCTGTCGCCGCCGCCGCGCGGGCCTTCATCCGCACCCACGGTGGTCGATACACCGCGCATGGCGGTCTCGTCGGTGTCTCGATGCGGGTGTGGCCGGGACAACGATCCGTGGCGCAGGTTCTGTGGCGGGTGTGGCGCAGCGCTGGGGCAGGGGTGTGGGACGTGTGGGTTCCAGAACCGGTCGGAGGACCGGTTCTGCGGCGGCTGCGGGGGAGTGTGCGTCCACGGGGTGAAGCGAGGCCGGCCACCAGAGCCGCCGCGATCGTCGACCAAGGCGGTCGCGGCGGCTCCGGGCACGCACGGGGCCGCCCAGGTCGGGCCCGGCACGATCCAGATCGAGCGCATCGACGACGTGCTGGTGTCCGAGCGGACGCCGCCGGTCCGACGCGGTCGCGGCATCTGAGCCGCCGCCGCGCTCAGATGCGCTTCTTGATCGCGCGCAGCGCGGTGCCGATGACCGGCAGGGTCTCGTAGAAGGCCTCGGCCGCGTCGAACAGATCGCGGTGCGTGGTGATGCGGCCGTCGGCGTCGAGCCGCAGGTGGGTCACGCCGGGCGCGGTGCGCAGCGGGTCACGGGCGCGGCGCCGGTACTCCCAGCGCCAGCGCACGTAGCAGCCGTCGGCGCCGACCGCGCTGTCCTCGACGACGAAGCGGTTCTCGGCCAGCGCCGTCAGGACACGCTGGAAGTACGCCCGCAGCGCCGCGAAGTCGCCATCGATGTGGTGGAACGCGTCCTGGAAGGCGAAGCCGGGCGCGTACAGCTCGGGCAGGCGGTCGAGCCAGCTCGGGCCGAACTCGGCGTAGAACTGGCGGAAGCGTGCGAGCGACGCCTCGATCGTCGCCGCGCTCGGGGCCGTCGGCACGGGCGCGGTCAGACCTTGACCTTCTTGTACTTGATGCGCTTGGGCACGTTGGCGTCGTCGCCGAGCCGGCGCCGGCGGTCGGCCTCGTAGTCGGCGAAGTTGCCCTCGAACCACTCGACGTGCGAGTTGCCCTCGAACGCCAGGATGTGGGTGGCGATGCGGTCGAGGAACCAGCGATCGTGGCTGATGACCACCGCGCAGCCGGGGAAGCTCATCAGGCCGTCCTCGAGCGCGCGCAGGGTGTCGACGTCGAGGTCGTTCGACGGCTCGTCGAGCAGCAGCACGTTGCCGGCCCGGCGGATCATCTTGGCCAGGTGCACGCGGTTGCGCTCGCCGCCCGACAGCACGCCGACCCGCTTCTGCTGGTCCTGGCCCTTGAAGTTGAAGCTCGACACGTACGCGCGCGAGTTGATCTGGCGCTCGCCCAGGGTCAGCACCTCGGCGCCGTCGGTGATCTCCTCGAAGATGGTCTTGTCGTCGGCCAGGGCGTCGCGGCTCTGGTCGACGTAGCCGAGCTTGACCGTCTCGCCGACCTTGACCGTGCCGCTGTCGGGCTGCTCGAGCCCCATGATCATGCGGAACAGGGTGGTCTTGCCGGCGCCGTTGGGGCCGATCACGCCGACGATGCCGCCGCGCGGCAGCTTGAAGGTGAGGTCGTCGATGAGCAGGCGGTCGCCGAACGCCTTGGTGACGTGGTCGAACGCGACCACCTCGCCGCCCAGGCGCGGACCCGACGGGATGACGATCTCGAGGCCGGGCTCGCGCGACTCCTTCTGCGCCTCGGCCACCATCTCGTCGTAGCGGGCCAGGCGGGCCTTGCTCTTGGCCTGGCGGGCCTTGACCGACGACCGCACCCACTCGAGCTCGCGCGCCAGCATGCGCTCGCGCGCGCCCGACTGCTTCTCCTCGTCGCGCAGCCGCTTGGCCTTGTACTCGAGCCAGCCGGAGTAGTTGCCCTCGAACGGGTGGCCCTCGCCGCGGTCGAGCTCGAGGATCCACTTGGCGACGTTGTCGAGGAAGTAGCGATCGTGGGTGATGGCCACCACCGTGCCGGGGAACTGCTCGAGGTGCTTCTCCAGCCAGGCCACGCTCTCGGCGTCGAGGTGGTTGGTCGGCTCGTCGAGCAGCATCATGTCGGGCTTGGACAGCACCAGCCGGGCCAGGGCGATGCGGCGGCGCTCGCCACCCGACACCACGCTGACGTCGGCCTCGCCGGGCGGGCAGCGCAGCGCGTCCATCGCCATCTCGACGGTGTGGTCGAGGTCCCACGCGCCGATGGCCTCGATCTCGTCCTGCAGCTTGGCCTGCTGGGCCATGACCTTGTCCATCTCGGCCTCGGACAGGTCCTCGCCCAGCCGGCCGGTGACCTCCTCGAACTTGGCGATGAGGGCCCGGGTCTCGGCCACGCCGTCCTCGACGTTGCCCTTGCAGTCCTTGCCGAGGTCGAGCTGCGGCTCCTGCGACAGGTAGCCGATGCGCAGCCCGGGCGCCGGCATGGCCTCGCCGACGAACTCCTTGTCGACGCCGGCCATGATCTTGAGCAGCGTGCTCTTGCCGGCGCCGTTGTTGCCGAGGACGCCGATCTTGGCGCCGTGATAGAAGGACAGCCAGATGCCCTTGAGGATCTCCCGCTTGGGCGGGACGATCTTGCGCAGGTCCTTCATCACGAACGCGTACTGGGCGGTCATGGCGCGCAGTGTACTCAGCGCCGGAGCGCTGTCGACCGGCCGGCCGGGCTTTGTCGCCGGCCGCGGCCGGTGCAACCCCACCTGACCGCGAGGGTCTACACTGGGGAGATGGATGGCCTGCGCGGCTATGACAGCGGGGCGGTGGTCACCGCGCCGACGCGCGAAGGCCCGCTCCGGCTCGAGCTCGGCCCGCGCCACGTCCGGCTCGAGCTGGCCGACCGCACGCTGCACGTGGCCGACCGCTACCTGACCCTGACCACGCGGTCGGGACGGCGCGAGAAGCGCGACGCGCACCGCCTGGCCGGCCCGCTGTGGCTGGCGCGCGACGTGCCGCACGACGACCTCGGCCTGTGGGAGCAGGTCGAGCCCGGCTCGGTCCGCCGGGTGTTCGGGGTCGAGCCGCGCTCGCTGATCGAGCCCGACGGCCTCGACGCGCTGCGCGCGCTCGACCAGCTGGCGACCCGGCTGCGCCTGGCGCTGCAGCCGCTGGCCGGCGACGTCCTGCGCGCGGTCGAGATCGGCCGTGGCCTCGACAAGGTGCTGCTGATCGACCGCGGCGACCGCTACGAGCTGTTCATGCGCCGGTTGTTCCGCGACCGGGCCCGCTTCATCCTCGAGGTCCGGCGCGACGGCACCGTCGTCCTGCCCGAAGGGGGAGGGCGGCGCACCCTCGAGTGTCGCTCGCGCTTCGGGGTGACGGTGCTGGGCGACTACGTCCGCTTCTCCGACCCGACCGGGCTCGACCTGGGACGGGTCGCGGTGCCGTGGATCTGCCGGCAGGACCGCGACGAGCTGGTGCGCCGGATCGGCAACTTCATCGATCACGGCGGCTTGCACCCGGCCGACGTCCGCGTCGCCGGCGGCCGCCTGTGACC
>JAGPCO010000011.1:91435-100653 GCA_018058095.1 Kofleriaceae bacterium
GGCACGCGCCGGCTTTGACAAGCCGCCCCGGCGTGCTCATCTTGTCCCACATGTTCAGGTCCTGGCGCATCGGCACCTTGCTCGGCTTCCCGATCGAGGTGGCGTTCTCGTTCCTGCTGCTGCTCGGCGTCGTCCTCCTGTGGATGGGCGGCCTGGTCGGCCTGTTCGTGGTCGGCCTGGCGTTCAGCTCGGTCCTGCTGCACGAACTCGGCCACGCCGTGGTGGCGCGTCGGCTCGGCGTGCGTATCGCCGGCATCGAGCTCAACTTCTTCGGCGGCGCCGCCAAGATGATCGACCTGCCGCGCTCGGCCAACCACGAGATCGCCATCGCCGCGGCCGGGCCGGCGGTGTCGCTGGTGCTGGCCGGCCTCGGCTTCGGCCTGGCCGCCCTCGTCGGCCCGGGCCCAGGCATGGTCGCCGGGGTCAGCGCCGCCGGCCTGCTCGGGCTGATCGGCTGGATCAACACCATCATCGCCCTGTTCAACCTCATCCCGGCGCTGCCCATGGACGGCGGTCGCATCCTGCGGGCGGCGCTGACCCGCCGCTTCGACTACGTGCGCGCCACCGATCTCGCGGTCACCGTGTCGCGGGTCGCCGCCGCCGGCTTCGTCGTGTACGGCCTGGCCTTCGGCCAGCTGCAGCTGGTGGTGCTGGCGCCGCTGCTGTGGATCATGGGGACCCGCGAGAAGATCCTGGCCCGGGTCATGGCCCACCGCTTCGGCTACGACGGCGACGGCTACAACGAGGCGGCGGCGGCGCCCGAGGTCGAGGTGTTGCCGCGCGGCTGGCAGGCGGCGCGCGGCCCCGGCTGGGGCGGCCCGGCCACCCGCGCCGGAGGTGGCGGCGCCGGTCGACGCCGGGTCGTGGTGCAGACGCCGTTCGGACCGATGATCGTCGAGCTCGACGGCGCCGGCACCCGGCCGTGACCTCGCTGACGGCCAGCGCTCCGATGACGCTCGACGAGGTCATGGCGCCGCGCCGGCTCGGGCCGGGCCACCTCACCTGGGACGTGGCCGACGGCTGGCAGCAGGGGCGCGGCGCGTTCGGCGGCCTAGTGCTGGGCACCCTGGCGCGGGCCATGCTCGGCGAGGCCGCGGCCGACGGCGGGGCTGACCTCGCGCTGCGCACGCTGACCGGCGAGCTGCCGGCCCCGACCGAGCCCGGCCCGGCCGAGCTGGTGGTCGAGGTGCTGCGGCGAGGATCGTCGACGCGCCTCCTGGCCTGTCGGCTGCTGCAGGGCGGCCAGGTCCGGGCTCACGCGGTGGGGCTGCTGGCCCGGGCCCGGCCCGGCGCGCCACGCTGGCAGACCCTGGCGCCGCCGGTGGCCCCGGCCTGGCGCGACGTCGTCGCGGTCGGGCCAGCGATGGCGACGATGATGCCGGCGTTCGCGCGCCACTTCGAGTTCCGGGTGACCGGGCCGGTCCCGTTCACCCGCGGCGCCGAGGCCCGGTGCGAGGGCTGGGTCCGCGCCCGCAGCCCCGGCACGACCCGCGACGCCGGCTTCGTCATCGCCCACGCCGACGCCTACTGGCCGGCGGCGTTCGCGGTCCTCGCGGCGCCGCGGCCGATGGCCACGGTGACCTTCACGATCGAGCTGCTCGACGACCTGGCCGAGCTCGACCCCGACGCGCCGCTCTTGCACCGGGCGGTGTCCCCGGCCGCCGCCGACGGCTTCTGTGTCGAGACCCGGGAGCTCTGGGGCCACGACGGTCGCCTGGTGGCGCGGAACCACCAGACCTTCGCCGTCATCAAGTAGCCCGACGCACGTCCGCATGTTCTGCGCCTCCTGCGCAGTGGATGCGCCCGCGGCTGCGCCATCCCCCGATTCGCCCAGCCAGCGGCGGGACACCGCCTGGCCGGCCGCTTGCTATAGCTACTGGCATGAGCCTCGGCCATCACCCCGTGTCCATGTACATGTCGCGCGGCCTCGAGCGGGCCGCGCTCGACACCCCGCTGCAGACCGCCGCCGCCCAGCTGTCGTCCCGGCAGATCTCGGCGCTGCCCATCGTCGACGCGCGCGGCTCGGTGGTCGGCGTGCTGTCGCGGTCTGATCTGGTCCACCACGCCCGCCTGCACGGTGACGCGGCGCTGGCAGCGCAGACCTGCGGCCACCTCATGACCCAGGGGCCGCTGGTGGTCGAGCCCACCACCCCGCTGCGCGACGCCGCCCGCATCATGATGGATCACCGCATCCACCGGGTGTTCGTGGTCGAGGCCGGCGCGCTGGTTGGCGTGTTGTCGACCAAGGATCTGAGCCGGGCCGTGCTCGACGCCCGGGTCGAGACCCCCCTGGCGACCATCATGACGCCGGCGGTGGCGACCATCCGGGTCGACCAGCCGCTGAGCCTGGCGATGGAGTGGCTCGATCGGGCCCAGATCTCCGGCCTCATCGTCGTCGAGAACGAGTGGCCGGTCGGGGTGTTCACCCAGATCGAGGCGCTGGCGGCCCGTGGCCTGGCGCCGGCGACGCCGATCGACGAGCTGTACGACGCCGCGCTGCTGTGCCTGCCGGCCGAGACGCCGGTGCACCGGGCCGCGGCGCAGTGCTGGCGCATGGACGTGCGGCGTATCGTCGTCAGCCGGGCCCGCGACTTCGTCGGCGTGGTATCGGGCCTCGACTTCGCCGCCGTGGTGGCCGGAGCCTGACGATGGAGCCGGTCCTGGTCCGTCACATCATGACCACGCCGGTGGTCACGTTCTTCGCCGAGCAGACCCTGCCGCTGGCCGACGACGTGATGCACCTCAAGCGGTTTCGCCACCTGCCGGTCATCGACGAGGAGCAGCGCCTGGTCGGCCTGGTCAGCCACCGCGACCTGCTGCGAGCCCAGATCAGCAACCTGATCGGCCTGACGCCGGAGCAGCGGCAGGCGCGCCAGGCCGACGTCCAGGTCAAGGACCTCATGACCATCGACGTGTGGCGGGTCCATCCCGACACCCGGGCCTCGATCGCCGGCCAGACCCTGCTCGATCACCGCTTCGGGTGCCTGCCCGTCGTCGACGACACCGGCGTGCTGGTCGGCATCATCACCGAGCGGGACTTCCTCCGCTTCGCGATCCGCACGCTGGCCATGACCGACCCCGGGTAGGTGACACGCCTACATCCCGGCCTGGCTGCTGCGGTGGCGCGGCGGGTCGGTCACCGGCTGTGACGGATCGGGCTTCTCGGCCGCCCGCTCGCTGCGGTAACAAGGTCGTCGGAGGCTCCCGTCATGAAGCACCTCGTCGCTGCCGCGCTGCTCGCGTCCCTGTCCCTGGCTGGTTGTGGTCCCGACGTGCGCGGGGACGGCGACGCCGGGCCGAACGATCCGTGCAGCGGCGACGAGACGCGTTGCCTCGAGAACGCGGTGCAGGAGTGCCAGGACGGTCGCTTCGTCTCGGTCGAGGCGTGCTCGGGCGTGTGCGTGATCCGCAGCGGCGACGCCGCCTGCGCCGAGTGTGATCCAGCCAACGGCCTGGCCTGCGATGGCCAGGACGTCGTCACCTGCAATGCCGACGGGACGTACGGCGCGGTCCAGACCACGTGTGGCGGCGGCGAGGCGTGTGTCGGCGGCGCGTGCAGCCGGTCGTGCACCGCCGACGGCGTCGACCTCATCTACGTCGTCGACGAGACCTATCGCCTGCTCAGCTTCAACCCGCGCAACCTCGGGACCGCGGTCGACCCGTTCACGCTGATCGGCCAGCTGTCGTGCCAGACCACCATGGGCGACGTGCCCGGCTGGGTCGGCGCCGGTGGTCCCCCGACCCCGTTCTCGATGTCGGTCGATCGGACCGGCAGCGCCTGGGTCCTGTACACCAGCGGCGAGGTCTTCAAGGTCTCGACCCAGGACGCGTCGTGCCAGCCGACCGGGTACCTGGCGCGCCAGGCCAACATGCTGCTGTTCGGCATGGGCTTCGTCAGCGACGCCGCCGGCAGCGACGCCGAGCACCTGTTCATCGGCGGCGGCAACCCCGACGCCACCGCCGGTGGAGGTCGCCTCGGCAGCGTCGACCCGGCCAGCTATGGGCTGGCCATGCTGGGCAACATCACCGCGGTGTCCGAGCTGTCGCCGGAGCTGACCGGCACCGGCAACGGCGAGCTGTTCGGGTTCTTCCCCGGCCTGAGCCGCGCGTTCGTGCAGCAGATCGACAAGACCAGCGGCGCTCCGGTCGGCGCCGAGCAGCAGATCCCCGGTGGCCTCGGCGGCAACGTCCAGGCCTGGGCCTTCGCGCAGTGGGGCGGCAAGTTCTACATCTTCGTGACCACCACCGACGGCCTCACCAGCAACTCGACCGTACGTACGATCGACCGCATGACGGGTGCGGCCCAGACCGTGCTGCAGAACCTGCCGTACATCATCGTCGGCGCTGGCGTCTCGACCTGCGCGCCGGTCGAGATCCAGTAACGGCCGGCGGTGCACTACGCTGGGATCGCGGTCGCGCTCGGGCTGCTGGTGGCGGTCGTGTGGTTCATGTTCCGCGGCGGCGGGAACGACGACGGCTTCGATCCGCCCGGCGGTAGCGGCGTGAGCGAAGGCGACTGAGCGTGACGCCCGACATCAGGAGGACATCATCGCGACATCATTGACGTTTTCGGGTGGGTGACCCTCACTCGATCGGGGCCTGCACCCACCGGACTCGAGGCCGCTTCGGACGTGGGATCGGGACCTTGGCGCTGGCCCTGACCGTGCACTGGTGTTCGAGCATGAAGAACATCAACACCAAGCGCTCCTCGTCTCTCTCCACCACCACCACCACCACCCGCGCGCCGGCGGTGCTGTCGGGCCGCGCCCTGGCCGTCGTCACCGGCGGCGGTGAAGACCGCTGGTACTGGACCGGCTCGAGCTGGGCCTTCGGCGACCCCGAGGTCTACACCGGCGGCTACGGCGGCGGGAACCCGGAGGGCAGCGGCGTCAACGGCAACGGCAACAACCCGAACAACGAGTACGTTGGTGCCTGAGCCGGCGTGGACCGGCTCGGCCGCTCAGGCCGGGCCGGCGACCGCACGCAGCGCGAGCAGCTCCCACAGGAGGTGCGCGCCGAGGTGGCAGGTCAGGTCGGCGTGGTCGAGCGCCGGGCAGATCTCGACCACGTCGGCGCCGGCGACGCGGACGCCGGCCAGGCCACGCAGGAGCGCGAGCACCTCGCGGCTGGTCAAGCCGCCCGGGACGGGCGTGCCGGTGCCGGGCGCGTAGGCCGGGTCGATGGCGTCGACGTCGACGCTGACGTAGGTCAGGCGCGGGCCGATGCGCTCGCGCACCTCGGCCGCGACCCGGCGCGGGCCGCGCCCGACCACGTCGTCGAGGTCATACAGGTGGCCGCCGTGGTCACGGGCGAGCGCGTCATCGTCGGCGCCGCCGCGCGGGCCGCGCATGCCGACCTGGTACAGGTGGCCCGGCGCGACCAGGCCCTCGGCCACGGCGTGGCGCATGACGGTGCCGTGGTGGAACGCGTCACCCCACACCTCGGGCCCGCTCAGGTCGAGGTGGGCGTCGACGTGGACCACCGCCAGCGGACCGTGGTGGGCCACCAGCGCGCGCAGGATCGGCAGGGTCACCGAGTGATCACCGCCGACCACCAGCGGGGTGACGCCGGCCCGCGCCACCAGCGCGGCCTCGGCCTCGACCGAGCCGCGCATCTCGTCGCGGTCGAACGGCGGGAACGCCACGTTGCCGCCGTCGACGCAGCGCAGGCGATCGAACACGTCGAACCCGTAGCCGGGGTGGAAGCCCTGCACCAGCGCCGAGGTCCGGCGCAGGTGGTACGGCGCGAAGCGCGCGCCGGGCTGGTAGGTGGTGCCGCCGTCGTGCGGCACGCCGATCACGGCGACGTCGGGCACGTCGGCGGCGTCGGCGCCGGCCTGGTGCGGCGACCAGCTAGGCAGCCGGAAGAAGGGAGTCTGGCCGTGGCGGAGGTACTCGAACGCGGACTGCTGCATGGGAGCTCCCGGGGTGGACGACGGCGCTGGTCGAGACGAGCGGGCGACCCTCGGCCAGCAGGCGACCGACCGCGGCGCGGGCGCGCGCGGCCAGGCGCTCGGCCGGTTCGCCGGCGCGCGGGTACAGCGCCGGCCCGAACGCGAGCTCGACGTCGACCCGCGGCCGGCTGGCCATGCGGAGATAGTGCGGCAGGAACGTCTGCCCCCCGGTCCACGCCATCGCGGGATCGAGGTAGCGGATGGCCAGCGGTGTCACCGGGAGACCGAGCCGGGCCACCACGCCGAACCCGCCACGCCAGAATGGCCGAAGCGAGTCGCCGGGGGTGGTCGTGCCTTCCGGGAAGTTGAGCACCGAGGTTCCTGCCGAAAGCGTGGCGTGGAGGCGGCGCAGCGCGCGGATGCGGCTGGCCGGGTCGTCGCGGTCGACGAAGGTGACGCCGAGGGCCCGGCCGATCGGGCCGATGAGCGGCCAGCGCGCGACCTCGGCCTTGGCCAGGGGCATGGCCGGGCACACCGGCAGGATCACCAGCGGGTCGAGGTAGCTGACGTGGTTGCTGGCCAGCAGCGTGACCTCGCGCGGCACCTCGCCGCGCACGGTCACGCGCAGGCCGTGGGCATCCCCGACCGCGCGCAGCGAGGCGGCCAGGCGCAGCGCCGCGTCGTGGTGGCCGCGCGGCGGGGTCATGCGGGCCAGGCCGAGCTCGGCCAGCGAGGCGTACACCCCACGCGCGGCGGTGCGGCCGGTGTGCAGGCCGGCGCGGAGGCGGGCCGCGGCGCGGTCGGTCACGCCGCCTCCTGGCGGCCCGCGCCGACCAGGCGCGGCGGGCGCGGCAACAGGCCCAGGCGCTCGTAGCGGGCCCGGTTGGCGTCGAGGCCGGCGCGGTCGATGCGGGCGACCAGGCGCTGATCGCCCGGGCCGTAGAAGTCGTGCACCACCCCGGCGTCACACGCACCCAGCATGGCGTGCAGGCCACGCGCAGCGTGGTTGTCGGCCTTGACGGTGAACCAGCAGGTGTCGACCCGGTCGACGATGAGCTGGACGAAACGAGCCAGCAGCTGCACCGTCAGCCGGGTCCGCTGGAACTCGGGCCGGACCGCCAGCGTCGTGCAGTAGGCCTCGCGGTCGCGCACGAACGACAGCAGGTAGCCCGCGGCCCGGCCGTCGGCGCTGGCGAGGAAGCAGCTGTCGGCGTAGAACTCGGTGCACAGCCGCAGGTAATACGGGCACAGCAGCGGCTCGCCGTCGTGGCCGAAGATGTCGGCCTCGAGCTGCTGCAGCGCCGGGAAGTCGTGGCTGTCGAGGGAGCGGACGTGGTAGCGCGCGGTCGGCTGGTCCTTCATCGAGCCCTCCTTGGCTGACGTCACCATGGCCTGGCCAGGTGTCAGCACGGAGGAGGCGAGGCGGCCGGGCGGTAGCTTCTCGGCCACGGCGCGATCACCAGATGGCGGCGCCGCGGTGGCGGCGTGTTAGTTGGGCTGGCCGCGGGTCGACGTGGTCTGGGACTGGAAGTCGCCGCTGGTGTCGGGCAGGCGCGCCCACGAGCCACCGGCCGGCGAGTCGCCCTCGGCCCAGTCGGCGTAGTCGGACAGCGCGCGGTCGGTGGCGCGGTACAGGTAGACCGCCTCGTCGCCGCCCAGCTTGAACCCGACCAGCTCGTCGGAGATGTCCTGGACGTGGCGCTGGCCCGGCGCCAGCGTCAGCGTCGGGAACGGGCGCGCCTTGACGAAGTCGCCGGCGACGTCGACGAACAGGTAGTCGCCCAGCGCCAGCGGTGACAGCGCGGCGTTGACGACCTCGATCCAGTCCGGCGTGTCGCCGGCGCCGACCTCGTTGACCACCAGCAAGCCGAGGCGCGGCAGCGGGACGTCGGCGTCGGGCGCGAGTGGATCGGCGTCGGGTGGCGCCGCATCGGGTCGGCTGGCGTCGGGGGCCGGGGCGGCCGAGTTGCTGCAGGCGGTGGTGGCGGCGAGGGTGGCGACGAGGGCGCAGGTCGGAAGGCGCATGGTTCACTCCGGCTGGTAGATCGCGGTGGTCGCGAGCACGAAGGAGATCGAGGTGGCGTCGCCGGCGGTCGTGCCCGCGATGGGCGCGGCGGCGCCCGACGCGTTGCGCCGGGCCAGGGCCAGGTACAGGCGCAACGCGCCGAGTCGGGTCGGGGCCCGGTACCCGACCGCCGCGCCGTACAGCGCGCGGTGGCCACCGTCGTCGTCGAGCGTGAGCCGGTGACCATGGCCAGCGACGACCACGCCGGCGGCGATCGGCAGCTCGGCCCAGGCGCCGACGGCCAGCCCGGTCGGCTCGCCGCGGCCGTCGAGGCCCCAGGCCCGCACCACGGTGGCCCCGGCGTCGCCCCAGCGGCTGCTGGCGCCGACGCCGGCGCCGACCCGGCGCTCGCGCACGGCGGCCGGGCCGAGCGAGCCGTCGCGCACCGTCGCCGCCAGCCGGACCTGCGCCGGTGCCGCCCCGGCCACGGTGTCGATCACCGTCGCCCGCGCCACCACGGTCACGGTCTGGCCGCGGTTGCGCTCGGGGTAACGCCGGCCCTCGCCGTTGCCGATGGCCAGGTCGAGCGCGAGGCGCGACCAGGCCAGCGTCGCGACCGCGCCCAGGTCCGAGCTGTCCCAGCCCAGCTCGGCCTCGGCCACGTCGGCGTCGAGCGCGCGCGGCATCCCACCACGCTCGCGCTCGAGGATCCACGGATCGGCCACCAGCCCGGCCCGGACCGCGAGCGCGACCGGCCCGAGGTGGTGGTCGAGCTGGGCACCGGCCCGCTTGAGCCGGAGCACCAGCGAGTCGCCGTCGATGCCGATGGCGCCCATCGGTGCGGCCGAGCGGATCGCCTCGAGCCGCAGCTCGGCGTGGGCCGAACGGGTCATGGCCACGGTCAGGCCGGCCTCGGCCCGGGTCAGGCGGGCCTCGGTCAGATCGGGACCGTCGAGGCGGGCGTGGCGGCCCTCGGCGAACAGCTCCAGCTCGAGCCGCAGCGCCGGGGTGGCCGAGGCCGAGGTCGGTGTCGACGGCGCGGGCGCGGCCAGCGCGACCGGGCCGGGCGGAGCGGCCGCCGCCGGGTCCGCATCGACGTTGCCGGTCGGCGGCGCGTCGGTGGGCGGCGTGTCGGTCGCCACGGTGTCGTCGTCGGGGTTGCCGCTCGGCGCCGCGGGCGGGGTGGGTGCGTCTGCGGATCGCCGACCAAGAGGACGCCGGCCGCGGCGGCGTCGCCCAGGTCGGTGGTGGTCGGCCACGGCGCGCCGGGCGCGGTCAGGTCGCGCCAGTACACGCTGGTGGTGCCGCGCATCCAGTCGA
>JAGPCO010000227.1 GCA_018058095.1 Kofleriaceae bacterium
TAGCTCAGCAGGGTCCGCTCGCCGGTGCGGACGAAGACCTCGGCCGGCATGCCCGCGCGGATCTGGTGACGACTCAGCTGCTTCATGCCCTCGGGCGTGACCTCGACGATGGCCTTGAAGTAGGAAATGCCCTGCTTGGGCTCGACCAGCACGTCGGCCGAGACCGTGAGCACGCGGCCTGGGATGTGCGGCGTGGTGGCCTGGCTGAAGGCCGGGAACAGGATGTCGACGTCGAGCCCCGGCCTGACCTTGTCGATCAGGTTCGGTGCCACCTGGGCCTCGATCTTCAGCGGCTGGTCGACAGGCACCACTTCCATCATCGGCGCGCCGTCCGGCACCACGCCGCCGATCGTGTGCACGGTCAGCCCGACCACGATGCCGTCGGCGGGGGACCTGACCTCCCTGTTCACCAGCTCGAATTGCAGCGCCTGCAGCTGGCTGGTCAGCGCGGCGGCGTCGCGCTGCACTTCGCTGAGCTGCGAGTCGACCTCCTTGCGCAACTCCTGCTCGCGCGCGACCATCCGCGCGCGCAGCTCGGCGATCTGCTGCTGCGTGCGGCCCAGATTGCCGGCGGCGTCGGCGATCGCCCCCGACACGGCGGCCAGCGCCCGCTCCTGCTCGGACAGCCGGTTGCGGGCCAGGAAGCCGTCGGCGACGAGGCCACGCTGGCGCTCGATCTCCTCCCTGAGCAGCCGCTCCTGCTCGCGGCGGGCGCGGCTGGACTCCTCGATGCCCTGCGCCTGGGCCTCGAGACCCAGGATGGTTGCGCGCAGCACGTTCAGGTCGCTCTCGAGCGAGCGCCGGCGCGTGGCCAACAGCTCCGTCTGCAGCGCCATGGCGTTGGCGGCACGCGGATCGGCCTTTTCCTGCAGCAGGCCGTCGGGAAAAAGGATCTGCGGCCGGCCGGTGCGCTCGGCGACCAGCCGCGCCTCCGCCGCCGCGGTCGAGAACCACTGGCCGCGCGCCACGTCGTACTGCGAGCGGGCCTGGGTGCCGTCGAAGCGGACCAGCACCTGGCCGGCCTTGACCGTGTCGCCGTCGCGCACCGCCAGTTCGACGATCTTGCCGCCGACCAGCGGCTGCACCGACTTGCGGTTGTCGGCCACGACCACGGTGCCCGGCGACGGCACGCCAGCGTCGAGCGGGGCCGTCGCCGCCCAGGCCATGAAGCCGCCGAAGCCGGCGACCACCAGAATCCAGCCCCAGCGGCGGGGCCGGGCGTCGTTCAGGTCGATGCTGCCGTTGGCGCCGCCGCGCGGGCGCGCGGCGGGGCTGGGTGGAGCGGGAGTCTCGGACATGGGTCGTGGCCCGAAGGCCTGGAGTCGTTGGGGGATGCCGGCGGCGCTTCAGGCGCCCGCGGCCATGCCGGGCTTCGCGACGGTCGCGCCGGGAGGCAAGGCCGGGGGCGCGGCGGCCGGCGGTGCGGGCGGTCGACGGGCCGCGGGGGCGCCACCGGCCTTTTCCTGCATCGCCTTGAAGACTTGCTCGCGCGGCCCGTAGGCAGTCAGCGCGCCGTCGGCGAGCATGAGAATCTTGTCGACGGCGGCGAGCGTCGACATGCGGTGGGTGATCAGCACCACCGTCTTGCCGGCCGCCTTCAACGCCCCGACGGCGTCGAGCAGCGCCTTCTGGCCGGTCTCGTCGAGGTTCGAGTTCGGCTCGTCGAGCACGATGAACGACGGGTCGCCGTACAAGGCGCGCGCCAGGCCGATGCGCTGGCGCTGGCCGCCGGAGAGGTTGCTGCCGTCGGTGCCGAGCGGCGTGTCGTAGCCCATCGGCAGGCGCAGGATCTGCTCGTGCATGTCGGCGCGGCGCGCGGCCTCGACCACCCTCTCGGCATCGACCTCGCCGAAGCGGGCAATATTTTCGGCCACCGTGCCGTCGAACAGTTCGATGTCCTGCGGCATGTAGCCGAGGTGGGGGCCGAGTTCGGCCTTGTCCCAGTCGTATACCGACGCACCGTCGAGCCGCACGCTGCCGGTGACCGCCGGCCACACGCCGACCAGCAGCCGGGCGAGCGTGGACTTGCCCGATGCGCTCGGGCCGATGACCGCCACCACCTCGCCGGGCGAAATCGAAAAGGACAGGTTCTTCAGGATCAGGCGCCGCGTGCCGGGAGCCACAGTGGAGGCCGACTCGACTTTGAGGTGGCCGCGCGGTGCCGGCAGACTCATGCTCTCGCGGCGTGGCGGGTGGACTTCGAGCAGCTCGCGAAGGCGGGCGTGGGCCTGGCGGCCGGTGACGATCTGCTTCCAGTTGGCCACCAGCAGCTCGACCGGTGCCATCGCGCGGCCGGCCAGGATCGACGCGGCGATCATCATGCCGGGGGTCAGGTTGCCGTCGAGCACGAGCAGGGCACCGAAACCGAGCATCAGCGACTGCAGCGCGATGCGCACGAACTTGGTGGCGCCGTTGAGCACGACGGCCAGGTCGTTGGCCTGGGCCTGGGACTGGATCTGCTGCCGGTGCAGGTCGTACCAGCGGTTGCGGATGTTCGGCAGCATGCCCATCGCCTCGATGAC
>JAGPCO010000088.1 GCA_018058095.1 Kofleriaceae bacterium
CCGCCGCCGCCATCCTCGATCGAACCGACGGTGCAGGCGGCCAACAGCAGCAGGGGCGCGAGGCAGATGGAGCGCATACCCGGGCCAGGTGCGGGTTTCGTGCCGAGGGTGCGGTAGAAGATCGCACCGCGTAAGCGGCCGAAATCACGTGGCGCCGCTCCCTGGGGACGACTGTCTCCCGGGGCTGGCCCCTCCAGGTGGAGTCTGGAAGCACCAACACCCCCCGCCAGCCGATGGGACGGGCTCCGTGTTTTCAGCAGGCTGCGAGATCAGAAATGACTAGCAGGATGCCGCTTCAGCATCCAGCTAGGCGCCGCCGACCCGACGCAGCTGGTCGCGGACCCACTGGCTGACCCGGCCGACCGAGGCGACCGCGGCCACCCGGCGTGGCTGCTTGCCGCCCAGCAGCGGGGCGAGGCGCTGGCCGAAGAAGTACAGCAGCGCGCACCAGCCCAGGATCAGGCCGTACACGGTGATCATCGCGCCGGGCACCACGCCGGCGACGACGACCGCGACCAGGGTGGCCACGCCAGCGATGGCGCCCGCGCGCAGGCCGAGGTACCAGGCGGTGAGCGCGGCGACGATGACGGCGGGGATCACCCCACCAGGATAGCAGGTCGGCCGCGGCCTGGCCGCCGGCGGATCCGCGGGCCTACTCGAGGCGCTCGCGGCAGGCGAACTCGCAGGTCTTGCGGTGCGCGCAATCGTAGGCACAGCCGGCGGCGATGGCGAACGCCGCCAGGGTGTCGGCGTGGCCACTCTCGCCCACCGCGGCGCGGGCGGCGCGGGTGGCGGCGACCAGGGTCGCGCCGTCGGCGGCGTACGGGCTGGCGAGGAAGCCGAGGCGGAACAGCGTGTCGCGCACGATCCGGTACGGCGTGATCGTGTAGTCGCGCAGGTCGGGCGGCCGGATGACGCCGAGCTGGCCGAGCAGGTCGAGCATCCACACCAGCTCGGCCCGGAACAGGCCGCGACCGAGCGCGCCGTCGAGCGCCGCGAACGCCGCCGCCGCCGAACCGCCGTCGAGCTGGCTGGCCAGGTCGGGCGCCTCGGCGCAGCGGCGCGCCGCCAGCGAGGCCAGCATGAGCGCGCGCGCGTCGACCTGCGCCGGCAGGGCGTCGGGCACGGTGCCGTGATAGAGGTCCGACAGCACGCCGGCCTTGTCGAGGGCGAGGAAGGCGCGGATGACCCCGGCCCGGTCGGCGTCGAGCCGGAAGGCCAGGGCGGCGGCGACGGCGATGCGGTACACGACCTCGTCGGCGCCCTCGACCCAGGCCTCGGCGTCGAGCGCGAAGTCGTCGGGGTGGTAGCCGCCGCTGGGCAGGCGCGACCCCAGGGTCCAGGCGGCGATGCGGTCGCGGGTGTCGTCGAGCACCTCGGGCGTGAAGCCGGACGAGAAGCGCGCCAGCGGCACGCCGCGGCCCAGCCCGCGCGGGCTGGTCAGGGCGTCGGCCCGCAGGTGGCGCAGGCCGCTCGGCAGCAGGGCGCCGCTCGGCGGCGCCGCGGTGGCCGGGATGCTCGGCTCGGCGGCGACCGGCGTCGGGCTCGCGTCGGCTCCGGACGCGGCGTCGTCGTCGCTGGTCGGCAGCGTCGGCTCCGGTTCGGGCTTGTCGGTGGCGAGGAAGTCGTCGACGTCGAGCTCGGCCGCGCGCGCCACCAGCGGCTCGGCCCGGCTGGCCAAGGTGATCGCGATGCCGACCGTCTTGACCAGCCCGGTCGCCACCGCGATCTGCAGCCACGCCTCGAGCGCCGGGCGCGACGGCACCAGGCCGCGGTACGCCGACGAGCCGAGGAACTTGTACAGCTCGTCCTTGCCGTACGCGCGCTCGCCCAGCAGGTCGAGCACCGCCTTGGCCAGCAGCGGGTTGCACGACCACAGGCGATCGAGCACGACTGTGCTGATCGCGTCGTCGCTGCTGGTCGCGGCGAGCGCGGTCATGAACGGTGACGGCTTGACCGGGTCGCCGCCGACGGCGAGGAAGCGCAGGGTGGCGAGCGGCCGGTCCTTGTCCCACAGGCGGGCGGTGCGCAGGCGGGCCCGGAACTCGCGGAACGACTCGCCGGCGGCCGGGGTCTCCTTGCACACCCGGACCAGCGCGTTGAGGCCTGCGCGCAGGTCGGCGCTGAAGGGAGGAAACTCGATGAGCTGCGGCATGGCGGCTGCAGGTTAGGGCCCGCGAAGGGGCAACTCAATCGTTCTCGCGAACGATCCATCCCCGGGGGCTGCGTTGCTCCTCGGTCACGTATCGCCGGGCCGGGTATGCTCCCTCGTCGCGCCTGCCCGCGGGGCGCCTCGTTCGCGAGCTCCGATCGCCTTGCTCCTTCGCGGGCCCTTACCGCGCAGGCGCCACCACGTGGTGGTAGTCGCGCGCGTGTCTCCAGTCGCCGCCCCACTCCCAGCCGAGCTCGTCGAGGATCGCCGTCACCGGCCCGGGGCGGACGATCATGCCAGGGCGGACCCTGGTCCGATCGCGGTAGGCCTCGCCGGCCGCGGGCGCCAGGCCGCGGCTGGTGATCCACGGGTTCTCGACCGGGTTGAGATCGAGGGCCCGGCCGAAGGCGTGCTGCGACAGCAGCTCGGTCCCGGCCACGGTGCGGAAGTTGAACGCCGAGCTGTTGTCGGCGGCCATCGAGGCGTCGTCGTCGCCGTCGTGGTCGTCGATGAGGTGGAGCCGGCGGATGGGGAAGCCGATGGCGTACAGCCGCGCCAGCAGGGCCACGGTGGCCGCCGCCACCTCGGCCGCGACCACCAGCTCGCCGATGGTCGCGCGGCCGGCGAAGTCGGCGTGGCGCGCCTCGATCCGGCGCAGGGCCGCCGGGGCCGGGCAGCGCGGATCGGGCCGCCACGACCGCCCGCGCATCCGGGCCAGGGTGGCGTCGTCGAGCTCGTGGACGGTGGCGAGGAACGGCGTGGCCGGGGGCGCGACCAGCGCGCTCACGGGGCGGCGCCGTCGGCCGGTGCCGGCGTCGGGACCGTGGCCATGGCCGGCGCGGCGCCGTGGGGCGGCGCCCGGCGACGTGCAGGCACCGCCGCCCGGTTGGGCACGCGCCGGGGTGGGCCGGGCACGCCCGCGGCCGCGGTCAACAGGGCGTAGTCGGTCGTCGGGATGGCGCTCGGGCCGAGGCCGGCCAGCTCGCGGGCCAGCGCCGCCGGGTCGGTCGCCGCCAGCCGATACAGGCGCAGCAGCAGGTCGGCCTGGGCGGCGGCCGCGGCGGCCTCCTCGGCGCGGGCCGCGTCGGCCCCGGCCGCGGCCTGGCGGGCGGCGTCGCGCTCGCGCTGCTCCCCGGCGACCGCCTCGAGCTGGCGTTGCTCGTCGCGCACCGCGGCCCGCTCCGCGCTCAGCTCGGCGGCGCGCGTCCGGTACAGCGCGAACAGGCCCCCGCCGATCAGCACGGTGAAGAGCACGTAGGCCACGAACGAGTTGAGGTTGAGCCAGCGCTCGCGCTTGCGCCCGAGCGCGACCAGCGCGCCGATCGAGTCGGCCAGCTGGGTCAGCGCCTGCTGGGTCCGGCGCGCCATCACCGCGTGGTCGTCGAGGCGGCGGCGCAGCACCACGAGCTCGCCATCGACCTCGCGTCCGGCCAGCGGCGCGGCCGCCTGGTCCTCGGCCGGCTCGGCGTCGTCGACCGGGGCCGCCGCGGCGTCGACCTCGATCGGCCCGCGAGGGTGGGGCGGACGGGCCGAAGCAGGCAGGACCATGCCTGCTCGTAGCCGACGGCGGCGCCCCGATCAAGCCTGGGATGCAGGCCAGCCAGGGTGCGCCCCCCGCGCCGCGTGCCCGTCGCCGCCGGGTGCCCATTGGCGGGTGGTTCCCTTGAGCCCCCCAGACCAGGCTGCTACAGTCCGCCGGCCGCCGCTCTGTGGGCCGCGCCCGATCGCCATGACCCTCCTCTACGACTGGCTCAAGAAGGCCGCGAAGGTCCAGGGAAACAACAAGGCGGTCGTCTATCGCGACAACTACCTGTCCTGGCGTGGCCTGCTGCACCGGGTCGATCGCCGGGCGCAAGAGCTCAAGAGCATGGGCATCAAGGACGGGGCGTGGGTCGGGCTGATGCTCGGCAACGTGCCCGACTTCGTGATCCTGGCGCTGGCGCTGTCCAAGCTCGACGCGGCCATCGTCCCGATCGACCCCACCACCGGCAGCCGCGAGCTCGAGCTCATGGTCTCGGCCGCGCCGCTGCGGGCCCTGGTCACCCGCCCACGCGGGTCCGAGGGCAGCATCACCGCCAGCGGCACCACGCTGGCGCCGCCGCCGCCCAGCTCGCGCCCGCGCTCGGCCCGCCCGACCGGGCCCATCGCTGCGGCCATGCCGGCGCTGCCGCTGGTGCCGTCGGCCGACAGCGCCGAGGTCCGGCGCCGGCTGCAGGGCACGCTCCTGACCTGCAGCGTGTACAAGCGGTCGACGCCCAAGCTCGAGGTGCCGCCGCTGGCCATCCTGTTCACCGCCGACTCCCTGGGCGATCCCAAGGGCGTGGTGCGCAGCGACAAGAACACGATCGCCGCGACCGACATCGCCATCTCCGCCCTCGGCCTGACCGAGAAGAGCAAGATCCTCGTCGCCGTCCCGCTGTTCCACGCCTACGGTTGGGACCTCGGCCTGCTGCCGACGCTCAAGCTCGGCGCCACGATGTACCTCGAGGAGGAGATCTCGGCTCGCCGCGTCGGCAAGCTGGTGCGTGAGCACGAGATCGAGGTCCTGCCGGGCACCCCACCGATGTACGCCGAGCTGTGCAAGCTGCCGACGGCCAAGGAGCTGGGGCTCAAGGGCGCGCGCTACCTGGCCGCGGGCTCGCGCCTCGACCAGACCGTCGCCGACGAGTTCGCCGCCAAGTACGGCGTGCGCCTGATGTCCTGCTACCACTCGACCGAGGCCGGCATCATCGCGCTCGACGACACCGGCAAGATCCCGACCACCGTCGGCAAGGTCGTCGACGGCGTCGAGGTCCGCATCACCGGCTCCGACGGCAAGGTGGCGGCGAGCAAGGAAGGCCTCATCTGGGTCCGTGGCAAGACCCTGACCCCGCGCTCGCTCGGCCCGTTCGACAACGAGGCCCCTCTCCTCCACGCCCGGGCCTCGGGCATGGTCGGCATCGGCGCGACCGACAAGCAGGGCTGGCTGCGCACGGGTGACCTCGGCAAGCTCGACAAGAGCGGGCGCCTGGCCCTGACCGGGCGCGAGGACGACGTGGTCAAGGTCGACGGCAAGCGGGTCGCGCTGGGCGAGGTCGAGGGCTGCCTCGAGGCGTTCCCCAAGATCAAGGCGGCCCAGGCCCTCATCGTGACCGACCCGATGACCGGGGCGATGGTGGTGGCGCGGGTGGTGACCAAGAGCAAGTGCGGCGCCGAGGAGATCATCGATCACTGCGCGCGCAACCTGGCGCCGTACAAGGTGCCGCGGCGGATCGAGTTCTGCGAGTCGATCTGACGCGGCGACGCGGCGACCGGCGCTGGCCGAGGGTGTGGTGGTCGCTGCTGGGGGTGGTGGCGCTCGGCGCCGGCTGTGACGAACGTGGCCTGCGCGAGCTCCGGCGCGGCCGGGACCAGATGTGCGCCTGCACCGACGCCCGCTGCGTCGACGCGGTGCTGGCCAGCCTGCGGGTGCGCCGGGTCCGCGACGTGGCGGCGGCCGAGCTGATCGGGCGCGAGCTGCTGGCCTGCGCCGAGCGAGCGCTGACGGCGCCGGCGGGGGCGGCCTGGCCCGGCCCGCCCGCTTCGGCGGCGCGGTCGCGCTGATCGACGTCACGCCGGCGTCCGGCGGGCTGGATGCCGGGGACGGAGGCGGGATACCAACAGGGTATGGCCCGTCCACCGCTCGCGCTCTCGCTCCTGCTCCTGTCGGCGTGCCCGAAGGCGTCCGGCCCGGCCGCCTCGCTGCAGCAGGCGCCCCCGACCGTCGGCGCCGCGGCCGGCGGGAAGGCGTCGGCGCTCGCGCCGTGCCCCACGCCGGCACGGGCCGACCTCATGGTGGTCGACTGGGCGCCGGAGGCACGGGGGGACCTCGAGGTGGCGATGAAGGAGGGGCTGGCGCTGCTGGCCTACGACTGCACCAGCGCGCAGCTGGTCCCGACCTGCGCGCTGCCCGGCTCGTACGCGTACATCGGCACGACCCGACGCGACAAGAAGATCGAGCTGGCGACCAGCGACGAGGTCGCCGCCAACCTGCCGGTGTCCGGGTTGTCGTGGTTGACCGACCTCGGCGGCTCGTTCGGGCGCGAGACCGCGCTGGTCGCGCAGATGAGCATGATCGGCAAGCGCTCGTCGGCCAAGAAGGTGGCCCGGCGCGACGAGCTGACCGGCGAGTGTGCCCAGGCCACCCACTTCGTGCGGGCCGCGACGATCGGCGCGTTCGCGGTCGCCACCGGTAGCAAGGCCGAGCTCGGGGCGAGCGCGTCGATCCTGGGCCGGGGCGCCAGCGCCGGCTCCACGAGCGCGACCCAGATCCAGTCGCAGGACGGGGACCTCACCGCCTGCGCGACCTCGACGCCGGATGCCAAGCAGCCACCCGCCCAGTGCGGGGCGATCGTCCGGATCGAGCTCGAGCCGGTCGGCGCCGCTGCCCCGGCCCAGCCCGAGCGCGTGGTGGTGGGATGTGCCCCCGGCTTCGTCCCGTCGGACGGCGCCTGCGTTCGACCCGACCGCCCGCACCAGTGCGACGGCTCCGACGCCGCCGCGTGCCGGGCCCAGTGTGATGGCGGCGACGCCGCCTCGTGCGCGAGCGCGGCCGTCCTGACCCGCGACCTGGCCCTGGCGACCCGGGCGTGTGCGGCCGGCGTCACCCTCGGCTGCCGGGTGCAGGCGCAGCTCGCCTCGGGCAAGGCCCGCCTGGCGCCGCTCGAGCAGGCGTGCGCCGCCGGTGATGGGGCCGGCTGCTTCGATCTCGGCGCGCTCAAGCTCGAGGACAAGAAGCTGGCCGGCGACGCGCAGTACGCGTTCCGCCGCGCCTGCTACGGCGGCGGCGAGTTCGAGGGCTGCACCCAGCTCGGCCTGCTCTACCTGCGCGGCCAGGGCGGCCTGACCAAGTCGAGCAAGCTGGCGACCCAGTTCTTCGACAAGGCGTGTAAGGAGGGCTCGGACCGGGGCTGCGCCGAGCTGGCCAAGTTGACCAAGTAGGCTTCGTCCGCCCGCCCTACCGCAGCACGGCGCGGCGGTCGTGGCTGTCCCAGCGCCAGACCGGGCCGTGCCCGCGCAGCTCGATGCCGCCGTGGGCACGGGTGATGCCGAGCTTGGCCACGCGGTCGACCGCGCCGGCCAGCACCTCGCGGCCGAGCGCGCTGAGCGTGAGCTCGGGCGAGGCGCCGGCGAGGAGGCCGATCGTGGTCAGCTCGCCCAGCAGCACCGCCAGGTGCTCGTCGGTGATGGGGTAGCGAGGGTCGGCCTGCCGCAGCTCGGGCTCGAGCGCGCTGATGGCGCGGGTGCCGCGCCCGACCGAACCGAGCAGCTGGCGCTCGGTCCGGCTCAGCCCGGTCGCCAGGTCGGGCAGCTCCTCGAGGTACCGCTCGAGCGCGCCGCCGAGGAAGGGCAGGGCCTTGGCCCGCTTGCCGACGAACCAGCACGCGCGCGGGTCGGCCGCGGTCACCGCCACCCAGGCCGCCGCCGCCTCGTCGAGGGCATCGCGGGCGATGGGCACGCGGCGCGGCCACAGCGCGGCCAGCTGGTGCGGCGCGAGCTGGCCGAAGCCGCGGAAGTCGGGCACGTCGGGGTGGCGGTCGATCGACACCAGGGCCAGGCCGTCACGCCGGCGCCCGCCGGCGACGCGGGCCAGCAGCGCGACCAGGGCCAGCTGGTCGAACAGGTCGTGCTCGTACCAGAACACCACCTCGGTCGCGTCGGCCAGCGCCGCCTCGACCGCGTCGTCGGCCCGGGTCATCGCCGCGGCGATGGCGCCGGCCTCGCCGCGGCCGCGCCCGGCCCAGAACGGGGCCCGCACCGCACGCAGGGCGGCGGCGTCGCCGACCACCAGCGGGCCGACGTCGAGCGCGTCGGCCCACACCACCAGGTCACCGGGCAGCTCGGTCTCGGCCAGCAGCTGCTCGGTCACGCTTCCGTTGACGACGTGGACGATGCGGTCGGTCATGGCCGGCGCAGGGTAACACCGGCCGGCGCGATCGGGGCCGACGCGCCGCCGGCGCGGCGCGCTACCGCTTGGCCCCGAGCCCGTACTTCTTCATCTTGTCGATGAGCGTGACCCGGCCGATGCCGAGGCGGCGCGCCGCCAGCGATTGGTTGCCGCCGGCGGCGGCCAGGGCCTCGAGCAGGAGGCCCCGCTCGAACGCCTCGACCTGCTCGCGCAGCGACGGCGCGTCGCCGGGCGCGAGCGGGGAGGCGAGGTCTGGATCGTCGGCCAGGTTCGGGTCGGCGCCGGCGTCGCCCACGCCCGTCGCCGCCAGCGGCGGTCCGCCGGCGCCGGTGAGCGGCTCGAGGTCGACCGCGCGCAGGGCGGCGCCGGTCGACAGCACGGCCAGGCGGGCGATGGTGTTCTCGAGCTCACGCACGTTGCCGGGCCAGTCGGGCGCGACCAGCGCCGCCAGCAGGTCGTCGGCCAGCTCCAGCGGCCCGAGGCCGAAGCGGCGCCCGTACCGGGCCGCGAACTCGCGCGCCAGCGCCGGGATGTCGTCCTTGCGGTCGCGCAGCGGCGGCACGATCAGCTCGACCACGGCCAGCCGGTAGTACAGGTCCTCGCGGAAGCGACCGGCCCGCTGCTCGGCCAGCAGATCGCGGTTGGTGGCGGCGATGAGCCGGACGTCGACCCGCACCACCTTGCCGGAGCCGACCGGCTGGATCTCGCCCTCCTGCAGGGCCCGCAGCAGCTTGGCCTGGAGCGGCAGCGGCAGCTCTCCCACTTCGTCGAGGATGAGCGTGCCCCCGTCGGCGGCGGCGAAGAAGCCGGGGTGGGCCGCGGTGGCCCCGGTGAACGCGCCCTTGGCGTGCCCGAACAGCTCGCTCTCGGCCAGCTCGGGCGGGATGGCGGCGCAGTTGAAGCGGACCAGGGGCCCGCGCGCGCGTGGTGACAGCGTGTGCAGCAGCTGGCCGACCAGCTCCTTGCCGGTGCCGGTCTCGCCCCGCACCAGCACGGTGACATCGCGGCCGGCGACCCGCTCGACCGCGGTCAGCAGCCGCCGCATGGCCGCGCTGGTGGCGACGACGCGGTGCCCGAGCGCCTGCTCGGCGGTCAGGCGGCGGTTGTCGCTGACCAGGCGCCGGTGCGCCAGGGCCCGCTCGATCGCGACCGCGACCTCGTCGATGTCGAACGGCTTGGTCAGGTAGTCGAACGCCCCGCTCTTGATGGCGGCGACCGCGACCCGCTCCGACCCGTGTGCGGTCAGCAGGACGACCGGCAGGTTGGGGTCACGCCCGCGCACCGCGCTGACCAGCTCGAGCCCGGTCATGCCCGGCATCGACAGATCGGTCAACACGGCGTCGACGTCGTCGAGCAGGGTCAGGGCCTGGGTCGCGCTGGTGGCGGTCGTCACCGCGTGGCCACGCTCGGTCAGGAGCTCGGCCAGGGTGAAGAGCACGCCCGGATCGTCGTCGACCAGGAGGACCTGGCTCACGGCGTGGCGACTCGCTCGAGGAACGGGCCGGCGCTGGTCGCGTCCCCGGCCAGGCTCAGGCCACACGGGGCGCGCTCGGCCGCGGGTGGCGGCGCGGCCGCCAGGCTGGCGTCGGCGGGCTCGGCCGAAGCGCGAGCGGGGTCGGGCTCACCGGCCGGGCGGGCCGGCGCGAGCGGGAGGCGCAGGGTGGCGCGCGTGCCGGCGCCGACGGCGCTGTGGTAGCTCAGGGCGCCGCCGTGCTGGGCGACCACGCCCTGGGCCAGCACCACCCCGAGGCCGGTCCCATCGGCGCGGGTGGTGAAGAACGCGGTGCCGAGCCGGGCCAGGTGGTCGCCGCTCATGCCGCGGCCGGTGTCGTGTACGGTCAGCTCGCCGATCGCGCCGTCGCGCCGGCTGCGCAGGGTGATCGTCCCGCCCGGCGGCGTGGCCTCGATCGCGTTGGCCAGCAGGTTGACCACCGCCTCGTGCAGCCGGCGTGGATCGCCGCGCAGCGCGACCGCCTCCAGCTCGAGCGCGAGCTCGACCTCGGCCCCGGCCGCGCGCCCGGCCACCGTGGCCGCCGCGTCGCGCGCGACCTCGGCCAGGTCGGCCGCGGTCAGCGCCAGGTCGTCGAGCGGGCGGGCGAACGACAGGTACTCGCGCAGGATGCGCTCGACCCGCTCGATCTCCGACAAGGCCACGCCGAGCCGCTCGCCGCTGCGCTCGCTGCCGGGCCCGGACTGCACCAGCTGGACCAGGCCCTTGATCGAGGCCAGCGGGTTCTTGAGCTCGTGGGCGACCCGGCTCGACACCGCCCGCAGCCGGCGCTGCTGCGCCTCGGCGTCGACGATGCGGGCCTCGGACACCACGTCGACCTCGTGGGCGGCGGCGGCGGCGGCGGCGGCGATCCGCTCGATCAGCGTGTGGAAGGCGACCAGGCTCCACACCAGCGACACCAGGACCACGCCGTGATGATACGGCGCGGGCACTCCTGGCCCGGTGATCGAGGTGGGCAGCAGGGCCACCACGGCGGCCATCGCCAGCATGAGGACCATGAGCCGGCGCGCGACCGGGTGCGGCCCGAAGAACACCAGCGGCACGGCGGCGCTGACGGCGAGCAGGGGCCCGAACGGGCTGGTCAAACCACCGGTCAGGGTGGTGCAGGTGATCACGAACAGCTGCGACACCCCGGCGATGCGGACGAAGGCCGACTCGACCTGGCCGAGGCGGACGGTGGCGATGATCGCGCCCTGGAGCGCGACCAGCACGATCTGGGCGCCGACCATCACCCCGACCCGCCAGGCCGACACTCCGCCCAGCACGAGCAGCACGTAGGCGGTGCCGAACGTGACCACGCTCCAGATCGCGAGCCACTTGTGGTGGCCGGAGGCCCGGTCGAGCATGTACTGGTTGCGCCGGCCTCGCCAGAGCGCGCGTGTGCTCTCACCGGGCATGGTCACCGCCTCTGCGACCGCCGTGCCACCCGCCGGGTCCGCCCCATCGTCGTGCATCGCCGCCCAGTCTACCGCTGGTGGGCACCGTCGGGGCCGCTGCCGACCAGGCCCGGCCTGACCGGGTGGACAGGTGACGGGGCGCCGATGTACGGACGACCGACGGTGTGGGCTGGTCGGGTTGTCGGTTGTACGGAAACCCGACAGGGATCCGTTGCGCAGGCGCGAATCCGCGTGGGTGCTGGCATCGGAGTGGCACGGCCCATGCTCTGCGCCCACTCCATGCGGATCGCGGTCTCAGCAATCGTCGCAGCGTCGCTGACCGGCCTGGCCGGGCCCGCGTTCGCCCAGGTCACCGGCAGCGCGCCGGCGACGCCACCCGCGCCCGGCTCGTCGTCCGACGCCGGCTTCGATCAGGAGGTGGCGGCGATGGTCGGGGTCACCGGTGGCCTCACCGCCGATCAGGCCGCCGCACGCGCGCCGCGGGTCGCCCCCGAGGTCCGCGCCAAGCTGGCCGAGGTCGCGGTCGCCACCGCCGACGCCAAGTCGGCCGAGCTGGTCCGCGTCCCGCGCCTGTCGGGCAGCCTGGGCTACACCCGGCTGTCGAGCGTGGAGCTACCGATGCTGGCGCCGGGGTTCTCGTTCCCGGTCTTCCTCAACTCGTACGCCGCCAGCGCCCAGCTCGCGCTGCCGGTGTCGGACTACCTGCTCACCTTCCCCAACCTCATCAAGGCCGCTCGCGCCGGCAGCGACGCCGCCCGGCACGCCGAGCGCGCGACCCGGCTCGAGGTGGCGGCGCAGGCCCGCGTGGCCTACTTCGAATGGGCCCGGGCCCGGCTGCAGGGGGTGGTGGTCCGCCGCCAGGTCGCACAGGTCGAGGCGGTGCGGACCCAGCTCGTCGCCCTGGTCAACGCGCAGCGGGTGTCGCAGGCCGATCTGCTCCGGGTCGAGGCGCAGAAGGCCCAGGCCGAGCAGGGCGTGGCGGCCATCGACGCGCTGACCGCCCTGCGCGAGCAGCAGCTCCGGCTGGCCATCGGCGCCGAACCGTCCGAGGCCCTGGCCATCGGCGACGACGTCCGGGTCGCGATGGCGGCGCCGGCGGTGCCGCCGCTCGACCAGCTGCACGCCGCCGCCATGAGCCGCCGCCTCGACGTGCGCACGCTCGACGCCGGCATCGCCGCGCTCGACCTCAAGCGCCAGGCCGGCAAGGCGGCGCAGTACCCACGCCTGGGCGCGTTCGCCCAGGTCGAGTACAGCAACCCCAACCAGCGCATCTTCCCATCGCAGGACCAGTTCGACCTGACCTGGGCCGCGGGGGTGCAGGTGACGTGGAACCTGAACGACAACCTGGTGGCCCGGGTCGCGCTCGAGCGCGACCTCGGCGAGGTCGATGGCCTGCGCGCCCAGCGCGCGCTGCTCGGCCACGGCGTCCGCCTGCAGCTGACCCAGGCCATCACCAGCGTCGAGCTGGCCGCCAAGTCGCTGCGCGCCGCCAGCGCCGGCCTGGCCGCGGCCGAGGAGGGCTACCGGGTGCGCAAGCTGCTGCTCGCCAGCGAGCGGGCCACCGCGGTCGAGATCGTCGACGCCGAGGTCCAGCTGACCCAGGCCCGCTTCGCCATGATCAACGCTCACATCGATCTGCGCATCGCCCTGGTCGGGCTCGACCACGCCAGCGGCGCCGACGTCACCGCCGAGGCCAAGCCATGAAGCGTCCCGTTCGTCCTTCCTCGCTCCGTTCCCGCCGCGCCGCGCCGCTCGCGCTGGCCGGCGTGCTGCTGGCCACCGCCTGCGGCACGAAGGGCGCGCCTGACAAGACCGTCGCGGCCGAGCCGGTGGTGGCCGTCCCCACCAGCAAGGCCGAGGCGATGCCGACGCCCAAGGTCCTGACCGTGACCGGCGTGGTCTCACCCGACGAGACGTCGCAGGTCGCGGCGGTCGGCGGCGGCAAGATCCTGGCGGTGATGGTCGACCGCGGCCAGACCGTGAAGGCCGGCGACGTCCTGGTCCGGCTCGACGCCACCACCGCGGCCCTGGGCGCGACCGAGGCGCGCGCCAACCTCGAGCTGGCGCGGGCCCAGCGGTCCCAGGCCGAGGCCGACTGCAAGCGGGCCAAGGACCTGCTCGACCAGAACGCCATCACCAAGTCGCAGTTCGAGCGCGAGAACATGGCGTGCACCGCGGCCCTGCAGCAGGTGGCCGCCGCCGAGGCCCGGACCCGGATGGTGTCGAAGTCGGTGTCCGACGGCGTGGTGCGCGCGCCCTTCGCCGGGGTCATCACCGACACCTGGGTCGCGCCGGGCGAGTTCGTCGGCCCGGGCATGCGCCTGGTCACCCTGGTCGACAACGACCCGCTCAAGGTCGACCTGTCGGTGCCGGAGGCGATCGTGCCGTCGCTCAAGGTCGAGGATCCGGTCGAGCTCGAGGCGGTGGCCTACCCCGGCAAGAAGCTGGCGGCGCGCATCACCGAGCTCGGCGTCGAGATCAACCGGATGAGCCGGTCGATGATGGTCGAGGCCACGCTCGACGCCGGCTCGGGCCTGACCCCGGGCATGTTCGTCGAGGCCCGGGTCACGGTCGCGACCGAGCCGCGCCCGGCCATCCCGGCCAGCGCGACCATCAAGCGCGGGCAGACCTGGCGCGTGTTCGTCGTGGTCGATGGCCGCCTGCAGGAGCGGGTGGTCCAGCTCGGGCCCGACCCGGCGCCCGGCAAGCGTTCGGTCCTGCAAGGCCTGGTCGTCGGCGAGTTCGTCGCCACCACGATCACCGACCAGGTCGTCGATGGCCTGCGCGTGCAGTGAGGTGATCCCATGCAATGGCTAGCCAGCATCTCGGTCCGGCGCCCGGTCTTCGCGTCGGTGCTCATCCTCACCCTGCTCGTGGTCGGCCTGATCGGCTACGCCGGCCTCGGCGTCGACAAGTTCCCCAAGGTCGACTTCCCGCTGGTGACCATCACCACCATCCACCCCGGCGCCGCGCCGGCGTCGGTCGAGACCGACATCACCGACAAGATCGAGGCCGCGGTCAACACCGTGGCCGGGCTCGAGGAGCTGTCGTCGATCTCGACCGAGGGCGCGTCCCTGGTGATCGCCCAGTTCACGCTGGAGAAGGACCCCAACCTGGCGGCGCAGGAGGTCGAGCAGCGGGTCAACGCCATCGTGTCGCAGCTGCCGACCGGCGCGCGCAAGCCGCAGATCGCCAAGGCCGACCCTGACTCGGCCCCGGTCGCGGTGCTGGCCGTGCTGGCCCCGGCCGGCACCCCGGTGCGCGAGGTGACCGAGGTGGCGGAGATCAACGTGCAGCGCGCGCTCGAGCGGCTCGACGGCGTCGGCCAGGTGACGATCCTCGGCGGGCAGAAGCGGCGGATCAACATCCAGCTCGACCCGATCCGGCTCGCCGCCAAGCGGGTGTCGGCGCTCGAGGTCTACCGCGCCATCGGCGTGGCCAACGTCAGCTTCCCGGGCGGGCGCATCCAGCAGGGCCCGACCCAGGGCAACCTGCGCATCGAGGGCAAGGTCGCGCTGGCGACCGACCTGGCGCGCATCGTCGTGCGCCAGCAGGGCGACCTGCCGGTCCGGGTCGGCGACGTGGCGGACGTCGAGGACTCCGAGGCCGACGCCGAGAACGCGGCGATCACGGACGGCGTGCGCTCGGTCGTGCTGGCCGTGCGCAAGCAGTCGGGCCGCAACACGGTGCAGGTCGTCGACAACGTCAAGGGCGCGGTCGGCGAGCTGGGCCGGGCCCTGCCCCCCGGCTACCGGGTCGAGCTGGTGCGCGACAACTCCGAGCTGATCCGGACCTCGGCCGACCAGGTCCTCGAGCACCTGGTGGTCGGCGCCGGCCTGGCCGTGCTGGTCGTGCTGCTGTTCCTGGGCAACCTGCGCTCGACCGTCATCGCCGCGGTGTCCATCCCGGTCTCGATCGTGTCGACCTTCGCCCTCATGGCCTGGGCCGGCTTCACCCTCAACCTGATGACCTTGCTGGCGCTGGCGCTGGCGGTCGGCATCGTCATCGACGACGCCATCGTCGTGCTCGAGAACATCTACCGCTACATCGACGAGAAGGGCATGCGCCCGTTCCCGGCCGCGATCGCCGCCACCAAGGAGATCGGCCTGGCCGTGCTGTCGACCACGCTGTCGCTGATGGCGGTGTTCCTGCCGGTCGCGTTCATGAGCGGCATCGTCGGGCGCTTCCTGATGGGGTTCGGCCTGACCATGGCCTTCGCCATCCTGGTGTCGATGTTCGTGTCGTTCACCCTCACGCCGATGATGGCCGCGCGCTGGCTGCCGCCGCCACCGCCGGCGGGGGAGCACCGTCGCAAGAGCTGGCTCGAGCGGGCCGCCGACGCGTTCAACCGGCCGCTGGCCAGCGGCTACCACCGCTTGATGGCGTGGTCGCTGCGCCACCGCTGGGTGGTGGTGGTGGCCTGCATCGGCGCCTGCGCCTCGGTGCCGGTGGTCATGCCGAAGGTCGGCAACGGCTTCCTGCCCAAGAACGACGAGGCCCAGTTCGAGGTGTTCGTGCGCACGCCGGAGGGCACCACGCTCGACGCCACCACCGTGTACACCGAGCGCCTGGCGCGCCAGGTCCGGGCGTTGCCCGAGGTCGAGCACACCGTGACCTCCATCGCCGACACCGCCCAGAAGCAGAGCAACGTCGGCAAGATCTACGTCCGCCTGGTCGAGCCGGATCGGCGAACTCGGCCGCAGGAGGAGATCATGGACTACGTGCGCAAGCACGTCCTGGTCGGCCTGCCGGAGGGGACCCGGGCCGGGGTCCAGCTCATCAACGACTTCAACGCGGCCGGCGGCCAGGACTTCTGGGTCCAGTACATGATCACCGGGCCCGACCTCGACCGGCTCGAGCTGTACGCCAAGCAGGTCATGGACAAGATGCGACCGGTGCCCGGGGTGGTCGACCTCGACTCCTCGATCACCGACCCGGTGCCGGAGACGACGCTGCGGCCCAACCTCGACCGCGCCGCCATGCTCGGCGTCGACCCCGGGGACATCACCTCGACCCTGGCCCTCCTGGTCGGCGGGATCGACGCCTCGACCTACGAGGACCGCGGCCGCCAGTACGACATCCACCTGCGCGCGGCCGAGCGCTTCCGCGACGATCCGTCGGCGCTGGCCCTGCTGTCGGTGCCGTCGCGCACCCTCGGCCAGGTCCCGCTGTCGGACGTGGTCGACCAGTCCCCGACCACCGGCCCGTCGCAGATCGGCCGCAACCGCCGGACCCGGAGCGTGTTCATCCAGTGCAACATCGCCCCCGGGTTCAACGAGGGCGCCATCACCGCGGCGATGAGCAAGGCCATCGCCGAGCTGGGCCTGCCGCCGACCTACCGGGCCGAGCCGTTCGGCCGGTCGAAGGAGGCGGCCAAGGTCGGCAAGGCGTTCGGGATGGCCATCGGCCTGGCCTTCCTCTTCATGTACCTGGTGCTGGCCGCCCAGTTCGAGTCCTGGCTGCACCCGATCACCATCATGATGGCGCTGCCGCTGACCTTCCCGTTCGCGCTGATCTCGCTCCTCATCTTCGGCCAGCAGCTCGACATCTTCACGATGCTCGGCCTGCTCGTGCTGTTCGGCATGGTCAAGAAGAACTCGATCCTCCAGGTCGACCTGGCCAACCAGCTGCGCGCACGTGGGCTGCCGCGCGACGAGGCGGTGCTGGAGGCCTCGCGCGAGCGGCTGCGGCCGATCCTGATGACCACGTTCGCGTTCGTCGCCGGCATGTTGCCGCTGGTGTTCTCCAACGGCGTCGGCGCCGGGTTCTCCAAGGCGATGGCCGGCATCGTCGTCGGTGGGCAGACGCTGTCGCTGCTGCTCACGCTGGTCGCCATCCCGATCACCTACACGCTGCTCGACGACCTGCGGGCCTTCGCCGGCCGACAGGTGCGCCGGGTGTGGCCGAAGGTGGTCGACCGCGGCGCGGCCGACGTCGGCGCCTGAGGCGCGCCCGCACGGGGCGGCGGCGGGGCAGGGCGCGCGCTGGCGCGACGATCCGCCGCGCCTCCTGATGGCGCACATCCGGAGCGTGTCGGACGTGTGTGCTCCGGAGCGATTTTTTCTCGCGCGCGCCCCCTTCCAATCCGCGAAGCCGGTTTGGTATGACGCCACTCCGCTGACTCGTCGAGCGAAGTGACAATGCCCAAGCAAGCTCGCCGCGACCTCCGCTCCCTGCTGCACGTGCCGCAAGCCACCTTGCAGGTCGAACTCGAGGCCCGGTTGGCCCGCCTGGGTTTTCCCAGCCTGCGCCCGGCCCACACCCAGCTGCTGGCGATGATCGCCACCACCAGCGCCGGCGCGGACGCCCGCGACGGTCGGGACGGCCGGGACGGCATGCGCCTGCCCGAGCTGGTCGCTGCCCTCGGCCTGCCCAAGCAGACCGTGGGCGACCTGGTCGACGACCTCGAGAACGAGCGCCTGGTCGAGCGGGTGCCTGACCCCGACCACGGCGTGATCAAGCGGGTCCAGCTCGGCAGCAAGGGCCGGCAGTGGGCGGCCGAGGTCAAGAAGGTCACGCAGTCGGCCGAGCTACGCTGGGCCAGCCGTCTCGGCCGCAGCAAGATGCGGTCGCTGCGCGCCCTGCTCGAGGAGCTGGCGGCCACGGTCGAGGCCCCGCCCGGCAGCAGCCAGCGCAGCAGCCGCCGGCGCTGAGGCCCGCGGGCGCTACCCCATCGGTACCCGCCGCGAGGCGCCGGTCAGGCGTCGGCGGTGGCGCGCGGGACGACCCGCAGCCGGTAGCCGAAGCGGTGGCGTGACTCGATCAGGTCGCCCAGGTCGGCCTTGACCATGGCCCGACGGACGCGGCGCACCAGCTGCTTGAGGTGGTTGTCGCCCGGCTCGTGGGTGTCCCACGACAGCGCCCCGATCAGCTCGCTGGTGCGGACGAAGCCACGCACCAGCGCGGGCTGGTGCGGCTCGGCCCGCATGCGCGCGGCCAGCAGCGCGACGAACTCGAACTGGGTCGCGGTCAGCTGCAGGCGCCGCCCGTCGATCTCGAGCACCCCGCCGCCGCCGCCGGTGGGCTCGTGCAGGCGCAGCGTGACCTCGTACAGGCCGGCGTCGGTGTGCTCCTCGTGCGCGAAGTCGGCGCCGTGCGGCCAGCCCAGCGGGGCGGCGTCGCCGGTGCGCAGCGTCGCCGCCGCCGCCGGGTCGAGCGCGACCGCCGGCAGCTTGTCGGCGAAGTCGAGGAAGAAGAAGCCGACGTGGCCGACCACCAGCTTGTCGCCCCGGCGCAGCGCCACCGGGTCGGCGCCGACCACGGCGTCGTTGACGAAGGTGCCGTTGGCCGAGCCGAGGTCGCGCACGGTCCAGTCGGCGCCGCGCTCGGCCACGCCGCTGAGCTCGGCGTGGTGGCGCGAGATGCGGCCGTCGAGCACGGCCAGCTGCAGGCCCTCGTGGGCGCGGCCGATGGTGCTGCGTGCGCGCAGGGCGTGTGGCCGGCCCCAGCGGTCGACCAGGGCCGGCCCGCCGCGGGCGGGCGTGCCGACGACCTGCTCCGGGGCGACGTTGGCCGGGGCGGGCAGCTCCTCGTGGCACTCGCCACACAGGATCCCCACGCCGGTGGGGGCCAGGCCGCAGATGGCGCACTTCATGGCCAGCGCACTATACGAGAACCGCTGGTCACCGTCGCCGCCTCCGGTCCACCAAGCGGCCAGGCCGGATCGGCCGGCCCGGTGGTGCGCCGCCCGCCAGGTGCGGCGTCAGCGGCGGCGCGACAGGCCGAGCTGGAGCACGAACATGTGGCTGTAGCCGGCGTCCTGACCGGCGCCGATGGCGTGGCGGGCGTCGATGCGAAAGCGCAGCCCGCGCGGCGCGGCCACGGTCAGCGCCAGGCCGTAGTCGAGCGTCGAGTCGATCTCCCGCTCGGCCGTGCGTCGCTCGCTCAGCAGGGCGAGGACCCCGACGCCGAGCTGGCCGCGCAGCTCGTACCGTCCGTCGGCCAGCAGCCGGGCCATCCCGTGCCCGCGACCGCTCAGGATCGTCGCGCTGCCGTCGACACCGGCGAACCCGGTCGGGATGAGGCCGAGCTCGGCCTCGAGCCCGACGTGTCGCCCCATCCACAGGCCGGCGCGGCCACCCAGCTCGGGCCCCGAGGTCACGGCGAGGGCGGGGTCGGTGGTGTTGCCGAGGTCGACCAGGTCGGTCAACCCGGCCGGGAAGGTGTGGTAGCCGAGGTAGCCGCCGAGCTCGACGCCGAGCGGCGACGGCGCGGTCGACGCGGTCGGCCCGGCGCCGGCGGCCTCGGCCTGGGCCCGCACCCCACGCGTCGGGAGGTCGACGTGGGCCAGCACCACCGTGGGCGCCGCCCGCAGGACCACGCGGACCCCGATCGGACCGGTCACGTCGTCGTCGGCCCGGATCCGCAGGTCGACGCCCCGGTCGATCGGGGTGGCGGCGACGACCCGCCCGCCGGTGATGACGAAGTCGACGATCTCCGCCAGCGCCGGCTCGGCGCCGCGCACCGCGATCGACGCGGTCTCGCCAGGGTGGACCGAGGGCGGGCGATCGAGGCGGAGGTCGATCGGCTGGCCGACGATGGCGATCGCCGGCATGACCAGCCCGGCCCGGGCGCAGCGGACGGTGGTCTCGCCGGGGGTGATGACCACCAGCGGATCGGCGACGGGGCCCTCACCGAGCTGGCAGCTGGCGCCGGCCGGCACGCGGATGAGGGAGCCGAGGGGGACCGGCAGGGCCGGGCTCGCCTGATCGTGGGCGGCCGGGGCGTCGGCCTCGGCCGCCGGCGTGGTGGGGGGCCCGAGCTCGATGCCCCCGGGCAAGCTCGCGGCCAGGGCGACGACCTCGATCGGCAGCGGCGCCGAGGGCTTGCCCTCGAAGCCGTCCTGGTCGACGGTGGCGATGAGCGCCTGGTAGACGCCGGCCGGGAGCCGGTGCAGCTCGATCGCGCTGGCGTCGCCCGGGGCGGTCAGGGCGGTGACGTCGGCGCCGGCCTCGTCACGCAGGGCGACCCGGTATCGGGCGGCCCCGACCACCGGCGCCCACCGCGCCACCACCGGCGCGCTGGTCTCGCCCAGGGCCAGGCCGATCGCGCCGCTGACCTGCCAGGCCGGCGCCGGCGGCAGCGGACGGGGCGGGCTGGGCCGCTTGCCCGGATCGACCCGGCTGCCCATGTTGTCGGCGACCCGGACCGTCGGCCCGGTCGGGCGCCGGTTGCGATCGACGCCGCGCACGGCGATGGGCTGCCCGCCGTGGTTGGCGACCCGGCTGGTCGACGCAGCGTCGACGTCGACCAGCGAGGTGCCGGCCGGCAGGCGGGCCTCGGCCGAGGGGGTGGTCACCACCAGCGCCGGCTTGCCGCGCAGCTCGGCCAGGCGGCTCTCGAGCGCGCCCCGCTCGAGCTCGGCCCGCGTGCCCATGACCCGGACCCGGCTGGCGGCGTCGCCGTAGATGACGACGACGGTGTTCTCCCGCATGAACAGGCGGGAGGTGTCGCGGAAGGTGACCTCGGCCGACGACCGATCGCGGGCGCCGACCCGCCAGGCCCGGAACAGGTCCATGCCGCGCTCGGCCCGGGCCCAGTCGTCGGCGCTCGGCCGCTTGACCTCGACCGCGCCGCGCGAGCGGGTCAGGTTGGCGTCGGCGGCGGCCCGGCCGGCGCGCGGCAGGCGCAGGACCTGGCCGGCCCGCAGTGTGTGCGGCAGGGGGCCGAGCTCGGGGTTGAGCTCGTGGATGCGCTTGTAGGCGGCGCGATCGCCGAGCTGACGGATGGCGATGCCGACGCAGGTGTCGCCGGCCACGACCTGGTACTCGACGGTGTCTTCGGCCTCGGCCGACCGCACCGCGCTGGTCACGATGGTGGTGGCCAGCACCGCCACCAGCACGCCGCGTGGGCGGAAGTTGGGCATCGCCGGGAAATTCTACACCACCGGTCCAGCTTGTCGCCTGGCCGGGGCCGGGCCGCTCACACCACCAGCTCGAACAGCACGAACGGCTCGAGCCGGCCGGGTAGCGGGTGGCTGCCGAGGGGGCGCAGGTTGGCCGGGCGGGCGGCCGCGGCCGCGGTGGCCTCGGTGGTGACGATCTGCTGCGGCCGGGCCAGGCGCTCGAGCGCCGACGCCACGTTGACCGCGTCGCCGACGCACGTGTACTCCATGCGCGACTCCGAGCCGAGGTTGCCGACCACCACCTCGCCGGTGTGCACGCCGATGGCCAGCGCGATGGTGGCGCCGAAGTCGCGCCGCCACAGGCGATTGCCGGCGTCGATCCAGCGGCGCATGTCGCGCGCCGCGGCCAGCGCCCGCGCCGCGTGGTCGGGCTGGTCCTCGGCCATGTTCCACACCGCCAGCATGCTGTCGCCGACCAGCTTGTCGACGGTGCCGCCGTGCCGGAACACCACCTCGGTCAACACCGTGAACAGCTGACCGAGCAGGGCGACCACGGTCTCCGGCGAGTTGCGCTCGGCCAGCGAGGTGAACCCGGCGACGTCGGCGAACAGCAAGGTCACGGTCCGGCGCTGGCCCCCGAGGGCCAGGGTGTGGTCGCGCGCCACCACGCGCTCGAGCAACGGGGCTGGCAGGTAGCGGCCGAGGTCGGCCCGGATCGCGGCCTCGCGCTGCAGGTCGGCCTCGCTGTCGGCCAGGGCCCGGGCCGCCTGGTGCATGGCCCCGGCCACGACCTCCAGCTCGTCCCCGGTGTGGATGTCGAAGCGCTTATCGAAGTCGCGCGCGCCCAGGGCCTGGGCCTGGCGCGCCAGCAGGTCGAGTGGGGCGGTGATCCGCCGCGCCAGCACCAGGCCGAGGCCGATCACCACCAGGGCCACGGCCGCCACCGCCGCCGCGACCCCGCGCCGGACCTGCTCGAACTCGTACAGGGCGACCGCGCGTGGCGTCTGCGCGACGATGATGAACGGCAGGTCGTGGGTGGTCCGGGTCCAACCGAGCCAGCGCTGCCCGGCCAGCTGGTAGGTCCCGCTCGTGCCGTAGGCCGGCGCGTCGGGTCCGCGCCGGGACAGGTCGAGCTGGGCCAGCGCCGGCTCGTCGGTCAGGCGCGCGGCCACCGCGACCAGCTCGCTGTTGCTGTGGGCCACGACCTGGCGCTGGCGGTCGACCACGAACAGCGACCGGGCCAGCTCTTCGGCGCCACCGCCGAGCATCACCCCTTCGGCCACCTCGTGCACCAGCGTCGACAGCCCGTCGCACGGGAGCGCGGCGCGGACGTACCAGGTGGCGCCGCGGCCGCGCACCGGCAACACCACCGGCAGGTGCGGCGCCGCCGGCGCCCCCTCGACGTCGCCGACCCAGCGCCCACGCCGCGCGACCTGGGCCCGGAGCGCGGGCGCGAGGGTGGACGGGGCGGCGGCCGGGTCATCGGCGCGGCGGATGACGTCGACCAGGGCGCCGTCCTGGTCGTACACCGCGACCGAGCCGAGCTGCGGGCTGGCGGCCACCGTCGCCGTGACCCGGCCGAGGTCGGCCTGGTCGCTGGCCAGCAGGTTGGCCACGGTCTCGAGCGGGCTGGCCAGGCCATCGACGGCACGGGTCAGGCCGGCGGCCACCGCGTCGGCGGCGAGCTGGAGCCGGGCCACCGCCTCGGCCTCGGCCGCGCGCTGGTACCGGCCGGTCAGGACCAGCCCGAGCGCGAGCAGCGGCACCACCACGATCACCACGATGATCACCACCAGGCGGCGGCGGAGGCGGCGGCGCGGCGGCGTGGGCTGGGGCCCGCCCGGGGTCATGACCGCGGCTCCGCACCGGCGCGCGGTCCGGGCGAGGCCCGGCCTCGGCCGTGCCGGAGCGCGCGTCGGAGCAGCGGCGCCACCGCGTCGGCGCCGGCGTCGGGCGCGGCCGCCTCGTCGACCCCGGCCCGCAGCGCGGCCAGCAGCGCGTCGAGGCGATCGGGCACCAGCGCCACCACCGGCGCGGTGGCGCGGGCGCGGGCCAGCGCCGGGAGGTCGAGCTCGGGGTGGGCCCACAAGACCACGTCGGCGTGGGTCACGTCGCCCGACAGATCGACGCGGAAGCCATCGGTGACCAGGCCGAGCTCGAGCTCGTCGTCGATGCTGCCGCACACCGCGACGGTGATCTCGGTCGTGCTGTCGAGGGGGGGCGGCAGCGTGCCGGTTGGTCCGCGCAGGGCCCGGCTGGCCCGGTCCGCGCTCGGGCTGGTCGGCGGGGCGCCCAGGATCCGGCCCAGCGTGTCGGCGACCTCGCGCGCTGGTGGCCGCAGCGGCGGGCTCTTGCTCAGCATCCGCATCACCAGGTCGTCGAGCCCGGCCGGCACCAGCACCGGCGGCGTGCGCTCGCCCAGCGGGGTCGGTGCGGTGTAGGTGTGGCGGGTGAGCAGCTCGCCGACGTGCCCCAGGAATGGCGGCTCGCCACACAGCAGCTCGTACAGGGTGCAGCCGAGCGCGTACACGTCACAGGCGGGCCCGACCGTGCTGCCGCGGATCTGCTCGGGTGACATGTACGCCGGGGTGCCGCCCAGCGTGCCGGCGTCGGTCATGCGGCCCAGGTCGGGCGACCGCGCGTCGATGAAGGCCAGCCCGAAGTCGACCACGCGGGCCCGCTCGCGCCCGTCGGCACCGTCGCCGGTGAGCAGGATGTTCTCCGGCTTGATGTCGCGGTGGACCAGGCCGATGTCGTGGGCCGCGGCCAGCGCGGCCGCGACGTCGCGGCCGTCAGGGCCATGGGCTGGGCCGGCACGCCGTCGTCGAGCGCGGCGCGCAGGCTGCGCCCGGCCAGCAGCTCCATCACCAGGTATGGCGCGCCGTCGTGCTCGCCGAAGTCGATGACCTGGACCGACGCCGGGTGACGCAGCTGGGCCGCGACCTTGGCCTCACGCACGAAGCGGGCGTGCGCGCCCGGCTGGCCGATGAGCTCGCCGTGCAGCACCTTGACCGCGACCTCGCGCCCGAGGGCGAGCTGGACCGCCCGGTACACCGTGCCCATCGCGCCGCGGCCGATCGGCTCACCCAGCTGGTACTTGTCGGCGAGGATCACGCCGGCGTCCATGGGGCGCAGCATACACACCTGGCGCCTGGCCGCCTGGCCCTGGCGCGCCGGGCGATCACCCGGGGCGGCGGTAGCGGATCTGGGTGCCGGCGAGCAGGTCCCACGGCGGGCGCTTGTCGGCGCGACGGGCCGACGCCAGCACGAGCAGCCCCAGCGGGGCCGCCACGGCCAGGAACCCGAGCGCGCCGACCACCACGGCGAGGCCGGAGCCGGCCGGCGTGGGGACCAGGGCCTCGATCAGGTCGACCAGGGCGATCGCGCCGATCAGCGAGCCGGTGCGGAGCGCGGTCTGGCGCCAGCTCGGCCGTTCCGGGCCGCTGACGTCGATCAGCTCGAGGTCGAGCGCGGCCATGCCGGCGGTGCGGCCGTAGCGGGCCAGGCTGAGGCTGGCGTACGTGAAGATGGCCAGCCACAGGAGGACGTTGGCGAGCGGCCCCAGCTCGCGGCCGATCACCGCCAGCCCGGCCTGGACGGAGAGCAGGATCAGCGCCATGGCCAGGAGATCGAGCAGGCCGGCGAAGGCGCGCGCGAACGTCCCGGCCGGGCGGGTCCGGATCGGCGACGCCCGATCGATCGCGGTCAACAGCGCGTCGTAGTCGGCGAAGCGGTCGGCCGGCGCGGTGGCCATCATGCGGCGGCACAGCGCATCGACGGCGATGACCGCGCCGCGCCGGGTCCCGACCGGCGCCAGCGCCGGCCGCACCGAGGAGGCGTGGGCCGACATGAGGTCGGCCGCGCTGTCGGCCTGGAATGGTGGGTGCCCGGCGATGAGGTGATACAGCGTGGCCCCGAGCGCGTAGATGTCGGCGCGCCGGTCGACGACGACGCCGCGGGCCTGCTCGGGCGCCATGTACAGCGGCGTGCCGGCGACCGAGGTCGCGGCGGCGCCGGCGGCGTCGGCGATGGTGTGGTCGGCGCCGGCGCCGGGGCGGGTCCCCGAGGTCGCGACCAGGCCGAAGTCGACGATCCGGACCTGCCCGTGGCGGTCGAGCATCAGGTTGGACGGCTTGACGTCGCGGTGGGTGAAGCCGAGGCGATCGGCCTCGCGCAGCCCGAGCGCCGCCATGCGGATCCACTCGAGCGCCTCGCCGACGGCGATCGGCCCGCGCCCGAGGCGGTCGGCCACGCTCTGGCCCTCGATGAGCTCCATCGCGAAGAACAGCAGGCCGCCCTCCTCGCCGATGAAGTAGATGTGGCAGACGTTGGGGTGGTTGATCTTGGCCTGGGCCTGGGCCTCTCGGATCATGCGGGCGCGTCGGTCGGGGTCGGTCGCCACCGCCGGCTGCAGCACCTTGAGCGCGACCGGGCGATCGAGCGCCAGGTCGGTCGCCCGGTACACCTGGCCCATGCCGCCTTCTCCGAGCAGGCCATCGATGCGGAAGTGGGCGAGCTGCCGCCCGACCTCCAGGCCGGGGCCACGGCGCGGGGCCGGGGCGGTGACCGGGGCCGCGGTCAGGGTGTGGTCGAGTCCGCCGGGCGCGGAGGGCGACGACGGGGCCGCCTGGGTCTGCTCGAGCCCGATGCCACCCTGGGCAGCCGCGGACGCCCCAACCGCATCGAGGTGCCTGGGCGCCCCGAGCGGTGTGGTGGGATCGTCGGCCGGCACCGGGCTCACTCGACGAAGATGGCGAAAACTCGTGACCCCAGCGGGACTTGAACCCGCGTTACCAACGTGAGAGGCTGGCGTCCTAGACCGCTAGACGATGGGGCCGTAAGGCCCAGCCTTGTACCGTCGCCCCGGGTGACAGGTCAAGAGCGATCCGCGGCGAACGTGGTCGCGATGTGGTCGACCCGGTCGACCTATCACGCCAGCGGCCACCGGTGCGGCGGGCCAGGCAGGCGCAACCGCCACCTCCCTCGGGTCGGGCGGCAGGAGCGAGGCTGGTTCGGGGACATGGATTCGAACCATGATAGTCAGATCCAGAGTCTGACGTCCTGCCATTAGACGATCCCCGAGTAATGGCGCTGTGCCCCCATCTCTACGAGAGGTCCGCCGGCGCGTCAAGACCCAGGTGGCATGACGTCGCTCGTGCCCTGGCCTGGTGCGGCGGGCGTGGCCCCGTGGCCCGGTGGCCCCGTGGTACATCGAGGGCCGGAGGATGCCCATGCGCTCGTACGTTCGTTTCCGCTCGATCCTGGCCGTGACCTTCCTGGTGACCAGCCTCACCGCGACCGGCTGCAAGAAGAAGCCTGAGGAGCAGAAGACCTCGATCACCGCCAGCGGCGGCTCGGGCTCGGCCGCAGGTTCGGCCGCAGGCTCGGCTACGGGATCGGCCCAGGGCGCTGGCTCCGGCTCGGCCGACGGATCCGGATCGGCCGGCAGCGCTGCTGCGGGCGCCGGCGACGGCTCTGCCGCCGCGGCGACCGACATGGCCAAGCGCGGCGGCAAGTGCCCCAGCCTGGTGGCGACGGCCACCGCGCAGGTCGGCAAGCACAAGGACGCGGCCGACCGCGCGCTGGTGACCATCACCGCCACCGACAAGAACGCGATCACGACCGTGCAGGCCCGGGCCGCGGCCTGGGCCAGCCAGAAGCGCGCCGACAGCGGCGCGCCCGGCCACAACGGCCTGGGCTCGCAGGGCGGCGAGGACGGCCTGTGTGTGCTCGGCGTCCCCGGCGTCAGCGTCGACAAGGTCGAGACGACGGCGACCGGCGTCGCGGTGCACGTCAAGTTCGCCGACGCCACCAAGGCGACCGAGCTGCTGGCGGCCCTGAACCAGCGCGCCGCCGACGGCGCGGCCTGGGTCGCGGCCAACCTCAAGCCCGAGGTCGGCGGGCAGGGTGGCACCGGGGACGGCGGCGGCGACCACGGCCGCAACCACACCGGCAAGGGCGACGCGCGCGGCAAGGAGAAGCCCAACGCCAAGACCGGCGAGGGCACCGGCGGCGGCAAGAAGGACGGCACCGGCGGCGGCGACAAGGTCGGCAGCGGGTCGGGCCACGGCGGCGGCGGCGGCACCGGTGGTGGCAAGCAGAACGGCACCGGTGGTGGCACCGGTGGCGGCGACGGCAGCGGCAAGTAGGCCGCGCCGGGGCGCCGCCGGGGTCGCTAGCGGGACGCTGAAGAAGCCCGTCCCGTCGGCGCCGGCCGCCGGCACGGGTGGTTCAGCGGCCTGCTAGGTCGCGCTGATCAGCGTGCCGACGTCCTGCCCGCGCAGCGCGGCCAGGACCTGGCCGGGCTTGAGCCCGTTGACGACCTGCAGCTCCTTGCACCAGCGTGCGCGCGGCAGGTAGTCGACCACGACCCGCTCGACCACGACGTCGGGCAGGTTCCGCGCGGTCAGCTCGGCCGCGGTGATGCGCGGGATGTGGGTCGCCGTGGGGTCCTTCTTCGGATCGTCGGTGTACAGGCCGTCCTCATCCTTGATGAAGATGGCCCGGCGCGAGCCGAGGAACTCGGCCGACAGGAACACCCCGGCGTCGGTGCGGTGCGGCGGGATGCGGCTGCCCTCCTCGCGCTTCTCCCAGTAGCCGAACGGCGGCATGCCGCTCATGACCGGGATGCAGCCGAGCTGGAGGTACAGCGGCAGCTTCTCGAAGTCGTCGGGCATGATGTACAGGCCGCCGTGGCGGGCCAGCAGCATCTGCACCATGCGCGCGTTCTGCATCGGGATGTACTTGCCGAGCACGGCCATCACCCCGGTCGGCATCTCCAGCTCGGACGCGATCGAGTAGATGTGCCGGGCCCGGGTCCCGCCGCCGGTGAGCAGCACGACCTGGATGCCCTCCTTCCGAGCCGCGACGACCTCGTCGAGGATCGGGAACAGGGCGGCGCGGCCGCGGTCGAGGATGCTCTGGCCGCCCAGCTTGACGACGCGGACGTCGGGCATGAGGGCGACCGGGCGGTAGTCGGCCACGCCCGCGCCCTTGCCAGTCAGGGTGCTGCCCGACAGCGCGGATTCGATGGTGAGGCGATCAGCCACGGGCGGTCTCCTTCGTGATCACGGTGCCGACGTCCTCGCCGGCCAGGGCGCGGGTGAGCATGCCGGGCTTGAGCCCGTTGACGATCTGGATGCGGCGCAGGTTCTTGCCGGTGTGCCAGGCCTCGAACAGCTGCTCGTCCAGGATGTTCTCGGGCGGCATGTTCTTGCGCAGCTCCTCGAGGGTGATGCGCGGGATGAGGACCGCGTCCTTGTGCTTCTTGGGGTCCTTCGTGTACAGGCCGTCCTCGTCCTTGACGAAGATGAGCTGGCGCATCGACAGCACCTCGGCCATCTGGAACAGGCCGAAGTCCGAGCCGTGCGCGGGCAGGTTGCCCTCCTCCGGCGGCGGCTCCCAGAAGTGGTAGGGCGGGATGGAGATGGCGATGGGCAGGATGCCGGCGTCGAGGTACAGCGGCAGGTCCCAGAAGTGGTCGCGCTGCATCGGCATCGACCCGTGCTTGGACAGCAGCGCGTTGAGGACGATGGCGTTGAGCTCTTCCATCGCCCCGACCAGCTGGGCCACGCCGCCGACCGGCAGGCCGAGGTCGAGCGCGACCGAGATGGTGTGGCGGACCCGGGTGCCGCCGCCGACGCCGATGATCATGCGGTGGTGCTGCTTGGCGGCGGCGAGCTCGTCGACCAGCGGCAGGATGGCGTCCTTGCCGCGATCGAAGATGCTCTGCCCGCCGATCGACACCATGCTGACGTCGGGGAAGATCTGCAGGTCGCGGTCGCTGTCCGTGCCGGCCAGGACCTTCTTGTTCTGAAGCGACTCGCGCATCAAGCGCGACTCGATGTGGGTGCGGCCATCGCCGCCGACGAGCTTGCTCATGGGTCTCCAGGGTTGCCAGGTTCAGGGCCGGGGTCGGGCGCAGGGACGGCAGGGGGCGAGGCGGGGTCGGGGCCCGGCGGCGACGCTGCCTCCGCGTTGCGCGCGATGGCGACCAGGAGCGGCGCGGTGACCAGGCCCGACAGAGCGCCGAAAGTACCATGCACGATGAGCCCGGGAACGAGCACGGCGAAGACAATCGCCGGCGGCTGCACGGCCAGGGCGATCGCCGTGACCGTCGCCAGCCGGCCGAGCGCGGCGATGAGCCCGACCGCGGTCCACACCACCAGACGCCGGCCGCGACCGCCGCTGGCGCCGCCGGCCAGGCGCTGCGCCACGCCCCACAGCAGGTCGATCAGCACCCCGGGGGCGACGTGCTTGGCGATCTCGAACACGCCGTAGCGGCCGTCGCCGAGCAGGAACGACACCGTGCCCATGGTCAGGCCGGCCAGGGTCGCGCCGGCGCGGGTCCGGGTGGTGGCGGCGGCCACGAAGTACAGCGGGATGAGCAGCACGCCCTTGTGCCCGGGCGCGAACGGCACGCCGGGCAGCAGCTTGAGCACCTTGATGCCGAGCATGGTCAGCGACACCGCGGCGATGGCGGCGGCGTCGCGGATGGCGTGCGGCGGCAGGTCGGGGTGGGCCTGGGCCAGGTGATCCTCGACGCGGCCGAGGTGGCGCCCAAGCGGGCGGACGAGCGCGCCGACGTCGCCGCCAGCGAGGGCTTTGAGGCCGCGCCAGAAGCCGCGGGCGTCGCGGTGGCCACCACCACCACCGCCGCCGCCACCGCCACCGCCACCGCCACCACCGCCACTGCCACCGCCACCGCCGCCACCGCCGCCACCGCCACCGCCAC
>JAGPCO010000089.1:0-24219 GCA_018058095.1 Kofleriaceae bacterium
ACCCCCGCACGCACGCACGCACGCACGCACGCACGCACGCACGCACGCACGCACGCACGCACGCACGCCTGCCTGGACATTCAACCGCATCGAAACCTCCCTGGGCCACCGGACGCGCGACCTCCACTGCGAGGTCGACCAACCACGTTCTAGTCGAAGTCGCCCCACGCGGTAAAGCGAGATCGCGCCCGGCCCCGTGCGTCCGAGCGCCGCGTCGCTCAGCGCACGGCGCCGTGCTGGCGCAGCAGGTCGGCGACGTCCTTCTGGCCGGACGGGTCCTCGATGACGGCGAGGTGGCGGCCACCTTCGCCGCCCCAGGCGGCGAGGATGAGCTCGAGGGCGCGGCGGGCGCCGACGAGGCCGGTGGCGCGGCCGGGCGGCTGCAGGGCGATGGGGCCGAGCTGGGCCAGGTCGAGCACCTCGGCGATCCACGTGAGGTCGGTGCGCAGGCGATCCTCGCCGTAGCCGGCCGACTGGCCGAGGCCGAACCACACCAGGCGCGTGAACGGCAGGCGCCGGCCCGGCGGCAGCATGAGGGTCTCGCCGCGCTGGCCACTGACCTTGTCGCCGCGCAGGAGGCGCGACAGGCGGCCACACAGGCGCCAGTCGGCCAGGCCGGCGGCGCCGCGCAGGGGCCGCTCATCGACGAAGCTGGTCAAGACCAGCGTGCCCTGGCCGGCCTCGTCCCAGCGGCCGAGATCGAGCGGCAGGATCGACAGGCTCACGACGCGCCCGGGCCGCCTTCGCCCGCGCCCGGTCCACCACCGGCACCACCGGCACCGCCGGCGCCGGCGGGCTCGGTCGCGCGCCGGCCGAGCGCGGTGGCGACGCGGTCGAGCACGCCGTTGACGAAGGCCGACGAGTCGGCGGTGCCGAAGCGCTTGGCCAGCTCGACCGCCTCGTTGATGACCACCCCGACCGGGGTGTCGGGGAACACCAGCAGCTCGCCCACGCCCAGGCGCAGGATGTTGCGGTCGACCCGCGCCATCCGCTCGAGGCGCCAGTTGCGCGACGACGCGGTGATGAGCTCGTCGACGCGCGTCGCCTGCCCGACCGCGGCGTCGACCAGCTGGCCGGCGAACGTGGCCGCCTCGCCGTCGACCTCGAGGTCGAACGCGCCGGCCCAGCCGGCCACCGCCGGCTCGACCGCGACGCCGTGGTCGCCGTCACGCGCGTACAGGATCTGCAGCGCGTAGCCGCGGGCGCTGCGCCGGGTCGCCTTGCTCACGGGGCCCTCGCCTGCCCTACGCCCGACCGAGCGCGCGGAACAGGTTGGCCATCTCGATGGCGGCGCCGGCGGCGTCGAAGCCCTTGTTGCCGGCCTTGCTGCCGGCCCGCTCGAGCGCCTGCTCGAGGGTGTCGGTGGTCAGCACGCCGAACACGACCGGGATGTTCGACTCCGACGCGGCCTGGGCCACGCCCTTGGCGGCCTCGCCGGCGACGTAGTCGAAGTGCGGGGTGGAGCCGCGGATGACCGCGCCCAGCACGATGACCGCGTCGACCCCGCCGCGGATGATGACCCGGCGGGTCACCTGCGGCAGCTCCCACGCGCCGGGGCAGCGGACGATGGCCACCGCGTCCTCGGTCCCGCCCATGCGCAGGATGCAGTCGAGCGCCCCGTCGATGAGGGGCTCGACCACCAGGCCGTTGAAGCGGCTGGCGACGATGGCGAAACGCAGGCCGCTGGCTGACAGGGTTCCTTCGATGACCGGCATGTGCGAGCGCGTCTATACCATGGCGCCCGCGCCGACGGGGACCACCCGCGCCGGCTGAGGCCCTACGGGACCTCGCTGCGCCGCCGCGCCTGGTGCGCCTGGAAGTCGAGGCGGGGTGCGGGCTCAGCCGGCGCCGGCGCCGCGCCAGCGCAGGCCGGGGCGGGCCGGGATGGGCACGCGCTCGACCAGGTCGAGGCCGAAGCCCTCGAGGGCCGGGATGCGGCGGTCGCTGTTGGTGAGGAGGCGGACCTTGTGGCAGCCGAGGTCGACCAGGACCTGGGCGCCCAGGCCGAAGTCGCGCAGCACGTCGCTGGCGGTCGACGGCGTGCGCGCCGGATCGAGCCCGGCCGCGCCCGGGCCGGCCAGGCGCTCGAAGCTGCGCGCCATGCGGGTGCGCGAGCGGTTGTACACGTACAGCAGCACGCCCAGGCCGGCGTCGTCGATCATGCGCAGCGCGGCGTCGAGTTCGGGCCGGATGGCGAACGGGTCGGCCAGCGGATCGAGGGTCGCGACCCGCACCAGCACCGGGGTGTCGCTCGCCGCGGCCGCCGCCAGATCGCCGCGGACCCACGCCACGTACTCGGTCTCCTCGACCTCGGCCTCGTAGTAGCTGACCGCGAACGGCTCGCCCGGCGGCAGGCTGCCCGGGCGCAGATTGGCGTGCGCGCGCGGGCGGACGATCCGCTCGCGCTGCAGCCGGTAGGCGATCATGTCGGCCACCGACAGGATCATCAGGCCGTGTTTGGCCGCGAACACCTCGAGCTCGGGCATGCGCGCCATCTCGCCGTCGTCGCGCATGATCTCGCAGATGACGCCGGCCGGCTTACACCCGGCCATCCGCGCCAGGTCGACCGAGCCCTCGGTCTGGCCGGTCCGGACCAGCACTCCGCCGCGCCGGGCTCGCAGCGGGAAGACGTGGCCGGGCGACACCACGTCGGCCGGGCCGGTGCCGTCGGCGATGGCCACCTGCACGGTGTGGGCGCGGTCGCGCGCGGAGATGCCGGTGGTCACGCCCTGGCGCGCCTCGATGGACACGGTGAAGGCGGTGCCGAGCGGGGCCCGGTTGTCGCGCACCATCATCGGCAGCTCGAGCCGGTCGATCAGCTCGTCGGCCATGGGCAGGCAGATGAGGCCGCGGGCGTGGGTGGCCATGAAGTTGATGGCCTCCGGCGTGACCCGGTCGGCCGCCATCACCAGGTCGCCCTCGTTCTCGCGGTCCTCGTCGTCGACCAGGATGACCATGCGGCCGGCCCGGATCTCGTCGAGGGCGCGGCTGACACGCTCGACCGGGTCGGTGGCGGCGGGGCTGGTGGGGGGCGTCGGGGTGGTCATGGCGCGCTCCAGTCGGGCGGGGGTGAGCTTGGATGCCGGTAGCCAGCGGTCAGCTTCTCGACGTACTTGGCGATGACGTCGACCTCGAGGTTGACCCGCTGGCCGACCTGGCGCTCGCCCAGGGTGGTGGCGCTCACCGTGTGCGGGATGAGTGCGACGTCGAAGCCGTCGCCGTCGACGCGGTTCACCGTCAGGCTGATGCCGTCGATGGCGATCGAGCCCTTCTCGACCACGTAGCGGAGCAGGCCGGGCCCGCCGGTCGGGCGGAACGTCAGCACCAGGTTGGCGCCGCGGTCGACCCGGCGCGCCAGCTCGCCGACACCGTCGACGTGGCCGGCCACCATGTGCCCGCCGAGGCGGTCGCCGGCGCGCAGGGCCCGCTCGAGGTTGACGCGGGCGCCGACGCGCAGCCCGCTCAGGGTGGTCCGGGCCAGGGTCTCGGCCCCGGCCAGCACGGTGTACACGTCGCGCTCGACCGCGGTCACGGTCAGGCACACGCCGTCGTGGCAGACCGACTCGCCCAGGACCAGCTCCCCGACCGGCAGCTGGCGCGGCCGCACCGTGAGCACCAGCGCGTCGCTGCGGCGGTCGAGCCGTGCCACGGTGCCGAGGTCCTCGACCAGGCCGGTGAACATGCGCGCGGTGTAGCACAGGCGGCGCCGGCGCGGACGTGGCCGGCCGACGCCAGCGCCGGCCCTGCCATCCGCTCAGGGGACGGCGGTGAAGCCCGGGCTCGCGGTCAGGCCGCCGCCGATGCTGGGCGAGGCGATGGCGATCCGGCCGGCCCCGCCGCCGCCACCGCCGCCGTTGGTGGCCGAGGTGCCGCGCTCGGCGGCGACCGCGCCGGCCGCGCCATCACCACCGTCGCCGCTCTGCTGGCCGCGCCCTCCGAGGGCGATGCTGGGCCCGGCGAACGCGTCGCCCCCGGCCTGCCCGTTGTCGCTCCCCGATCCGAAGCAGGCGCAGCCGCTGCCGCCGCCACCGGCGCCGTTGCAGCCGAGCACGCCCGTGCCGTCGACCTGCGGCGCCTCGAGATACAGGCCGCCGCCCGAGCCACCGCCGCCGCCCGAACCGCCGTTGTTGCCGGGGCACTGGGTGCCGCCGTCGCCGCCGGCGCCGCCGACGTGGACGAACCCATTGACCAGCACGAGCGCGCCGGCGCTGAGCTGGACCGCGCCGCCGCCGGCGCCGCCCTGGCGGCACGGCGAGGCGTTACCGCCGCCCGAACCGCCCTCCAGCACGGTGAGCTGGGCGTCGCCGTAGCTGGTGCCCGCGGCGGTGCGCGGGCCGCGCTGGCTGGCGCCACCCTCGGCTCCGGCCTGGCCGAAGCCGCCACCGCCGCCGCCCGAGTCGTAGCCCTGGCTGCTGGCGCCGCCCGCGCCCGCGCCCGGCCCCTGGCCCGGCCCGGCGCCGGCCGGGCCCGGCTCCATGCTGCCGTCCTGCAGCCGCCCGGCCGAGCCGTCGACCTCGCCGTCGACGGCGATCTCGCCGGCCGCGGCCAGCACCAGCGCTCGCGGCCCACGCGCCAGCAGCTCGACGTTGGCTGACACGCGGATGTTGGCGGCGTAGACGATGAGCAGGTCGGGGCCGCCGCCCTCCTGCGCCACCGGCTTGATCACCACACCGGCCGGGATGGTGGTGCCGTAGCGGATGCTGCCGTCGCTGGTGTCGATGCGGGTGTCGGTGGTGATGTTCCAGTCGACCGTGCTGGCCAGGCCGACCTCGTCACCGGCGGCGACGTGGGCGATCGACGGCCACGGCCGAGCGTCGGGGCTGCCAGGCATGGCGTCGGGCGTGGGGCGCGCGTCGACCGGGCGGAAGCCGTCGGCGGTCGGGCCGCCATCACCACCACCGACGTCGTCGCCGGCGTCGGGATCGTCGAACTGGGTGCCCTGCGGCTGGAACGAGCACCCGAGCAGCGCGGCGCCAAGGAACACGGCGGCGATCCTCATCGGCGAGATGTTGCCTCAGCGCCGGCGCGAGCGGGAGGTGGGTTTCGCTCGCACCAGACGCACCAGGCGATCACCCGCGAGCGGCTCGACCACGCCGGCGAAGGCCCAGCGCGGCGCCGCGGCCAGGCGGGTGATGCCTGCCCCGCCGACCCAGCTCGGGGCTGGTCCGCCGACGACGATCGGGGCCAGGTACAGGCGCAGCTCGTCGACCAGGTCGGCCTCGATCATCCCGGCGTGCAGCGTGCCGCCGCCCTCGACCAGGACCGAGGTCAGGCCGGCGTGGCCGAGCCGCCGCAGCAGCACGCGCAGGTCGACCCGGCCGGCGCTGGCGCCCCGGCGTGGCGCCGGCAACCGCCAGACCTCGGCGCCGGCGGCCTCGAGCCGGCGCTGCCGGCTGGCCGGCGCGCTGGTGGTGGTGGCGAGGATCACCCGGCGGTCGGCGCCGGCGCCGAGCAGGCGCGCGCGCGGCGGCGTGCGCAGCTGGCTGTCGACGACGACGGCGATGGGGTCGCGACCGCCCCGCACCCCGCGCGTGGTCAGCTGCGGGTCGTCGGCCAGCACCGTGCCGATGCCGACGACGATGGCGTCGACCTGGTCACGCAGCCGGTGGCCGTCGGCGCGCGCGGCCGGCCCGGTGATCCACTGGCTGTCGCCGGCGCGGGTGGCGATCTTGCCGTCGAGGCTGAGCGCGGCCTTGGCGACGACGTACGGCCGGCCGGTCCGAGCCCAGGTCGAAAACGGCCGGTTGGCCTCGGCGCACGCCGCCTCCAGCACGCCGACGTCGACCCGCACGCCGGCGCGGCGCAGGGCGGCGATGCCGCCGGCGTGCGCGCGGATCGGGTCGCGCTGGCCGACGACGACGCGGGCCAGCCCGGCCGCGGCCACCGCCGGCGCGCACGGCGGCGTGCGGCCGTGGTGGTTACACGGCTCCAGGCTGACGTACAGCGTGCCGCCCGGAGCGCGGCCGCCGAGCTGGGCCAGGGCCAGCGCCTCGGCGTGTGGCTGGCCGGCGCGGTGGTGGTAGGCCTCGGCGATGACCCGGCCGCGCCGGTCGGTGATGACGCAGCCCACCACCGGGTTGGGTGAGGTCCGCCCGCGCGCGCGCACGGCCAGCTCGAGGCAGCGCGCCATCAGGCGCTGGTCGCGCTCGGCGTCGCGTGCGACGTCGCGGCGGGGCCTGGCCATGCCGCCCGACCCGCTACGCCGCGCCGCCGGCGGCGGTGCCGTCATCGTACGCCGCGCCCTCGTCGGTGCGCTCGGGCTCGCCCAGCGCGCCGGCGCCGGCCGCGCTGGTCGGCCCGGTCGCCTCACCGGCGATGGGCTCGGGCGGCGCGCGCAGGGCGTCGATCTGCTCGGCCAGCTCGTCGAGGTCGCGGAAGTCGCGGTAGATCGACGCGAAGCGCACGAACGCCACCTGGTCGAGCGCGCGCAGCTTGGGCAGGACCCGCTCGCCGATCGTGCGCGACTCGATCTCGGCCACGCCGAGGGCCTCGATCTCGCGCTCGATCTGCTCGGCGGTGGCCTTGACCTGATCGAGCGAGACCTGGCGCTTGGCCACCGCGAACTGCAGGCCGCGCTCGATCTTGTTGCGGTCGAACGGCTCGCGCCGGCCGTCGCGCTTGATCACCAGCGGCATCGACTCCTCGACGCGCTCGTAGGTGGTGAAGCGGCGGGTGCAGGCCTCACACTCGCGCCGGCGCCGGATCTCGCGGCCGTCCTTGGACACCCGCGAGTCGATGACCTTGTCCTCGGGGCCGCCGCAGAACGGGCAGCGCATCAGCGGGCTCCAGGCGCCGCCCGCTCGCCGCCCGCACCCACCGGCAGCAGCGCGTCGAGCTTGCCGACCCGGGTGGCGTGCCGCCCACCCTCGAACCCGCCATCCCGGAAGGCCCGCACCGCCGCCTCGGCCACGCCGGCGCCGACCACGCGGGCGCCGAGGGCGATCACGTTGGCGTCGTTGTGGGCCCGCGCCTGCTGCGCGGTGTAGCTGTCGTGCACCAGCGCGCAGCGCACGCCCGGCACCTTGTTGGCGGCGATGCTGATGCCAATGCCGGTGCCACACACGACCAGGCCGCGGGCGTCGGCGCCGGCCGCCACCACGGCGCGGCCGACCGCGGCGCCGTAGTCGGGGTAGTCGACCGAGGTCTCCTCGGACGTGCCCAGGTCGTCGACCTGGTCGCCCAGGCCGCGCAGCATGGTGACCAGGGCCCGCTTGAGGCCGAGCCCGGCGTGATCACATCCGACGAACCAGCGGGTCGGCATCTTCAGTTCCCCTTGTAGCGCGACAGGATCAGCGCGGCGTTGGTGCCGCCGAAGCCGAAGCTGTTGGACATGGCGTGCTCGACCCGCAGCTCGCGCGCCGTGTTGGGCACGTAGTCGAGGTCGCACTCGGGGTCGGGCGTGGTCTGGTTGATGGTCGGCGGCAACACGCCGCGGGCCAGCGCGAGGGCGGTGATGCCGGCCTCGATGCCACCGGCCGCGCCCAGGGTGTGGCCGGTCATCGACTTGGTCGACGACATGGCCAGGGTGCGGGCGTGGTCGCCGAACACGACCTTGACCGCGATGGTCTCGTTCTTGTCGTTGAGCTCGGTCGAGGTGCCGTGGGCGTTGATGTAGCCGATGGCGCTCGGCGCCAGCTTGGCGTCGGCCAGGGCCAGGCGGAAGCAGGCCTGCGCGCCCTTGTGCTCGGGCGCCGGCGCCGCCACGTGGTGGGCGTCGGAGTTGGCGGCGTAGCCGGTGACCTCGGCGTAGATGCGGGCGCCGCGCCGCTTGGCGTGCTCGAGCTCCTCGAGCAGCAGCACCCCGGCGCCCTCGCCGATGACGAAGCCGTCGCGCTCCTTGTCGAACGGGCGGCTGGCCAGCGCGGGCGCGTCGTTGCGGGTCGACATGGCGCGCATGGCGTTGAAGCCGCCGACGCCGAGGATGGAGATGGTCGACTCGGCGCCGCCGGCCAGCATGACGTCGGCGTAGCCGTGGCGGATGGCGCGCATGGCCTCGCCGATCGAGTGGGCCCCGGTCGCGCAGGCTGACACGTGCGACAGGTTGGGCCCGGTCGCCCCGGTCCGGATCGACAACATGCCGGGCAGCTCGTTGATGATGATGTCGGTGACGAAGTACGGCGAGAAGCCGTAACGCGGCCCCTTGACCTTGCTGGCGGCGTAGGTGTCCTCGATGGTGCGCACGCCGCCGAGGCCGGCGCCCAGGTACACGCCCCAGCGCTCCTCTTCGCCGGCCGGCACCTTGTGGTCGGCGAAGCCACCGTCGGTCATGGCCATCATGCCGGCGGCCACGCCGAGCTGGAGGAAGCGATCGAGGTGCTTGACCTCGCGCTTGTCGAAGAACTTGCTGGCGTCGAAGCCCTTCACCTCACACGCGAACTTGGTCGCGAAGTCGGTGGTGTCGAACAGCGTGGTCGGCGCCGCGCCGCTGGTGCCGGCCAGGAGGGCGGTCCAGGTGTCCTCGGTCGTGTTGCCGATCGGGGTCACCATCCCGATCCCAGTGATGACGATGCGACGCATGGGGCCTCCGGCGCGCGGGGTTCGCCGCGCGGGGCCGGGCGCCGCGGTGGCGCCGGCCGCCGGCGGCGCCACGCCTTACTTGGCGTGGGTCTTGATGTAGTTCAGCGCGTCCTTGACGGTCTTGATCTGCTCGGTGTCCTCCTCGGGGATCTCGAGGCGGAACTCCTGCTCGAGCGCGAGGACCAGCTCGACCACGGCCAGCGAGTCGGCCTTCAGATCGTCGACGAACGACGCCTCGGGGCGGAGCTGCTCGGGCGAGACCTCGAGCTGCTGGCAGATGATCTCACGGACCTTGACGTCGATCTCTTCGGGGGACATCGGGCTTTCCTTTCGCTGTTCTCGGGCCTCGTCGGCGCCGGGGGCGCGCCGTCGGCAGGGCTGTGTAGACCAAACCGCGAGCGACTTCAACTACATCAACATGCCGCCGTTGATACGCAGGACCTGGCCGGTGATGTACGCGGCCTCGGGGCCGGCCAGGAACGCCACGGCGTCGCCGATCTCGTCGGCGCCACCGATGCGGCCGAGCGGGATCTCACCGACCAGCTTGGCCCGCTGCGCCTCGGGCAGGTGCTCGGCCGTCATGTCGGTCTCGATGAAGCCGGGGGCGATGGCGTTGACGGTCACCCCGCGTGAGGCCAGCTCGCGCGCCATGGCCTTGGTCAGGCCGATGACGCCGGCCTTGGACGCGGCGTAGGCGACCTGGCCGCCGTTGCCCATCTCGCCGACGACCGAGGTGATGTTGATGATGCGGCCGCGCTCCTTGGCCTTGAGCAGGAGGCTGGCCGAGGCGCGCGCGCAGTAGAAGGCGCCACTCAGGTTGGTCGCCAGGGTCTTGGCCCAGGCGTCGTCCTTGAAGCGCATGAGCAGGCCGTTGATGGCCACGCCGGCGTTGTTGACGAGGATGTCGAGGCCGCCGTGGTCCTTGCCGAGCTGGCTGATGGCGGCGCTGACCGCCTCCGACGAGCCGACGTCGAACCCGGCCAGCGCGGCCTGACCGCCGCCGGCGATGATCTCGTCGGCCACCGCCTGCGCCGCGTCCTGGCGCGAGGCGTAGTTGATGACGACCTTGGCGCCGCGCCGGGCCAGGGCCAGGGCGATGGCGCGGCCGATGCCGCGCGAGCCGCCGGTGACCAGGGCGACCCGTCCTTCGAGTGCGCGATCGATGATGGCCATGGCGTGTTCCTCGTGCTTCTTCGGGGGGCGTGGGGGCGTAGGGCGTGGCGGGTCAGACGGCGTACGCGGCGGCCTCGTGCGGCTCGCCAATGGTGGTGACCTCGATCGTCGGGGCGATGCGCTTGACCAGCCCGCGCAGCACGGCGCCGCTGCCGAGCTCGAGGGCGCGGGTCACGCCGGCGCTGGCCAGGTACGCGACCGACTCCTCCCACCGCACCGGCGCGGTGACCTGCTCGACCAGCAGGCGGCGGATGGTGGCGGTGTCACGGGTCGGCGCCGCGGTCACGTTGGTGATCACCGGCACCGTCGGCAACGTGATGGCGACGTCGGCCAGGGCGGCGGCCAGGCGGGTCGCGGCCGGGGCCATCATCGAGCAGTGGAACGGGGCGCTGACGGGGAGCTTCTTGGCCAGCTTGGCGCCCTTGCCCTTGGCGGCGGCGACGGCGCGGTCGATGGCGGCGGCGTGGCCGGAGATGACGATCTGGTCGCCGCCGTTGAGGTTGGCCGGCTCGCACGGCTCACCGGGCGCGGCCGCCTCGGCGCACAAGGCGCGGGCGGCGTCGAGCGACAGGCCCATGATCGCGGCCATGCCGCCCTGCCCGACCGGCACCGCCTCCTGCATGGCCTGGCCGCGCAGGCGGGTCAGGCGCACGGCGTCGCGCAGGCTGAGCGCGTTCGCGGCGACCAGCGCGCTCCACTCGCCGAGCGAGTGACCGGCGACGAAGGCGACCGCGCCGGGGCCGGTGCCGCCGACCCGCAGGCCGCGCGCCTGCAGCACGCGCAGCACGGCGATCGAGGTGGTGAGGATGGCGGGCTGGGTGTTGGCGGTGAGGGTGAGCTGGTCCTCGGGGCCGTCCCAGCACAGGCGGGACAGCGGCTCGCCGAGGGCGTCGTCGGCCTCGGCGTAGACGGCCTGGGCCTCGGGGTGGGCCAGGGCCAGGTCGCGGCCCATGCCGACGCGCTGGCTGCCCTGGCCGGGGAACAGAAGGGCCGTGGTCATGCGCGGTTCTTCGCACGAGCCCGGCGCCGGCGCCAAGCACGGCGGCGGGCGAAAACCGCCGGGCGCGGCGCGATCACCGTCGGGGTGCGAACCCGGCTACGCGCGCGCGGCGGCCGCGCCGGGGCTGCGTCGTCGTCGACGCGCCCCCTGAGCGCGGCTCGCTGGAGGGGCCGCGTGGCAGATCAAGCGCTTGCCGCAGGCGGGGGGCGGCGGGAGTGGTGGGGGACTGCGTCAAGGGACCGGGGACGAGGCCGGCGCGGGGTCGCCGGCGCCGCGGTAGCGAGGCAGGTGGTGGGCGGCGATCTCGACGGTGTACAGGCCGTTGGTGACCCAGGCGGCGGCGAAGCCGTCGACGCCGCGGAACAGGTGGACGTCGTTGGTGCTCGGGGCCGGCACGCCGAGCACGAGCTGGCCGTCGGGCGTGTGCTGGAGGGTGTGGTTGTGCAGCAGGAACACCTGGGCCCAGCCGTCGGCGCGGTCGCGCGCGGCCTGGTCGAGGCCGTACACCGACGGCGGCGGGAACAGGGTGTCGCTGCCGCCGAAGTACACCCGCAGCGTGTCGCCGCGGCGCAGGGCGACGGCGATGAACTCGGTCGGGTGGGTCAGCTGGTCGTGCCGGGTGTGCTGGCGCGCGAACAGCGCGGCGTCGAGGCAGCGGGCCGGGCGCACGACGCCGGCGCTGCCGCCGAGCGCGAGGGCGCGGTTGACCCGCTCGGGCGCCCACACCGCCTCGTCGGTGCTGGTCTCGATCTGCGCCGGGTCGGGCCGGTCGACGCCGGCGGCGACGATGGCCCGGCGGTAGGCGGCGTACGCCGGCGCGGCCGGCAGGACGTCGGCGTACCAGCCGGGGCCGTCCGCCAGGTCGAAGCGCTCGAGCACGGCGGCGCCGTCGCGCGCGACCACGACCGGCGCGGGCAGCTCGCAGCGCGCGGCGCCTGGCGCGCCTGGCGCGGAGGTGCTCGCGCCACACGCGCCGGCGAGCGCGATCGCCGCTGCGCCGACCAGGCAAGCGACGGGGCGACGGGGCGCGGGGGCGGGCATCGGCGCCATGCTAGCAGCACGCCACGCCGCGCCGCGCCGCCGCCGTCAGCGCGCGCGCAGCAGCACGGCCGAGAAGTTCTGGCCCAGGCCCATGCCCAGCACCACCACGTACGGCGTGGCCAGCGCCGGCGCCGTGCGCGCCAGGGTGATGGCCGAGGTCGCCAGCGTCGAGTTGCCCAGCTCGCTCAGCACCGACGGCACCGCCGCCACGCCGAGCTCGTGTTGCCAGGCCTCGAGCAGGCTGGCGCTGGCCTGGTGCGCCACCAGCGTGACCTCGGCCGGGGCGAGGCCGTGTTCGCCCAGGAGCCGGCGCACCAGGCGGACCGGCGCCGACAGCGCGAACTCGCGGAAGGCGCGCGCGCCGTCGGCGCCGAACACGAACAGCGGGCGCGGCCCGACCCCGGCCCCGGGTGACGACCGGCGCGGCGTCCCGACCTGCACGGTCATGGCCGCGTGCCACTGCCCGTGGGTCTCGGTCACGTCGGCCACGAACGCCAGGCGGGGGCCCCGCCCCACCACCACCGCGCCGGCGCCGTCGCCGATACCGGCCGCGCCGGCGTCCGCGTAGTCGACCAGCCGGCTCCAGCCGGCGGCCACCACCACCAGCACACGCGCGCAGCGCCCGGCCGCCACCGCGTCACACGCGCAGCCGAGCGCGTCGACGAAGTTGGTGAACTCCGACTGGATCGGCACGACCTTGGCGTCGCGCCGCAGGCCGAGCCCCTCGTGCACCGCGAACAGGCCGCTCGGCAGCAGGGTCGCGCCGGGCGAGACCGCGCCGTACAGGCGATCGACCTCCGATGGGCCAAGCCCAGCGTCGGCCAGCGCCCGCTGCGCCGCCAGCACACCGAGGTCCTCGACCCGCTCGCCAGGCGCCAGGACCCGGCGCGCGGCGAAGCCGACGAACAGCTCGCGCGCCAGCGCGTCACCTCCGCCGCCGAACAGCGGGTCGTCGTTGCCGCGCACCGTGTCGGGCACGGCGTGGCCGAGGCCGACGATGCCGATGCGGTCGTCGGCGCCGGGGGCCATCACGGCGTTCACCCGGCCCCGGCCGGCCCGGCCGGCACGCCGACGTTGCCGAAGAACTCGGCCACCGCGCGGGCTCGCCGCCCGAGGGTGGGCGCGACGATCGAGGGGTCGACGCGGACGTTGATCACCGTCGGCCCGTCGGCCGCCAGCGCCTGCGCCAGGGCGGCGCGTAACCCGGCCACCGTGTCGACCTCGACGCCGCGCGCGCCCAGGCCACGCGCGACCATGGCCGCGTCGATGCGGTGGGCGAAGCCGTAGAAGCCGTGGTCGGCGCCGAACGCCAGCCGCTCGCCCTGCTGGATCATGCCGTGGCCGGCGTTGTCGAGCACGACCCACACCACTCGCAGGCCGAGCTCGACCGCGGCGTGCACCTCGAACCCGTGCATGGCGAAGGCGGCGTCGCCGGTCAACGCCACCGCCTGCCGCCCCGGCGCCGCCAGCGCGCCGCCGACGACGCCGGCCACCGCGCTGCCCATCGCCGCGATGCCCATGTCGATGAAGTAGCTCCCCGGCGCGCGGGCCTCGAAGTAGTGCCCGGCCCACAGCGACGAGTTGCCGGTGTCGACGAACAGCATGGCGTCGTCGGCCAGGGCCGCGCGCAGCTCGGCCACCACTCGTGGCGGCGCCAGCGGGCTGGTCTCGGACGCGAGCTGCTCGGCCTGTTCGTGGCGCGGCACCTCGGCGGCGATCGCGGCCAGCGCCGCCGCGGTATCGGGCCGCGGCGCGCCGGCGTCGGCGCCGGCGTCGAGCGCGTCGTGCAGGGCGTCGAGCGTGGCCCGGGCGTCGCCGGCCAGGCCGAGGGTGACCGGGTAGTTCTTGCCGAGCTCACCCGGATCGATGTCGACCTGCAGGAACGCGCCGTGTGTGCCCAGCCGCTTGCTCCAGGCGCTCGAGGCGAACTCGTTAAGGGACGACCCGACCACCAGGATGGTGTCGTCGCCGTCGAGGTAGCGGTCGGCCCGGGCGTGGCCGCCCATGCCGAACACGCCGAGCGACAGCGGGTGCTGCTCGGGGAAGACCGACTTGCCCTTGGGCGAGGTCACCACCGGCGCCTGCAGGCGCTCGGCCAGGCGCAGCAGCGCGCGCTCGGCGCCGGCCAGCGCGACGCCGTGCCCGGCGAAGATCACCGGCCGGCGCGCCTGCCCGAGCAGCGTCGCGGCCTGGCGCACCAGGTCGGGCCCGGGCACGCTCAGCAGGCGCGGTCGGTAGCTGTCGGGCGTGCGCACGTCGTGCGGCACGGTCACACGGGCGATGTCGGCCGGGACGTTGAGGTGGACCGGCCCGGGTCGGCCGGTGGTGGCCAGGCGCAGCGCGTGCCGGAGCAGGCGCATGCCGGTGTCGGCCGAGACGATCATCTCCGACAGCTTGGTGACCGGGCGCAGGATGTCGACGACGTCGACCCCATGCGAGGTGCTCTCCTGGATGGCGCCGAGCCCGAACATGCGGGTCGCGACCTGACCGGTCAGGTACAGCACCGGCAGCGAATCGGCGGCGGCGCCGGCCACGCCGGTGAGGGCGTTGGTGGCGCCCGGCCCCGAGGTCACGCAGCACACCGCCAGCTCACGCCGGACCCGGGCGAACGAGTTGACCATGAACGCCGCGCCCTCCTCGTGCCGGGCCAGCACGTAGCGGATGCGGTCGCGCGCGCGCAACGCCCCGAAGAACGGGGTGAGCGGCCCGCCCGGCACGCCGAAGATGTGAGTCACGCCCTCGCGTTCGAGCTGCTCGAGGATCTGGTGGATGAGCGGGGTCGGGTCGGGCACGCGAGGGTAGAGCCAGCCGCGCCCGGGTGTGACGGGTCAGGGCGCGGGCGAGCCTGGCGCGGCCAGGTGGCCCAGGTCGGTCAGGGCATCGGCGTTGATGGCCAGGGCGGCGGCGCGCTGGGCCGCGGCCACCGCCGGGTCGCCGCAGCCGCCATGGGCCAGCGCCGCGGTGGCATGGACCGCGGCCGACCGGAACGGGGTGGCCAGGGTGGCGTCGATCTGGGTCCGCGCCGCCGCGCACTGGCCGGCGCGCAGCAGGGCCTGGGCGTGCCACAGCTGGGCCTCGCCACCCGGGCGCAGGGCCAGGTTGCGGCGCGCCAGCTCGAGCGCCCGGGCCGGGTCGCCGGCGACCAGCTCGTGCAGGAAGGCGTGGCCGACGCTGGCCTCGGGCAGCGCCGCCATCCACGTCGCGTAGGTCTCGGACGCACGCGCGCCGAGCGCGGCGGCCCGGGCCGGGTCGATCGCGGCCAAGAGGCCGGCCAGCGCGTCCATCGCCTCGGCGTCGCCGGTGCGCTCGACCACCCGCTGGTACCGGGTGATGGCCTCCTCGAGCGCCCCGGTGCGGGCCAGCGCGCCGGCCAGCTGGGCGTCGACGTACCACCAGCCGTCGAAGCGCGCGTCGGCGGCGCGGAACGCGGCGAGCGCCGCGTCGTACTGGCCGCGCTCGGCGGCGAGCTGGCCGCGCTGCACCTCGAGCCAGGCCCACGTCCGATCGTCGTCGGCGCCGACCAGTCGCTGCGCCTGATCGATCCAGCCGACCGCCTCGTCGAGGGCGCCGGTCTTCCAGGCGTACAGCGCCAGCCGGAACGCGCTGCCCGGGTGCGGGTCGGCGGCATGCCCGGCGCGAAAGCCGGCCAGCGCCGGCGTGTACTCGCCGCGGTGGAAGGCGACGTCGGCCCGCAGCGCCGCCGCCTGGGCCCGCTCGCCCGGGCGGGACAACACGGCCGCCTCGAGCCGATCGAGGTCGGCGCTGGCGGCGTCGAGCCGGTGCAGGTCGAGGTGGAGCTGGGCCCGCACCAGGAGCGGCCCGCTGCCCTCGCCGGCCAGCGCGAACGCCGCGGTCAGCGTGCGCGTGACCTGCTGGTAGTCGACCAGCTGGTGGGTGGCCTTGGCCCGGGCCAGCTCGAGCCGGGCGACCTCCTCGAGGTGGCCCCAGTCGCGGCCGTGGCGGGCGGCGTGGGTGCGCGCGGCCAGCAGGCGGGCGTCGAGGGTGGTCAGCGCGCGGGCGGCGGCGCTGCGGTCGGCCGGGGCCGGATCGGGCGCCGCGGCCAGGGTCGACGCGCCACCGCGATCGCTCGAACCAGCGCTGGGGATCGCGACGGCGATGCCGAGGGCGGCGGTGGCGACGGCGAGGGCGGACAGCAGGGCACGCATGGGGCCTCGAGGGGCGGCGAGTGCGCCGCGACCGGCGGGGAGAAAAAAGGGGGGGACCGCGGCGGCGCCCGGCAGGCGCGCGCCGCGGCCGTGGTCACGTCAGGTCGCGTCGCTGGTCACGGCGCGTGCGCCGGCGCCACGTACGGGAACGTGGTGGCGAAGGCGACGTCGTTGGCCGGCGGGTTGAGCGGCAGCCCGGCCAGCGTGCCGGGTGAACACACGGCGGCGCCGCAGGTGCCGCCCATGTCGAGCAGGAGCACGGCCAGGGTCACGTCGATGACCTGGTCGGCCAGCGCGCGCCCGTTGGGGAAGCCCGCCGGGTTGGCCGGGTTGATGTCGAGGTCGTCGGTGCCGAGCACCAGGTTGGCGACCGGGAAGCTCGGCGCCAGCAGCTGGCCGGCGCAGCTGTCCTCGGCCCCGCCCTGGAACGCGGCGACCGAGCCGTCGCAGGCGTCGAGCCCGAGCGCGGCCAGATCATCGTTGAGCCCGGCCGGCTCGCCGCCGCCCGGCCCGATCAGCGAGTGGATGGCGTTGATGTTGGTGAGGAACTCGACCGCGAAGCCGCTGCTGTCGGGCGAGGCGTCGTTGTACGCGTTCTTCATCCCGCTGCTGACGATGGCCGTGGCCACCGCCGGCATGCCCATGGCGTCGACCCGGGTGTAGGCGGTCGCCACGTCGGTGCGGAAGTCGACCGCGCCACACACCTCGTCGCCGGTCGGACCGGCGTGGGGGCAGTGCAGGCCGGGGCTACCCATGGCCGGCGTGCCGCCGTGGTAGATGCGGCAGGCCAGGCTGTTGCCGCTCATGACGCCGTCGGCGCCGGCTGGCCAGGCCGCCTCGGCGCAGTAGCTCATGCAGTCGGCCATGTCGACGTACTGGGCGTTGTCGCCGGTGCAGTTGGTGGTGGTCTGCGTGCAGTACAGCTCGCAGCCCATGGCCGCCACCGGCGGTCCATCGGGGGTGGCCGGGGTGCCGCCGTCGTCGCCGCAGGCGGCGAGCGCGATGGCCATGGACGAGGAGCACACGAGCTTGATGAAGGTCTTCACGCGCCACCTCCGATCCGGGCGGTCGTGCCCCAGACCTTGAGCGCCTGACCGGTCGGGCTGACCGCGGCGAGCGGGAACTCGAGCACCAGCGCCGAGGTGTTGAGCCCGGCGAAGAAGTCGCGATCGCTGATCATGCGGATCTGGCCCATGGCCACCGTCTCGCGGAAGCCGGTCAGGTCGAAGAAGAACGGGTCGTCGCGCAGGCCCGCGAACACCTTCACGCCCGAGCGCTGGATGGTGCGCTCGGTCGGCCCCATCACCGCGGCGCCGCCGGTGCCGGGGATCCCCTCGACCCGGACGAAGCAGTTGCCGAGGTCGTCGTGGCCGAAGCGGGCGCCGATGTCGAACGTGGTGGTGCCGTTGCTGACGTGGGTCCGGTACAGCACGTCGCGGTCACACGGCGTGGCCTGGCCAGCGGCCGGGGCGTTGGGCCCCGAGAACGTCAGCACGGTGACCAGGGTGGCGGTGGCGCCGGTGCCCTGGTGCCACGCGTAGACATCGGCGATGTCGGCGGCGCGGTCGGTTCCACCGCTGTCCGGGTTGGTCCGGGCAGGCGGATCGAGGTGGTCGGCGGCGAGGGCGCTGGTGGTCGATCGCCAGACGGCGACACCTCCCGCGCCCAGGCCGAGACCGGTGACGGTCAACAAGGCGATGGTCGTAGCTTTCATGGTCCCTCCTGGGTGTGCAGGGACCTCTACGAGGACCACCACGTGCCGGATCACTCCGGCGGGCGAATCCGGTCGTGCCGACGGGCAGTTGGCGCCATCGCGACCACCGTTTACGCCAGCGGCGGCACCCAGGTTACAGGCCGCCGTTGCGGCGACCGATCACAGCTTGGGTGGCAGGTAGTCGAGCCCGAACCAGAGCACGCCGTGGGTCAGCGTGAGCACGACCGCCATCCACAGCGTGGCGACGAGGCCGTCGATGACCAGCCACTTCTTGCGTTCGACGATCCGCACGGTGGTGACCAGCAGCAGGGTGTTGATGACCAGCGGCATGACGAAGCCGATGGCGCCGAGCGTGGCCAGGTTGAGGATCGGCTTGAGCAGCCAGTACAGGCCGACGTTGAGCACGGCGAACACGCCGGCGACGAGCGGCAAGGCCCACTTCGGCTGGATGACGATCTTCTTGTTGCGGCGAGCCGCCAGCCAGAAGACCCCCGTCAGCACCACCAACCGCACCGCCAGCTTGATGAGCAACGTGGTCACGCGGTCAGTCTGGCACGTGCGGGTGCGATCGAACAGGAGGCGTTACGCCCCCCTCGGCGCCCGAGCGCGCGGCCGCGCCGTCGATCTCGGCGACCTCGAATGAAGTTCACCTCCAGGCCCTGTCCGGGCTCCGGATGTGGCCGAACCGAATGGTTGAGGCCATTGAAATCACACGGCAAAGCGGCCTCGTGTAAGCGTGTGATTACAATTACATCGACAATTGTACCCAGTCCTTTACATTTGAAACCATGCTGGTAGTTTCATCGCCCTCGACCTCGTCCGTGCGGCTGGCCCGCCAGGCCGGGGCGCGGGCGCGCCTGCGCCGGCGCGACCTGTGGATCGGCACCACGGCGATGGTCGCCGCGCTGCTGGCGCTGCCGCTGTCGCCGGCCTCGCACAGCCCGGAGGCGGCGGCGATGCTGGCGGTGTCGGCCACCGCGCTGCTGGCCGGGCACCGCTGGGCGGTGGCGCTGGTCGTGCTGAGCGAGCTGCTGCTGGTCCCTGCCCTGCTGCCTCGCCTGTGGGTGACCCCACCCGACGTCGCCGCCCACGTCGCGATCGGCCTGGCCTCGGTCTCGGCCATCCCCGGCATCCTCGCCCTGCGCCGCGCCGCCGCCGCCATGGTGCTCATCGCCGGCGTGCGCCGCACCGCGCGCAGCTGCCGGGTCGCGACCGTGCTGATGGTCGCCACCGCCGTCGCGTCGATGACCCTCGGCGTGAGCTAGCCCACCCGGCCCACGCCAGGCCCGCGCACGAAGACGCTGAGCACGAGGGTCGGTGACGCCGGGGTGGTCAGCCGACCCAGCGGCGCGCGTTCTGGAACATGCGGTGCCACGGGCTGAGGTCGTGCGCGCGCCAGGCCGGCGGGCACCACGACAGCTGCAGCGTGCGGAACACGCGCTCGGGGTGCGGCATGAGGATGGTGGCGCGGCCGTCGGCCGAGGTGATGGCGGTGATGCCGTCGGGCGAGCCGTTGGGGTTGGCCGGGTAGCGCTCGGTCGGCGCGCCGCTGGCGTCGACGAAGCGGCCGGCGACCAGGCCCGACGCGCGCAGTCGCGCGAGGTGGGCGTCGTCGTCGCACTCGAGCCGGCCCTCGCCGTGGGCGACCGCGACCGGCAGGCGCCAGCCGGCCATGCCGTCGAAGAACAGCGACGGGCTGGGCGCGAGCTCGACCAGCGCCAGCCGGGCCTCGAACTGCTCGCTCCGGTTGCGCACGAAACGCGGCCAGTGATCGGCGCCCGGCACCAGGTCGCGCAGGCCCGACATCATCTGGCAGCCGTTACACACGCCGAGCGCGAACGTGTCGGGCCGGGCCAGCAGGCCGGCGATGGCGTCGCGCGCGCGCCCGCCCAGGCGCGCGGTCTTGGCCCAGCCCTGACCGGCGCCGAGCACGTCGCCGTAGGAGAAGCCGCCGCACGCGACCAGGCCGCGCACGTCCCGCAGGTCGTCGCGGCCCTCGAGCAGGTCGGTCATGTGCACGTCGACCGCGTCGAAGCCGGCCCGGGTGAAGGCCGCCGCCATCTCGACCTGGCCGTTGACGCCCTGCTCGCGCAGGATGGCGACGCGCGGCCGGGCCCCACGCGCGCGCGCCGACGCCACCACCGGGGCCGCGACGTCGGTGGCCCAGCCGTCGGGCGCGTGTGCGGCCAAGAGCGGCGCCGGCCCGCCGCCCAGGCGGGCCGCGTGTTCGGCGTCGGCGCAGGCGGCGTCGTCACGGCGGCGGGCGATGGCGTGGGTCACGCTCGACCAGCGCGCGCGCAGCTCGGCGCGGCGGGCGTCGAGCAGCACGCGCCCGCCGGCGCGGACCTGCAGGCGGTCGCCGGCGACGGCGTGGCCGAGGTGGTGGGTGCAGCCGGCCAGCCCGGCCGCGGCCAGCGCGGCCCGCGCGCGATCGAGGTCGGCCGGATCGACCGCCAGCACCGCGCCCAGCTCCTCGCACAGCAGCGCGGCCAGCGCCGGGTCGACCGCGCCGGCGCCAGTCGCCGCGCCGGCGCCGAGCAGCGGCGCGAGCTCCACCTCGACGCCGACGCCGCCGGCCAGCGCCATCTCGAACACGCAGGCGACGAGGCCGCCGTCGCTGCGATCGTGGTACGCGCGCACCACGCCGGCGGCGAGCAGCACGCGCGTGGCCTGCCACAGCCCGCGCAGCAGCGCCGGGTCGTCGAGGTCGGGGCCGTCGGCGCCGAGCTGGCGGTAGGCCTGGGCCAGGCACGAGCCGCCCAGGCGGTGCTGACCGCGGCCGAGGTCGACCAGCAGCAGCTCCTGGCCGGCGCCGAGCTGCGGCGTGACGGCGGCGCGCACGTCGGCCACCGGCGCGAACGCGGTCGCCACCAGCGTCACCGGCGACACCACGCGGTGGCCGTCCCACTCGCTGCGCATCGACATCGAGTCCTTGCCGACCGGGATGGCGATACCCAGCGCCGGGCACAGCTCCTCGCCGACCGCGCGCACCGCCTCGGCCAGGCGGGTGTCCTCGCCGGCCACGCTGGCCGCCGCCATCCAGTTGCACGACAGCCGCACGTCGGCCAGGTCCGCCACCGGCGCCGCCATCAGGTTGGTCACGGCCTCGGCCACCGCCATCCGCGCCGACGCCGCCGCCGACAGCAGCGCCAGCGCCGGCCGCTCGCCGACCGAGAACGCCTCGCCGGCCACGGTGCCGTCGTCGGCGGGCGCGTAGCCGGCCAGGGTCACCGCGCAGTCGGCCACCGCGACCTGGTCGGGCCCGACCAGGGCGTCGCGATGGATGAGCCCACCGACGGTGCGGTCGCCGATGTGGACCAGGAACGCCTTGTCGGCGACGGCGGGCACGCCGAGCACGCGGTGCACCGCCTCGGCCACGGTCACCCCGGCCAGGTCGAGCGGCCGGCCCAGCGGCGCCGGCGCGGCCAGCTGGCGCACCATACGCGGCGCCTTGCCGAAGATGAGATCGAGCGGCACGTCGACCGGCGCGGCGGCCGCGGCCGGCGGCGCTGCGCCCGGCGGCGGCGTCGGGTCGGCCACCCGCAGGTGCGGCGCCACGGTGGCGTGGCCGACCACCGCCCACGGCGCCCGCTCGCGCGTACACAGCGCCGCGAACGCGTCCAGGTGCTCGGCGGCGATGGCCAGCACGTAGCGCTCCTGCGCCTCGTTGCACCACAGCTCGAGCGGCGACAGGCCGGGGTCGGCGGTGGGGATGGCGCGCAGGTCGAGCGCGGCGCCGCGGCCGCCGTCGTGGACCAGCTCGGGCAGCGCGTTGCACAGGCCGCCGGCGCCGACGTCGTGGATCGACAGGATGGGGCTGTGCTCGCCCAGCGCCCAGCAGCGGTCGATGACCTCCTGGCAGCGCCGCTCCATCTCGGCGTTGTCACGCTGGACCGAGGCGAAGTCGAGGTCGGCGCTCTGCGCGCCCTGGGCCATCGACGAGGCGGCGCCGCCGCCCAGGCCGATGAGCATGGCCGGGCCACCGAGCACCACCAGCGGCGTGCCGGCCGGCACCGCGGCCTTGTCGACGTGGCCGGGCCGGACCACGCCGATGCCGCCGGCCAGCATGATCGGCTTGTGGTAGCCCCAGCGCCGGGCCGCGCCGGTGGCGTCGACGGTCGACAGCTCGAGCGTGCGGAAGTAGCCGATGACGCTGGGCCGGCCGAACTCGTTGTTGAAGGCGGCGCCGCCGATCGGGCCGTCGATCATGATGTCGAGCGCGCTGGCCAGGCGCGGCGGGCGCGGCGCGGCCGCGTCCTCCCACGGCTCGAGCGCGCCCGGCAGATGCAGGTCGGACACGGTGAAGCCGGTCAGGCCGGCCTTGGGCTTGCCGCCGCGCCCGGTCGCGCCCTCGTCGCGGATCTCGCCGCCGGAGCCGGTGGCCGCGCCCGGCAGCGGCGAGATCGCCGTCGGGTGGTTGTGGGTCTCGGCCTTGGCCAGGATGTGGCCCGGCTCGTCGTGCAGGCGGTACACGCGGTCGGGCCCCGGCCACAGCCGGCGCGCCAGCGGGCCGGCGACGACGGCGGCGTTGTCCTTGTAGGCCGACAGCACTCCGGCCGGGTTGGCCTCGGTCGAGCGCTGGATCATCTGGAACAGGCTGCGTGGCAGGCGGGCGCCGCCCTGGTGCAGCTCGGCCCGGAAGACCTTGTGCCGGCAGTGCTCGCTGTTGGCCTGGGCGAACATCATCAGCTCGACGTCGGTCGGGTCGCGCCCGAGCGCGAGGTAGCGCTCGGCCAGGTACACCAGCTCGTCGTCGTCGAGGGCCAGGCCGTGCTGCTGGCCGTGCGCGCGCAGCGCGGCCACCGCCGGCGCCATCGCCCCGCCGAGCGCGACGACCGCGACCGGGCGCGGCGCCGGCGCGGCCAGCAGGCCTCCCAGGTCGCCCTCGTCGAGCAGCACCGTCTCGGTCATGCGGTCGTGCAGGGCGGCGTCGACGGCGCGGCGATCGAGCGTGTCGACCGCGGCGGCGCTGTCGACGAACACCGTCCACCGCACGCCGCGCTCGAGCCGGCGCACCTGGCCCAGGCCACACACGCGGGCGATGTCGGTCGCCTTCGACGACCACGGCGAGATGGTGCCGGCGCGCGGCAACACCCACAGCCGGTGCGCCGGCAGGCCGGTCGGCGCCGGCGGGTGGCCGTGGCGCGGCCCGTACGTGAGCAGCTCGGCCAGGCGGGCCCGGTCGGCCTCGGCCAGCGGCGCGTCGAGCTCGATGGCGTGGACGAAGATCGCGGCGGCGGCGTGCACCTCGGGCGCGACCGCGCGCAGCCGCGCCACCGTGCGCTCGAGCCGCGCGGTCGACTGCGCCGGCGGCCCCGGCCACAAGAGCACCGCCCCGCCGCCTCCGCTCACAGCGCCCCTCGTACGAGCCCGGCCGACGCGGCGATCCGACGGTGCATGAGGCGCTTGTACCGAGGCGGCGCCGTCGGCGCAAGGCCGCCCGGGGCCCCCCATCGGCGGCAGATCGCGCGGGGGCGATCAGGGCGCCGGCGCCGGCGCCGCGGCCGGCACGGCGTGCACCTTGGCGCGCTGGTGGATGGCCAGGGCCATGGCGTCGACCTTGCCCAGGACCCAGCCCGGCATGCTGGGATCGTCGGGCGCGAGCACGTCGTGCTGCGACTGCCCCATGCGGAAGCGCTCCACCACCGGCACGACGTCGACCCGGACCAGGCCGGCGTCGTCATCGACGACCATGATCTTGAGCGCGACCAGCAGCGCGCCGTCGCCGACCAGCACCGCGTCGCCGACGCCGGCGCTCTCGAGCCCGCCGTCGGGCTTGTGCCAGCGCGGCAAGGTCACGACCACGCGGCTCTCGGGATCGACGCCAAACAGCTTGCCCTGCTCCTTGGCCACCAGCACGGCCACGTCGAAGATGACGTCGACCGAGGCCTTGTAGCGCGCCTCCTTGGCGACCTTGACCTGCGCCGCCGACGGCCCGCACGCCGCCAGCCCCAGCACCAGCCCCATCGTCAGCACCACGACCGCTGCGAAGCTCTTCGTCATGCCGGGACGATAGTGCATCCTGGCGCAGCTTGCCGTGGGGGCGTCCGCAGGGCAGATCTCGATCCGCGCCGGCTCAGGGCAACGCGGACAGCTCGGCGGCGGTCAACTCCGGCAGGCCGGCCGGTGGCGTGGTGGCGACGACGACGTGGGCGTCGGCGAAGCGGACCACGGCGCCGACCGGCAACACGACGTGGTCGAACTTGCCGCTGGCCACGCCGGCGCCCTCGAGCCAGGTCCCACAGGCGCTGCGCTGATCGGACACGTGGACGACGCCGTCGACGAAGTCGAGCTGGCTCTGCAGGCGGCTCCACATCGCGTCGTTCGACCGCACCTCCACGTCCACGCCGCGACCGAACCGCACCCGCGCCGTGGTCGGCCGGAACCAGCCATGGCGCAGGCCATCACGCAGCACCACCACCGCCTGGCCGAGGTCCACCCGCAATGGTTCGCCGACCGCGGCGCCCTGGAGCGTGGGCCTGCCGCGCGCCTCCCAGTCGGCACACGACGGACAACACGCCGGGTCGTCAGGGCCGCTCATGCGTCGAAGATACCAGGCGTCGCCGCCGTCGCCAGCTGCGTGAGCTGTGGTGCGATCGTGCTCTATG
>JAGPCO010000089.1:24319-29385 GCA_018058095.1 Kofleriaceae bacterium
GCCGCGCGCCTCCCAGTCGGCACACGACGGACAACACGCCGGGTCGTCAGGGCCGCTCATGCGTCGAAGATACCAGGCGTCGCCGCCGTCGCCAGCTGCGTGAGCTGTGGTGCGATCGTGCTCTATGATGGCCCGTGGCCAGCACGCTCCGGATGACGACCGACCAGCTCCTGGCGCTGTGCGCCACCCTCGAGCGCGCCCCGGCCGTCACCCGAGGCTTTCGCCCCGGCCGGGGCGTGGCCGCGGTCCGGCGCGCCCTCGCCGCGCTGGCCCGCGCCGACGGCGGCACGCGCGCACCGGCGCCGGCGCGCGGGCGCAGGCGGCGCGGCGGCCCGGCGCGGATGGTGGCGCCGGCCGAGCTGACCCTGGCGCTGTTCACCGAGGTGTGCGCGCACGAGCCGTGGGACGAGCTGCCGCACCACCTGCTCGAGCCGCTGTTCGACGCGACCCGGGTCCTGGCCCGGCTGCCGCCCGAGCCCGCGCCGATCGAGGGCGGCCGCGTGGCGGAGAACCTGCTGTGCGTCCGCCGCGGCGACGTCACCGTGCGCGGCGATCTCGAGGTGCGCGGCGGGCTGGTGGTGACCGGCTCGCTGCGGGTCAGCGGCGCCATCCGCGCCTACGGCGAGGAGTGGCACTCCGGCACCCTGGTCGTGCTCGGCGACGTGCAGGCCGCGCGCATGATCCAGCTCGGCCCGGCGGCGATCGGCGGCACCCTGGCGCTGCGCCAGGGCCTCATCACCGCCTACTACCACGACACCGACGGCGGGCTGGTGGCGCGCCGGATCGAGGCCCCCGTCTGGCTCGATCGCGGCGACATCACCGGCCGCGTCCGCGCCACCCGCGCCATCGACCACGTCCTGCGCTTCCAGTCCTGGCTCGAGCGGCGCCTGCCGGCCTACTTCGAAGGCGAGTCGCGCAAGGTCGCCTGGCACGAGTTCGACGCCCGCTTCTTCCGCGCCGCCGCCCGCGCCGCGCAGGCCGAGCGCCGCCGGCGGCGGTGACGTCAACGCGATGGCCGGGTCGCGCTCCACGCCGCCAGCGCGGCGTCGAGCGCGGCGACCAGCACCGCGTCGTCGCTGCCAGTGGCGCCGCCCTGGCTGAACGAGGCCACCGCGTCTAGGCTGCCGGCCCGATGGACCTGCCCGTCGTCGCCGCAGAACAGGTGGAGGTCGTACACGTGTTGCCCGGCGTCGTCGAGGACGTCGAACAGCGCGATCAGATCAGCGCCGTCGGGCCCGTCCTCCCCGGCCTGCTCGATCACCGGCCCGAGCTGGGCGCGCAGCAGGTCTGGCACCTGGTCGAGCGGCGGGGTGGGCCGCGGTCGGAGCTGCAGGATCACGACGCGCCGAGGGCGGCGGCGACGCGAGCGACGGGGTCGCCGCCGTGGCCGGCCGACACGTCGGGCACGAAGTCGCGCCCGGTCACCAGCTGGTAGCTCTCGATGTAGCGCAGCGCGGCCTCGACGCGGACGTCGTCGGCCAGGACCGGAACCGGGCCGTCGCCGCCGTAGCCGAGGTCGACCGACAGGTGGCGCCGCACGTACTCCTTGTCGAGGCTGCGCGGCTCGGCCCCGGCGGCCAGGCGCTCGGCGTAGTCATCGGCGTACCAGTAGCGCGACGAGTCGGGCGTGTGGATCTCGTCGATGACGACGATGCGGCCGGCGGCGTCGACGCCGAGCTCGTACTTGGTGTCGGCCAGGATGAGGCCGCGGCTGGCGGCGTGGCGTTGCCCGGCCGCGAACAGGGCCGCCGCGACCGCGGCCGCCCGGTCGAACTCGCCGGCGTCGATGACGCCCATGGCCAGCAGCTCGGCGCGCGACACCGACACGTCATGGTCGCCCTGGGCCGCCTTGGTCGACGGCGTCAGGATCGGCCCCGGCAGCGCCTGGTTCTTGCGCAGGCCGTCGGGCAACACGTGTCCACAGAAGGTGCGCGCGCCCTGCTCGTAGGCGCGCCAGACCGAGGTCGAGGTGACGCCGGTCAGGTAGGCCCGCATCACGAACTCGCACGCCAGCGCCCGCACCTCGCGCACGACCATGACGTTGGGGTCGGGCACGCCGACGACGTGGCTGGTCGCGCCCAGCTCGGCCAGGAGGCCGGCCGCGTGCTCGAACCAGAAGGCGGCCATCTGGTTGAGGACCTGGCCCTTGAACGGCAGCGTGGTGATGACCCGGTCGAACGCCGACAGGCGGTCGCTGATGATGAGGATGCGCTCGGCCCGGGCGTCGTCGATGAGGCAGTCGCGCACCTTGCCGTCGTAGCGGCGCAGCGGGCCGCGCCCAGCCACCTGCGTGAACGGCGCGCGGTCGAGCGTGTGCCCGAGCTGGGCCCGCACCACCGGCTCGAGCGCGGCGCGGCTGGTCACGACGCGGCTCCCGCGCTGGTCGCCAGCGAGCGCTCGATGATGCCGGCGACGTGGCGCAGGTGATGGCCGAGATCGAAGCAGGCGTCGAGCGCCGCCGCCGGCAGGCGGGCGGCGACGTCGGGGTCGGCCCCGAGCAGGGCGCGGAACCGGCCGGGCCGGGCCCCGACCGCGCCGTCCTCGGCCGCCTCGCCGATGGCGGTGAGGGCCGAGCGCTGCACCATCTCGTACGCGCGCTGGCGCGGCAGCCCGGTCTTGACCAGGGCCAGCAGCACCGCCTCGGAGAAGTACAGGCCGCCGGTGCGATCGAGGTTGGCCTGCATGCGGGCCGGGTGCACGACCAGGCCGCGGACCAGGCCGGTCGCGCGCTGGACCATGAAGTCGGCCAGGATCGTCGCGTCGGGCATGACCACCCGCTCGACCGACGAGTGCGAGATGTCGCGCTCGTGCCACAGCGCCACGTCCTCGAGCCCGGCCTGGGCGTAGCTGCGCAGCAGGCGGGCCAGGCCACACAGGTTCTCCGACAGGATCGGGTTCTTCTTGTGTGGCATGGCCGACGAGCCCTTCTGGCCCTTGCCGAAGCCCTCCTCGGCCTCGCCCACCTCGGTCCGCTGCCAGTGCCGCACCCCGAGCGCGATCTGCTCGACCGCGGTGCCGAGCAGGGCCAGCGCGGTCAGCACCTCGGCGTGGCGATCGCGGCCGACGATCTGCGTCGGCGCGGTCTCGGCGACCAGGCCCAGCTCGGCGAACGCGGCGGCCTCGATGCCCGGGTCGAGGTTGCCGTACACGCCGACGGCGCCGGCCAGCTTGCCGACGGCGATGGCGGCGCGGGCGCGGCGGACGCGGGCCTGGGCCCGGCGCAGCTCGGCGTACCAGCGCGCGAACGTGAGCCCGGCGGTGACCGGCTCGGCGTGGATGCCGTGCGAGCGGCCGATCATCGGGGTGGCGGCGTGCTCGCGCGCGCGCGCCGCCAGCGCGTCGGCCAGGCCGTCGATGCCAGCGTCGATGAGGTCGAGCGCGGCCCGCGCCTGCAGCGCCATCGCCGTGTCGAGCACGTCGGACGAGGTCATGCCCAGGTGCAGCCAGCGCGCCGGCTCGCCGGCCAGCTCCTCGACGTGGGTCAGGAAGGCGATGACGTCGTGCCGGGTCGTCGCCTCGATGGCCAGGATGCGCTCGGCGTCGAGCTTGCCGGCGGCGGCGGCGCGTACGCGGTCGGCGGTGCCGGCCGGGACGGTGCCCTGCCCTTCCATGGCCCGGCACGCGGCCAGCTCGATGTCGAGCCAGCGCGCAAACCGCGCGGCGTCCGACCAGATCGACGTGAGCTCGGGGCGACTGTAACGCTCGATCATGGCGACCTCGCGCCTCTTGTACCGAGGGTGAGGCCCCGGCGCAATGGCCGGGCGGTCGCGCCACGTCGCCAGCGTCGCTACAGGCCGAGGCCGGGCAGCCAGCGCTGACCGGCGGCGTTGGCCGCGCCCAGGATGTAGCCGCGCTTGGGCCGGGCCGGGTCGTACACGACGAACGCGGTGTCGCCGCTGCCGGGCTCGAACGGCAGCGCACGCAGGCCGAGCTTGTCGAGCTCGGCCCGCACCTCGTACCCGACGCCCTCGACGGTGTAGGCCAGGTCGTAGCGCCAGCCGATCTGCGCGCCCTTGACCTTCATCGGCTTGCGCCCGGTGATCTGCGCCGACACCACGGCGCCGGTGCGGTAGGTGCGGCGGCGCACGATCACCGCGCGTATCGCCCACACGTACGCGAGGATCAGGATGACGCCGACGGCCACGGCCCCGGCCCGCATGGCCATCGGCGCATCGACGGTGGCCAGGAAGAACGAGAGCGCGGCCGGCCCGAGCATGAACAGCGCGCTCAGGAGCGCGGTGGTGATGACGGTGCCCAGGCCCGGCGCCCACGGCGGCAACGGGCGCGGGGTGCGGGTGGCCTCGGTCGGGACGGTGGCGGGGTAGGTCACCGGACCATCGTACGCCTCAGCGACGGGCGTGGGCGCCGCCGACGGCCGGCTTGTCACCGCCCGGTCGAGCCGAAGCCGCCAGCGCCGCGTCCGCTCGGCGGCAGCTCGGTCGCCCAGGCCGCCTCGGTCGGCGCCACCGCGGCGATGACCAGCTGGGCGATGCGGGTGCCGGGCGCGATGGTGTATGGGCGCTCGCCGAGGTTGACCAGCAGCACCAGCACCTCGCCGCGGTAGTCGGCGTCGATGGTGCCGGGCGCGTTGAGCACGGTCACGCCGTGGTCACGGGCCAGCCCCGAGCGCGGCCGGACCTGGCCCTCGTAGCCGTCGGGGATAGCCACGGCCAGCCCGGTGCCGATGGCGGCGCGGGCCCCGATCTCCAGGGTCACCGGCGCGTCGATCGCTGCCACCAGGTCGGCCCCGGCGGCGTGGTCGGTCATGCGGCGGGGCAGCTGGGCATCGGGGCGCAGCCGCAAGAACGACACCTGCACGGGCATGGCGCGACGGTACACCGGCGCGGCCGGCGCTGGCGCGGCCGGGGCCCGCCGGCACGACGCGAGGAACCGGCCGGCGCAGGCCGATCGCCCCGGGCCGGTCCGCTGCACCCAGGCGCCGCTCAGGCGAAGTCGCTACCGCCGCCGAAGTCGCCGCCGCCGCCGAAGTCGCCACCGCCGCCGAAGTCGCCGCCGCCGCCCGCGTCGCCGCCGACGGAGCCCCCGCCGCCGCCCCCGCCGCCGCG
>JAGPCO010000090.1 GCA_018058095.1 Kofleriaceae bacterium
ACCCCGAGCTGCAGCAGCTGGCCCGGCAGGCCCTCGGCGCCACGCCGCAGGCGCGGCCGAAGATGCAGCAGGGTCGCCGGCGCTGACGGCTCCGTCGACGGGGCCCCAGGCCGTCGCTCCTGCCCCGGCTACGGCGCGGGCAGCCCGAACACCTCGAGGTCGTCGACGTGGATCGGGTCACCGTCGTCGTTGCCGGTCAGGTCGAGCAGGACCTGCAGGTACCGGGTCGGCGCCAGCGGGAAGGCCGCGCTGAACTCGCCCGCGCCGGTGCAGGCCGGATCGGCGCAGGCCCGGGCCGAGGTGGCCGCGGCGGCGCCGAGCAGGCGCTCGCCCACCACTCGCACCCCCGTGACCACGGTCGGCGCCCCCAGGTCATGCACGCCCGACACGTAGCGGGCCGCGGCCGGCATGGCGAGCGGCCCCCCGTCGTAGAACAGGGTGAGCTGAGCGCTGGTCAGGCCGCCGTCGTCGCCGCCCTGGTCGTCGTCGGCCACCAGGCTCCAGGCCCCGCCCACCGGCGGAGGGGTGGCAAAGGCGCTGGCCGGGACGACGTAGGTCGCCGCGTTCTCCGAGTCGACCACGTGATCCCGCAGCGTCACCCGCTGCCCGTCCGGGCTGACCAGGGACAGCACGTATTCGGCGCCGCGCAGCCCCGACCCGGTGAACGCCACCGCGGCCTCGACCAGCCGGGCGTCGGGGATGGCCGCCGGCGTGAAGCCGACCGCGGCCGGCAAGGCGTCGTACTGCGCGCGGGCGTCGGTCAGGAGGCGGCCACGGCGCACCAGCGGCCGCAGCTGCGCCCCCGGCAGCGGTATGGGATCGGCGCTGCCCTGCGCCACCACCACCCGCAAGGATGACGGGCCGTTGAAGTCCTGGTGGTCGAGCACGAGGTCGTGCCAGCCACGCTCGAGCGCGAACGGCCCGACCACCACGTCCTGGTAGGTCATGTTGCTGAAGTGGGCCGGGTCGCTGCGCAGCACCCCGTCGACGAACACCCGGTAGCCGTTGTCGGCATCGACGTGAAAGGCCACGTCCCCTCCCACCTCGATCCACAGCTGCCCGGCCAGGCGCTGGCTGAAGAAGTCGGCGCTCGGCAGCTCGCCGTTGACGGGCGGCTGGGGGTAGTCCTCGTCGACGAGGTCGCCGACGACGATCGGCGCGGCCACGTAGTCGGCCAGCTGCTCGCGCTTGAAGGTGGACCGGACCAGGCCGGTCAGCGCGCCCACGGCGGCACGCAACCGGCTGCGCGACAGCCCGATCAGCCCGACGCCCTCGTCGAGGCGCAACACCAGGTCCGCGGTGGCGGAGCCGTGGCCGAGCCCGATCCGGATCGGGTAGTAGCCAGCCTCCGCCACTGCCAGCGCCGTCGACGCGCCGAGCGCGGCCCGGGCGCTCAGCCGCAGCGGTGGCGCCGGCGCCGGCGTCAGCTGGATCTCGAGGAACCCCTCGTCCTCGACCTGGAGCTCGAGGGCCAGGTCGGTCGGCGTCAGGTAGATCTCGCCCTCCCACCAGGCGGTCCAGTTGTCGTCGACGGTGAGGCCGAGACCGGGTGGGTGACCGTACGAGTCCTCGAACTGCTCGAACCCGAACGAGCGGACCGGCTCGGGCTGCGCCGAGGCCTGCAACTCGGCCAGGGTGATGGTCTGGTAGTTGCCGCTGTTGATGAGGCGCTGCGGCACGGCCTGCCCGAGCAGACCGCGGGTGTTCCAGCCGGCCAGCTCGAGCACGTCGCGCCCGCTGGCGACGAAGCCGGCCAGCGTGGCGGGCGCCCCTGCACTCGCGGTGAAGTCGTCCTGGCTGCGCAGCGCCCACACCAGCGTACCGGGCGGCGCGTCGGCCCGCACCCCGCCATCCCCGTCGCCACCGGCCGGGGTGAACGAGCAGGCCGCGAGCACGAGCAGCGCGGTCGCCGGCCCGGCCCTCACCATCGTGCGCGCGGCTGGCACCATCCGCTCCACTATAGCCCGGGCCGGGCCCGGCCCGGGTCAGGATCCCGCGGCGCCAGGCGGCCGTCAGTTCCCGACCACGCCGCCCAGGGCCGAGCCGCCGATGGCCAGCAGCGCGGCCAGGTCCTCGTCGTTGAACCGGATCATGCCGCCGAAGAAGACGTCGCGGCCGAAGTGGAACTCCTCGAACTGGACCGGCACGTCGCCAGTGCCGGTGTTGATGGACAGCGTGTCGGGCGGGTTGAGCAGCTCGTCGATGCCGCCGACGAGATAGGCGTGGCGGAACACCTCGACCGCCGCGGTCAGCTTGACCCGGGGCAGCTGGTCGAACGTCGCGTCGAACACGTCGAACGAGGCGCGCAGGCCGCGGTTCCACCAGCGCACGTCGGCGTCGGCGCCGACGCCGCCGGTCGACTCCTTGATGCCGTAGCGCAGGGTCAACCAGCCAAACCGCTTGGCGAACTGGAAGGTGAAGCGCGTGCTGTCCTCGATGACCGCCTTGCGGACCCAGTTGTTGGGGTCGACGCTGGGATCGAACTCCAGGGTCACGTCGGGGTAGTTGCCGCGCGGGCCACGCTCGAGCTCGATCAGGTAGAACTTGTCGGGCCGGGTGTGCAGCTCGACCGACACGTAGTGGCGCGCGGCCGAGGCCGCCAGGTTGTACTCGGTGCGCAGGCCGACGAAGGTCTTGAGCCCGAAGATGGTGCCGAGGAAACCCTTGGCGTCGTCGGTGATCTTCTCGACGTTGTCGGCGATGGCCGGGTCGTTGACGAGGCGCCCGAGCGTGCCCTGGTTGCCGTCGATCTTCTCGGCGATGCTGTCGGCGGCGGCCACCACCTCGTCGAGGCGGTCGAGCTTGGCCCGCACCGCCTGCCCCGTCACCTCGACCTCGCCCTTGGCGACCTGCATGAGGGTCTTGGCCTCGGCCGAGGCCTCGTCCAGGTTGTCGAGGATCTTGGTGATGCGATCATCAGCGCTGCCGGTGATGGCCCGGATGTCACGGGTGATCTCCTCGATCCGGGTCATCGATCGGTCGGCCTTCGCCAGGATGGACGACACGGTGTCGGCCTCGCGCTGGACCAGGCTGTCGACCCGGCCCGCGACCGAGGCGAGCGGGCCGTTGACGATGCGGCGGACGTCGTCGGCCAGGTCCTTGACCGACAGCAGCACCGAGTCGACGTTGGGCAGCGTGTCCTCGATCCGGCGCAGGATCTCGTCGGTCGAGACCGACTCGACCACGTGCGGCACCTCGTCACCGGGCTTGAGCCTCACGTGGCTCTGCTTGCCGCCGTCGGTCCCCAGCGTCTCGGGCGCTCCCGGATCGATCTCGAGGTAGTGATCGCCCAGGAGCGACACCGCCTTCTTGACGACGACGCCGCTGTCCCACACCGCGACCGAGCCGCGCAGCTTGAACCGGACCTTGGCGGTCCGCCCGTCGATCTCCAGGCCGGTGATCTCGCCGACCGGGAGGCCGGCCACCACCACCTTGGAGCCGATCGGCAGGCCCGAGGCGTCGCGGAAGCGGGCCCACAGCGAGTAGGCCCCGGCCCCGGCCGGATCGGACCCGAGGTTCTTCCACACGATGTACGAGCCCACCACCATCAGGATGGCGAGGATGCCGACCTTGATGCCGGCCGACAGGGTCTTCATCGCGCCCTGCCGGTCGGCCCGGGCCCGTCGGAGTCCCCCGCGCCCGCCGCGGCCACCCCCGAGGTGCGGATGAACTCGTACAGGTAGGGGTCCTCGTGAGCCAGGATCTCGGCCACGGTGCCGGTGGCGAGGATGCGGCGCTGGTGCAGCATCGAGATGCGATCGGCGATGCGGAACACCGACGCCATGTCGTGCGAGATCACCACGGAGGTGACGTTATACCGCTCGGCGGTCGACAGGATCATCTCGTCGACGTTGCGGGTGGCCAGGGGATCGAGCCCGGTGGTCGGCTCGTCGAAGATGAGGATCTCCGGCCCCATCACCAGGGCCCGGGCCAGGCCGACGCGCTTGCGCATGCCGCCCGACAGCTCGCCCGGGTACTTCTTCTGGGTCCCGCGCAGCCCGAGCGCGGCCAGGCGGTCGTCGACGATGTCGCGGATCTCGGCCCGGCTCTTCTTGCTGTGCTCGAGCAGCGGGAACGCGCAGTTCTCCTCGACGGTGAGCGAGTCGAACAGCGCCGCGAACTGGAACACCAGGCCGAACTTGCGGCGGAAGTCGCCCAGGGCCTTGGTCGACAGCGCGAAGATGTCGGTGCCGTCGACCCAGATCGAGCCGCGGTCGGGTCGGAGCAGGCTCATGAAGTGCTTGATCAACACGCTCTTGCCGGCGCCCGACGCGCCGATGATGACGTTGACCTTGCCGCGCTCGAGGTCGAGGTCGACCCCGTCGAGCACGAGGTTGGTGCCGAACTGCTTGACCAGGCCACGGACCCGGATGTGCCAGCGCGCGTGTGGCCCCGGCGTGACCACCTCGGCCGCCTGCGCCACCCGCTGCAGCGTGGTGCTGGCCATCACGCCCCCACCGGCGGCAGCAGCTGCAGCAGGATGTCGGTCAGGAAGTAGTCGAGGGTGAGCACCGCGACCGAGCCGCGCACCACCGTGCGGGTGGTGCCCATGCCGACGCCGCGGCCGCCGCCCGAGGCGAAGAAGCCCTGGTAGCAGCCGATGAGGACGACGACGAACCCGAACACCACCGACTTGATGAGGCCCTGGACCACGTCCATGCCGAACAGCAGGCGGTAGGCGTTGTCCTCGAAGTGCCCGGGGTCGACGCCCTGCACCAGCACGGCGACGAAGTAGGCGCCGCCCATCGACACCACGAAGAACAGCAGGGCCAGGATGGGCGCGGCGATCATGCCGGCGATGAGCCGGGGCAGCACCAGGAACTGGATGGGGTTGACCGCCATCGACTCGAGGGCGTCGATCTGCTCGGAGATGCGCATCGTGCCGAGCTCGGTGGCGATGCCGGAGCCGGCGCGCCCGGCCAGCATGAGCGCGGTCAGGACCGGGCCGAGCTCGAGGGCGATGGCCTTGCCGGTGATGCCGCCGGCCAGCGACTCGAGCTGGAACGCCTTGAAGGCGAACACCATCTGCAGCGACACCACCATGCCGGTGAACACCCCGACCAGCAGGATGATGGGCAGGCTGCCAAAGCCGATGTACTCGAGCGCCTCGAGGTAGGTCCGCCAGCGGATGGGCCGGCGCGGCAACCAGGCCAGGGCCCGCCCGCACAGGAGGAGGTGGCCGCCGACCTCGTCGAGGAAGCGGGCACCCGGGTGCAGCGCGTCGCGCACGCCCAGGCCGATCGCCGCCAGCGCGCCCGAGCGCGGCGCCGGGTCGGCGTCGGCCCCGGCCCCGGCGCCAGGCGCGGGCGCACCGACGCCGGGCGGGCTGGCCGGCGGCGGGGCGTCGGAGCCCGAGGGCGGCGCCGCGGCGCTCACCGCGCCGCCGCTCCGCCGACGTAGACGCGCGGCACCCGCTTGGACATGCCGCAGGTTACCTCGTACTCCGACAGCGCGCTCCACGCCGCCAGCTCGGCGGTGCGGATCTGCCGGCCGCCGCCGTCGCCGCCCAGGAGCGTGGCGTCATCGCCCGGCGCCACCCCGGGCACGTCGGTCACGTCGGCGATCGCGATGTCCATGCTGACCGCGCCCACCAGCGGGCAGCGCCGGCCGCCGATGAGGACCTGGCCGTGGCCGGTGGTGCGGCGCGGCAGGCCGTCGGCGTAGCCGAGCGGGAGCACCGCGACCCGGGTCGGCCGCGTCGCCGTCCACAGCGCGCCATACCCGACGCTGGCGCCGACCTCGACCGTGCGCAGCTGGGCGATGCGGGTGACCAGGCGCATGGCCTGGCGCCGGGCCAGGGCCGGGCCTGCGTCGGCCTCGCTGGCCCAGGCGCCGTTGCCGTACAGGGCGATGCCGGTCCGGACCTGGTCGAGCCGCGCCCCGGGGAACAGCATGGCGGCCGAGCTGTTGGCGGCGTGCCGGACCACGAGCGGCGCGCCGGCCGCACGCACCACCGCCTCGGCCTCGGCGAAGCGCGCCAGCTGGCGGTACGTCGGGTTGTCGTCGGCGCTGGGGTCGTCGACGTCGGCGCAGGCGAAGTGGGTCATGAGGCCGACCACGCGCAGCCCGTCGCCGCGCCGGCCGGCCAGCTCGGCGGCGGCGGCCTGGGTCAGGCCGAGGCGGGCCATCCCGGTGTCGACCTTGAGGTGGACGTCGACGGTGAGCCCGCGCGCGCGCGCCACCGCCGACAGCTCGGCCCAGTCGGCCGGGTCGGAGATGACCGGGGTCAGCGTGCGCGCGACCAGCTCGTCGGCGCCGCCGTGGTGCGACGGCCCCATGACCAGGATCGGGGCGCGCAGCCCGGCCGCGCGCAGGGCCACCCCCTCCTCGACCAGGCTGACCGCGAACCCGGCGACCTGGCCCGAGGCCTCGAGCGCGGCCGCCACCGGCGCGGCGCCGTGGCCATAGCCGTCGGCCTTGACCACCGCCAGCACCGGGGTGCCGGTCAGCGCCCGCACCACGCGGGCGTTACCGACCACCGCGTCGAGGTCGACCTCGATCCGGGTCGGGCGAATCAGCCCCGACATCGTCGCGGGTGAGGCAGTGGGGAGGCGGTGGGGCAGCAACGAGTCGGGATTACGCGCCGGGGTGCTCACCCTGTCAAGGAACGCCGGGCCGACGGGAGATCTTCGCGGCGCCGGCGCGATCCGAGGCGGGGCCGGGCCGAAACGGTCGACCCCACGCGATTTGCAGTCGCGTGGGGCCGGCGGCGCGGGCGGCGCGGGCACAAGGCGTAGGGCCCGCGAAGGGGCAACTCGATCGTTCTCGCGACCGATCCATCCCCGGGGGCTTCGTTGCTCCTCGGTCACGTACCGACGGGTATGCTCCCTCGTCGCGCCTCGCCCGCGGGGCGCCTCGTTCGCGAGTTCCGATCGACTTGCCCCGTCGCGGGCCCTCAGGCGGCGCGCTTCTTGTCGGCGCGCTGGACCAGGGCCGAGGTGACCACCATGGCCCGCCCGCGCGGGATGATGAGGCCGTCGCGCGCCAGCTGGTTGAACGCGCGCGAGATGGTCTCGCGGCAGCTGCCGATCATGTTGGCCAGCTCCTGCTGGGTCGGGCGGCGCCGCACGATCCAGCCGTCGGGGCCCTGGGCGCCCTCCTCGCGGGCCAGCCCGACCAGGCGGTGGATGAGGCGCTCGTTGACGTCGCACAGGGCGAGCTGGGCGATCGCGTCGTCGGCCTTGCGCAGCCGGCGCGCCATCTCGCCGAGCAGGTTGAGCGAGGTGCGCGGGTGGGCCTGCAGGTGGCGCAGCAGGTCCTCGCGCGACAGCACCAGCAGCGTGGTCGGCTCGATCGCCAGGCAGTTGGCCGAACGCGGCGCCTGATCGAACAGCGACATCTCCCCGAACGACTCGCCCGGGCGCAGGATCGACAGCGTCACCTCGCGCCCGCTCTCGCCGAAGATCACCACCTTCACCCGCCCGGTCATGATCACGAACATGTCGTCTCCCGGCTCGTCCTGGGTCAGGACCGGGGCGTTCACCGCCACCCGCCGGACCACGACCCGCGCCGCCAGGTCCTCGATGGCCGAAATGGGCAAGGCGGCGAACAGCGGCGAACGGGCGATGGTGGCGCGAATCCGCGCGGGATCCTCGACCGCGACCGGACCACGCGCCAGGGACGACAGCGGGAGCGGAGAAGACGAGCGAGCGATGCCGAGCGACATAGGCGACTCCTTCGACAAGGGGCGAGCCGGGTGGCCCGTGTCCGGGAGTACTGCGAGCGCCGTGCCGAGCGGGGGATCGGAGCCCAACTGCATGGTTTCAGAGGGTTGCGGCACCAACCGGACAGGGGGTGTGTGATTGGCCCTTCACATTTCCCGCACACGCACAGACGTGGATGTCGCGATCGGTGTCGCCTCGATCACGGCCCGGGGACCTCGGCCGTGGGCACGCTGCGCCGCGTCAGCCGGGATCCCGGATCGGGAAGGGCCACGCCCCGGGCCGGGGGCCGAGGTGCTAGCGTCCAGCGCCGAGATGACGATCCGGGTCAACGGCGAAGCCCACGAGGTCCCGCCCGGGACCACGGTGAGCACGCTCCTCGCGCTGCTCGGCCTGGGTGGCCGCACCGTCGCGGTCGAGCGCAACCGCACCATCGTCCCGCGCGCCGATCACCCCTCCACCCCCCTGGCCGACGGGGACCAGCTCGAGCTGGTCACCTTCGTCGGCGGCGGTTGACCCGCCAGGACCTGACATGACGCCCTCCCCTACCCCCGGCGCCGCCCGCCCCGACACCTGGACGCTCGGCGACCGCACCTTCACCTCGCGCATCATCGTCGGCACTGGCAAGTACGCCTCGATCGACGAGACCCGCGCCGCCATCGCCGCCTCCGGCGCGGAGATGGTCACGGTCGCCCTGCGCCGGGTCGACCTCAGCCAGCCCGGGCCGACCGTGCTCGACGCCATCGACCGGACCCGCCTGGTCCTGCTGCCCAACACCGCCGGCTGCTACACCGCCGACGAGGCGGTGCGCACCCTGCACCTGGCGCGCGAGCTGGGCATGGACGACTTCGTCAAGCTCGAGGTCATCGGCGACCCCAAGACCCTGTTCCCCGACAACGCCGCCACCGTCGAGGCCGCGCGCCGGCTGGTCAAGGAGGGCTTCCGGGTCCTGCCGTACTGCTCCGACGACCTGGTCACGTGCCAGCGCCTGGCCGACGCCGGGTGCCTGGCGGTGATGCCGCTGGCGGCGCCGATCGGCTCGGGCCTGGGCATCCGCAACCCGCACAACATCCGCCTCATCATCGAGCACACCCCGGTCCCGGTCATCGTCGACGCCGGCGTCGGCACCGCGTCGGACGCCGCCATCGCCATGGAGCTCGGCTGCACCGCGGTGCTCATGAACACCGGCATCGCCGCCGCGCAGCGGCCGGTGCTGATGGCCGAGGCCATGCGCCTCGCCGTCGACGGCGGCCGCAAGGCGTACCTGGCTGGGCGTATGCCGCGGCGCGACTACGCCAACGCCTCGTCGCCGACCGCCGGCCTCATCGAGTAGCGCGGCCCGGTGCTGCGCCTGGTCCTCATCACCGACGGGGCGACGCTGGCCGGGCGCGGTGGCGTGGTGGCAGCGTGCGCCCAGCTGGTGGCCGACCTGAGCGCGGCGGAGCGCGACCAGCTGGCCGTCCAGCTGCGCGACCGGGTCAGCCCGGCGGCGCTGGTGCTGGCCCAGGCCCGGGCCCTGGTCGACCTCGGGGTGCGCGTGCTGGTGAGCGACCGGGTCGACCTGGCCGCCGCCGCCGGCCCGGACGTCGGCGTGCACCTGCCCGAGGCCGGCCTGAGCGTGGCCGAGGCGCGGGTGCTCGCCGCGTGCTGGCCGGGCCCACGCTGGATCGGCGCCTCCCGCCACGGCGCCGAGGCGGTACGGGCCGCGGCCGAGGCCGGGGCCGACCTGGTCCACCTCGGGCCCATCTGGCCGACGCCGAGCAAGCTGGCGTATGGCCCGCCGCTCGGCCTGGCGCCGCTGCGCGCCGCCCGCGCCCTGCTCGACCAGCTGCCGGCCGCGCGCCGCCCACGGCTGGTCGCGGTCGGCGGCATCGACGGGCGCGAGCGGGCCCAGGTCGCGCGCGCCGCCGGCGCCGACGCGGTCGCGGTCATTCGTGCGCCGTGGGCGGCCGCCGACCCGGCGAGCGCGGTGCGGGCCCTGCTCTAGCAGGATGCTGAAGAAGCATCCTGCTAGTCATTTCTGATCTCGCAGCCTGCTGAAAACACGGAGCCCGTCCCGTCGGCTGGAGCCGCCGGCACGGGTTTTTTCAGCAGCCTGCTAGCCCGAAAATGCCAACGCCCCCGACGGGAGACCGTCAGGGGCGTCGGCGCGATCAGCAGGTACTAGCGACCGCCGCGACGGCCACCGCCGCCACCGCCGTAGCCACCACCGCCGCCGCCGCCGCCGTAACCACCACCACCGCCGCCACCACCGCCGCGCGGACGCTCCTCCGCCTCGTTGACGCGGAGCGGGCGACCGTCGAGCATCGCGCCGTTGACCTCGGAGATGGCCTTGGAGGCCGAGGCCTCCGAGCCCATGGTCACGAACGCAAAGCCGCGCGGGCGGCCGGTCTCGCGGTCCATCACGACGTGGACGTCGGTGACGTCGCCGTGCTTCGAGAACTCGGCGCGCAGGGTGTCAGAGGAGGTGTTGAAGGAGAGATTGCCGACGTAGAGACGCGTACCCATAGATCACTTCCGTTGCAGACGGTCGAAAACGGAGCAGAAAACGCCAGGACCCGACACCGTCGCACCGGGAACAGTCGCAGGGCCACGCATGTGGCCGACCGGCGCAGACTAGACCTTCGCCGCGGATCCGCAACAAGATTCGGCGAGAATTCGACCAGGATGGGGGGCCGCCCCGGTTTTTTCCCCACCCAGGCCGCTCCGGGGCAGCCCGGGCACGCGCTGAACCGGGCTCCTGACCAGGTCGTAGCAGGCCCGGCCTGTCACAACCTGCTATGGTGGCACCTCGCGGGCCGCCTTCTCGGCGCCGTGATGCCCAGGCGGCTGGGTGCCAGCGCTGGCGAGCCCCTCGCCGCGGCGCCCCTGCCTGTTCGTCCGAGGTCCCGTCATGTCCTTCCACGCCCCGCCCACGAGCCCGTCGGCCAAGTCGCTCGAGTCGGCCCATCGCCACGCCAAGAGCCACCGCGCCGAGCTGGCCGCCAGCACGCATTGTGGCTGCTACTTCTGCTTCAACAAGTTCGCGTTCACCACGATCGCCCGCTGGACCGACGCGGACCAGACCGCGCTGTGCCCGCGCTGCGGCATCGACGCCGTGCTCGGTGACGCCTCCGGGTTCCCGATCGAGGAGCGCTTCCTGCGCCGCATGCACACGCAGTGGTTCACGATGACCGGCAAGCGCTAGCAGGCTGCTAGCGCCGGCCACGCACGCGGTCGCCCAGGCCGCGCAGCACGACCCGGCCCAGCTCGCCCCAGACGGCGGGCTGACGCGGGTCGGCCCGGAGCGCCGCCAGCAGGTGCCCGGCCGCCTGCCCCCACTGCCCCGGCTTGCCGGCCTCGGCCGCCCAGTCGCGCTCGATCATGATCTGGACCCGTCGCCGGGTCGCCGGGTCGAACACCTCTGGCCAGCGCTGCTCGGCCAGCGCCAGCACCTGGCGCTGCGCCGCGCCGACCCGGGGCGCGTCGCGGAACACGCCGGTGCCGTGGAACCAGATGACCGCCAGCACCTCGTGCACGTTGCGGATGGCGAAGCGGTCGCCCACGCGCAGCCACAGGTCCCAGTCCTCGGCCGCGAACAGGTCCGGGTCGTAGCCGCCGACGGCGTCGATCACCCGGCGGTGCAGCAGCACGCCCGAGTTCGAGCTGCCGACCCAGGCCTCGCGCGTCAACAGGCCGCGCAGGCGCGCCACCCGGTCGTCGGGCGGGTTGGGGAAGTAGCGCACCCGCTTGACGGTCCCGGCGCCATCGACCACGAGGTTGGCGCAGCCGACCACGGCCAGGCCGGGCTCGCTGGCGACCAGCTCGAGCTGGCGGGCCAGCTTGGTCGGTCGCCACTCGTCGTCGGCGTCGAGCGGGGCCAGGTACTCGCCGCGGGCCACGGCCAGGCCGGCGTTGCGGGCGGCCGACACCCCGGTCCGCGCCGTCCGCACCACCCGGACCTGGTCGCCCCACCCGGCCAGCACCGCCGGCGTATCGTCGGTCGAGCCGTTGTCGACGACGATGATCTCGCGGTGCGGGTAGGTCTGGGCCATCACGCTGGCCAGCGCCCGCGGCAGCAGGTGGCCGTAGTTGAAGGTCGGGATGACCACGCTGACCAGCGGCGCCGACATCCCGCGCATCATGCGCTATCCTGCCAGCCGTGCGCTACGCAAGCCGCGTCCGTGGCCGCGCCGCCGGCCTCCTCCTGACCGGGCTCGTCACCGTCGCCGCCGCCGCCGCGACCGGGTGCGGCGGGGTCTACGCCGAGGAGACCCGGGCCGGCACCGGCAAGCGCGGCGACACCAACGGCCGTTCGTTCGACCTGGTCAGCAACAAGGAGGACGGCAGCGAGTGGATCTTCCGCTTCCGCGGGACCTCGCTGTGGGTGTCGTACTCGACCCGCAAGGGCGCCGAGGACCTCGGCGCCATCAACCTGACCAGCAAGGAAGCCCGCACCCTGTGGAACCTGATCGACGAGCTCAACCTGGCCGGGCGGCGCCAGGGCAAGCGTGACGCCCCCGAGGGCACCGTGATGATGCGCCTGCGCGACCCGACCGACGACAAGCACGAGCTGACCGAGATCTACGTGGCGCGCGACAAGGCCAACGACGACGAGGCGGTCGCCGCGGTGGCGGTGTACCTGGGCGACCTGGTCCGCAAGTACAAGAACGAAGAACCCAACTTCTAGCAGGCTGCTGAAGAACCGGTGCCGGCGGCTGCTGCCGACGGGACGGGCTCCGTGTTTTCAGCAGGCTGCGAGATCGAGAATGACTAGCAGCTGCTGGACCACGCGAGGCCGAGATGGAACACGACATGGTGACACCCAAGGGCTGTGATGGCGTGACCTCGCGCTGTCCCGCCTGCGGGCAGGCGTGGGAGGCCGAGGCCGGCGCTCGGGGCGCGGTGACCCTGGTGTTGGTCCTCCCGATCCTGATCGTCGCGGCCCTGTGGCTCGCCCCGCTCCTGCGCACCCTGCTGATGGGCATGGTCGGCGACGTGGCCTACCTGTGGCTTGGGCCCCTGGCCGCGATCGCGGGGCTGACCGGGCTGGCCGCCGCCGTGGCCAGCACGGTGGTCGACAGGCTGGCGGCGCGGCGGTTTTCCCGCGCGGGCTGCCGCGGGCTGCCCCGCGCCCGCGCCCGCTGAGCCGGCGGCGCCGCCCGCTCAGTAGCGGTAGCCCAGGCGCAGGAAGCCGGAGAACTGGTACAGGGCCGGATCGGTGACCGCAGCGCCGGCGCGGTTGCTGGTCAGGCCGAGCTGGCCCAGGCCGAGCGAGCCGATCGCGAACAGGTTGGGCCGGACCCGGTAGTACAGCGTGCCGAGCGCGTCGAGGCGCGAGTTGCTCGACGCGCCGTAACACTGGGCGATGGTGGTCGGGTTACAGGCCGTGCCCTTGTTGTCGTCGGTGGCGGTCGAGTAGCCCAGCTCGACGTCCCACTGGCCGCGGCCGCTGCGCAGCTCGCGCGACGCCGTGGCCCGCACGCTGAGGTACTTCGAGTGGGCGTAGGCCACGCCGCCAACCCCGACGCTGCGCACCACGTCGAGGCCGACCCGCAGGTCGCGCAGCAGGCGGCGATGGACCAGGCCAAACTGCAGGTCGGCGCTCTGCGTCGCCGGCAGGATCTGGGCCGGGATGGCCGGCATGTCCGACACCACCAGCGCGATCTCCGGTCGACGTCGCAGCGCGACCGAGGTCGACGCCTCGATCTGCTGGACCTTGCCGAGCGCGGCCGACAGCCCGGCCCGGGCCTGGTCGGAGGCGATACGCAGCACCTCGGTCTCGTTGGTGACGATGGCCCCGCCCGGGTCGCGCAGGTAGGTCTGCGCGGTGGTGTTCAGGGTCTCGGTGTCGACCCGGCTCAGCGCCGCGTTGGCGCGCAGGCGCTGGCCGGCCTTGAACTGGGCCCCGACCGACAGGTTGGTGATCTGGAAGCCAGCCGAGCCGAACAGGTCGAGCACCGCGAAGTGGTAGAGGTCGAGCTTGGGGCTCTGCCGCCAGTACCCGTTGGCGGTGGCGAACACCCGAGGCTGCTCGGCCTTGAGCGGCACGATGGCCACGCCGCCGACCGCGCCGTAGGCGGCCTGGGTGCGATAGGCGGCGCCGCCGCCGAACGCGACCGGGATGATGCGGCCGATGCGGGTGCCGGCGCCGTCGCGCCCGACCGGGTAGTCGAAGCCGACCGAACGCGACGTCTTCATCGGGTGCGTGCCGGCGAAGCCGAGCAGGGTGAACTTCCGGCTCGACGCGTAGTCGATCCGGATGCCGTCGATCTTGATCGCCGCCAGGTCGGGGATGAACTGCCGGCCGATGAAGATGTCGCTGCGCTTGCCGCCGCGCACCAGCCACAGCTCGCGCAGGTCATACTCGTCGCGCCCGAAGGTGCCCGACTGCACGCGGGTGCCGTAGTCGATCATCGGGTCGACCCCACCGGCGGTGTTGGTGCCCGGGTCGGTCACGTAGCGCAGGCGCCCGTCGAGGCGGGCGTCCCAGCGCCCGCCGCCGAGGTGCCGCGCGTCGACCTGCGCCCGCAGGTCGGTGAACATGCGGCCGTGCACGCTGGCGTTGCTGCTGCCCATCAGCCCCCCGAGCTGACCGCCACTCTCGGCGTAGAACAGGTTGGTCGAGGTGAACGAGCCCTGGACCAGGGTCTTGTCGGCGGTGGCGTCGGTGTCGGCCTTGTCGATGAAGAACCGGGTCTCCTCGAACGAGTTGGCCGCCTTGTCGGCGCCCTCCCCTTCCGCGCCCTCCTCGCCCTCCGCGGCCTCCGCGCCCTCGTCCTCGTCCGCCCCGGCCCGGCCCGGCCCGGCCAGGCCGACCACCGCCGCGACCAGCATCGCGCTCAGCGTCATCCAGCGTCGGCTCAGCGACATACCGACTCCTGCCCGCCGCCGGTCGCCGGCAGCCAGAAGTTGGGGTTGTGGCAGGTGCCGCAGGTGGTGACGCCGCCGTGGTTGCCGTCGTTGCCCTGGCGCAGCGCCTCGTCGACGTGGCAGCTGCCGCAGGCCGGCGACAGCCCGCCGAAGTTGCCGGTCTTGTGGCAGTCGTAGCAGGGCATGGTGCGGTGCAGCCCGGTCAGGTTGCAGCCGACCCGGGTGTGATCGAAGCGGGCCGGGGTGAAGGCCCACTGGGTGTGGCACTCGCCGCAGCGCGGAGACAGCGAGTTGGAGTGGATGTCGTCCTGCCGGTGGCAGTTGACGCACAGGTTGCCGGCGCCGGCCAGCGGGCGGTTGTCGCGGTGGCAGCGGTTGCAGCCGACGTTGTCGTGCGCGCCGCGCAGCGAGAAGTCGCCGACGTCGTGCAGCGGCCGGATGTCGGTGAAGGTCGCGGTGGTGTGGCACTGCTCGCACACGGTGCCGTAGGCGCCCTTGTGGACCGCCGGCTCGGGGTGGCACCCGAAGCAGTCGACCGGGCGCGGCTTGAACGTCACCGACGGGTGGCAGTCGGCGCAGCGGACCTCGAGGTGCTTGCCCTCGAGCGGGTAGCGCGACTGCGTGTTGTGGTTGAAGATCATCTCGCCGCTCTCGAGGTGGCACTTGTCGCACTGCCGGCCGAGCCGGCCCTTGTGCGCGTCGTCCTCGGCGTGGCACCCGGCGGCCGAGCACTCCTTGGGCGTGTCGGCGTACACCCGCTTGGGGTGGCAGTCGTCGCAGCTGGCCACGGTCTTGTGCAGGCCCTTGAGCACGAACTCGGTGTCCTCGTCGTGCTGGAAGGTGACCGCCTCCCACTGCCCGGGCGAGTGGCAGCGCGAGCACTCCTGGCCGAGCGAGCCCTTGTGCAAGGAGTCCTGGTGGCAGCGCACGCCGCACTCCTTGGGCGTGTCCCCGAACGCGGTCCGGCCGTTCTTCTTGGCCTGGTGGCAGTCCTCGCACGCAACCTGCGAGTGTTTCTTGATCAGCGGGAAGCTCGAGCGCGGGCCGTGGAAGGCCCGGGTCGCCTCGGCCTTCTTGATCTCCGGCGAGCCCGGCTTCTCGTGGCATTCGAGGCACTCCTTGTCGGAGTGCTTCTTGTCGTGGACGCTGGCGTGCTCGTGGCAGCCCATGCAGCCGACCTTGCGCTTCTCGAAGAACTCGAAGTCCGACGGTGACTTGCCGCGGTGGCAGTCGCGGCAGGCGATCTCGGCGTGGCGGTGCTGCAGGTTGAACGCGGTGTACTTGCCGTGGTTGAACCCCTTCTGCTTCCACGTCGACGAGGTGTGGCAGGTCCCGCACCGGGGCGGCTCGCCGAAGGCCTTGAACCGGTCCTGGTGCTTGTTCTCGGACAGGTGGCAGCCGCTCGCCTCGCAGCTGCCGTTGGGCTTGGCCTCACCGAGCGACTTGCTGTGGCACTTGTAGCAGTCGAGCTTGCGGTGGCCGGTGCCGAGATCGAACTTGGTCCGCTTGTCGTGGTTGAACTCGATGTACTTGAAGTCGCGGTTGGTGTTGGCGTGGCACCACTCGCAGTCCTTCTTGCCGAACAGGTGGTTGTCGTGCGGGCTGTCGTGGCAGCCCGAGTTGCCGCACGAGTCGGGATCGGGCGCCGGCAGGTTGAACACCGCCTTGGGGTGGCACTTGCTGCAGGCCAGATCCTCGTGCCGGCCGTTGGTCGGCATGGCGGCGTCGCGCTTGTCGTTGTGATCGAACTTGAGCGGGTTGCGCCGCGTCTTCCAGGTGCTCTCGCCGTGGCAGCGCTCGCACGCCAGCATCTCGCGCCGCTCGAACTTGTGCGGCTGGTCGTCCTTGTGGCAGCTGCCGCACAGCTTGTCCTCGCCGAGGTAGGTGCGCAGGCCCTGGCGGTTCTTGTTCTTGTGGCACTCGACGCACTCGATCTCGGCGTGTTTGCCGCCGAGGGGCCAGCCGGTCAGCTCGTGGTTGAAGCCCTTCTCGCCGCCCTTGACCGTGTGCCAGCCCATGATGTCCTTGGACTTGCCCTTGTGCTCGGCGTGGCAGGCCTCGCACGCCTTGCCCTTGACGATGGCCGAGCTGTGGAAGCCCTTGCCGCCGTCGATGCGGGCCTTGAGGTCACGGTGGTCGTGGCAGCCGAGGCACTTGCTGGCGATGACCTCGCGCCCGCCGTCGTGGCAGTCGTTGCACTTGCTCGAGGTGTCGAGCTCGGCGTGGCTGGCCGCGAGGGGGCCGGGCGAGGAGTTGAAGAAGTCGTCCTGCGCCCGGGCCGGCCCGGCCAGCAGGCCGAGCACCAGCCAGGCGCTCAGCCCGACGATCCAGGCGCGGCCGAGCAGCGGGGGGTGACGGCGCGAGCGCGGCATCCGACCTCGCACTGTAGCAGAAGCGCGCACGGTCAGAACGCCCGCCCCCACGAGATCCAGATGTGCGCGGCGGCCACCACGGTCAACAGGATGGTGAACGGCACGTGGACCTTCTTCCACGAGTGCAGCAGCAGCTGGGCCTTGGGGGCGACGACGCGGCCGCGGTCGATGACGATCATGCGCCCGGTCCGGCGGCCGAGATCGCGCCGGACCCGGCCGCGCAGGCCGAGGTGGCCGAGCCGGGACCGCCGCTGCAGGCCGCGCCACGGCCGCTGCACGTCCTCGAGCAGGAGCCACCACAACGCCCCGAGCACCGACGGCGAGCGCGCGACGCCCTCGGCGTGGGCCCGGTGCTCGGCCATCTCCCGATCGAGATCGGCCATGGCCTGCGGCTGGCCGACCCGGGCCATCTGGAACGCGCGCTCGTGGTCGAGCTCCTCGAGCTCGAGCCCGCTCGAGAGCGACGGCACCTGGGTGTAGAGGTAGCGGCCGATGAAGCCGGACACGACGACGATGACCATGGTCCAGAACGCGATCGCGACCCAGCTTCCGAGCGACCAGGCCGAGTGCAGGCCGACGAACATCGGCCCGACCGTGCCGCTCATGAGGTGGAAGTCGAACCACATCGTGTTGGACGCCAGCCAGCGGAACACCCGGATGCGGCGGAACACCGGGTAGATGGCGGCGACGAACATCAGCGCGGTGCCGATGACCCCACACCACACCGCCAGCTCGTCGCCCGAGCGGAACGAGATCTTGTCGAGCACCGCGGCGTCGGGCAGGCCCTCGTAGTTGCTGTCGGCCCGCAGCTGCGAGAACTGGTACGACATCTTCGGCGCGTAGGCGCGCAGCAGCACCTCGGTCAACGCCGCCAGGAAGCCGGCCACCCCGACCGCCCACATCACGATCGGCGCGTACCGGCCGCGCTTGACCTTGGCCGCGCCACCATCGCGCACCGGCGCCGGGTCGGTGAACGGGTGGACCGGCAGCACCTCGCGCCGCTCCGACTCGACCTCGGTCAGGAACCCGGCCCGCGCCGCCGACGCCTGCCGGGGCGAGCGCTCGCGGAACAGGTCGTAGGTGTCGACCTCGATGAGCGACCCGGTCGGGCAGGCCGAGACGCAGGCCTGGTCGCCGTACGCGCCACAGTGATCGCACTTGTTGGCGATGCGGCGGACCTTGGCCAGGCGGCCGGTCCCGGCGCCGTGGGCCAGCGCGCCCCGCTTGTCGAGGCGCTGCTTGAAGTCGGGCTTGAAGGTCGGCGACGACGGATCGTCGATGTCGATCATGTCGATGGCGCCGTACGGGCACGCCTGCGCACACGCGGTGCAGCCGGTGCAGGTGGCCTCGTTGATCACCACCTCGCGCTTCTCGGCGTCGAACTTGATCGAGTCGTACGCGCACGGGTCGATGCAGCGCTGGTCGGTGCAGGTCCGGCACGTGTAGATGAAGTCGAGCATGCCGAGCTGGTACCCGCCGAGGGTCAGCCGGCGCGCGCCGTAGCGCTCCTCGCACGCCTCCTCGCACAGCTTGCAGTCGATGCACAGGCCGAGCTGGCGGACCCGGACGATGTCGCCGGCGACCGACAGCCCCTGCCGCACGAAGAAGTCGAGGATCTCCTGCTTGACCCCGGTGACGCCGGCCAGGCGCTCGCGCCCGGCGAACAGCGCGCGCGAGAAGCGCTGCTCGAAGAACGGGTAGCGCGCGGCCAGGTCGGCCACGGTGCGCTGGTCGAGGAACAGCAGCTCGGCCGGCGCCAGGGTGAACAGCGCGACCGGGGCGCCGCGGGCCGCGGTCACGGCGCCGCTGTTGAACAGATCACCCTCGACGAACAGCGCGACGTTCTTCTGCGCGACCCGGGCCAGCGGGGCCGGCTTGAGCAGCGACTCGTCGGCGCGCTCCTGGGTGGTCAGGCGCTCGACCCGGTCCTGCAGCTGGCGCCGCTCGACCAGGTCCTGCGGCTCGAACACCCCGGCCGCGAGCTGGCCGGCCACCACGTAGATGGCCGGGGCTGGCCCCCCGGGCACCAGGGCACGCTCGTCGATGGCGAACAGGTCGCGCTCGAGGACGCGACGGGCCAGGCCGCCGGCCCCCAGCGCCAACGCCAGGTCGGCGTCGCTCACGCCGTCGAAGATGGGCAAACGCCGGATGGCCGCATAGTCCGCGTCCAGCCCGGGTGGTAGCATCACCCCGGGAGTCGCGAGCGCGTTCCGATCCATGGCCAGGTTCGACATCGCCGGAAGGAGCACCACCGACGTCCAGGCGGGTGACCAGGCACGGCCTACCCCGACCGGGATCCCGGTGGAAGGTGTGAAAAACGCAGCTCATCCTACCAGTGTCGGGCCGCAGACAACAGCCAAGGTGCCACTTGCCCTCGGGCCGCCGGGCGGGTGGATCACCCCGCACGGGCGGGATGCACGACCTGGCCGGTTCACCCACCGCACCAGCGTGCTGCTGGTGGCCGGCGCCCTGGCCGCAACCCGCGCCGGGCCGGCCTGGGCCGACCAGGCCACGCTCCGACCGAGCGGCCACCCCGACGCCGACCTGCTGTGGCTGGGCGCGACCGGCGCGGTCTGGCACGACGCGGCCGGCGCCGACTCGGCCTTCGGTGGGCACCTGGCGTGGACCCGGCTGCGCCAGCACGGGCGCGTGCCGGTGGTCGGGCTCGGTGCCGCCGTCGTCCGCCCGGCCCGGGCCAGCACGGCGCGGTTGACGCTCGAGGGGCTGGCCGGACGCCGCCTGCGCCCGTGGCTGGCGCTCGGCCTCAGCCTCGGGCCGGCCCTGGAGCTGCGCCAGAACGCGCCGGCGCGGGCCGGGGTGACCGGCTCGCTGTGGCTGTTCGCCGGGGTCAGCCCGTTCGTGCGCGCCACCACCACGACCGACGGGGCCACCGTGCTCGAGGCCGGCCTCGAGATCGCGGTGCCCGTGGCTCGGTTCTGATCGGCGCTTCTGATCGGCGCCCCGGCGCGACAACGAGGCGCACGCTCCTGTTGACAGCCGGCGGCGGTAGGGCTAAGTCTGCACCCGTCGACGATCACGGGGCGTAGCGCAGTCTGGTAGCGCGCTTGGTTCGGGACCAAGAAGTCGGAGGTTCGAATCCTCTCGCCCCGACAACGAATCTTCCGAGGGTGGTGGGTCGGGTGGTGGGGCCGATGGCGCGAAGGCGCCGGTCGGCGTCAGACCACGTAACCGTCGGGGCCTGGCGTGAAGTTCTTGCTCATGTCGGCCTCGGCCAGCGGCGCGCCGGTGCGCAGCTTGTCGACCAGGGTCGGGTTGGCCAGGAACGGCCGGCCGAAGGCGATGAGGTCGGCGTGGCCCTCGGACAGGTCGTGCTCGGCCCGGGCCCGGTCGTAGCCGCCGCACAGGATGAGCGTGCCGGGGAAGGCGCGGCGGATGGCCGGCTTGATCGTCGGCGGCAGCGCCGGCGCGCCCATGGCCGCGTGGTCGACCACGTGCAGGTACAGCAGGCCGAGCCCGCCGAGGGCGCCGGCCAGGTGCACGTACAGCTCGTCGGTGTCCGGGTCCGGTGCCAGGCCGCCGTTGCGGCCGTACGGCGACACGCGGAAGCCGACCCGATCGGCGCCGATCGCCGCCGCGGCCGCGCGTGCGACCTCGATCGCGAAGCGGGTGCGGCCGGCGACGTCGCCGCCCCAGCGGTCGGTCCGCTGGTTGGCCGCACCATTGAGGAACTGCTCGATGAGGTAGCCGTTGGCGCCGTGCAGCTCGACCCCGTCGAAGCCAGCCGCCACCGCCTGGCGGGAGGCGTGGGCGAAGCCCTCGATCGCCGTGGCGATGTCGGCCTCGGTCATGGCCTCGGGCACCGGGTGCGGCTGCATGCCGGCCACGTCGGTGTACATCTGCCCGGGCGCGGCGATCGCCGACGGACCGAGCAGGCGGGCGCCGGCCGGCAGGTTGTGCGGGTGGCCGATCCGGCCGGTGTGCATGAGCTGGACGACGATGCGGCCGCCGGCGGCGTGGACCGCGTCGGTGACCTGGCGCCAGCCCGCGACCTGGGCGTCGCTGAACACACCCGGGATGCGGGCGTAGCCGAGGCCGTTGCCGTCGGGGGCGGTGCCCTCGGTGATGAGCAGGCCGGCGCTGGCGCGGGCGGCGTAGTAGCGGGCCATGAGCTCGTTGGCCAGGTTGTTGGTGGCCCGGCTGCGGGTCATCGGCGCCATGACGACGCGGTTGGGCAGGGTCAGGCGGCCGAGGGTGAGCGGGCTGAACAGGTCGTGGGTCATGGCCGCACCGTGGCCGCGTCCGCGCGCGTGCGCCAGGCCCGGCGGCCGCAACGATGTGTCCCGGCACCGCGCCGGTGGTAGCGTCGGCCCGTGCCAGGCCCCGTCCGTATCGCCCCGTCGATCCTGTCCGCCGACTTCGGCCGCCTCGGCGAGGAGGTCGCCGCGGTCACCGCGGCCGGGGCCGACCTCATCCACGTCGACGTGATGGATGGTCACTTCGTGCCCAACCTGACCTTCGGGCCGGTGGTGATCGAGGCGGTCCGGCGCGCCACCACCCTGCCCCTCGACGTCCACCTCATGATCGCCGACGCCGACCGCTGGCTGGCCGACTACGCCCGGGCCGGGGCCGACCTGCTCGCGGTCCACGCCGAGGCCTGCCCGCACCTGCACCGCTCCATCGCCGCCATCCGCGAGCTGGGCAAGCGGGCGGTGTGCGTGCTCAACCCGCACACGCCGCTGGCCGTGCTCGAGCACGTCCTGCCCGACCTCGACATGGTGCTCCTGATGTCGGTCAACCCTGGCTTCGGCGGCCAGAAGTTCATCCCGGCCACGCTCGACAAGCTGCGCGCGCTGCGGCGGATGATCGCCGAGCGTGGGCTGGCGGTCGACATCGAGGTCGACGGCGGGGTCAAGCTCGACAACCTGGCCGCGGTGGTCGCGGCCGGGGCCGACGTGGTGGTGTCGGGCTCGGGCGTGTTCGCCAGCGGCGACTACGCCGGCACCATCGCCGCCATGAAGCGGGCCGCGGCGGCCGCTCAGGCCGGCGGCGGGTCGACCGGCGCCACCAGCTGATCGCCGACGGCCAGGGCGCGCCCCGAGGCCAGCTCGGCGCAGCGCAGGCGCTTGCGACCGGGCAGCTGCATCTCGCCGATCACCACCGCCGCGCCGTCGCCGCAGGCCATGGTCGCCCCGGCGGAGGTGATGGCCAGGATCTGGCCGGGCACGGCGTCGGGCGGGGACGGCGCCGGCGCGATCGTCGCGCCGAACAGCTTGATGCGCTCGCCGCGCCGCTCGGCCAGCGCGCCCGGCCACGGATCGGCGCCGCGGATACGCGCCGCCACCACCAGCGCCGGGCAGCCTGGATCGACGTAGCCGTCGGCGCGCGCCAGCATGCGGGCGTGGCTGACGCCCTCTCCCGGCTGGGCGGCGGCGCGCGCGGTGCCGGCGGCGATGCCGCGCAGCACCTCGGCCAGCAGCGCGGCGCCGACCTCGGACAGGCGGGTCATGAGCGCGCCGGCGGTGGCGTCGCCGATCGCCACCTCGCGCGTGGCGAAGACCGGCCCGGTGTCCATGCCCTCGTCGAGCTGCATCACGCTCACCCCGGTGTGGGTCAGGCCATCGAGCACCGCCCACTGCACCGGCGCGGCGCCGCGGTAGGCCGGCAGCAGCGAGCCGTGCACGTTGACGCAGCCGCGCGGGAAGGCGGTCAGCACCGCCGGCGGCAGGATCTTGCCGTACGCGACCACCACCGCCAGCTCGGCCCCGACCGCGGCCAGCTCGACCGCGATCTCCGGCCGCCGCATCGACGGTGGCTGGATGACCGGCAGGCCGTGGGCGGTCGCCCACAGCTTGACCGGCGGCGCGGTCAGCTTGCCGCCGCGCCCGGCCGGCTTGTCGGGCTGGGTCACCACCAGCACCACCTCGTGCTCGGCGGCGACCGCGGCCAGGCACGGCACCGCGAACTCCGGCGTGCCCATGAAGACCACCCGCATCAGTCGAGCACCAGGTGGCGCAGGTAGCTGGCGCGCAGGCCCGGGTCTCGCAGCACCCGGTGCGCCTCGTCGAGCACGTGGCCGATCTCGCCCAGCTCGGCCGCCAGCTCGCGCCGCAGCACCGGTGGGAAGCTGTCGGGCGCGAAGTCGCGCCGGGCCGCCTCGTAGGCGCGCCGGATCTCGAAGGTGGTGGCGTCGCGCCGGACCCCGAGCAGCGCGAAGTAGTCGGCGTCGACGACCAGGGCCCAGCGCGCGTGCACGCGTTCGCGATCGATGGCGAGGTCGGTCTCGCCGACCAGGACCGGGGCGTCGTCGGGGTCGTCGGCGGTGCGGCGGGCGGTCAGCACGCCAAGGACGATGAGCCCGTACGCCAGCTGCAGCACCACCTGCGGCTCGACCGCGGCGGCCCGGGTCACCGCCGCCACGTCGCGCCGACCGTCGATGGCCGCCAGCGCGGCCTGCTCCTCGAGCGACAGGTCGGCCGTCGCCACCATCGCCGCCAGCCGCTCGGCCGAGCCGATCTCGAGCACGGTGGTCGGCCCGCCGACGAGCGCGACCAGATCTGGCTCGGTCAGCTTGCGCCGGATCCCCTCGAGGATCATCGCCGACGGGTGGCGCGACAGGCGGATGCGCTCGCCGGCGCCGCCGTCGCCGGCGACGAAGCGGAACGTGCCGCTCGACCACGCGAACACCGAGTACACCAGGTCCTCGACGTGGCGGCGCACCGCCGGCAGCAGCTCGCGCCGCTTGAGGTAGCCGAGGTCGACCAGGATCTCGCCCATGCGCCGGCCCGACGCCGCCACCAGGCTCTGGCACCGCTGGTACTGCTCGGCGGTGATCTTGCCCTCGCGGAACAGCAGCTGGCCCATCCGGTCGTGGCTCTGGTTGGACGCGGCGAAGACCGGCCGCCCCCGATCGAAGTACACCAGCTTCTCGACCTCGCCGCGCCGCAGCTCGAGCGCGCCGGTGTGGGCCGAGGCGAAGGCGCGCGCCATCAGCGCCGCCGCGTCGGCCTGCCCGCGCACCAGCTCGCCGCTGTCGGCCCGGCCGCGCAGCTGGGTGTCGCCGGTGACCGGGGCCTCGTCGCGGGTGATCTGGCTGGTCGCCCGCTCGCGCTGGACGATCTCGGTGACCGCGCCCAGCGCCGGGCCGTCGTCGACGAGCGCGGCCAGATCGATCTCGGTGTGGTGGTCGTGCCGCGGCGCGACCGGCAGCGCGGGCACCGGCCCCGACGCGTCGGCCCGGAACAGGCGCTCGGCCATGGCCGACATCTTCCGGCGCAGCTGGCGCGCGAAGTCGCCCCCGAACGGGACCTCGGCGTCGTCGGCCGGTGCGACCACGTCCCCGATGCTGGACAGGTCCTCCCCCACCCCGCCCTCGCCGACGCGGCCTGGGACCGGCTCGACCTGCCCAGGTTCGTCGACCGGCCGGACCGGGGTGGCGGCGGCCCACGGCTCGCCGTCGCCCCGCTCGGCCAGGCCGATGGCCGCGGCGTCGCCCAGCCCGGCGTCCTCGCCGTTCAGCGAGTCGTCCTCGCCGTTCAGCGAGTCGTCCTCGCCGGTCAGCGAGTCGTCCTCGCCGGTCAGCGCGTCGTCCTTGCCGCCGGTCAGCGCGTCGTCCTCGCCGCCGGTCAGCGCGTCGTGCCCGGCGTCGGGCCGCGGATCGGCCCCGGCCCGGTCGCCCATCCCGGCCAGGTCGTCGACCAGCCGGTCGAGCTCGGCCAGATCGGCCAGCGGCAGCGGGCCGGGCCCGAGCTCGTCGTCGTCCGGCCCCAGCCCACGGGCTCCGACCACCTCGGTCACCTCACGCACCCGGGCCGGGGCGTCGACCGGCGCCGCCGCCGGTGGTGCGGCGCCCGAGCCGGCGGAGGCCGGCCCCGGCTCGGTGCTGCCCGGCCGCCAGGCCGAGGTCATCGACCCCGCCAGCGCCGGCGCGGCGGCGGGCATCGGTGCGGCGGCCGGCACCGGTGCAGGACCGCGGGCCGGCGTCGCGTGGGCCGGCGCGGTCGCGGCCCGGCGCGGCCGGATCACCAGCGGCGGGGGCGCCGCGAAGGTGAGCCCCGGCTCGGGGTCGCGCGCCGCCGGCGGCGGCGCGACATCCTGGCCGCCGATGCGGTCGGCCATGGCCTCCCAGCGCGAGCGCGCCGCCGGCGCCGGCAGCGACGAGGCCACGGCCAGGCGCAGGGCCTGGTCGTCGACCGGGCGCGGCACGAAGCGATCGACCCCGAACTCGGTGGCGTCGAGGGCGGTGCGGACCGGCCCGCCGTCGCCGTCGCCGATGAGGACGGCGCGGAACGAGCGGCGGTCGGCACGCAGGACCTCGAGCAGGAAGCGGGCGTCGCCGGCATCGAGGCTGGCGGTGACCACCACGACGTCCGGCCGCAGCTGGGCGAACAGCGGCACGGTGTCGTCCCCGCCGTCGCCCCAGGTCACCTGGCCGCCGTCCCCGCCCGGCTCGCTCAGGGCCGCGCTCAGCGACGCCCGCTCGCCGGCGTCGCACACCAGCAGGAGGGTCGGGCGGTCAGCCACGACGCCTCGTCGCGGTGCGCGCGTCCGGCCGCCCGTGCGCCTGGCTGCGCGCCGTTCCGCTCATCGACGACCAGATCTACTACAGCGGGGCGACCGGGTCCACGCCCGGCCGACGGCGAGCGCGCCCGCCCTGCCCGCGGTCACAGCGCCGACACCGGGTCGACGTCGACGCCGATCCGCACCGACGACGGCGCCTCGATCACCCGCAGGCTGCGCACGACCCGGCGCAGCAGGGTCCGGTCCGGGCTGCGCAGCCACAGCTGCCAGCGGGTCCGGCCGCGCAGGCGCGACAGCGGCGCCGCCACCGGCCCACGCACGTCGAGCCCATCGCCGGCGCGGACCGCCAGGTGGGCCAGGCGGTTGGCGACGTCGGCGACCTGGGCCGGGTCGGGTCCGTCGACGCGAATGGCGATGAGCCGGCCGTGCGGCGGGTACCCCAGCTCGCCCCGGCTGACCGTCTCGGCCGCGTAGAAGCCCTCGTAGTCGTGCGCCGCCGCACACACGACGGCCGGCTCGGTCGGCCGGTAGGTCTGGATCAACACCCGGCCGGTGCGCTCGCCCCGCCCGGCCCGGCCGGCGACCTGGGCCAGCAGCTGGAAGGTGCGCTCGCTGGCCCGGAAGTCGGGCAGCGACAGGCCGACGTCGGCGCACAGCACGCCGACCAGCGTCACGCCGGGGAAGTCGTGGCCCTTGGTGACCATCTGCGTGCCGACCAGCAGGTCGACCTCGCGCCGCGCGACCCGGCTCAGCACGGCCTCGACCTTGGCCCCGCTGGCCACGTCACGGTCGAGCCGCGCCACCCGCGCCGACGGGAAGCGCGCCGCCACCGCCGCCGCGACCCGCTCGGTGCCCAGGCCCTTGCGGTCGATCGTGCCCTTGCCGGCGCACGACGGGCACACGTCGGGCACCCGCTCGGCGTGGCCACAGTAGTGGCACAACATGCGGTCCTGGTGCTGGTGGTAGGTCAGCGACACCGCGCAGTTGCGGCAGCGGAAGCTGTGCCCGCAGCCGACGCAGACGATGAACGTCGCGAACCCGCGCCGGTTGAGGAACAGGATGGCCTGGTCGCCGGCCGCCAGCGTCTCCTCGATGGCCTGCGCCAGCGGCGCCGATAGCATGGCCTCGGGGTCGGGCCGGAAGGTGCGCAGGTCGAGGATCTCCACCGTCGGCATCGGCCGCGCCGCCGGCCGGTGGGTCATGCGCACCAGCGCGATCTTGCCGGCCTGGGCCAGCGCGTAGCTCTCCATGCTCGGCGTGGCCGAGCCGAGCACACACACCGCGCCGGCGCGCTGGGCCCGGACCAGGGCGACGTCGCGGGCGTGGTAGCGCACGCCCTCGTCCTGCTTGAACGAGCCGTCGTGCTCCTCGTCGACGACGATCATGCCGAGGTCGGCGACCGGGGCGAAGATGGCCGAGCGCGCGCCCAGGGCGATGCGGGCCACGCCGCGGCGCAGGCGCTGCCACTCGCCCAGCCGCTCGCGCTCCGACAGCCCGGAGTGCAGCACCGCGACCTGGTCGTCGAACCGGGCCGCGAAGCGCGCCGCCAGCTGCGGCGTCAGCGAGATCTCCGGCACCAGGACGATGGCGCCCTTGCCGGCCGCCAGCACGTCGGCGATGGCGTGCAGGTACACCTCGGTCTTGCCGCTGCCGGTGACGCCATGCAGCAGCACGGTGGCGAAGCTGCCCATACGGGCGCGGATGGTGTCGTGCGCCACCACCTGCTCGGGCGTGAGCGGCGGCGGCAGCACCGCGGCCGGCAGGCTCGGCACGTCGGTGCTGAGCACCCCGGCCGCGGCGACGTCGACCACCTCGGCCGACCCGGCCTCGATCAGCGGGCGCGCCGCCGCCAATCCGCCGGCCTCACGCAGGCGCAGGCGCTGCCCGGGCGCCGCGGCCAGGCGCTCGAGCAGGGCGCGCCGGGCCGGCGCCCGCGTCAGCGCCGCCAGCGCTGCCGGCAGGTCGAGCTCGGCCCGCAGCTGCAGGTGCCGCTCGACCGGCGCCCGCGTCCGCACCGCGCGGGTCTGGGCGGTGACCACCAGGCCAGCCGCCAGCAGCGCCGGCAGCTGGGCCCGGGCCGGGCGCGGCAGCCGGCTGGCCGGCACCCGCCCGAGCGCCGACAGCGCGACCAGCGCCTCGCGTTGCTTGCCCGGCAGCGCGCCGCCGCCGCCGCCGCCGGTCAGCGCCGCCTCGCCGGCCGGGGTCAGCTCGAGCACCTCGGCGGCGTCGGTGTGCGAGCCGGCCGGCAGCGCGGCGCGCAGCGCCTCGCCCGGCGGCGCCTCGTAGTACTCGGCGATCCACAGGCACAGCTCGACCACGTCGACCGGCACCGGCGGGTCCGGCAGGATCTCGCCCAGCTCGGCCAGCACCGGCGCGGCGCCGTCCTTGCCGCGCAGCGTGTCCGGCACCGGCGCCGGCCAGCGCACCACCACGCCGTTGATCGTGCGTCCGGCGAAGCGGACCAGGACGCGGGCGCCGACCTGCAGCGTGGACGCCAGCCGGGCCGGCACGCGGTAGTGATAGGTCGTCGGCGCCGGCGCGAACACCGCGACCTCGCAGCCCTCGCCCGCGGGCGCCGCCACCGGCGCCGGCGCGCGACCGCCGCCGTCGGCGCTGGCTGGTTGCTCGTCGCTGCCCATCGCCGCGCCACCCTATCAGGTCGGCCCGACGGCGACGACCACACGTGCTCACCGTCGCTGGCGCGCCTGCGGCCCGCGCTGGCCGCGGGACGGACGCGGCGACGACCGGCCGACCGAGGACACGATCGGGGACCGGCCATTGTCCACCCGGCTCGATCAGGACCACGGGCGCGTTCCCGGTCACGAGCGCGGCCACGCCCACGGAGTCCGACCCCGCAACGACGTCGGATCGCCCCGGGGGTCGGCCTTCGGCCTCGCGCTGTGGACAGGCGCCCGGCGAAGCCGGGCGTCAGGGCACGCGAACCACGGCGACGGCGCCTGCCCACAGCGGTCCCCCCGGGACTCTGTTGGCTTCCCAAGCGGATTCTTCGAATCCGTCCCTGACCCCACCCGACGAAGTCGGGTGTCTGGGGCACGGTCTGGGTCCCGGTCCAGGGTGCCCCCCCCATCAGGGCCCGCCTACCCAGGCCCGGGCGGACTGCTGTGGGCAGGCGCCCCCCTCTCCATGCCCCTCACCACGCGCGCCACGCCCTGCGCCTGTCCACAGCAGAAGGCTTTAGCCGACGCCCGGGCCGGTCCACGCGCGGAACGGCCGCGCCGAGCGTGCATGCGTTCCGAAAATTCGCCGCACGCCCGACGAAAACCCTTGGCTCGGTTGCCACGACATTATATAAGCTCTAAATGTTCTCAGCCGCCGCCCGCCCCCGCAGCGACCGCCGTCGCCGCGCCGTGCCGGCCGGGGCCCAGGTCAGCTTCGACGACCTCATCCGCGGCATCACCACGCCGCCGCGTCAGCCGCGGCGGCGCCGGCGCGGCCGCCCGCCCATGCAGCACCGCAACTCGGTCAAGCGCTGTCGGAGGCCTCGCTTCGCGAGGACCACCGTTCACCACGTCAGCCTGCGCACCGTCGACACCCTGCCCAACCTGCGCACCCGCGCCGGCCGCGAGGTGCTCGAGCGCGCCCTGACGGGCGCGCGCGACCACACCCGCGTCACCGGCTTCCGCGTCCTGCACTACGCCCTCGAGGGCAACCACCTCCACCTCATCGTCGAGGCCGACGAT
>JAGPCO010000091.1:0-24691 GCA_018058095.1 Kofleriaceae bacterium
TCAGGACGATCGCGGCGATGCTGCTGTGCAGGCCGTCGGAGCGGCTCAATCAGAGGATCTTGGGGGTGATGGGGCGGGCGCTGGCGCTGTACCCGGTGGCGCTGCACGCCTTCGTCTTCATGTCGAACCACTGGCACGCGCTGCTGACGGCGCCGGATGGTGAGACGCTGGCGCGCTTCGTTCAGCACGTGAACGCCAACGTCGCCAAGGCGATCAAGGAGGAGACGGGCTGGACGGGCAGGGTGTGGCAGCGGCGAGCGGCGAACATCGCGGTGCTCGATGACGACGCGGCGGAGGACCGGCTGCGCTACGTGCTGGCGCATGGGGTGAAGGAGGGCCTGGTGGAGCAAGCGGAGGACTGGCCGGGCGTGAACTGCGTGAGCGCGCTGCTCGGGCGCGAGCGGCTGGTGGGGCGGTGGGCGACGAAGAAGGGGCGCAAGCGGGTGGTGGAGACGTACTTCATCGACCTGGCGCCGCTGCCGGGGTGGCGCGTGCTGCGCGAGGAGCAGCGGCTGCACCGGGTCCGGCGCATGCTGGCCGGCATTCAGCGCGACGCGGCGGCGGCGCGCGGCGAGGTGCCGGCGCTCGGGCGGGCCGCGGTGCTGGCCCAGGATCCACTCGACCGGCCGACGCGCAGCAAACACGGCGCGGCGCCGCCGTGCCACACGACCGAGCGCCAGCGGCGCGACGCGTTCAAGGCCGGCCGCGAGCACCTGTGCGCGGCGTACGCGGCGGCGCGCGAGCGGCGGTGGCGGCGCGAGCACGAGGCGCCGGCCTTCCCGGCCGGCTGCTTCCCCAGCCCGCCCCGCTTCGTCACCCCGATCGACCCGGCGGTGGTCGCCGCCCGGCGCGCGCGCGTGCTGGCGGCGCACCAGCGGACGCGGTGGCAACCCACGGCGTGATCGCCGGGCAGGGGCGCTCCGCGGCGTGTTTGGCCAGCTCGGCCGTGCGCGCTCAGTGATCGTGGTCGCAGCCGGGGCCGTGCTCGTGCTCGGAGGCGTGCTTGGCCAGCTCGGCGCGGACCTCGTCCATGTTGAGGGCCTGGGCCTTGGTGACCAGCTCGTCGAGGGCGGCGGCGGGCAGGGCGCCCGACTGCCGGAACAGCAGCACGCCGTCGCGGAACATCATGATGGTCGGGATGGCCGAGATGTCGGCGGCACCGGCCAGCTCCTGCTGCGCCTCGGTGTCGACCTTGCCGAACACCACGTCGGGGTACTTCTCCGACGCCTTCTCGAACACCGGCGCGAACGCCTTGCACGGGCCACACCACTCGGCCCAGAAGTCGAGCAGCACCACGCCCTTCTTCTCGATGTTCTGCTGGAAGTTCTTCTCGGTGATCTCGACGGTGGGCATGGCGCGGTCCTCTCTGCTGCTACGCGGCTCGTGGCTCGTGGCGGTCGGCGCACGGGGTCCTGCCCCGACGTCCGGCCGAACTTGCCCCGCGCTCGGGCCTCCGGCAAGGCAAACCGCGCGGATTGCGCGGCCGGGCCGCGGCCGAGCCCGCCCAGCTCAGATGCCCTTGCCGCCGCGCCGGTTGCGCCACACCAGCGCCGCGCAGAAGGCGGCGGCCAGGGTGGCGCTGACGAACAGCACGATCAGCACCGGGCCGAGCTCGCCGGTCTTCTTGTCGTACAGCTTGCCGATCATCACCTCCTGCACCACCGGGCCCAGGCTGCCGATGCCGGAGATGAACGCGGCGGCGAAGGTCGCCAGCCGGCGCCCGCCGATGTCGACCGCGCCAGCGCCCGACAGCAGCGCGTCGGGGCCGTACAGGGTGAAGCCGACCAGGCCGAGCATGAGGATGAACACCGCCACGCCCGACTCGCGCAGCGCGAACAGCAGCGCGGTCGCCACCACCATGCCGAGCATCATCAGCAGCGACACGCCCGCGCGCCGGCTGGCGAAGAACTTGTCGGACAGCCAGCCGGTCGCGAACGCGCCGGCGATGCCGAAGATGTCGAACGCGGTCGCGTACAGGTTGGCGCGGGCGTTGCTCAGGCCGTAGGTCTCGACCATGAAGAACGGCGCCCACGACCACACCGCATAGCGGATGAACTTGGCGAAGAAGTAGAAGCCGGCCACCAGCAGCAGGTTGCGCCAGGACGCCCGGGGCAGGCCGAGCCAGCCGTCGCCGACCGGCTCCGGCGTGGTCGCCTCGTCGACGTCGGTGGCCGGGTCGTCGATGGCGGCCAGGCCGACGTCCTCGGGCCGGTTGCGCTGCAGGAAGAAGAACACCACCCACACCACCGCCAGCACCAGGCCGCCGAGGTAGAAGCACCAGCGCCAGGGCGGCGGCTCGTCGACGCCGTGCACGCCGAGCACGCCGGCCATCGCGAAGCCCGACGCGACCGAGCCGACGATGAAGTTGCTCGACCACGCGCCCATGACCTTGCCGCGCTCGTGGCGGTGGAACCAGCCGGCCATGGTGCCGACGTTGCCCGACCAGCCGGTGGCCTGGGCCAGCCCGTTGATGACCACCAGCCCGGTCATGACCGGGATCGACGGCGAGATGCCCATGGCCAGGGTCACCAGCGTCGACGCCGCCATGCCGATGAGCACGTTGCGGCGCGGGCCCAGGCGGGGCCCGAGCTGCGACGCCAGGAACTGACCGAGCGCGTACGCGAACAGGTACGCGGCCCAGATGGTCGAGATGTCCTCGGTGCTCCAGCCCAGCTCGTCGCTGATGGGCGACTTCGCCGCCGAGAACGGCTTGCGGCAGAAGTAGAACCCGACGTAGCTCAGCCACGTCGCCGCGAAGATCTTGGTCCGCCACGTGCGGTGCGCCGCGGTCAGCGGGGTGGCCATCGGCCGACGGTACTGCGCGGGCCCGGCGCCGGGTGACGACGGCGTGACTTTCTTGGTCGCCGCCAGCTCAGGCGATGACGATCGGCGCCAGGTCGGGCGGGCACCCCGCCAGCTCGTCGGCGCTTAGGCGGGCGTAGACCTCGACCAGGTTGCCGCCCGGGTCACGCAGCCACAGCTCGTGCAGCGGCGTCCCTCGCCAGGTCGTGCGGGCCGGCTTGTCGATGGTCCAGCCGGCGGCCGCGGCCTGGTGATGGGTGGCGATCACCGCGGCCCGGGTGCCGACGTCGATGCCGAGGTGATAGAGGGTGTCGTGGTGCAGGGTCAGGCCGTCGTCGACCAGCAGCACCAGGTTGAGGCGGAGCGGCTCGCTGATGAACGTCACGTACCGATGGGTCCACTCCTTGGGCGGCACCCCGAGCAGCCAGGCGTAGAACCGGCTGGCCGCGGCGACGTCGGGCACGCGCAGGCTGGCGTGGAACTCCTGCGCCGTCGGCCCGGCCGGGACGTCGCGCAGGGCAGCCAGCACCGTCAGCCGGGCCCGCAGCTGGTCGCGCGTGGTGCGGAAGTGGGCCCGGCGCTCGTCGTCGGTCAGCACCTCGTGCTTGCGGTCGGGGTCGAGCAGCGGCCAGTGCATGCGGGTGGCCTTGCCGAGGAAGGCCGGGCACACCTCCTCGGCGCACAGCGTGATCACCAGGTCGGCCGAGTCCGGATCGACGTCGGCGACCGACTTGGAGTGGTGGGTGGTCAGGTCGATCCCGAGCTCGGCCATGACGTCGATCGCCCACGGGTTGACCCGCGACGGCGCCGACCCGGCCGATTGCACGGTGACCGCCGGCCCGAGCAGCTGGCGGGCCAGGCCCTCGGCCATCTGCGAGCGGGCCGAGTTGGCGACACACAGGAAGAGCACGCGATCGAAGCGCAGTCCGGGCATGGGACCTTTCACGGCAGCAGGGGCGACCACGGATCGAGGAACAGGTGGGCGCCGTGGGCGCGCAGCTCGCGCAGGTGGGTCGCCTCGGCGGCCCGGCGCCGGCGCAGGACCGGATCGGTCACCACGAGTGGGGTCAGGGCCTGGCTGACGACCCACCCGTGTGGGGTGATGCCGGCGCGCGCCAGCTCGTGCTCGAGGTGCATCGCCTCGTGCACCGGCGTGGCCTCCGGCAGCGTCACCAGCACGACGTGAGTGTAGGCGCGGTCGCGCAGGCGCGGCAGCAGGCGCTGCACCGCGGCCGGGTTGCCGCTGGGGGCGCGCACGACCTCGCGGTGGTAGGCCTCGGTCGCGTCGAGCAAGAGCAGCGTGTGCCCGGTCGGCGCGGTGTCGATGACCACCACGCGGTCGGCCCCGCGCGCGACGGTGGCGGCGAAGGCGCGGAACACCGCGACCTCCTCGGTACACGGGCTGCGCAGGTCCTCGGCCAGCAGCGCCCGGCCGTGTTCGTCGAGGTCGGCGCCGGCGCTGGCCATGACCTCGTCCTGGTACCGGGTGGTCTCGGCCACCGGGTCGATGCGGGTCACCTCGAGCTGGGCCAGGTCACCGGCCAGCTCGTGCGCGGCCGCGGCCACGTGGGCAGCCGGGTCGGTCGTGGTGAGCGTGACGGCGCGCCCGCGCCGGGCCAGGCCGGCGGCGATGCGGACGGCGACGGTCGTCTTGCCGACGCCACCCTTGCCCATGGTCATGATCACGCCGGGCCCGGCCGCGGCCAGCTCGTCGATCAACGCGTCGAGCCCGGGCGCTGGCTCGGCCCCGCTCCCCCCGTCAGGCGCGACGTCGGCGGCGAGCGCCGTCGTGGCCGGCGGGGTGGTCATCGCCGCCAGCGCCTCGATCCCGACCAGCCCGAACGGCAAGAGCGGCACGTCGACGCGTGGCAGCGCGGTCAGGCCGGGCGGGAGCGCCTCCAGCGCGGCTCGCCCACGCGCCTCGAGGGCGCGGGCGATGGGGTCGGCGCGATCCTGGGCCACGAACACCGCGTTGACGATGAGCTGGACCCGGCCGACGCCGAGCGCGGCCAGCTCGGCCCGGGTCCGCTCGGCCTCGCGGATGGCGGCGCGCTCGGCCCGGGTCACCAGCACCAGCGTGGTCACCGTCGGGTCGCGCAGCGCGGCGTGGGCCGCCGCGTACAGCGCGCGCTGGGCCGTCAGCCCGGCCAGCGGGCCCAGGCACGACGTGCCACCGACGTTGTCGGTGATGAAGGTCGACCACGCCGCCGGCAGCTCGAGCAGGCGCAGCGTGTGCCCGGTCGGCGCGGTGTCGAACACCACGTGGTCGAAGCCGGCGCTGGCCGCCGGGTCGGCCAAGAGGCGGGAGAACTCGTCGAACGCGGCGATCTCGACGGTGCACGCGCCCGACAGCTGCTCCTCCATGCTGGTGATGGCGCTGGCCGGCAGCACGCCGCGGTACGGCCCGACCACCCGCTCGCGGTAGGCCCGCGCGGCCTGCTCGGGGTCGAGGTTGAGCGCGGCCAGCCCGGGCACGGACGGGACCGCGGTCGGGGTCGGCCCCAGGCCGATCGCCAGCACCTCGTCGAGGTTGGACGCTGGGTCGGTGCTGATGAGGAGTACGCGCCGGCCGGCCCGGGCCAGCGCGATGGCGGTGGCGCACGCCGCCGAGGTCTTGCCGACCCCGCCCTTGCCGGTGAAGAACAGGACGCGGGTCGGATCGGCGACGAGGTGGGCCATGGTTCCTCAGCAGCAGCCGGTGCGGGCGCCGGGCTTGCTCGGCCCGCAGCACGGGGCCTCGGCGGCGGCCGTCGGCGTGGGGGCTGGTGTCGCCTCGGCCGCGGTTGGTGCCGTCAGCCCGGCCAGCGTCGCCAGGTCGGCCCGGCTCGGGTAGCGGCCCTGGCTCACGACGGTGCCGCCGATCTTCACCAGCGGCAGGCAGGCCTCGCCGTGTTCGGTCAGCGCCGCCTTGACCTCCGCATCGGCGGCGAAGGCCGCCGGCTGCTGCGACAGGTTGAAGCGCTCGACGGTCACGCCCTGGCGCTGCAGCCACGCCAGATCCGACGCGAACCGCACCAGCGCGCGGTCCACGCTGGGCCCGCAGATCCCGGTCGAGCAACACATCGCGGGGTCGAACACGTGCACGGTGGTCATCGGCAGGCTCCTGGTGGGACGGTGGGGGCGCTCAGCGCATCGGCACTTTTCGATATTTTGCTCATCTCAAAGGCTCCCGACCAGCGCCCGCAGCCGGCGCATGGCCCGCGGCTCGAGGCAGTAACACATGCGGGGGCCGTCGACCTCGCCGCGGATGAGGCCGGCCTCCTTGAGCACCTTGAGGTGCTGCGACACGGTCGACTGCGCCAGCGGAAGCTCGGCGACGATGTCGCCGCACACGCAGGCCTCGCGCCGGGCCAGGAGGCGCAGGATCTGGACCCGCGCCGGGTGACCGAGCGCCCGCGCCAGCTCGGCCAGCTCGGCATCGGCGGCGGCGCCCTCGACCGCACGCAGATCGGGACCAGCCTCGGACGGGGGGCAACACGCCTGCTCATTCATCGTGGAAATACGATATAAGACCGCACCCGGCCGGCGTCAACCGCTGCCTCGCGCCACGGCCCGGAATAATCCGGGCCACACCCACGTCTCATCCCCTCCCCCGATCGTCGGCAGGTTGTAGATTGACGGCGCGCCACGTGGCGCCAGGCGAAAGACACGCAGATGACCAAGCTCAAGGTAGGAGTTCTCGGCGCGACCGGCATGGTCGGCCAGCGGTTCGTGGCCCTGCTCGCCGACCACCCGTGGTTCGTCGTCACCAGCGTCGCCGCCAGCCCGAGCTCGGCCGGCAAGCGCTACGACGAGGCGGTGGCCGGGCGCTGGGCCATGCCCACCCCCATCCCGGCCGCGGTGGCCGGGCTCACCGTCGGCAACGCCGCCGACGTCGCGGCCATCGCCGGCCAGGTCGACTTCGTGTTCTGCGCGGTCGACATGAGCAAGGACGAGACGGCGGCGCTCGAGGAGGCCTACGCCCGGGCCGAGACGCCGCTGGTGTCGAACAACTCGGCCCACCGCTGGACGCCCGACGTGCCGATGATGATCCCGGAGATCAACGACGACCACGCCAAAGTCATCGAGGCGCAGCGGCGCCGGCTCGGCACCACGCGCGGCTTCATCGCCGTCAAGCCCAACTGCTCCATCCAGAGCTACGTGCCGGCCATCCACCCGCTGCGCGCGTACGGCCCGAGCCGCATCGCCGTGTGCACCTACCAGGCGGTGTCGGGCGCCGGCAAGACGCTGACCAGCTGGCCGGAGATGGTCGACAACGTCATCCCCTTCATCAAGGGCGAGGACGAGAAGAGCGAGTCGGAGCCGCTCAAGGTGTGGGGCACGCTGGCGGGCGGGCAGATCGTGCGCGCCACCAGCCCGGTCATCACCGCCCAGTGCCTGCGCGTGCCGGTGTCCGACGGCCACATGGCCGCGGTCAGCGTCGGCTTCGACAAGAAGCCGAGCCGCGAGGCCATCCTGTCAGCGTGGAAGGAGTACGCCGGCCGGCCGCAGACGCTCGGCCTGCCCAGCGCGCCGACGCCGTTCCTGCACTACCTCGACGATGACGCCCGGCCGCAGACCCGGCTCGACCGCGACACCGGCCACGGCCAGGCGGTCAGCATCGGCCGGCTCCGGCCCGACCCGGTGTTCGACTGGAAGTTCGTCGCGCTGTCGCACAACACCGTGCGCGGCGCCGCCGGCGGCGCGGTGCTGACGGCCGAGCTGCTCAAGGCCGACGGCTACCTGAGCGCCAAGTAGGTCACGGCGCGGCCGCGATCACGGCAGCCGGCGGCACGCGCCGCGACCGGGGTAGACCCGGCCGTTGGCGCCGGGCGCGGCGTAGCCGTTGATGAGCACCCGGCGCGGCGTGGCCGAGGTGTTGGGCAGGCTGCCGTGCACGGCGTACGGCCCGAACAGCAGCACGTCGCCGGCGCGCCCGGTGATGGTGACCGCACGCGCCGCGTCGACGACCGGCGCCGGCGCGCCGCCGAGATCGCCGGGGGCAAACCGCGGCGTGGGGCCGGTGTCGGCGCTGGCGTAGTCGCCGTGGCCGCTGGCCAGGCGTCCGCGTTCGTCGAGCACGACCGCGTCGGGCGGTACGAAGCGCAAGGGGCCGTTGTCCTCGTCCATGTCGTCGACCAGCAGCAAGGTCTGCACGTACGAGCCGCGGCCGTTGACGTCGGTCCAGGTGCCGGGCCCCTTGTCGCGGTGCTGGATGTCCTGGTGCCAGTCGAAGGCGACGCCGTCGCCCGGCATCTTGAAGTGGGCCTGGCACAGCAGCTGCTCGCACCACGGCGTGCCGAGCAGGCCGAGCACCGGCTCGACCAGGCGCGGGTCCTCGCTCAGGCGCAAGAGCGCCGGCTCGGCCCCGCCGGCCCACACCACCCGCTTGACCACCACGTCGCCCGGCTGGTGGTCGGGCGGCGCCGCCAGCACGAACAGCGCGCCGTCGTGCTCGATGGTGGCGCGCAGCCGCTGAGCCTGGGCGTACAGACGGGCGAACGCGGCGCGGATGGGCGTGACCTCGTCGGGGCCGAACAGGCCGCGGACGACGACGAAGCCGTCGGTGAAGAACGCGTGCTGCTGCGCGGGCGTCAGGTGCATCGGCGCGGGGCGGCCCCTCCTCGACTATAGGCGGCGGCCCGGGCCGGGTCGAGCACGTCGTCGTCGTTGCCAGGCTGGCACGCGGGCGACGTGGCCAGCACGCCGCGCTGGCACGCCACGCCGACGCCGCGTCACGCAAGTGCGCGGGCCGCCATGCCGCGCGTGCTGGCCTGGCGCTTGCTGACGTCCGCGAGCATGAAGAAGTCGCTCACCATCACCTCGCTCTCCCTCGTGTACCTGGTCAGCCCGACGCTGGCGGCCTCGGCCGCGCCCGTCGCGCCCGCGCCACCGTCGGCCGCGCGCCCGTCGGTGCGCCCGGCCCCGATCACCACCGTGGCCACCGTCGTGCAGCGCCAGGCCGGCAAGCCCGAGCGCGAGTTCCAGCTCACCACCGCCACCAATCGCTGTGCCGCGCTCGAGGAGCCGGCGCTCACCGTCGAGCTGTGCCACGTCGGGGACCCGGATCACCCGCGGCACTTCGCGGTCGCCTGGGAGCTGCGCGCCGGCGATCGCAAGGAGCGGCACCGGGCCGAGGCCGTCGTCAGCGTCGGCGCCACCCTCACCCTGGCCGGCACCGATGGCCGCACCCTGGCCCTGACGCTGCGCTGATGTGCCCACAGGAAGCGCCGCAGCTGGTCGGGGTGGTCATCCACCAGCTGGTGTGGGGGTTGCTGAGCCTGGGGCTCGGTGCGCTGCTGATCAAGCTCGGTCGGGTCTTGCGACCAGCGCCGCGGCCGCCACCCCTGCTCCCCGGGATGTCGCTCGTGCCGCGCATGGCGCGGCAGCGCGTGTGGCTGCGGCTGGAGGGGCTCGTGCGCACCCTGGCCCGATCGGCCGGCGCGGCGTTGATCGCGCTCGGCGTGCTCATCGGAATCGCGCCGCTCGCGCTGGCAATCAACCTGGTGGCTTCCCCGCTCTTGCTCGCGCTCGGCTGGTAGGCCGAACCGCCTGCGGTGAGACACCCTGCGCGAATTCGTCCGCGTTACGCTCGGGCGGATGGCCACCCCGCGCAAGCCTGCCCGCGCCACGCGCCTACCGGCGCAGGCCAAGCCCAAGCCGAAGCCCACGCCCACGCGCAAGGCCACCAAACCGCGCCCGGCGCCGACGCATCCCGTGAAGGTCCCGGGCCCCGAGGCCCGTCGCATCCTGGCCAAGCTTCGTCCCATCTGCATGGCGCTGCCCGGTGCGACCGAGCGCCTCTCGCACGGCGCGCCGTGCTGGTTCGCCGGCGCCGGCAAGAGCTTCGCCAACTTCGACGACCACCACCACGGCGCCCGCCGCATCGCGGTGTGGCTGCCGCAGCCGCCCGGGGCCCAGGCCCAGCTCATCGACAGCGATCCGGACCGCTTCTTCCGGCCGCCCTACGTCGGCGTGGCCGGCTGGATCGGGGTTCAGCTCGACGACGATCCCGACTGGGGCATGGTCGGCGCGTTGATCGAACTCGCCTTCCGCCACGTCGCCGGCAAGCGCTTGCTGGCCCAGCTCGACGCCGGCTGAAAGGCGCGCGCAGGTCGAGCGGATCGTCGGTCAATCCCAGGGGGGCGACTCGTACCGAGCGCCCGCGTCTGACGAGCCGTTGTCGAGGCATCGCTGCGCGACGTCTTCTTCGGTATCGCAGCCGCCGACGGCGAAGACCCCGGCGGTACAGGTGCCGCGCGTGGCCGCACAATCGGCCCACGCCTGCGCCTCGGTGGTGCAGTTCCAGCGCGCCGCGCTGGTCGCGAAGTTGCGCACCTCGTCCTGGCAGGCGGCCACTGGCGCCCCGGTGCAGGCGGAGGCCGCGTCGCAGTACGCCTGCCCGGCCTCCTCGATCGAGGCGGTCGACGCACCGCTGCTACACGCGGCGACGAGGAGGCCCCCGCACACCAACAGCCCACACCAGGTCGAACGCGGCATGGGTCGCTTTATATGGCAGGGCCAGGCCGGTTCCAAGGATCCGATCGCCGTCATGTATGCTGCGCCGATGGCGCGTGCCGACCTCGTCCACAGCCTGGGCCTCGACGCGGTCCGCGCCGCGCTGATCCGCCGCGCCGCGGCGTGGATGGCCCGGCAGCGCCGACGTATCGCCGGCGAGGGCCGCTGGCAGGAGGGCTGGCCGCGCACCGGCTGGGGCCTGCTGGTCGACGCCGGGCTGGCCGAGGCTGGCGACGACGAGGTGACCACCCCCATCGCCGCGCCCGACCTCGGGCCACGGCTGGGCCCGGTGTGCACACGGCTCGGGCTGGCGCCGGCCGCGGCCGAGTTCCTGGCCGGGCTGGTGGTGGCAGCGATCGACGTCGAGGTGGCCCGGGTCTGGCACGCGCTGGCGCCGGTGCCGTCGGCGCCGGCCTACACCTTCGGCGCCTGGATCGAGGTGCTCGGCGACGACGACGAGCGCCGGCAAGCGCTGCTGGCGGTGCTGTCGCCCGACCACCCGCTGCGGCGGCTGCGCATCGTCGAACTCGGCGACGGCCCCCCGTGGGCCGCGCCGATCGCCGCGGTGCCCGAGGCGCTGGTCGGGCTCACCGTCGGCGCCCCGGTGCACGCGCCCATCCCGGCCATCACCGACGTGGTCCTGACCGAGGCCGAGCTGGGCCAGCTCGGGCAGCTCGCCGCCAGCGCGCCGCGGCGGGTGGTGTTCGTCGGCCGCACCGGCAGCGGGCGCCGGACCCGGGCCGCGCTCCTGGCGTCCCGGCTCGGTCGCGCCGCCAGCGCCATCCACGGCGCCGACCCGGCGGTGCTGGCCGCGCGCCTGCGCGACGCCTTGTTCGCCGACGCCGTGCCGGTGGTGCAGCTGGCCGCCGATGCATCGCCTGCGTGGTGGCACCAGCTGGCGTCGTTCGAGGGCGCGTTGATCCTGGTCGCCGACCCGGCCGCGGCCGGCGACCTGCTGCGGCGCCTGGCCGGCACCGTCGAGGTCACCATCGCGCCGCTGTCGGCGGCGGCGCAGCGCCGCCTGTGGACCCAACGCCTGGCCGGCGCCAGCGAGCCGGTCGACGACACGGTGCTCGACACCGTCGTCGCCGCCTACGACCTGCCACCCGGCGACGTCGACCACCTGGCCCAGCGCCTGCGCAGTGCCGGCCGGCGCATCGGCGTCGTCGACGTGCGCGACGCCCTGCGCAGCGCCAGCACGACCGAGCTGTGGGGCCTGGCCCAGCCGTACCGGACGGTCCACACCTGGGCCGACGTCATCCTGCCCGACTCGACCCAGCACCTCTTGACCGAGCTCATCGCCCACCTGCGCCATCGCGCCACCGTGTTCGAGAGCTGGGGCTTCGGGCGCAAGGTCGACTACGGCCGGTCGCTGTCGGCGCTGTTCTACGGCCCACCCGGCACCGGCAAGACCATGGTCGCCGGCATCATCGCCAACGACTTCGGCCGCGAGCTGTACCGGGTCGACCTCAGCCGCGTCGTCGACAAGTACGTCGGCGAGACCGAGAAGAACCTGCGCCGGGTGTTCGAGGAGGCCAAGAAGACCCAGGCGTTGCTGCTGTTCGACGAGGCCGACGCGCTGTTCGCCAAGCGCACCCGGGTCGAGTCGAGCAACGACCGCTACGCCAACCTGGCGGTCAACTTCCTGCTGCAGGAGATGGAGCAGTTCGACGGCTGCTGCCTGCTCACCACCAACCTCGACAGCGGCCTCGACGAGGCGTTCCGTCGTCGCCTGCGCTTTCGCATCGAGTTCCCGCGGCCGACCGAGGACGAGCGGGCCCGGCTGTGGCCGAGCATGGTCCCGGCCGGGGCGCCGCTGGCCGACGACGTCGACTGGGCCCCGCTGGTGGACGAGTTCGACCGCATGACCGGCGCCCACATCAAGAACGCGGTGGTCCGCGCCGCCTTCCTCGCCGCCGACGCCGGCGGGCCGATCACCCAGGCCCTGCTGCGCCAGGCGGCCCGGGCCGAGTACGAGGAGACCGGCCACGTCGCCGGTCGGGCCTGATCGTCAGGGCCCGCGAAGGAGCAATTTTCAAGCGACGGGGATGCTCCCTCGTCGCGCCTTGCCCGCGGGGCGCCTCGTGCGCGAGCTCCGATCGACGTGCCCCTTCGCGCGCCCTTACTTGCCGGCGCGCGCGGCCTGCAGCTCGGTGTTCTCGCGCTGGTCGAAGGCCGGCGCGTTGCCGGTCGCGCCGGTCTTCTCGAACTGCGCCAGCCGGGCCGCCAGCGCCGGGATCACCGTGGCGCCGAAGGTCGCGACCGCCGACGGCTCCGACATCTTCTCCATGAAGCCGCTGGCCCGGCTGTAGTACTCCTTGGTCACGTAGTCGACCCCCTCGCACCGCAGCAGGTCGGAGTCGGTGTCGCGCTTGGTGTCGTACTGCCCGAGGGTCGACATGCTCGAGAACAGCCCGAGCGGGCGATCCTGGGCGATGTCGTCGAACTTGACGTTGATCGTCTTGCCGCTGATCGGGTCGCGTGCGCCGACCGCGTAGTCACACGTCACCCGGACGGACTTGTCGAAGAACCCGCCCCGGGTCTTGAGGCGCCCACCGTCACCCCCGTCGGGGTAGCTCTTGGAGTGGATGTCGGTGGTCTGGGCCGTGCCAGGGCCGAGAGGGCCGGACTGTCGCCGGAGGTCGTCCATGCCGGCCAGTATCGCCGAACCGCGGTGCCGGGCCAACCGCGATCTTCAGCCCCTCACGCAGCCCCTCACGCCGGCGGGGTGATCAGGTCGCGCGTGATGGCGGCGACGTCGGGGCAGCCACACAGCGCCATCGCCAGGTCGAGCTCGCGTCGCAGCATGGCCAGGGCGTGGCCGACCCCGGCCTCTCCGTCGACGGCCAGGCCCCACAGCACCGGGCGGCCGATCAGCACCGCGCGCGCGCCCAGCGCCAGCGCCTTGACCACGTCGGTGCCTCGCCGCACGCCGCCGTCGACCAGCACCTCGGCCCGGCCGGCCACCGCGTCGGCCACCACCGGCAAGACGTCGATCGTCGCCGGCGCGGTGTCGAGCTGGCGCCCGCCATGATTGGACACGATGATCCCGGCCACGCCGGCGTCGACGGCGCGGCGGGCGTCGTCGGCACGGACGATGCCCTTGACCCAGATCGGCAACGAGGTGATCGAGCGCAGCCACTCGAGATCCTTCCACGACAGCCCAGGATCGAGCAGCGCGGCGACGTACGCGGCCAGGCCGGAGTCGGCCGCGGCCGCCGGCACCCGGTCGAACCCGGCCTGCAGGTTGGGCAGCGACAGGTGGTCGGGCAGGGCGAAGCGGCGGCGCACGTCGCGCTCGCGCCGGCCGATGTACGGCGCGTCGACGGTGAGCACCAGGGCGCGGCAACCGGCGGCGGCGACCCGCTCGACCAGGGCCCGGGTCGCGCCGCGGTCGCGGTACACGTACAGCTGGAACCACACCGGCCCGGTCGCGGCCGCCGTGACCTCCTCGACCGCGGTGTTCGACAGCGTCGACAGCACGAACGGCACGCCGGCCGCGCCAGCGGCGCGCACCGAGGCCAGCTCGCCGTCAGGGTGGGCCAGGCGGTGAAACGCGGTCGGGGCCACCAGCACCGGCATGCCGGCGTGGTCGCCGCCGACGGTGGTGGCCAGGTCGCGCGTGGCCACGTCGACCAGCACCCGGTAGTGCAGCACCCGCCGTCGGTAGCCGTCGGCGTTGTCGCGCAGCGTGGCCTCGTCGTCGGCGCCGCCGGCGTAGTAGTCCCAGGCCATGGCCGACAGCTCGCGCTTGGCCGCGGCCTCCAGCTCGGCCAGGTTGACGATCGACGACAGCTCCATGGCCGCGAGCCTACCGCGGGCGGGGCGGCGACCGCGGCGTGACCGAGCCGTTCGACGCGATCGAGCTGGCGCTGGCCTCGCCGTGGGCGCGCTGCTACCGTCGCGGCGTGCCGACCCAGCTCGACGAGGCCGAGACCCAGGCCCGCCTGTTCGCGGTGGCGCGCCACGGCGCCCAGCTGTACGGCGACAAGCCGTACGTGGTGCACCTCGAGGCGGTGCGCGACCTGGTGGTGTCGACCGGCCACGGCGACCTGGCGGTGGCGGCCTGGCTGCACGACACGCTCGAGGACACCGCGACCCGCAAGGACGACCTCGTCGCCGGGTTCGGCCCACGCGTGGCCGAGCTGGTGTGGGCGGTGACCGGCGTCGGCATCTCGCGCGCCGACCGCAACCGTGACGCCTACGCCAAGATCCGGGCCCTGCCGGCGGCGTGTAACCTCAAGCTGTGCGATCGCATCGCCAACGTCGAGGCCGCCAGCAGCGCGCCGGCCAAGCTGGCCATGTACCGGCGCGAGATGGACGGCTTCGCCGCCGCGCTCGACGGCCTGGGTGACCCCGCGTTGTGGCGCCGGCTGCAACGCGCCCTCGACGCCGAGCGGTGACGGCGATGGCGAAGAAGCCCATCACCGAGTTCGCTGGTGAGCCGCTGGTGCGGTGCGCCGACCTGGCGGCGTGGGAGGCCTGGCTCGAGCGCCACCACCGGGACCACGGCGCCATCTGGTTGTGTCTGGGCAAGAAGGACAGCGGCCTCACCTCGATCACCTACGCCGAGGCGGTCGACGGCGGGTTGTGCTTCGGCTGGATCGACAGCCAGAAGCGCCCGCTCGACCAGCGCGAGTGGCTGCAGCGCTTCTCGCGCCGCAAGCCGAAGGGGCCGTGGTCGAAGATCAACCGCGACAAGGTCGCGCTGCTGATCGCCGCCGGGCGGATGCGGCCGGCCGGGCAGGCCGAGGTCGACGCCGCTCGCGCCGACGGCCGGTGGGACGCGGCGTACGACTCGGCGCGCACCGCCCAGGTCCCGGCCGATCTCCTCGCGGCGCTGGCCAAGGTGCCGCGGGCCGAGGCCTTCTTCGCCACGCTCAAGGCGGCGCCGCGCTACGCCATCCTGTACCGGCTGATGAGCGCGAAGCGGCCGGAGACGCGGGTGGCGCGGATCGCCGACTTCGTCGGAATGCTCACGCGTGGTGAGGCGCCACACCTGATCAAGCCGAAGGCCGAGCCGGCGAAGGCGGGGCCGGCGAAGGCGGGGCCGGCGAAGGCGAAGCAAACGCCGACGGCGAAGGTAGCCCGGAAGCCGATCGGGAAGCCGCTGGCGAAGGCCGCCAAGGCGCGCACGCCGTCACGCCCGGGCCGCTGATCGCCGGCGGGCTCAGTCGTCGTTGTTGATCGTGTGGGTGCGGACCGTCGGCGCGCCCACGGTGGCGTCGGTGGCGCTGGTGAGCGTCAGGACCACGTCGTTGTCGTTCTCGTTGCTGTTGTCGCGGAAGACCCGGATGGTGATCGAGCGCCGGCTCACCCCCGGCGCGAAGGTCAGCGGGCTGGCGGTGAGCACCGTGCGGTCGGCGTCGTTGGCGTCGCCGCTGACCACGAACGCCACCGACACCGTCTGCACCGAGTTCGTGCTGAGGATCACGTCGTAGTTGTGGTCGCTGAATCCCCCGCCGCTGCCCTCGTTGATGGTCTGGTCCCCGTCGGACGGATCGAACCGCACGGTCGGGCCATCGTCGTCGTCGAGGGTCACCGAGCAGGCGCGGGTGGCGCTCAGGACCGCGTTGACCGGGCTCGTGATCCCGGCCACCACGATCTCGTCGGTCTCGTCGGTGCTGTCGGAGGTCGCCGCGAAGGGGACGTCGATCCCGGTGCTGCCCGGGTTGATCGTGTGCGGGCCGAGGTCGAGCGAGAAGTCGCCCGCGCTGGCGGTCGCGCTGGTGGTCTCGAGCGAGAACGTCACCACTCGCTCCGACGCAGCCGACAGGCTGACGGTCAGGTCAGTCGAGCCCGCGCCTTCGCCCAGGGTGACGCTGGACGGGGCCATGGTCAGGGTCGGCGCCGCGTCGTCGTCGACCAGCGTGACGCGGTGCACGCCGATGGGGCCGTCGCTGGCGTTGACCAGCATCGACAGGGCGAGGTCGAGCACCTCGTCGTCCTCGTCGACGGTGTCGGTGGTGAAGGGGATGGTGATGGTCTGGCTGGTCTGCCCCGGCGCGAACGTGAGCGGGCCGGGCGGCAGGGCGTACTCGGCCGCCTCGACCGTGGTGCTGTCGCTCAGCCCGTAGCTGACCGTGACGGTCTTGCCCGAGGCCGGCGCCAGGGTCACCGTGAGCTGGGCCTCACCACCATCGGTGAGGGTGGTCGTGGCCGCGCTGAACCCGACCAGCGGCGGCGCGTCGTCGTCGCCGATGAGGTGGTCGCGCGTGGTGTTGGGGCCGGCCACCGCGCCGCTGGTGACCGCGATCTCGACGTGGACGGTCTCGTCGTCCTCGTCGCTGACGTCGTCGATCACCACCAGCGGCAGGCTGGCGCTGGTGGCATCGGCGGCGATCGTCATGGTGCCGGTGACCAGGCCGTGGTCGTCCGGGGCGAGGGCGCTGCCGGCGACCACGTAGGCCAGCTCGATCGGCCCCGGCGCGGGTGAGGTCAGCTGCAGCGTCAGCACCTGGGCGCCGGCGGCCTCGAGCGCGCTCGAGCTGGTCGTCACGAAGTCGATCCGCGGCAAGACGTCGGCCGAGATGGTGGTCACGTGAGTGGCGCTGGCGCCGATCGTGGCGTTGCTCGCGCTCCGCAGCACGACCGCCACGGTCTCGCTGTCCTCGGCTTCGTCGTCAGCGGTGATGGCCAGCTCGACCTCGCCGCTGGTCTGGCCGGCCGGGATGGTGATGGTGGTGGCGACCAGGCTGGCGTCGGCCGCCGAGGCGGTGCTGGCCATCGTGTCGGTGCCGACCGTGACGCTGACCGCGGCCGCGCTCGCGGCCGACAGCGACACGCCGATGCGGTGGGTCCCCGCGGCCTCGTCGGTGGTCGACTGCGCGAAGGTGAAGCCAACCTCGGGCGGCGGTTCGTCGCTGGCGTCGGGCGTGCCGTCCCCACCACCGGGCCCGGGCGTGAAGCTGCACGCGGCGGACAGCAGCAGACAGGCGACGACCAGGCCCCCCGGCGGGGACCCTCTACCAGGGCGGGCGATCATGGCCAGATACTCGCCCAGGCCAGCCCCGAGGCCAAATAAGAATCAGGCCCGGACGCGGGGTCGGCGCCGACGCAGGACCAGCCCGACCAGCCCCACCAGCACGGCCGCCGCGCCCACCGGCTGGCCCGGTGCCTGGCAGCACCCGGCGCCATCCTCGCCGCCTGCGCCGGCACCACCCGCGTCGGCGCCGCCGCCCGGGCCGCCGGGGCCCGCATCGGGCGCGCCCGGCCCGACCAGGTCGCCCTTGAAGCCCGCGGTGATGGTCCAGCCGGGGTTGCCGCCGCTGGCGTGGGCGTAGGCGCCGATGTCGGCCACCCCGGCCCGCAACGTGCCGTTGAAATCGTCGCTGGCGACGTGAGCTGGCTCACCAGCTCCAGCCAGGGCGCTGAGCGCGGCCGGGAACACGTCGTTGGGCGGGCTGCCGCCGTAGCTGGCGGCGACCAGGTCGGCGCCGATCGTCGCCGGCACCAGCGCGGCCGCCGTGCCGCTGATGGCGCCGGTGCCGCCGTTGCCGACCACCGTGACCTCACCCAGCGCGCCGGCCACGCTGATCGCGTTGCCGCCCTGCGCGAACACCGCGTTGTTGGCGATGACGACCCGGCCGACGATGCCGCTGGCGCGGATGGCGTCGCCGGAGCCCTTGAGGATCGTGTTGTGGGTGACCTCGAGGTTGGCCGGCGAGCCGGCCTGGTGGTTCTGCATGGCGATGCCGCTGCCGACCGCGCCGAGGATGATGTTGTTGCGGATGACGGCGTCGGCCGCGCTCTGGATGGCGTGATCGCCGCAGTTCCACATCACGTTGCGCTCGATCACGTTGGCCGCGCCGTTGCCGGCGGTGGCGTAGGTCAGGATGCACGGGTAGTTGGTGTCGTGGATGACGTTGTCGCGGATGGTGTTGCCGTAGCTGCCCTCCTTGAGCTCGATGCCGTCGCCCTGGACCACGGTCGGGCCGTTGGTGTGGTGGATCCAGTTGCCCTCGATCAGGCTGTCGACGACCTGGCAGCCGTCGTTGTTGCAGCCGAGGTACATGCCCTCGCCGGTGTCGTTGGTGTCGTGGATGTGGTTGCGCAGGATCCGCATCCGCTCGTAGCGGGCGCCGGTGTCGTTGGCGCGCACCGCGACGTCGCCGGTGTCGTGCAGCTCGCAGCCCTCGATCGTGAAGTCGCGGGCGGCGCTGATGCGCAGGCCGGCGCTGCCGCCGGAGAACTCCAGGCCGCGCACGGTCACCCACTCGGCCCGATCGATGTCCCAGATGTTCTGGTCGGCGGCCGGCCGGTCGAACACCGGCCGTTCGCCGTCGGCAGCGCGGATGACGATGGGCGCCGCCTCGGTGCCGACCACGGTGATGCCGAACCGGCCCGACAGCGTGTAGGTGCCGCCGTGGACCACCAGCTCGTCGCCGGGCGCGAGCGCGTTGATCGCCGCCTCGACGTCCATGCCCGGCGAGACCTCGACGATCTCGGCCCGGGCCGAACCGAGCAGGGTGACGGTGAGGAGGGCGACGATGGACCCGGCGGCGGCGTGGCGAGGCATGCCGGCAGGATAGCTGATCGGCTGGCCCGACGAGGCACGTCGGGCTCGTCGGCGTGCCGACGCCTCGCGGCCCGCTCCCGTCAGCGCAGCGGCAGCTGGCCGAGGTAGTCCTGCTTGCCGACGCCGACGCCGTTGTGGCGCAGGATGGCGTAGGCGGTGGTCAGGTGGAAGTGCAGGTTGGGCAGCGCGTAGTGGTCGAGGTAGTCGCCGCCGCGCATGGTCTTGCCGCCCATCCAGGTGTGGCTGCAGGCGCGCTCCTCGGCGCCGGCGAAGTCCTCGCGCGTGAAGGTCTCGAGGTAGGCCCCGACCGTGCGCAGGCGGGCCCGCAGCTCGTCGATGGTCTGCTCGGTGTCGGGGTGGGCCGGCGGCTCCTTGCCGGTCAGCTTGGCCACCGCGAACTTCATGGTGTCGCACGCCGACTGCACCTGGCGCACGAACGCGAACTGGTCGGGCGCCAGGCGCAGGCCCAGCACCAGCTGCGGATCGAACTTCTTGGTGGTGGCGTGGGCCACCGTCTTGTCGAGCCAGCCGTCGACGTTGCGCAGGAGCTTGGAGAAGACGGGGACGGTCGCGTCGTACAGGTTCATGCCGGCCAGACTATCAGGTTGCCCCGTGCCCGTGCCCATGCCCCGTGCCCGTGCCCGTGCCCGTGCCCGTGCCCGTGCCCGATCTCTGCCTCGCTCCGATCCCCTGCTACCCAAGCTTGCCGTACGCCACCCGATCGAACCCGACGATCACCGTGCTGGCCACCTTGCCACCGACGATCAGGATCGGCCGGCGCAGCAGGTTGGGCTCGCTGACGACCGCGCGCGCGAACTCGGCCGCGCCCGGCGGCGTCGCCGCCCAGCCCTTGGCCTTGGCCACCGCGTGCCGGGTGTTGAGCACCGCGGCGACCGAGCCGGCCGCCGTCACGATGGCCCGCACCGTGGCCTCGTCGAGGCCGGCCTTGCTGTACTCGACCTCGTCGACCTCGACCTGCTGCTCGCGCAAGGAACTCCTCGCGTCACGGCAGGTCGTTCAAGTCCGTTTCCAGTACAGCCGAGGCTTGTTCATGGCCCGACCATAGCGGAAAAGGTCAGCGCGCGGCGCCGACCTGGGTATCCTGCGCCGATGTCGACCCCGACCGCCCGCGCCCTCGCCCTGGGTGCCCTCGCCCTGCTCCCCGCCTGCAGCGATCCGGCGCCGGCGATCGACGCCCCGGCCGGGCCGGTCATCGACGCGCCCGCCGGCGCCGACATCGACGCCGCGACCGGGCCGGTCGCCGACGCGCCGATCGACGCGCGCCCGGTCCCCGATGGCGCGGTGGCGGCCTGCACGCCGCAGAGCGGCACCAGCATCACGACCGAGCTCGTCACCGGCGGCCTCGACACCCCGCTGCTGGTGACCGCCCCGGCCGGCGACCCGCGCCTGTTCGTGATCCAGCAGGACGGCGCCATCCGCATCATCAAGGACGGCGCGCTGCTGCCGACCCCGTTCCTCGACCTGTCGGGCCCGCTCGGGCCGGTCCTCGTCGGCAGCGAGCGTGGCCTGCTCGGGCTGGCGTTCCACCCGCAGTTCGCGCAGAACGACCGCTTCTACGTGCATTACTCGGGCAAGCCCAACGGCCGCACCGTGATCGCCGAGTACCAGGCCACCCCCGGCACCGACAGCGCCGACCCGACCAGCGCGCGCGAGGTCTTCACCGCGGCCCAGCCGTTCAGCAACCACAACGGCGGCATGATCGAGTTCGGAGGCGACGGCATGCTGTACATCGCCCTCGGAGACGGCGGCAGCGGTGGCGACCCGCAGGACCGGGCCCAGGACGACACCTCGCCGCTCGGCAAGCTGCTGCGCATCGACGTCGACGGCCGGACCGGGACCAAGCCGTACGGCATCCCGGCCGACAACCCGCACGCGACCAGCCCCGATGGGCCGACCGACCCGCGCCCGGAGATCTGGCACAAGGGCCTGCGCAACCCGTTCCGCTTCGGCTTCGACCGCGCCACCGGTGACATCTACATCGGCGACGTCGGCCAGAACGCGTGGGAAGAGGTCAACGCCGGCGCCAACCTGCCCGGCATCAACTGGGGCTGGGACGATCGCGAGGGCGCGCACTGCTACGAGCCGGGCAGCGGCTGCCTCACCGCCGGCCGGGTCGACCCGGTGGCGGAGCACAGCCACGGCGAGGGCTGGATCTCGGTGATGGGGGGCGAGGTCTACCGCGGCACGTGTTTCCCCGACCTGGTCGGCACCTACTTCTACGGTGACTATGGCGTCGGCCAGCTGTGGGCCTTCCGCCTGCAGGGCGGGGTCGCCGTCGGTGACAGCCAGCGCACCGCCAGCCTCGGCAACATCACCTCGATCCACAGCGACGGCCTGGGCGAGCTGTACGTCACGTTGGCCGGCGGCTCCGTCCGCCGCATCGTCGCCACGCCCTGATCCCCCACGGCGGAGGGCGTCGATCGTCGCTCGAACGAGGCGTCGACGATGACCTGGACGGGCATCCCTCGTACAGCAGCAGCAGCAGCGGGTTGACGTCGACGTGGACGTCGACGTGCCCGTGGACGTGACCCTTGACGGCGACGGCGACGTAGCCGTCTACCCCACCGTTTGACGCCCCGGAGACGCTTCGCCGCTTCGCGCCCCGCTCAGCTCAGCTCCACCCCGCTCACCCCGCCCACGCCGTCACCGACCCCGCCACTCACCACCGCCGCCATCACCGGCACCCCGCGATCCGACCTCCGCTCCCTCCGCTCGAACCGCTCCACGATCCGCGCCAGCACCGCGTCGAGCCGCATCAACCGCTCCTGCGCGCGTGTCGCCGCCGGCGACAGCCCGGTCAGCCGCTCCACCTCGAGGAACGCCAGCACCGGCGCGATCACCATCTCGCGGTGCTCGCGCGGCCCGTAGATCGACGCGTCGGCGATCATCGCCTGGCGCAGCTCGAACCGGTCCATGCCCTGGCCCGGCATGGAGAAGCCACACAGCTGCCGCACCAGCGCCGGCAACATGAGCTCGGGCGCCAGCGCCAGCACGGCCTTGGCCACCGCCCGGTAGAACAGGTAGTGGAAGTTCTCGTCGCGGGCGATCAGCGTGAGCAGCCGGGTCAGCACCGGCTCGTCGGCGCGCTGGCCGGTGCGCAGGTGCGCCACCCGCGTCGCCAGCTCCTGCGCGCTGGTGTACGCGAACAGGTCGAGCGGGTCGGCGAACACCCGGTCGAAGCCATGCTGGATGAAGTCGAACCGGCGCTGGTCGAGCGCGGTCGGGTCGACCACCCGCATCAGGTGTACGTACGCCGCCAGCGCCTCGCCGTGCCGGTGCTCCTCCGCCGTCCACAGGTTGTTCCACTCGCGCCACACCGGCGACGGCGGGCACAGCCGGCCGATCGTCGCGTGGTAGTAGGGCAGGTTGTCCTCGGTCAGGAGGTTGGTCTCGACCGCGATCGCCACCTCCGGCGCCAGCCGACACTGCTCGGGCGCCCACGGCTCCGCCCCGAAGTCGCGCCCGGCGCCCCACGGCACCACCTCGTGCGGCAACCACCGCCGCGACGTCCGCCGATGCGTCGCGATCAGCTCCACCACCGTCGGCTCGAGCGCCGTCAGCACCTCCCGGATCGCGTCGAGGTGGACCCGCTGCTCCGCCGGAAGCACCGCCTGATGATCGACTTGCATGGCCGCACCGCACCACGCCGGGCGGGCGCGCCCCACCACGACCTGGTCACGGTCCGCCCACGTTCGGCCACCGCCATGACGCGAATATGACGAGGCGGTTGGGCAGCCCAGGCTGGGGCGTCCGCACGCTGCGACGCCGGGTTGCTCGGAGCTGACCTCACGGCTACGATCCCGTCATGACCGACCGGGCTCGCAAGGTGCTCGAGGACGCGCTGACGCTGTCCGACGACGAGCGTCTCGACTTGGCGGACCAGCTCCTGTCTAGCTTGCCCTCCGACGCGGAGTGGCTGTCCGAGCTCGAGCGCCGCGCCCGCCGTGCGCTGGCCGATCCCGGCGGTGGCGAGGCCTGGGACGTCGTCGAGCGACGGCTGGCGGTCCGCGTCCCTGGCCGATGAGGAAGGCGATCCGCATCGATGCGGAGGCGGAGGCGGAGATCTCGCACGCCATCGATCGCTACGAGCAACAGCGAGAAGGGCTTGGGGCGGCGTTCTGGGAGGAGCTGAGGACCGCCATGGGCACGCTGGAGGCACCGGGACCGGAGTGTGGCCTTGTGGTCGGCCTACCTCGCGAGCTGGGAGTCCGTCGCAAGCTGTTGACCCGTTTCCCCTACGCGATCGTGTTCATCGAAGGTGACACGTTCGTTCGCGTGATCTCGGTGATGCATGGCCATCGACGACCGGCGTACTGGAATCGTCGGCTGTGACAGCAAGGATGCCGACGCCTCGGCGCACTGGGCCGCTCCGCCGCAGGTACGCTCCGGGCCATGCGCATCGTGACCGGTTCACTTGTCCTCATCGGCCTGACCAGCTGCGGTGGGGCCCCAGTCGCACCGAGGCCGCCGGTAGATGATGACCGTGTCGCCGCTCCACAGCCGGCGCGACCCCCGCTGACCCAGCTCCTGGCCGGGCCATACCCAGATCTCGACGCCCACGCGGCGACCCTGGCGGCCAGCCACGGGTGCGACCCGGTGCAGCCACTGATCGCGCTGGACGTGCTGGAGAGCAAACACGAAGAGCAGGAGGGACGGTGCGCCCTCGCGGTGCAGACCGCGCAGGGCTGGTTCGTCGGGCCCTGGACCTCGTCCGTGTGTCTCGAGCGGGGCTACATCGAGGTCTCGGACGCCAGCACGAGCGAGCCTGCCACCGGCGTCGTCCAGGTCGACCTGAGCGTGTACTGGCACACTAACAACCACGACGACGAAGCCAGGTACCAGCTGACCGCGCTGTGTGGCGCCCCGGCCGGCACCCCGCGCTGCACCCCGTTGCTGGTCACCTCGTGCGAGCAGGGCGCCCCCGCCGACGGCTGCATCGACCGCGGCTAGAGCTTGCGCGCCGACGTCGCCGCCACCGCCGTCACCTTCGCCGCCACCAGCCCCACCCAGGCGCCCCCGCCGGAGATCGCCGCCGCCCTCGTCGGCACCCACCCGCTGTGGTGACCGGTTCCGACCGCTGCCGGCCCGAGCAGGTGCCGCGCCGACAGGCAACCGGTCCACCACGTCGGCCGCCGGCCCGCCAGTCACGCGCGGCGCTCGAAAGGCGCCGGCGAGCGGAGTCGTCCCTCGTCCAGGCGGAGATTGGGGGTGCAGTCCCGAGCAGGTAGCCCCGGGTTCCACTCATGGGCACGTACCCTCCGGCAGGGTCGACGCCAGGACGAGGGGCGCGACGCGAGCACAGGCGCCGATCCAAGCAGGCAACCGGTCCACCCACGTCGGCCGCCGGCCCGCCAGTCACGCGCGGCGCTCGAAAGGCGCCGGCGAGCGGAGTCGTCCCTCGTCCAGGCGGAGATTGGGGGTGCGGTCCCGAGCAAGTAGCCCCGGGTTCCACTCATGGGCACGTACCCTCCGGCAGGGTCGACGCCAGGACGAGGGGCGCGACGCGAGCACAGGTGCCGATCCAAGCAGGCAACCGGTCCACCCACGTCGGCCGCCGGCCCGCCAGTCACGCGCGGCGCTCGACAGGCGCCGGCGAGCGGAGTCGTCCCTCGTCCAGGCGGAGATTGGGGGTGCAGTCCCGAGCAGGTAGCCCCGGGTTCCACTTATGGGCACGTACCCTCCGGCAGGGTCGACGCCAGGACGAGGGGCGCGACGCGAGCACAGGCGCCGATCCAAGCAGGCAACCGGTCCACCCACGTCGGCCGCCGGCCCGCCAGTCACGCGCGGCGCTCGACAGGCGCCGGCGAGCGGAGTCGTCCCTCGTCCAGGCGGAGATTGGGGGTGCAGTCCCGA
>JAGPCO010000091.1:24791-28969 GCA_018058095.1 Kofleriaceae bacterium
CAACCGGTCCACCCACGTCGGCCGCCGGCCCGCCAGTCACGCGCGGCGCTCGACAGGCGCCGGCGAGCGGAGTCGTCCCTCGTCCAGGCGGAGATTGGGGGTGCAGTCCCGAGCAGGTAGCCCCGGGGTTCACTCATGGGCACGTACCCTCCGGCAGGGTCGACGCCAGGACGAGGGGCGCGACGCGAGCACAGGCGCCGATCCAAGCAGGCAACCGGTCCACCCGCGCCCCTTCACCGCGCCGGCGGCAAGTATCCATCCCGGCGCAGCGAGCCGCGGCCGGTCGGCCACAGCAGGCAGTTGGCGCGGGCGCCGTCGACGCGGAACACCAGCACCTGGCGCACGCGGTCCTCGCCGTCCTTGAGCGACACCACGATGTCGACCGTGCCGTCGCCGTCGGCGTCGGCCAGGGTCGGCACCGGCATGGCGCCGCGGCCGGGCAGGGGCACCGCGTGCAGGCGGTTGCCGGCGGCGTCGAACACCAGCAGCTCGCCGCCGCCCTCGCCGTACGTCGCCAGCACCAGCTCGGGGATGCCGTCGCCGGACAGATCGCCGACGACGATGCCACCGGTACCCGTCGTCGTCGACGACGTGTACGGCGCGGCCCACAGCGGCTGCGCCATGCTCGATACCGCGTGGATGCGGCCGTCGAAGCCGGCGAAGAGCAGCTCGGGGCCAGGTTGGTCACCGTTGATCTCGGCCACCGTGACCTGGTTGGTGATGGCGACCACGTTGTTGCCGTAGTCCCACAGGCCCGACAGGTAGTCGGGGAAACGCGGCGGCGCCTCCCAGGCCGGCGGCCGGGTGCCGTCGGGCCGCAGCACCCACAGCGCCACCCCGCGCTCGCGGTCGCTCTGCGCCGCGTTCTGGACCGAGCCGAGCGCGATCAGCTCGCCCACGCCGTCGCCGTCGAGGTCGGCGATGGCCGGCGCGGTGTTGGTGTAGTGGCCCTGCTCGTCGACCGCCTCGTCGTCGGCGTAGCCCTGCTGGGCCAGCCGGTAGTCGACCATGCCGCGGATGCCGGAGAACTTGTCGCGCCCGTCGAAGATGGCGGCCGCGTCGAAGGCGCGGCCGTCGCCGCCGTGCAGCGACAGGTAGGCGTTGTCCTGGGTCGCGAAGATCTCGGCCGCGAGGTCGCCGGTGACGTCGCCGATGGCCAGGTTCTGGTCGTAGCCGCCGGTGACGTAGCAGGCGTCGGTGCAGCCGGCCGCGCCCGTCGTGTTGGGCGGGAAGCCGGGCACCACCGTGCCGTCGCCGCGCCAGGCGATGACGATGTCGCGCTGGCCACCGCCCTCGAGTGGACTCGTGGTCACCGCGACCAGCTCGAGGTCGCCGTCGCCGTCGAGGTCACCGGCGGCCAGCGTGCGCAGCTCCGACTGCCAGGTGACCGGGAAGCCGGGCGCCATGGCCCCGGCGGCGTCGAACACCGCGACCTGGCCGTCCGACGCCACCGCGACCTCCAGGCCGGGCCGGCCCGGCACCAGGTCGGCCACCACCGGCGAGGCCCAGATGCGCTCGGGCATGCTGGCCCGCCACTTCTCGGTGCCGCTGCTGGCGCCCGCGGCCACGTTCCACACCAGCAGCAGCTCGTGCCGCGGCGCGATGATCTCGGCCACGCCGTCGCCGTCGAGGTCGGCCACCGCCGGCGAGGCCAGCCAGCCCTCGTGCCAGCGATCGAACAGCGTCGCGCTCAGCGTCGGCGCCGCCACCGTGCGGCTGCCGCCGCCGTCGGCCGGGGCGCAGGTCGGCGCCGGCAGCGGCGCGGCATCGAACGCCGGCTGGTCGTCACCACCGCCGCCCCCGCCACCACCACAGGCCACGCACCACAGGGCGAGGGACAACGAGCCGCGGCGAAGGGTGGGGTGCATGGGCAGCGCTCCAGGAGGTGGAGCCCGATTGTAGCCCCTGGGCCGACGCCGCGACGGGTCGCCGCGCTTGCCAGGCGGGCCCCACGGGGATACATGGCCGGGACCATGAACCGCACCTCGAGCACGACGATGATCGCCGGCTGGCTGCTCGTCACCGCCGGGTTGGTCGCCGGCTGCCGCAAGGACCCGCCGTCCGGCGGCGCCAGCGCGGGTTCCGGCAGCACCCCCGGCAGCGCCGCCGGCAGCGCGGCCGGCACGGCGGCGGCGGTCGCGCTCGACCTGAACCGCCCCGACCAGTGCGGCGCCTGCCACCAGGCCGTGGTCGCCGAGTGGGAGCAGAGCCAGCACCGCCGCGCCCACACCACGCGTGATCCGATCTACGCCGCGCTGCACCAGGTCCGCTCCGCCCGCGAAGGCGCCGACGTCGTCGCCAAGAACTGCGCCGGTTGCCACAACCCTGCCGGCGCCACCGCCGAGCTGGCCGACCTCGGCGTGGCCTGTGCGACCTGCCACCAGACCCGCGCCCTCGACCGCGCCGACGGCAAGCTCGGGCTGGCCGCGCTGGTGCGGACCGGCGCCGGCGAGATCACCGGGCCGCATGGCCTGCGCGACGTGACCGGCAGCCCACACGTCGTGGTCGCGGCCGACCCGGCCGTGTTCGACGGCAGCTCGCTGTGCCTGGCCTGCCACGACGAGCTCAAGAACAAGGACGGGATCGCCTCGTGCTCGACCGGCACCGAGTGGCGCGCCGGCCGCGATGCTCGTACCTGCGTCGACTGCCACATGCCGTGGGTCGAGACCCCGAGCGGCGCCGTGAGTCAGGCGCGGCCCCGCCACCGCGCCCACACCTTCGTCGGGCCACACGCCGCGCTGCGGGATCCGGCGCAGGGCCTCACCAAGGAGGCGCTCGGCCTGTCGGCGTCGCTCGCCGGCGCCACGCTCGAGGTCACCCTCGACAACCGGACCCAGCACGCCTGGCCGACCGGCTTCCCCGGCCGCTTCGCCCTGGTCTCGATCGTCGGCTTCGACCGCGACGGCCGCGAGGTCTGGCGCAACGTCACCGACGATCCGATGAAGCAGCACCCGGAGGCGGTGCTCAACAAGGTGTACGTCGATGCGCAGGGGGCGCCGAGCCTGGCGCCCTACGCCACCAAGCTGGCGCGGGACAACCGCCTGCGGACCGGGGAGTCGCGCACCGTCCGCGTCGCCGTGCCGGCGACGGTCGCGTCGGTGGAGGTCTCGCTGGTGAGCCGGATGGTGGCGCCGCCGCTGGCCAGGACCCTCGGGCTCGGGGACCTGCCCGAGCTCAAGCCACGCGTCGTCGCCACGGCGCGCGCCAGCCGCTGAGTCAGTCCAGGCAGGTCGAGCTCAGGCTGGCCAGGCTACACACCTCGGCCTTGCTCAGGGGCCGGTCGTAGATCCAGACGTCGTCGATCGCGCCGGGAACACGCCCGGTGGCGCTCGGCACGCCGTTGACGTTGTTGTGGCCGAGCGCCACGCCGCCGCGGCCGGCGGTCAGGTTGTTGGCGTGGCTGCCGCAGCTGCTCACCACGTTGCTGGTCCCTGCCAGGCGGTGAGCGCACACCTGGCCCGGCTGTCCCGCGGCGGGCGGCGCCCAGGTGCACACCAGCAGCTGCCAGGTTCCGGCGCTGGTCAGGGTGGTGGACATCCCATACCAGTTGCCGGCGTCGTGGATGTAGCAGCCGATCTGATCGACGGAGGCCGGCCTCTCGACGAACATCGCGTACTGCAGATCGTGGTCGATCACGCCGTGACCGCCCGTGCTCAGGGGGCCGTCGACGCGGACCCAGGCGGCCAGGGTGAAGCCGCCGGCGAGCTCGATGGCCGGGTTCTGGGCCACGAAGGTGGTGGCGGTGGCGCTGACCTGGGCGGCGGGTGAGCTCGCGCGCACGGTCGGGGTCAGGCCGGTCGACGGGATCTGCATGCTCTGCGGGCCGCGGTCCTCCACGCTGCCGTCGCCGAGGTCGTCCTCGAACTCGACGCAGGCGACCAGGCCGCCGGTGACCCGCGCCGAGCACTCTTGCGCCGGGGTGGCGTCGGGTTGGCCGGGGACGGCGTCGACGCGACGGGCGTCGGGATCACGCGGCCCGGCGTCGACGGACGGGTCGGAGTCGGCGTCGGGGTCGTCGGCGCCGCCAGCCCCGCCAGCCGGCGAGAACGAACACGCGGCCACCCACACGACCATCCCGATCAGGGCCCTCGGCGTTGCCATCACGGCGCGAGTCTTAGTGCAGGTCGGGCCCGATTGCACCGGCGAAGTGCAGGGGGTGTGCACGGAGGGGACAGGGC
>JAGPCO010000092.1 GCA_018058095.1 Kofleriaceae bacterium
CGTGCGCCGTGGCCGGCACCGCCGCCGTGACCGGCGCCGCCGTGGCCACCGGCGCCGGCGCGGTCGCCGTGACGCTGGCCGCGGTGGCCTCGGCCTGCTCGCCCTTGCGATCGTGCCGACGCTGCCGCCGCTCGTCCGAGCGCGTGTCCGAGCGCGGCCGCTCCGGGGCCGGCGCGTCGTCGGCGCCGGCCGCGGCCAGCGCGGCCCGGCAGGCCTGGTCGAACCGGGCCCGGCGCGCCGCGCCGTCGTCGCCAAGGTCAGGCCCGACCTGGCCCCAGCTGTGCCGCAGCTCGTGCACCACCTCGACCGGGTCGCGCCCGGAGAAGCGCAGCCCGGAGAACGCGTTGTTGGCCATCGCCGCCCGCAGCGCCGCCGCCATCTCCTCGGCGGTCTGCGCCGCGCTCGGCCCGGTCGCCGGCGACGCCGGCACCAGCTCCTGCGCACGCGCGATCAGCTTGTCGTGCTCGCGCGCGATCACCGCCGGATCGAACGCGGTGCCACGCACGGCGTCGGCGTGCTGGGCGGCCAGGTGCCGCACCATGCGCTCGTACAGCCCGGCCAGCTCGATGCTCGGCCCGCGCTGGCCGTCGTCGCCGGCGGCCAGCTCGCGCAGCGCGCCGCGCGCCTCCAGCGCCAGCCCGACCGCGTCGTCGCCGCTCGCGCTCATGACCGCCTCGAGCTGGGCCACCACCGCGTCGACCTCGGCCCGGCGGGCGTCGGCCTCGCCGTCGCGGGCGGCGTCGCGCTTGGCGAACAGCCCGTCACAGGCGGCGCGGAAGCGGCGGTAGATGGCGTCGGCGTCGCGCCGCGGCACGAAGCCGATGCCGCGCCAGTCGTCCTGCAGCGCGCGGATCTCGCCGATGGCCGCGCCCCAGCCGCGCTCGCCCGGCGCCGCCGCGACCGTGGCCTCGGCCCGCTCGCACAGCCGGACCTTGGCGGCCAGGTTGGCCTCCTGCTCGGCGAACTGGGCGTCGAGCAGCGGCTGCCGGCGCGCGAAGAAGCGGTCACACGCGGCGCGGAACCGGGTCCACAGCTCCTCGTCCTGCTTGCGCGGCAGCCGGCCCGACTCCTTCCACGCCGCCTGCAGCTGCTTGTAGCGCTCGGCCGTGGCCTGCCAGTCGGTCGACTCGGCCAGCGCCTCGGCCTCGGCGATGAGCTTGTCCTTGCCGGCCGCGATCTCGGCGTAGCCGGCCTCGGCCACCGCGCGCTGCCCACGCACCTTGTCGTAGACGACGTCGCAGGTCTCCTTGAACAGCTCCCACAGCTCCTTCGACGCCTTGCCGGGCAGCGGCCCGACCTGCTTCCAGCGCGCCTGCAGGTCCTTGAGCTTGCCGCCGAGGTCGGGAATCTCCTCCTCGCTCTCGGCCAGCGCCATCGCCTCCTTGAGCAGGGCCTCGGCCCGCGGCACGTTGGCGTAGCGCTGCCAGTCCTCGGCCTCGCGCGCGCCCTGGCGCTGGATCACCAGCGTGGCTCGCGCCGCGTCGTAACGCGCGACCAGCTCGTCGCGGCCCGGCACCGGCGCCTTCATGACCTGCTCGAACACCTTGCGGCCGTGCTCGAGCACGCGGTCGATCTTCTTCGCGTCGCCGCCGGCGGCGATGGCCTCCATCTCGGCGATCACCGTCGGGAAGCTGGCCGCCAGCTCGGCCGCCTGGGCCTCCTGCTCCTTGCGCTTGGCCTCGCGCCGCGCGTCCTCGGCGGCGCGGCGGGCGTCGTCCTCGGCCTTGCGCGCGTCGCGCTCGGCCCGGCGCGCCGCCGCCTCCTCGGCCCGGGCCGCGCGCTTGCGTTCCTCCTCGGGATCGATCACCGGCGCCACCACCACCTCGGCCGGCGCCGCCGGCGCCACCTCGGCCACTGGCGCGGGCGCCGGGCTCGCCGCCTTGCGCGCGCCGTCGGCGTGCAGCTCGGCCCGCTTCCAGAAGCGCCGGACCAGGCTGCGGAACTTGTCGTCGATCTTGGCCTCGGCCTTGGCCGGGCTGGCCACCGTCGACAGCGCCGCGTAGCTGGCCTCGGCGGTACGGACCAGCGGGCCGACCCGCTCGAAGTCGAAGCTCTCGACCAGGCCGTCGAGCTCGCGCACCAGCTGCGACTTCTCGGCCCGCCGCCGCTTGTCGTCGTCGCTGGCCGGCGCCGGCGCGCCCGGGGCCGGGGCCGGCGCCGCCGCCGCCCGGGCCGCCTGCTCGGCCGCCTGCATCTCGGCGACGATCTTGCGGGCGCGCTGGCGCACCGCCTTGTTCTTGCCCTTGGTCGCGACCAGCTCGAGCAGCTCCGGGTCGTCGAGCCGATCGACCGCGGCCAGCCCGAGCTCCTTGTTGGTGGTGTCGACCGCGAGCGCGCGCAGCACGGCCGGGTCGTCGATCCGGGCCACCGCCTCGAGCCGGGTCTGGTGGTTCTGCGCCTTCTTGGCCAGCTCGGCCAGTGCCTTGGGATCGTGCAGCTCGGCCATGGCCCGGCGCCGCACCGCCGGCAGCGCGGCCTTGACCGCGACGTCGGCGATGAGCCGCTCCTGGCCGAGCCGGACCAGCCCGGTCAGGGCCGCGCCCGCCACCTCGGCGTCGTCGCCGCAGGCGCGGTGCAGCCACAGCTCGCCGGCGCGGGCGCTGGTGAGGTCGCGCAGCGCCTCGTCGCGCTCGCCCACCGCCAGCTCGGCCAGGGTCTCGGCCTGGTCGATCTTCTCGATGGCGACCTTGCGCACCGTCGGGTCGCGGTCGGTGCGCGCGACCTGGACCAGCAACGTCAGGTCGTCGCGGGTCATGGCCCTCACCGCCTCGATGCGGGTGGCGGTGTTGGAGTGACGGTGCTTGGGGCGGAAGAGGTCGACGAATCCCATGGCGAAGGCGCGAATCTATGCACAAGCGACGGCCACGACAAGGGTGGACATCAGGCCTGACGCGATCGCCAAACCTGCAAGAACCCTTGCATTTTTCAGGGCGACCCGGACCACCCGGGCGGGGTCACGAGCTGCACGACAGGGCCGAGCAGCCGGCGGCGTCGCGGGCCCAGTCGGGGCGGCGCGCGTACAGGTGAGCGCGGCCCGGGTCGGGGTCCTCACGGTACGGCGCCCGCGCCGCCGCCAGCAGCTCGTCGATGCCGCCGTGGTCGCCGGTCTCGGCCCGGCCGATGGCCTCGTGCACGAGGTAGTTGCGGAGTATGAAGGCCGGGTTGATCGCGTCCATCGCCGCTCGCCGCGCCGACGCCAGCCCTGGCTCCTCGGCCAGGCGCCGCCACCAGCGCGCCAGCCAGCCGGCCACCACGCGGGCGTGGTCGGGGCCTGGCGGTCGATAGAAGGTGTCGTCCACCGCCGCCAGCAGCTGCGCCGCCGCGGGCAGGGCCGGGGCCTCGGCCAGGGCGCCGAGGCGGCGGTACCAGCGGGTCGGATCGGTGTCGTGGGCGGCGAGCAGCTGGTGCAGCTCGGCCACCAGGCCGTCGTCCTCGGCCCGACGCGCCGGCGCGGCGCCGTCGTCGTCGCCCAGGCCGAGCTTGCCGCGCTGCATGCGCCGGAACGTGGCGTCGAACGTGTCGCGGTACAGCTCCAGGCCGGCCGCGAGCGCGTCGTCGTCCTGCACCAGCGGGCGCAACGCGCGGCCGAAGTGGGCCAGGTTCCACCGGCCGATGCCGGGCTGCATGCCGAAGCGGTAGCGGCCGCGTTCGGCGTCGGTGGTGTTGGGGGTGAAGTCGGGATCGAAGGTGTCAAGCCACCCGTACGGGCCGTAGTCGAGGGTGAGGCCGAGGATCGACAGGTTGTCGGTGTTCATCACGCCGTGGACGAACCCGACCCGCATCCAGTGGGCGATCATCACCGCGGTGCGCGCGCACACCTGGTGGAACCACAGGGCGTACCGGGTCGGCGCCGGCGTGTTGGCCAGCTCGGGCGCGTGCCGGGTGATGGCGTGGTCGGCCAGCCGCGCCAGCAGGCCGTGATCGTCGCGCGACGTCGGCAGCTCGAAGCTCCCCAGCCGCAGGAAGCTGGGCGCGACCCGGGTCACGATCGCGCCCGGCTCGGCCCGCGGCCGGCCGTCGTAGAACATGTCGCGCACGACCGCGTCGCCGGTGACGACCAGGGCCAGCGCCCTCGTCGTCGGCACCCCGAGGTGATGCATCGCCTCGCTGCACAGGAACTCGCGCACCGACGAGCGCAGCACGGCGCGGCCGTCGCCGCGGCGCGACAGCGGGGTCGGGCCGGCGCCCTTGAGCTGGACCTCCCAGCGTGCGCCGTCCGGGCCGACCAGCTCGCCCAGGGTGAGGGCGCGTCCGTCGCCGAGCTGACCGGCCCACTGGCCGAACTGGTGCCCGCCGTAGCAGGCCGCGTACGGCCGCGCGCCCGGCGCGACCAGGTTGCCGGCGAGCATCGCCACCGTCGGGTCGGCGTCGTCGACCGGCCGGGCCACTCCGAGCAGCGCGCCGACCTCGTCGGCCCAGGCCAGCAGGCGCGGCGCCGCCACCGCGGTCGGCGCCGCCAGCGCGTAGGCCACGCCGTGCAGCTGGCGCGACGCCGGGTTGCCGCTGTGATCACCTGGCAACGACCGCACGAAGTCGTCGTCCCAGGGCATCGCGGCGAGCGAGACGAGCGGCGCGGTCATGGCGCTCACCGTAGCAGCGATCGCCCGGCGCGCCGCCGACGCCGCACGCCCCAGGCGCCAGCTTGGTGGCGCGCCGGGAAGTGTCGCCGTGGACACGGCCAGTGCATCGGCCGCGGCCACGTCGATGGCCGGCGCCTGCCGCTGCAGGCGCCTCCTGGCCGCGCGCACGGAGGCCCGAAGCCTGGCACGTCCCCTGCTTGACGCTGCCGCGACCCACGACCCGTTTCCCAAGGAGCCTCCGTGAAGACCGTGACCACCAGCCTCGCCCTGTCCATGACCATGTAGCTCGGCTCGGCCGCGCTGACCCGGCCGGCCCGCGCCGACGCGCCGGCGCCGATCGTCGACGCCACCGTGACCAGCGTGATCTTCGACGCCGGCACCGGCACCCGCGCCGTGGCCGGCGACACCGGCGAGGCGGGCGGCGCGTACCTCGGCGTCGAGCGCATCGCGTCCGGCCGCGCGACCGGGCAGCTGTGGCTCGATCAGATCGCGCTGGGGACGACGATGGTGCCGACCCGGCAGTTCCGCAACATCCGCCTGACCGGGCTGCGCGGCACCAGCCTGACCTTCGAGGCCCAGCCCCGCCTCAAGGGCGCGCGCGACGTCATCCAGTGCAGCGCGGTGCTGCAGATGAAGCGCGGCCAGGTCGCGATCGACCGCGCCAGCTGCGCCTGGAAGGGCCCGGTGCCGGCGCCGGTGACGCCGACGATCCAGGCGCCGCCGGTGGCGCCACCGCCGCCGAGCCGGCCGGTGGCCGACCTGGCGACGATCGGCCGGGCCTGCAAGGCGGCGTTCGACTTCGAGCAGAACCAGCGCCGGTGTGTCGACTTCGCCGTCGCCATGTTCGAGCAGTCGCGCTGGACCCGCTCGACCATGAGCACGATCGCCGCGTGCGGGGATGGCTTCGCCCACGAGGATCACGGGCTGTGGTGCCTGGAGTCGGCGTCGCGCGCGACCCGTGAACCGGCGCAGCTGGTCCGCTACTGCACCCAGCAGGAGAGCTTCCCGTCGGAGCAGAAGGCCTGCCTCAGCAAGTACGTCACCGCGCCGTAGCTACGGGGCGCGCCCGACCATCCACACCTCCACCGCGTCGGCGCGCCAGGCCTCGGCCGGCTGCGGATCGGGCGCGGACAGATCGACGCCGAGCAGCCGCTCCGGCACCGGCACGAGCTCGGCCAGGCGCGCCGCCACCTCCGGTCGTCGCGCCGGCGGCACCCGGACCAGCAGGTTGGCCAGGGTGACCAGGTCGCCGTCACCCGCGGCGGCCAGCGCCGCGGGCAACGCGTCGAAGCGGCCGTCGTCGAGGTCGGCCAGCGCGGCGCGCAGCGCCGGGGCGGCGGTGGGCGCCACCGGCGTGCCGACCCGGCCCACGGCGAAGGACGCGCTGGTGCCGGCGGCGACGACCATCGGCGGCCCGACCGCCACCGCCAGCTCGACCTTGCCGCCGGTCACCGTCAGCCGACCGAGCCCGGCCTCGTCGACGGTGAGGGTGTACGCGCAGCCGAGGTCGACCGCGGTCGCGCTCGGCGTCTCGACCACGAACAGCCGCGGCGGCGCCTTGACCTGCGCCGACAGCTCGCCGCGCTCGAGCACGAAGCGGTGCTCGTCCGGACGCGACCCGCGCAGCGCCAGGCGCGAGCCGGGCGCCAGCTCGACTCGACCGTGTGCAGGCAGGGTCACCACTGCCGGCGCGGCGCCGGTCTCGATGCTGCCGCCGACCGCCAGCACGCCGGCTCGCCCGCGCCCGGCCCCGCACCGCAGGTCGGCGCTGGCCTCGAACGGAAAGCCGTCCCCGCTGCTGGCGCACGCGGCGACGCCAGCCGGGCGCTCGGGCCGGCGGCTCGACCACCACAGCAGCGCGGCGGCCGCGGCCAGCAGGCCGGCGCCGACCGCGCCGATCAGCCGGCGACGGGCCCGCCGGGCCGCCAGCGCGTCGACCGGCCCGGCGCTCGCCGTCGGGGCCACGCCGGCCGCGGCGGGGTCGAGGCCGAGCGGGGCCAGCACCGCCTCGAGCGCGGCGACCTCGGGGTCGACCGGCCCCGAGCGGTCCCACAGGTAGTCGGTGCCCGGCTCAGTCATCACTCCCCTCCAGGGTAGCGAGCCCGAGGGCGGCGCGCAGCAGCTTCATGCCGCGGTGCAGGTTGACCCGGACCGAGCCGGGGGTCAGGCCGGTCTGCTCGGCGATCTCCGGGCCGGTCAGGCCCTCGACCAGGCGCAGCACCAGCGGCTCGCGGTAGGCCTCGGGCAGGGCCTGCAGCGCGGTCAGGACCCGGGTGGCGTCGAGGCGCTGGCCGGGCCCGCCGGTCGGCGCCGCCGCCGGCTCGGACACCAGCTCGGCGTGGACCCGGCGCCGGCCGGCGTCGGTGGCGCGGTTGCGGGCGATGGCCATCAACCAGCCGGGGAACGCCGCCGGCTCCGACAGCTGGCCGAGCCGCTCGAGCGCGACCACGAACACCTCCTGCACCACGTCGGCGACCAGCTCCGGCCGCAGCCGCGCCAGCACGACGCCGTGGACCGCGCGCGCAAAGCGCTGGTACAGGCGCGCGAAGGCCGCCCGATCACCGGCGCGTGCGGCGACCACGTCGGCGGCGAGATCGTCGGCCACGCCGGGACGATGGCCGAGGCGACGGCGGGACTCAAGCTCGGTTGCGCCCCGTCGCCGCGCCGGGGATGATGCGGCATGCGTCGCCGGCTCCTCTCCGTCGCCACCGTGGCCTGGGCCGACGGACCATGAGCGCGCCACCGCCGCGCGTGCTGATCTGGGTCGATCTACAGCCCGACTTCTGCCCCGGCGGGGCGCTGCCGGTGGCCGACGGCGACACGACCATCGCGGTGGCCAACCAGGTCGCGGCCGGGTTCGACCTGGTGGTGGCGACCCAGGACTGGCACCCGCTCGACCACGGCAGCTTCGCCGCCAACCAGCCCGGGACCACGCCGGGTCAGGTCATCGACCTCCACGGCCTGCCCCAGGTGCTGTGGCCGGTGCACTGCGTGCAGGGCACCGCCGGCGCGGCGCTGCACCCGGGCCTCGATCAGCACCGCCTGGCCGCGGTGTTCCAGAAGGGCACCGATCCGCGGGTCGACAGCTACAGCGGCTTCTTCGACAACGGGCGGCGCGGGGACACCGGGCTGACGGCGTGGCTACGCGCGCGCGGCGTGCGCGAGGTGACCGTGCTCGGCCTCGCCACCGACTACTGCGTGAAGTTCACCGCGCTCGACGCCGTCGAGCAGGGCTTCACCACCCGGCTCGTCGCCGCCGGCTGCCGCGCCGTCGACCTGCAGCCCGGCGACGGTGCCCGTGCGCTGGCCGAGCTAGCCGCCGCCGGCGTCGCCATCGTCTGAGACGCGGCGCGGTTGGCGCCACGTCAGTTGATCGTCAGCGTGCCGGTCATCGACGTGGTGTGCAGATCGCAGCGGAAGTTGATCGGCCCACCGGTGGCGACCGGGAAGGTCAGGCAGGCGGTGTGGGCGCCGACCGCGCCGCTCTTGAACACGAACGGCGCGTCGACGCCGGGCGAGCTGGCGAAGTTGTGCGAGCCGGCGGTGGTGAAGCGGATGATGGATCCGGCCGGCAGGGTGATCGCCGTCTGCGAGAAGGCCAGGCCGGTCGTGGTGAGCTCGAGGTCGATCTGCCCCTGCGGCACCCCGGTGCAGTCGGGCGTCACCACCACCGTCGACGGCGCGGCGTCGGGCAGCGGGGCGGCGTCGGCCCCCCCGGCCGGAGCGTCGACGGTTCCGACCCGGGCGTCGATCGTGGGCGGCCGGGCGTCGGCGGTCGACCCGCCCTCGTCGTCGCCGCCGCAACCAGCCACCAGCACGAGGGTGAACGCCTTGAACACGAGCTGCTTGGTCATCGAGATCTCCACGGACAGGACCGTACCAGCCTCAGTCCAGGACGATGGCGACGATGGCCTCGACGTAGTCGTTACCCTGCGGGATGGTCAGGTTCTGGGCGTCGGCCACGCCGAGGGCCGCGCCCTGGGCGTCGAGGATGGCGGCCGAGACCACGTAGGCCCCGATCGGCAGCGGATCGGTCGACACCGGGCTCGGGTTCTCGAGGCCGTCCTCGCAGTTGAACAGGTCCTCGATGGCGTCGCTGGTGCCGGCCAGCGTGCTCAGGATCGACACGCCGTTTTCGCCCGGGATGGCGGCGCAGCTGGTGACCGGGGTCCCGTTGAGCTCCTCGACCGACCAGTTGAAGCCGAAGAACCCGTTGCCGACCACGAGGTCGACGTTGACCGTGGTGTTGCCGCTGATCTGCACGCTGGTCTGGGCGGTGCCGTCGACGACGATGGCCGGCCCGCCGAAGTCGTTGATGTAGTCGACCGTCAGGGTGTAGGCGCCGGCCGGGAACACCTCGGTCGTGGTGTAGGTGCCCGACGCCGGGTTGAAGATCTCCTGAACCAGCTGGGCGCCCTCGACGTTGAGCCGGACGCCGTCGCCCTGGCGCACCGTGAGCGTGCCGCCAGCCTCGCTGCGGACGGTCACGTTGGCGGTCAGGGTTCCCGGGCTGGCCGGGGCGGCGTCGATCCCAGGCGGTCGCGCGTCGGCCGACGAGCCCCCGCCATCGTCTCCGCAGGCAGCCAGCAGCACCAGGGCAGTCATCGAGAGCGAGAACACGTTCTTCATGGGACCTCCAGGCGAGACTCTATCAAGGGGCCTGCCCGGGGTCTGTGACCGGACCCGCGGATGGCGCGTGCGGAGCGGCCCCGGCCTCGGGTGGCTGGGGCTTGCCCCCTGCCTTGCTCGGCGCGGCGGCGCCCTGGCCCGGCGCGGTGGTGGTCTCGTCCGGATCGGTCGCGGTGCCCTCGGCGATCCGCCCGGTCTTGCCGCGCTGGCTCTTGGGCGTCTTCTTCCACTGCTCGGCCGCGCGCTCGGACCGGGTCCGATCGACCACGGCGTAGACGATGATGGTCTGGCCGGCGGCGATCACGCTGTCGGCCGGCATGCGATTGATCCGGGCCAGGTCGCGGTGGCCCAGGCCGTACTTCTTGCCGATGGCCTCGAGCGACTCCTTGCGCTTGGCGGTGTAGGCGACCCGGGTGCGCCCGAGCCGCCCCTCGACCAGGTCGAGGTGCTCGGCCGAACCCCGGCTCACCACCAGCAGGCGAGCGTCGTCGAGCAGGCGGACCCGCGCCGCCTCGGCGTCGAACCCGGGCGCGACGAACGCCTGCAGGATCATGCGCGGGTGCAGCGCCGCGGTCGGGGCCAGGTCGTTCCAGCGCGCCAGCTCGCCGGAATCGACCGCCAGCGCGCCAGCCACCGCCGCCAGCGCATCACCGGCGACGGCGCGGTAGAACACCCGGCGCCGCCCGGCCACCGCCGCGTCCCTGTCGGGCACCGGCACGATGAGCGGCTCGCCCGGCTTCATGTCGGGGCCCGAGGCGTGTAGCGCGTCGATGGCCTTGCTGCGGTTGGCCGCCAGCTGGGCCGACGCCAGCGCCGGCACCACCAGCACGGCGCCGCCGGTGACCTCGCCCTCGAACGCCACCTCGTTGAGCTCGCGCAGGCGGCGGGTCGACAGGCCGAAGGTGGTGGCGACGTCCTCGAACCGCTCGCCGAACATCACCGTGTACGTGGTCAGGCCGTCGGCCTCGCGGGTCAGCTCGGCCCGGCCGCGCCCCACCGCCGGGCCGGCCCCGGTCGGCACCCGCACCACGTAGTCGCGCACGTCGGGCGGCGTGCGCCCGCGCAGGAGGTGCGGGTTGAGCCGCTTGACCTCGGCGACCGAGGCGCCGGCCAGGCGGGCGATGCTGGCCAGCGAGGAACGCGCCGGGACCGCCACCGTGTCGAAGCTCTCGGCCGGCGCCGCCACCACCTCGGCGTAGCCGAAGCGCGCGCGGTTGCGGCCGACGATGGCCGCGGCCAGCGCCTTGGGCACGTACAGCGTCGTCTCCCACGCCAGGCCGTTCTCGATCTCGACCAGCTTCCAGTAGTCGTTGCTGTTGTAGCGGGTGATGGCGCGCAGCACCGCGCCGTAGCCGGCGTTGTACGCGGCCAGCGCCAGGTGCCAGTCGGCGAAGCGCTGGTGCAGGTCGGCGAAGTAGTCGCGCACGGCCAGGGTCGAGCGCAGGGGGTCGTTGCGCTCGTCGACCCAGCGGTCGATGCGCAGGCCGTAGATGCGGCCACCGGCCGGCATGAACTGCCACAGCCCGGCCGCGCCGGCGTACGACCGCTCGCCCGGATCGTACGACGACTCGATCATCGACACGTACAGCAGGTCCTCGGGCAGGCCGGCCGCACGCAGCTGGGTGACGATGAGGTCGCGGTACCGGCCCTGCGCCCGCAGCCACGACGTCATGATGCGGCGGCCGCGCGGGTCGTCCTTGTAGAACAGCAGGTAGTCGATGAGGCGCGGGCTCCAGGTCACCGGCAGGTCGGGCAACGCCAGCTCGTCGAGCCAGGCCTGGTCCGGCCGCAGCTGCGATGGGCGGGTGATGGCCGGGCGCGGGTGGTCGCCGCCGGCCGCGGACCCGCGCGGGCGGCTGCTGATCCAGCCCTGCTTGCTCCACTCGAGGATCTCCAGCTCGCGCATCGCCGCCGACGGGCTGACGCAGTCGGCGTCGGCCGGGCAGCCACGCACGGCGCGCCGGCCACCGGGGTCGACCGCCAGCGCCGGGCTCGGTGAGCCCTCCTCGGCCTGGTCAGCCGGCCCGGGCTGGGCCAGGGCGGTGGCCGCCAGGGCCAGGGACAGGACGAAGCAGGTCAGCAGCGGGCCCCGGCGCATCCCCTTAGCCTAGGCGCTGTTGCCGGCGCCGACCAACTTTTGACCCCGCCCGGTCCTGGCGCCGCCTGTTCATTTGCGACCTTGCGCGGTATGGTCGGCCCTCGAACGGAGCCCGTCCATGCCCGGCATTCCCGAGCTGCTCATCATCCTCGTCATCGTCCTGCTCATCTTCGGCGCCGGCAAGCTGCCGCAGATCGGCGACGCGCTGGGGCGCAGCATCAAGAACTTCAAGCGTGCGTCGTCCGGCCAGGACGAGCTCGAGGTCAGCAAGAAGGACCAGCTCGAGGCCAAGAAGGCGAGCCGTGAGCTCGACGCCGGCGAGGTCGAGGACGCCGAGGTCGTGACCAAGGCCAAGGCCAAGAAGGCCTAGCAGGCTGCTGAAGAAGCAGCCTGCTAGCAGGCTGCTGAGCAACGCCGCGCGGCGGTGGTGCTCGCGCCCCGGGTCCTCAGCCGCGGGCCCAGGTCAGCAGCTCGGCGGCGTGGGCGCGCAGCGGCGCGGGTTGCGACGCCGCGTCGACCAGCTGGCGCAGCTCGAGCGGGCGCAGCGTGGTGGCGATGCGGACCCCGTCGGGCAGCGGCAGGGCCGGGTTCCACACCAGCGCGCGCTTGACCACCTGGCGGCAGCCCCAGCGCGGATGCAACGCGATCGCCACCAGCGCCGACGGCACCGCCGGTCGCGCCGCCGCGACCCGGACCACGTCGGCCTCGGTGACGTGGGTGTTGTCGAGGAAGATCGCGACCACGTCGGGGTGCGGGTCGCGCACCACCAGGGCCAGCAGCTCGCGGCTGGGGCTGCGCGCCAGGCTCTTGCGCTCGCCCAGCGTGATGGGGCGACCACGCGGCCGCAGCACCCGTTCCGGCGCGAGCTGGCGCCGCAGCTGGTCGGGGCTCACCGTCGGCGGCCCGGCCGCCAGAAAGCAGCGCGCCACCGGGCCGGCCTCGACCTCCATCGCCGCCGCGTACAGCGCGGCCCGGGCCGGGTACGGCAGGCGGGTCGAGGCCGCGGCCAGGATGATCGCCTCGAGCGCGGTCCACGCCGCCACGTCATCGTGAACATGGGCGCGCCGCAGCACGTGGGCCAGCGCGGTCACCCACGGCCTCGGCGCCTGCTCGGTCCACGCCGTCACCAGCGCCGGCACCCGCAGCGGGCTGGGCACGATGGCGCCGAGGTGGTCGACGAGGGACTCGGGCCGCACGGCTCGATTGTCACCCGAGAGGTGTCGGGTTTTCTCGACGCGGTGCGCCGCAGCGCGTGATAGGATTGAAATCACTGGATTCGCACGATCCGGGACGACCGAACCAGGAGCGGAACATGGCCGACGCCCGCGTCATCAAGCGCTACGCCAACCGCAAGCTGTACGACACCCAGCACAGCCGGTACGTCACCCTCGACCAGATCTCGGAGATGATCCGCGCTGGCGAGGAGGTCCAGATCGTCGACAACAAGACGAAGGAGGACCTGACCACGGTCACCCTGGCCCAGATCATCTTCGAGGAAGAGAAGAAGCAGCGCTCGTTCATGCCGCTCGGCGCCATGCGCAACATCATCCAGAACGGCGGCGAGTGGTTCTCCGAGGTGCAGCGCAAGGTCTCGGCCATCCTGCCCGGCAAGCGCAAGGACGGCGAGGACGACGACGGCGCCGAGCCGGCTGTGGAGCCGGAGGCGGCCCCCGCGCCGCTGGCCGAGGCCTCGGGTGAACACGAGCCGGCCGACGAGGGCGGACGCCGCCGCGAGCTGGCCGCGCCGCTGCGCCTGTGGATCGCCCACTCCAAATCGACCCTCGAGGAGTGGCAGAAGAAGCTCGACCACCGCATCCGCACCGCGGTCGACACCATCACGCCGTTCTCTGGACTCAACAAGGACGTGCGCGTGCTGCAGGACCGCATCGCCGAGCTCGAGGCCAAGCTGGCCCAGCTCGACCGCGACTAGCACGCAGCGCAGCGGCGTTCTTCTTGGCCCGTGCCCCGTGCCCGTGCCCGTGCCCGACTCGGACGTTCAGCCAGGTGCCCTCGACAGCACCTCACTCGCTGTCGTAGCCCGTTGCCAACCTGGCAACGCAACGACCTCCGCGTTGCCACATTCGCCCTGCGGGCCCCGCATCGGCGCGGACCGGCCGCGCGATTTCGATGACCTGGCGCGCCCGGCGGCGGGCGCCGACCGGGAACACGACCTGCTAGCGTGAGGGACATGCCCGCGATCGATGCCTTGCTCCGGGTCATGACCCTGCGCGACGCCGACAGCATCGCCCTGGTGGCGGGTCAGCCGCCGGCGCTGCGTCGGCGCGGCGAGCGCGAGGTCATGTCGATGCCCGCGCTCGAGCCCAGCCTGGTCGCGGTCTTCGCCGAGGAGGTGCTGGCCGACCAGCACGCGCGCCTGGCCGACGCCGGCCGGCTCGAGGTCAGCTACCGCGCCGCTGACGGCCCGTCGTACCTGGTCGCGGTCGAGCTGGCCAGCGGCGAGCTCCGGCTCATCGCGCGCCCGGCCGGCCGGCCCCCCGCGGCGCCGACGCCACCTGCGCCGCCTGCGCTGGCCTCGGCCGCGTCGGCGTCGGCCGCGGCCGCCGAGGTGCCGGCGGCCGGCCAGGCCGCGCCCGCACCGGTGAGCAGCCACGGCCCGTCGCCGCCGCGCCTGGTCCCGCACGCGGCGGTGACGCCGACGCCGCGGGTCCTGGCCTTGCTGGCGGCGGCGGCGGCGCGCGGGGCCGCCGACCTGGTGCTGACCCAGGGCCGGCCGGCGCGGATGCGGGTCGAGGGCGCCCTGGTCAGCGCCGCCGGTGACGACGACGGCGAGCCGATCGAGCTGGCCGACCTGCACGCGCTGGTGGGGAGCGACCGCAGCGCCGCCCGGCTGGCCGACGCCGGCCACCTCGACTTCGCGTTCGAGGCGGCCGGCACCCGGGTCCGGGCCAACGTGTTCCTGCACCATGACGGCCTGGCCGCGGTGCTCCGCCTCATCCGCGCCGGCGTGCCGTCCCTGGCCGAGCTCGGCTTGCCGGCCGAGCTGGCCGGCGCGGTCGAGGCCCGGGACGGCCTGGTCCTGGTGTGTGGCCAGACCGGGTCGGGCAAGTCGACCACCGCCATCGCCCTGCTCGACCACCTGGTGCGGACCCGGGCCGCGCACGTCGTCACCCTCGAGGATCCGATCGAGCGGCGCCTGCCCAGCAGGCTCGCCAGCGTGCACCAGCGCGAGATCGGCACCCACACGCCCGACTTCGCGACCGGCCTGCGCGCCGCCCTGCGCGAGGCGCCCGACGTGATCTTCGTCGGCGAGCTGCGCGACCCGGAGACCATCGCCACCGCGCTGACCGCGGCCGACACCGGGCACCTGGTGCTCGGCACGCTGCACTGCGCCGGCGTGGTCGGCGCCATCGATCGCATCGTCGACGCCTTCCCCGAGCACCAGCAGCGCCAGGCCCGCGGTCAGCTGGCCGCCGTGCTGCGCGCCGTGTTGACCCAGCAGCTGGTGGCGCGCCGCACCGGCGGCCGCATCGCCGCGGTCGAGTACGTCCCGATCAACGCCGCGGTGGCCCACCTCATCCGCAAGGGCGAGGGCCACCACATCGCCAACCACGTCCAGACCGGACGCGACGCCGGCATGGTGTCGTTCGAGCGCAGCCTGGCCCGGCTGGTCCGGTCCGGGGCGATCACCGCCGCCGTCGCCCGGACCCGCGCCCTCGACCTCGAGGTGTTCGAAGCGGCGCTGCGGGCCGGCTGAAGGACGACCGTGCCGGCGCCCGGCGCTACCGACGCGAGCGCGGCTGGCCGTACACCGCGTCGACGCTCTGCTGCTTGCCGGCGCGCACGAACGTGACCCGGACCGTCTCGCCGGGCTTGGCGGTCGACAGCACGAACATCAGGTCGCCCACGTTGCGGATGTCGATCGCGCCCAGCTTGACGATGCGATCTCCACCCAGCAGGCCGGCCTTGGCGGCGGCGCCGTCCGGGACCACGTCGGAGATGACCATGCCGGGTGGGGCGTTCGGGTCCTCGTTGTACGACGGCACGGTGCCGAGCGAGGCGCCGGCCCGGCGCACGTCGCCGCTCGGCGCCGGCGGCGCCACCTTCTTGTAGCTCAGCGTCGGCGCGCCGGTCCGGGCCAGCGCCAGCGCGACGTCGCCGACCACCTGCGCGACCTGGGCTCCGCCGGCCGCGTTGATGGTCGCGCTGTCGTCGCTGGTCTTGTGGTAGTCGAGGTGCGAGCCGGTGAAGAAGTGCAGCACCGGCGCGCCGCCGATGTAGAACGGCATGTGATCGGACGGGCCGAAGCCGGTCCCCGACAGCGCACACTCGACCCGGGCCGCCGCACACGCCGGCCCGACCAGCCCGGCCCACTCGGGCGCGGTGTCACCGCCCAGGACCGTCAGCGCGTTGCCGCGCAGGCGGCCGACCATGTCCATGTTGAGCATGCCGAGCACCGGGCCGGTCCACGGCGGGTGCTTGACCAGGTAGTCCGACCCGAGCACGCCCATCTCCTCGGCCGAGAACGCGACCAGCCAGACGTCGCGGTCGAGCTGGTCCTTGGCCTCGACCAGGCGCCGCCCGACCTCGAGCAGGGCCGCGACCCCCGACGCGTTGTCGTCGGCGCCGTTGTGGATGCCGCCAGCGGCGTCGAGCGACGCGCCCGGCTTGCCGACCCCCAGGTGGTCGAGGTGCGCCCCGACCACCACCGCCGGCCGCTTGCCGCCGCTGCCGGCGCCCTTGCCGCGGATCACGCCGAGCACGTTGTGGGTCGCGGTCCGGGTCGGCACCAGCTCGACCTGGACCTCGACCAGCTTGGCCCGGCTCAGCTTGTCGGCCCAGGCCCGCTTGATCACCAGGGCCGGGATGCCGGCGTCGGCGCTGGTGCGTGGATCGAGCGAGGGCAACGCCACCTCGTCGTTCTTGGTCTCGCCGTCGTCGATCACGATCAACGCGGCGGCGCCGCGCTGGCGGGCGGTGAAGGCCTTGTACTCGAGATCGCCGTACCGACGATGCCCGCTGGCGGTGTCGAGCTCCGGCCGCATCGGCGTGAAGCGATGGACCACCGCGACCTTGCCGCGCGCGGCCACGCCCTTGTAGTCGTCGAGCTTGGCCTCGGGGGCGACGATGCCCCAGCCGACCCGGACCGGGCGGGCCTTCACCGCCTTCTTGCCCGAGAACGCCAGCGGCGCGAAGTCGGTCGCCGGCACGACCTCACCGTCGATCACCACCCGGGTCGTCGGACCCACCGTCAGGCCGGTCGTGACCTCGAACGACTGCCGGTAGCCGACCCCGGCCCCCATGCCGGGCTCGACCCCGGCCGCGGCCAGCTCGGCCTCGACGAAGACCGTGGCCGCCTCTAGCCCGGCGGTGCCGACGCCGCGTCCGTCGCGGGCGTCGTCGGCCAGGAAGGTGACGACCCGGGCGAACCGGTCGGCCGCGCTCGGCGCCGCCACCCGGGCCGGGTGGTCGACCCAGTCGGCCACGAACACGTTGGTGTCGGTCTCGCCGATGGCGCCGCCGGTCATCCGGTAGGTCGGCTTGCCATCTGCGCCGGCGGCGCCGGCGTCGCGCCGGTTCGAGGCGAAGGCCAGCCGCTTGCCATCGGGAGAGAACATCGGGAAGCCGTCGAAGCCGGGCGCGTAGGTCACGCGCTCGAGGTCGGTGCCGTCGACGTCGATGGCCCAGATGTCGAACTCGCGCCCGCGCGGGTCGGGGTAGTTGGTCGAGAACAGGATGCGCTGGCCCGACGGGTGCAGGTACGGCGCGAACGAGGCCGACTGCAGGTAGGTGACCTGACGCGCGTCGGAGCCGTCGGCGTTGGCGACGAAGATCTCCAGCTTGCTGGGCCGGACCAGGCGCTGCCCGAGCAGGCGCTGGTAGTCGGCCAGCGCGTCGCCGCTCGGGCGCGACGCCCGCCACACGATCTTGCTGCAGTCCTGCGAGAAGAAGGCGCCGCCGTCGTAGCCGGGGGTGTGGGTCAGGCGCAGCACGTTCTTGCCGTCGGCGTCCATCCGGTACAGCTCGAGGTCGCCGTCGCGGTCCGACGTGAAGATGATGCTGCCGTCCTTGCCGCACACCGTCGCCTCGGCGTCATAGCTGGGCCCGCCGATGAGCTTGTGCAGGCCGGACCCGTCCCGCTTGGCCCGGTAGATGTCGAAGTCGTACAGGGCCCACACGTAGCCCATCGACATGTCGGGCGGCTTGGGGCACTCCGGGCCGACCTCGTGCGTCGAGGCGTAGACGATGTCCTGATCACCCTGCAGGAAGTAGGCGCAGGTGGTGCGGCCCTTGCCGGTCGAGACCAGCGTCGCCACGCGATCGGGATCGTCGACCGCCTGGCGCAGGATCTGATCACACGCGTACGGCGTCCGGGTCGACTGGTAGATCAGCTCGCGGCCATCGAACGACCAGTACGCCTCGGCGTTCTCGCCGCCGAAGGTGAGCTGGCGCACGCCGCGGAGGTGGGTCTCGTCCGGCTGCGCCAGCTCTTGCCACGGCGGCGACGCCGGGGTGGCCGGGCGATCGGTCGGCGCCTGGCCGACCGGCGGCAACGGCTTGGGGCAGGCAGACAGGGCCAGCAACAGGAGCGGCGCGAGGGCGCCGGCGATCGGAGCGACGTGACGAGTCATGGGCGCAGCCTACCCGATTGTCATCAATTGTCGGGATGGGCGACGACTCTTGACCGGCGCCCGCGTCTCGGGCATTGGTGGAAGGGACAGTCCAGGAGCCATCACCATGACCACCCAGCAGCAGCGCACGCGTATGTCGACCCCGCCGGTGTCCCCGGTGTGCACCGACATTGCCCGGGCCCGCGGTGGTCACGGTGACCTCAGGTAACCAGCCCTGACACCGACTCCCCCGCGGGCTCCCAGGCAACCACCTCGGAGCCCGCGCCGCTTTCGGCGCGGCCTCCACCACCGGCCAGGCCACGTGCCCGGCCGATCGATCCCTCATGTCGTCGCCGCGCCCCCCGCGCGGCCGGAGCTCCGTCATGTCTGCCCCTGCCCCCGCCCTCGCCGAAACAGAAGACCCCGATGGTCACGCGGCCCCGCCCCTGCGGCCGGCCGAGGACCTGACATGGATCCACCGCCCGACCCGCGAGCTGGTGCGCCTGGCCTGGCCGATCACCGTGTCGACCCTGTCGTTCGTGTCGATGAGCCTGGTGTCGACCGCGCTGGTCGCCACCCTCGGCGCCCCCGCCCTGGCCGGCGTCGGCCTGGCCGGCGTGGTCGCGTTCGCCATGGTCTGCTTCGGGCTCGGCCTCCTGCGCGGCGCCAAGTCGCTGGTCGCGCAAGCGCTCGGCGCCGGTCGCCACGATCGGCTGGCCGAGCTGCTGGCCGGCGCCCTCGTGCTCGCCGGCGTGCTCGGCACCGGCAGCATGGTGCTGGGCGAGGCCCTGGCCCCGCTGGTGGCCCGCGCGTGTGGGTCGATCGAGGCGGGCGTGGCGGCCGAGGCCTACTTCCGGCTGCGCATCGCCACCGCCCCGCTGCTGCTGGCGCAGACCGCCCTGCGCGAGGCCAGCTACGGCCGCGGCGAGACCCGCGCGCCGATGCGGGCGGCGCTCGCTGGCAACCTGACCAACGTCGCGATCGCCGCGCCGGCCATCCTGTGGCTCGGCGGGGGCGTCGTCGTCGCCGGCCTGGCCACCATCGCCGGCAACCTGGTCGAGCTGCTGGTGCTGGCGTGGCCGGCGCGGGCCCAGCTGCGCCGCCTGCCGTGGCGACGGGCCCAGGTCGCCGCCGTGTGGCGCGAGGGCGTGCCCAATGGCCTGCAGTTCACCATGGAGGTCGGCGCCTTCCTCATCCTCACCACGCTGATCGCCCGCATGAGCGCGGCCGAGGCCGGCGCCCACCAGCTGGTGATGGGCCTGGTCAACGTGTCGTTCCTGCCGGCGCACGCGCTGGCCGAGGCGACCTCGGTCCTGGTCGGGCAGGCCGTCGGCGCGGGCCGGACCGAGCAGGTGGTCCGCCTGGCCGGGCGTGCGCTCGGGCTGGGCGCGCTGTACGCGGCCGCGTGCTCGCTGCTGTACGCCGTCATCGGAGGCCAGGTGGTCGGCGCGCTCGCCGGTGGTGATCACGCGCTGGCCCAGGCCTCGACCACCCTGCTCCACGTCAGCCTGGTGTTCCTCGTCGCCGACGCCGCCAACGTCATCGCCCGCGGCGCGCTGCGCGGGGCCAGCGACGTGCGCTACGCCGCCTGGGTCGGCATCGTCACCTCGTGGCTCACCACCCCGCCGCTGGCCTGGTTGCTCGGCTTCCATTTCGGCCTGGGCGCGGCCGGCGGCTGGCTCGGCCTGGCCGCCGAGATCATCGTCGGTGCCGCGCTGTTCTGGCGCCGGGTGGTGCGTGGCGGCTGGCGCCCCTCCGCCGTGGCGGCGCGCGCTCGCGCCGCGGCGGGCGCTTCAGCATCCTGCTAGGAGTAGTCCTGCTGCAGCAGGGCCCGCTCGACCGAGAGCAAGGCCGGGTCGAGCGCGCCCGGGGCCAGGCTGCGCCCGCGCGCCACGCCGCTCAGCGTGTAACGGGCGGCGCCGACGGTGAAGGTGCGGTGGATCGTCATCCGGTTGGCGTCGTCGAGCAGCACGCTCGACAGCGGGCGCGGCTGCCCGGTCCGCTCGGCTCGGTCCGACAGGGTCAGGAAGAAGGCCGCGGTGCCGGCCAGCGCGTCGACATCACGCGCGTCCGACGACGCCGCCAGCGGCAGCCCGGCCTCGTCCGACAGCACCAGCGACGACAGCGCCGCCTTCTGCGCGATGGTGTCGAGCAGCGCCGGCAGGGCGCCGAGGCCGCCGCTGGTGCGGATGGTCGACAGCTCGTAGCCGGTGCGCTCGCGCTCGAGCAGCGGCGCCAGCGCCTCGGTGATGACCCGCTGCAGGTCGCTGCTGCCGTCTTGCTTGTGCTCGAGCAGCGGCGCCATCGCCTTCTGCAGCGAGCGCTGCAGCTGCTCCGGGTTGCCGGCCTGGCGCAGGATCGTCGACAGCTGGGTCCGCACCTCGTCGCGGAAGGCGTCGTTGCCGCGCTCGCGGGTGCTGATCGAGTCGTGCAGCGCGCGCAGCTCGTGCTGAAGCGCCTCGACCGCGGCCGGCTGCGGCGACGCCAGCACCGGGGCCAGCACCCGCTGCAGCTCCTGGGACAGGACCGCGCGCTGGTCGGGACCGGACGCGCGTGCGGTCTCGGCCTGCTCGGCGCGCGCCGTCGCGCTGGCGTGGGCCGCCCGCAGCGCCGCCCGGGCCCGCCGGCCCCGTCGGACCCCGGCCAGGTAGCCGGCCACGGGCAAGGTGGCCGCGGCGATCGCGGCCAGGGTGATGGTGGTCAGGATCATGGCTCCTCGATGGCTGGGAGGGCGGGGCTGCTCGGGCAGGCGGCGCGCGCGCGCGGCCCACCGCGGAGACGGATCACGACGCGGCGGTGGGCCGAGGCCTCGGGTGCTGGATCGTCGGCTGGCACGTAGGCGCCGAAGCCACGCACCAGCGCGCGTCCGGGCGGGACCCCGGCCGCGTCGAGCACGCGGACGACCGCGCCGGCGCGGCGCCGGCTCAGGCGCAAGTTGGCCAGCTCGCCGCCGCTGGCGCTGGCGTGACCGTCGAGCTCGACCCGACCGTCGGGGTAGCTGTTCATCCACGCGGCGATCGCGGCCGCCGCCTGGGCCTCGGCCGGTCCCAGCTCGGCCTGGCCGCCTGCGAAGTGCAGGACCACGTCCGGGCAACCCGCCGCGCCGCCATCGGTGGCCGGCCCGTCGGCGGCCGCGGTCGGCGTCGGCATGGGCGGCGCCGCGGGCTCCGGTCGAGGCGCGGGCGCGGGCATGACGGCCGCGACCCCGGTCGTGGTGGACGGCAGGTTCGCGCCGGCGCCAGGACGCGGTTCGTCGGCCTGGGCCAGCGCCGCCAGCGTCGCCGCCGCGCACGCCAGGCCGACCGCACCGGTGACGAGCAGCACGCCGAGCGGCGCGTCCTCACCGGGCACGACGTGAGCGGAGGCGGTCACGCCACCCCGAGCTCGCGCAGGCGCGCGAGGTTGGCGCGGACGCGGCGGTCACCAGGCGCGACCTCCTCGGCCTCGACGAAGGCGGCGTAGGCTCGGGCCAGGTCGCGGGCCAGCAGCGCCTCGAGCCCTCGATCGTAGGCCTGCTCGAAGCGCACCGTCGATGGCGCCGGCGCGTCGCGCGGCTCGGCCAGCTTGACTGGCGCCGGCGCGTCGTGCGGCTCGGCCAGCCCGGCCGGCGCGGGGGCGTCGCGCGGCCCGGCCAGCCCGGCCGGCGGTGGCGGCACCGGCGGCAACGAAGGCGGCAGCGGCAGCGGCGGCACCGAGGTGCGCCGTCGGCGCCGAGGCAACTCGGCCTCGCCGGCGCCGACGATCGGGATGCGCGAGCTGGTCGGCCACCGGGTCGGCGGCGCCGGCCCGACCCGCGACGGCTCGTCGAACAGGTCGCCCCAGGCATCGTCGACCTGGGCATCGCCGATGGGGGGCCGATCACCCGCGCCGGCGTGGGCGGCCTCGTCGAGCTGGCGCGCGACCTCGAGCAGCACGCTCTCGGCCGCGCCCTCGAGGTTGCGCGGGTCCGCGTCGTGGCGATCGAGCGTCCGGCACACCACCTCGGCCGCTCGCAAGAAGGCCAGGCGTCGGAAGGCGTCGAGGCCGCTGCCGAGGCCGTCGACCGCGCTCCACAGCTCGCCTCGCTTGACCACGACCCGGCCGCGGCCGGCGCCGGAGTGGATGTCGAGCACGACCGAACGCCGCCCCATCCCGGCCAGCTGGACGTAGTCGGCGATGCCGAACGGGGTCAGCTCGGCGCCATCTGCGCCGCCACCGAGCTTGTCCTCCACCACCGCGCGCAGGCGTTCGAGTGGAACCGGCTTCTCGTAGACCTCGACGTCGGCACGCGACGGCAGACGGTTGGCGTAGCGACCCAGGAACGCCGACACGAAGACCAGGGGCACGCGCTGGCCCAGCCGCTCGAGCTCGGCCGCGACCTCCACCCCGGACCCATCGGGCAGATCAAGATCGGACACGACCAGCGCCGGCGGCGAGCTGCGCAGCGCGGCCTTGGCCGCCGCCACCGTCCCGGCGTCGACGACCTGGACCCCGGCGAGCTTGGACAAGCCCCGCACCATCGACTGCCGCAGGTTGGGCTCGTCCTCGACCACCAGCACGACGCGTCCGCTGCCGCTCACGGCGCCGCCCCGTACCAGGTGTCGATCCGATCGACGCCGCACTCGAGCCCTTCACACCAGCTGATGAAGCGGTCGCACATCGCCTTGCCGCGAAACAGCGCGCCATGCTGGGGCGCGATGATCTCGAGGTCGAGCGTGCGCGCCACCCGGGCCCAGGCCCGCATGGCCTTGCCGCTGGCCATGTAGCGCTGGTGGAAGCCGAGCATGTACTGCTCGTGGGCGGCGAAGTCGGTCACCTCGCGGGTGTCGAGCCCGACCGAGGCGCCGAGGTCGCCCGAGTACAGGATCTTGGCGACCGGGTCGTACAGCTGGAAGTTGCCGGGCGAGTGCAGGAAGTGGGCCGGGATCACCCGCAGGGTGGTCGCGCCGACGGTGAGCTCCATGCCGTGGTCCGGGATGGACCGCAGCCGCGACTCGACCAGGGCGTCGATGCCGAAGTGCGGCACGAACCGGACCCACAGCGCCGAGACGTAGGCGGTGGCGTCGGTCGTCATCAGCCAGCCGTTGAGGGCCGCGACGATGTCCGGGTCCTGGTGCGACAGGAAGATGGTCTCGAGCTTGGCCTTGCCGAGCAGCCCGGTGGTGGCTGACAGGACCTTGGAGTAGACCTTGTGCCCGCCGGGATCGAGGATGATGCCGGACGCGCCGTCGACGATGAGGTGCTGGTTGGCCTGGACGGCGAGCCCGCCCTTGCCGAAATCCTCGAGCAGGATGTTCTTGTGACCGCCGCCTTCGAACAGGACGATGTGCGCCATGGGTGCTGTCTCCTTGCCTACAGGACCTTGCGGATCTCTTGGATGGCGCGACGCATGTCGAGGAAGATCAGACCGAGTTTGGCCTGGGCGCTGGTCAGGCACAGGAGCAGCGTGTTCGATCCCGACGACATCATCACCGCGTAGCCGTTCTTGCCGCGCACCAGCACCTCCTCGACGTCGCCTCGCTCGAGCTCCGACGCCGCGCGCGCGCCCAGGCTCGACAGGGTCGCGCTCATCCCGGCCACCCGCGTCTCGTCGATGTGCTGCGGCAGCGCGCTGGCGATCATCAGACCGTCCTCCGAGATGAGGGCGCTCGCCTCGACGTCGGGAGATGAGCTCTGCAGGCTGCGCAACACGCGGTTCAGGCTGTCGATGCGAGACATGGATTCGGCTCCTGGTGGGGGTGCGGTCGGAGAGGAATACGCAGGGTCACGGCCGTGCCCTGCCCGGGTTCGCTGACGATGTCGAGCCGGCCGCCCGAGGCCTCGGCCACCTGCTGGCACAGCGCCAGGCCGATGCCTGACCCGTGCTCCTTCTTGGTGAAGAACAGCTCGCGACAGCGCGCCAGCACCTCGGCGTCCATACCGAGGCCGGTGTCGACGACGCGCAGCACGAACACCCGCTGCTCGAGGCGGACCTCGACCCGGATGTGATCGCCCGCCGAGGACGCGTCGAGCGCGTTCTTGACGATGTTGAACACCACGCCGTTGACCACGCCCCAGTCGAGCGGGATGAGCGGCATGGTCTCGATGTCGGCCTCGAGGCGAACCCCGCGCTGCGCGGCGGTGTTGGCCAGGATGCGGCACGCCTCGCGCACCGCGTGATCGATCGCGACGTGTTGCCCGACGTGGACCGACCGGACCAGCCCGCCGACCCCGTGCAGGGTCAAGTTGATGCGGCGGACCTCCCACAGCACCGCGTGCAGGTCCTCGCGCTGCGATCCGACGGCCTCCTCGACGAGGATCTCCAGCGAGCTGGTGACCGCCGCCAGCGGGTTGCGCAGCTCGTGCAGGATCGAGGGCAGCGCATCACCCAGCGCGGCCAGCTGCAGCAGGCGGTCGCGCTCTCGGCGCAGCGCCAGCAGCCCGCCGATCTCCTGAAACAGGATGGTGCGATGGCCGTCCGCCGAGGCCGGCCCGACGGAGTACCCGACCACGGTGCACCCGCCGGCGCCGGTCGGGATCGAGCCTTCGCGCCGGCCGTCGCCAGCGTCGACGCTGTCGGCGCCCGGCGCCAGCACCGGGAAGACCTCGACGACCGACCGGCCGAGCAGCGCCGCGCTCGGTCGACCGAGGATGCGACCGGCGGCGGCGTTGCCATAGACCACGAGGTCGTCAGCGCTCACCACCAGCACCCCTGCCGCCAGCGTCTCCAGGATCCCACCCGCCATGTCCACGTTGCCTCTTGCTGCAACCGGCGCGCCACCGGCGCGCGAGGCCCGAGCGACGATCCGGACCGTCCCGCGGGTCCGGGGTCAACGTCGCGATATGCGCCGACCGCGCAGAGCGTGCGTCTTTCGCGCCAGACAGAAGGTGTAATGGCGATGATGCCTGCCGGTAAGACAGATCCGATGTGGCGTCGGCACGCACCCGCACGAATGGCGGCGCCGCCGTGAGGACGGCGCAAAGCGTTCGGGCTTCGCGCAACACCGAGGCGGTTGGTCGGGACCAGGACCTGTCCCTAGCTAGCAGGCTGCTGAAAAACCCGTGCCGGCGGCTTCTGCCGACGGGACGGGCTCCGTGTTTTCAGCGGCCTGCGAGATCGAAAAATGACTAGCAGGCTGCTTCTTCAGCAGCCTGCTGGGGGCTCGTCGGCTCCGCTCGGTCCGAACTAGGCGACGAGGCCGGGCCAGCGCCGCAGGTACTCCGCGAACTGGGCCGACACCGCCCGCGCGGCGAGGTCATCGACCGACATCGGCGGACGTGCGGGTTGCCAGCCCGGGTGTCGCGCCTGGTCGGGCCACGCCGGGTTGAGGATGGCGGCGCGCCCGAGCGCGACCATGTCGGCGCCGCGATCGAGGCAAGCCAGCGCCTCGGCCGGGCTCCACACCGCCCCGGCGACCAGGATCGGCACCGTCGGTCCGACCGCGGCACGGAACAGCGCGGTCGGGTGTGCCTCGGGCCGCTTGCGGGTCGGCTGGGTCACGTCCCACAGCGACAGGTGCAGGAAGTCGATGCCGTCGGCGACCAGCCAGGCCGCGACCTGGAGGCTGTCGTCCAGATCGAGGCCCCGGGCGTAGCCGAAGTCCTCCGGCGACAGCCGCACGCCGACGAGGGTCGAGCCACCGACCGCGGCCCGCACGCGCTGGGTGATCGTCCGTAGCAACCGGGCCCGACCGCTCAGATCACCGCCCCAACCGTCGGTCCGCTGGTTCATCGCCGCCGACAGGAACTGCGACGGCAGGTAGCCGTGAGCGCCGTGGATCTCGACGCCTTCGAAGCCGGCCCGCTCGGCCCGCACCGCCGCCGCCGCGAAGTCGTCGATGACCCGGGCCAGGTCGTCGTCACTGGCCGGACGCGGCACCTCGAACGACTTGCCGGCCTCCTGGAACTCGCTTGCGCTCCAGGGCTGCTGACCGGTCACCTTGGAGGGCGCGCGCACGCCGCCGTGAAACAGCTGCACCACTCCAAGCCCCCCACCGACACGCAAACGGTTCGCCATCCGCGCCAACCCGGGCACGCAGGCGTCGCGGTCGATGCCGACCTGTCCGGCCCAGCCCTTGCCGTCAAGATTGACGTACGCCGCCGCCGTTTCGATCAGGCCGAACCCTCCCTCGGCCCGACGTGCCAGCCATTCGATCTCGACCTCGGTCAAGAGCCCGGCGGCGTCGCTCTGCAGGTTGGTCATGGGCGCGACGGCCAGGCGGTTGGGCGCGGTGCGCCCCCGCCCCATCGGCAACGACTGGAACAGCGGCGCGGGATCGATGACTGGGTCCGACACGGACGCAGAGGTAGCACACCCCGCCCCAGGCCGGCCCGCCCGCCCGCCGGCCTTCATGCCGCGCCGGACGTCATGGCCAAGGCCGGCCTTGATGGCGACACCGGGCGGTCGATGCACCGTGCCATGGCACCCGTGCTCTGCCCCAAGGCCTCTGCCCCTGCCGGTGGTCGCGCTACCACCCTGCGCACCCTCGCGCTGTCTGCAACCGCGGCGCTGGCGCTGGCACCGACGTCGAGCCTGGCCCAGCCGATGCCAGCGCCGCCGACCGGCAGCAGCACCGGCCCGGCCCGGACCGTCGCCGGCTTCTTCTCGCTGTACTACGCCTACGCGCAGGATCCCGACTTCTGCATCCTGTCGATGCGGAGCGCGCGCGACGCGTTCCGCCGCACCGCCGCGCTCCTGCCCGACATCAAGGGTAGCGAGGGCTCGGCCTTCGCCACCTACTTCCACGACGTGCTCGTGCCGCACTTCGCGCCGATGGCCGAGGGCGTGCCCGGCCTCGGTACGTACGAGCAGCTGGTCGCGCGCCGGACCGAGTCGATGGCCTTCCTGCGCGCCAGCGCGCCCCATGGCCCGGCCCGCACCCCGGCGGAGATCGCCGCGTACGCGGAGGCCGAGCGCGGGTACCTGACCCGGGTCGCCGCCGACGAGGCCTGGGTCGAGGAGGTGTTCGCGCGCGGGCCATGTGTTCGCTGGGGTGCGCGCCGCTCCTCGGAGATCCCGTGGCTGGGTGACTTCGGCGTGTACCGCGACTACTGGGTCAACGAGGACAAGGTCCGGGTCCGCCTGCGCGAGGAGCGCGCCAAGCACCTGCCGCAGATGCGCGGCCACGGCATCGGCGCGAACCTCCTCGCGCACCACGTCGCCGGGCCGTGGACCGGCGCGTCCAGCCTGGGCACCACGCTGCTGTCGGTGGCCGGCGCGATCAAGGCGATCGACGACGACCGCGACGCGGCGGCGACGATGGCGGTGTGGATCGCCGAGCTCGAGCCGACCGAGAGCGCGGCGCTGGCCCAGGCCGTGGCCGAACGCGACCGCGTCCGCGCCGAGCTGGTCGCGGTGTTCGACCAGCGCGTGGGCGAGATGGGCCTGCCCGAGGCCGCGACCGACGACCCCGTCGCGGCCGCGCACCTGCGCAAGCTCGGTCTCGGCAAGGGCGCGCTCGCCACCCGCGTCACCGGCCAGATGTCACGCTTCCGCGAGCAGCGCACCGAGTTCGCCGGCAAGACCTTCGCCCGTCCGGTCCAGTTCGCCGGCAAGACCTTCTCGTTCGTGGTGGTCCGCAAGGGCGCGCCGTGGCCGGCCTGGCCGAGCGGGCTGGGCGCGGCGATCGGCGGGGGCCTGTGCCACGTGCAGGGCTTCGCCGCCGTCATGTATCAGGAGGGCGTCGGCGTGAAGCTCGACCAGTGGGAGGTGCACAGCGACACCGCCTACCCGATCCCATGTAGCCGCAAGAGCGCGACGTTCTGAACTGCGTGCGCGGCCGCGCAGCCGGCCCGGACGACCGGCCCGCAGGTCGGTGCAGACGCAGCTACGCCGCGTTTGTCAGCGTCCTGCTAGTACGAGATGTACGGGCCCGACGGCACCGGATCACGCTCGTCCTCTTCGTCGCCCTCGGGCCCGTCATCGATGATGGCCGCGACGCTGGCGCCCTGCACCACGAAGATCTTGACCGACGACACCGGGATGCGCGCGTTGGGCGCGACCCGGCGCAGGATCGAGATGACGTTGCGCTGGATGTCGTCGACCTCGGTCACCGCCGGCCCGGGCTTGACCACCTTGCCGACCCACTTCTCCTCGGCCACCTCGAGCACGCGCAGGAAGTCCTCGGAGCTGCCGTCGAAGTACTTCTTGTCGCCGGCCTTCGACAGCGCCAGCCCCTCGCGCAGCTTGCTGTCGATGCGAGTGCCAAAGAAGAGGGCGGTGGTCTTGTCGAGCTTCATGGGCGAAGGGCGCTCCCAGCTGGTTCGGGGACTGGGACTCGAACCCTAGCAGCTGGTTCGGGGACTAGGATTCGAACCTAGATAAGCAGTACCAAAAACTGCTGTCCTGCCGTTAGACGATCCCCGATTGGCGGCGAGCAGGATACAGCATGGTCGCGTGGGTCGCCAAGGTCGGCCCGGCGACGCCGGCGGCTCGGACCCTACCATGGGGGGCCGTCGACCTCGTCCCCGGGGTCCGGTGCAGAGATGCCACCTGCCCTCTTGCAGCGCCGACGCCAACCCTTGTAGGTTCTGCGCCCTCAGGCGGGGTAGCTCAGGGGTAGAGCAGGGGTCTCATAAGCCCTTGGTCGGCAGTTCAAATCTGCCCTCCGCCACGACCAGCATCAGCGACCGTGGACGCGTCACCCGGCGCGTCACCCGGCGCGCCTGCGCGACCTCTCTCGGCGCGGGGTACCTCGGGCTAGAGCAGGGGTCTCATAAGCCCTTGGTCGGCAGTTCAAATCTGCCCTCCGCCACGACCAGCAACAGCGACCGTGGACGCGTCACCCGGCGCGTCACCCGGCGCGCCTGCGCGACCTCTCTCGGCGCGGGGTACCTCGGGCTAGAGCAGGGGTCTCATAAGCCCTTGGTCGGCAGTTCAAATCTGCCCTCC
>JAGPCO010000093.1 GCA_018058095.1 Kofleriaceae bacterium
GCCGACGGGGCTGTCGGTGCGCCGGCTGCCCGCCGCCGATCCAGCGCTGGTGGCCGGGTACGGCGGCGACCCGGCCCGCCACGTCGCGCTCGGCGTCATCACCTGCGATCAGGACGACGCGCTGTACGTCGCGCTCGACGAGGCGACCAAACACGCGCCGGTCGACGTCATCTTCGCCCGCAGCTTCTACGCCGGTAGCGCCCACGCCAGCGGGCGGCTGTCGGGCGAGATCCTCGGCGTGCTCGGCGCGCGCGAGCCGGAGGCCATCGAGCACGGGCTGGCGGCGGTGCTGCGCTGCCTGGCCCACGACGCCTGCTTCTACGACGCCGACGGCAAGCGCGGCGTGACCGTGTTCCCGCACGTGATCGCCTCCCTCGGCGAGTACCTGGCCGGCCAGTCGGGCCTGCCGGTCGGCAGCGCCATGGCCTACCTGGTGGCGCCGCCACTCGAGGCCACCCTCGGACTCGACGCCGCGCTCAAGGCGGCCGACGTGCGGGTGGTGCGGGTCACGCCGCCGCCGACCGAGACCAACTTCGCCTGCGCCTGGCTGACCGGCAGCCAGAGCGCGTGTGAGGCCGCCGCGGCCGCCTACGCCGCGGCGGTGGTCGACGTCGCGACCACGCCGCGGCGCTGACGCCAGGCGCGCGCGCCCGCGTCGCTCAGCGAATCGCCGCGACGTCGCCGAAGCGCGGGCCGGGCCCGCCGCCTTGCCAGATGCCGCGGCTATCGAGCCAGGCGTCGAACTCGGGCGTGGCGCGCTTGCCGGTCAGGCGGCGCAGGGTCGGGATGTCGTGGAAGCTGGTCGACTGGTAGTTGAGCATGATGTCGTCGCCGACCGGCAGCGACATGAGGTAGCTGCAGCCGGCGGTGGCGAGCAGGACCTTGAGGCTCTCCAGCTCGTCCTGCGACATCGACGCGTGGTAGGTGAAGCAGGCGTCGCAGCCCATGGGCAGGCCGAGTAGCTTGCCCATGCAGTGGTCCTCGAGCGCGGCGCGCGAGATCTGCGGGCCGTCCTCGAGGTACTCGGGGCCGATGAAGCCGACCACGGTGTTGACCAGGAACGGGGCGTAGCGGCGGGCCAGGCCGTAGCAACGCGCCTCGATCGTGACCTGGTCGGCGCCGTGGTGCGCCGCCGACGACAGGGCCGAGCCCTGGCCGGTCTCGAAGTACATCCGGTTGGGGCCGCGGGTCGAGCCGCGCTCGCGCATCATCGCGGTCGCCTCGTCGAGCAGGGCCACGCTGATGCCGAAGGCGCGGTTGGCCGCCTCGGTGCCGGCGACCGACTGGAACATCAGGTCCATCGGGCAGCCGAGCTCGAGCGCCTTCATCTGCACGGTCACGTGCGACAGCACGCAGTGCTGGGTCGGGACCTCGTTGCGGCGCAAGAGGTCGTCGAGCGCGCGCAGGATCTCGGCGGTCGACTCCGGCGTGTCGGTGGCCGGGTTGACGCCGATGACCGCGTCGCCGCAGCCGTAGGCCAGGCCCTCGCGGGTGACCGCGAGGATGCCGGCGACGTCGTCGGTCGGGTGGTTGGGCTGCAGCCGCGACGACAGCCGCCCGGCCAGGCCCAGCGTCGAGTTGGCACGCACCGCCACCTCGCACTTGGCGCCGACCGTCATGAGGTCGAAGTTGGACATCAGCTTGACCGCGCCGGCCACCATCTCCGGGGTCAGCCCGGGCGCGACCGCGCGCAGCGTGGTCCCGGTGGTGCGGGTGTCGAGCAGCCACTCGCGGAACTGGCCGACGGTGAGGTGGGCCACGGCGCGGAAGCCTGCCTCGTCGAGGTTGTCCTCGACCTGGCGGGTCAGCTCGTCCTCGGCGTAGGGCACCACGGGGTGCTCGCGCAGCTCGCGCAGGGTGAGATCGGCCAGCACGGCGCGGGCGGCGACCCGCTCGACCGCGTCCCGGGCGGCGAGCCCGGCCAGCTCGTCGCCGCTCTTGGGCGGGTTGGCCTTGGCCAGGACCTCCCGCACCGACGCGAACGTGTAGCCCACGCCGCGGATGGTCGCCGACAGCTGCACCGCGGCAGCCTACACCGAGGGCCGCGGCGCCGGCCACGGCGCGGCGGCGGCATCGAGGGCCGGCGCGGCGGGCCGTGGAGCGACCCATGCCGCCGGCTCCGGCTACGCGCCGACGCGGGTGAAGTGGACCACGCCGCCCAGCCGGGTCGAGAAGAACCGGTCACGATCGGTGGCGCACACCACCGCGATCACCGGGTACCCGCCGGTGGTCGGGTGCTCCGGGCCGAGCACGATGGGGGCGCCGTCGCCGGGCACCTCGATCGCGCCGACCACCAGCGGGCGCGGCCGCTCGACCAGGCCGGGTCGGCGCGGCAGGGCGGGCCCGATCAGGCGGGTGCCGACACGGTCGCTGCGGGGCGACAGCCGGTATGGCGTCGCGCACAGCCGCGCGAGTGCGTCCTCGGCGAAGGCCGCCCGATCCGGGCCGGGTACGACGCGGACCGGGCCGGTGCCCGGCGACGCGGGCAGGACCGTCGCGGCGGCGCCGCCGACCGAGCCGGTCAGCGGCGTCAGCTCGGCGCCGGCGCGGATGGGCGCGCCAAGGCCGGCCGACAGCTGGGTCGCTCGCCCTCCGAGCACCAGCGGCGCGTCGACCCCACCGGCCAGCGCCAGGTACACGACGCGGCGTGGCTCGCTCACCACCACCAGCGACTGCCCGGCCGCCAGCGCGGTGGGCGCCGGCGTGGCCACGACACACCCGGCGGTGGCGACCAGCTCGAGGCGGCCGCACACCTCGAGCGCGGGCGCGCCGTCGGGGTTGCCGACGGCGCGGTTGGCCGCGACCAGCAGCCCCGGCACGAGCGCGCCGCCCGCGGCCAGGCCCTGGTGCATCCAGCCCGGCCGGCCGAGGTCCTGCACGGTCACCAGGCCGAGCGCGCGCACCACCCGCAGCGTCACGGCGCGTGCCGCCTCAGGTCGGCCAGGGCGAAGCGGACCTGATCGCCCAGGCCCAGCCGCGCGCCGGTCACGGGATCAAACAGCGCGCCGTCGACCGAGCCGATCAGGTGCCATCCCCCCGGGGTGGCGGTCGGGTACACCGCGGTCAGATCGTCGGCGATCGCCAGGGCCCCGGCCGGCACCCACGGCCGGGGTGTGGCCCGGCGCGGCAAGCGCAGCGCGGGATCGAGGCCACGCAGGTAGCCGAACCCGGGCATGAAGCCCATGGCGTCGACGACGTAGGTCGCGGCCAGGTGGCGCGCCACCACCTCGTCCGGGGTGAGGCCAACCGCGCGGGCGACCGCGGCCAGGTCCGCACCGTCATAGCGGGCGTGCAGCACGTGGCTGCGCACCGGCGGGCCGACCTGGTCGGCCGCGGCCAGGCTGGGCCACCAGGTCGGGTCGATCCGGGGCGTCGTCGCGAAGTAGGCGGCGACGTCGTCGCGGCTGATGACCACGTCGACCACCCCGGGCCATCGCCGCATGATCGCGATCAGCGCGGCGGCGGCGACGCCGGGCGGGCGGGGCGCACGTATGGCGCGGTCGCCCAGCGCGGTCCACTCAGCCGGCACCGGCGCTCCAGCCGGGCTCGACCGCGGCGCGCACCGCGCGCGCCACCGCCAGCGCGTCGGCCCCGTCGGCGTGGACCCCGACCAGGTCGACCTCGGGCGACAGCACCCGTGCCCGCGCCGCCGCCGCCGCCGGCCCGAGCAGCGCGCCGGGGCGCCCGCGCGCGATCAGCGCACCGGTCGCGTCGACGCCGCGATCGGCCAGGCCCTCGCGCAGGTAGCGCCAGCCGGCGGCGCCGGCGGCCTCGGCCAGCGCGCCCGTGCCCGGCCCGACCAGCGCGACCCGGCCCAGGCTGGCGGCGACCCCGGCCAGCACCGCGGCCGCCACCGTCGGGTCGGCCGCGGCCTGGTGGTACAGCGCGCCGTGCGGCTTGACCACGTCCACTGCCACGCCGAGCGGCGTGGCGACCGAGCGCAGGGCCCGGCACTGCGCGGCGATGGTGTCGGCCAGCGCGGCCGGACTCAGCGCCAGCACCCGCCGCCCGAAGCCGGCCGCGTCCGGGTAGCTCGGGTGGGCGGCGACGGCGACGCCGTGGCCGGCGGCCCAGGCCACCACCCGCCGCATGGACACCTCGTCGCCGGCGTGGCCGCCGCAGGCCACCGCCAGGACGTGGGCGCACGCCCACAGCGCGGCCGGCTCGTCGTCGGCCTCGCCGGCGTCGAGCAGCACCCGCGTGGTCATCGCGGTTCCTGACCGACGGCGGCGGCGGCGGGCAGCTCGGGCACCAGCCAGGCAAACAGGGCCGCGCCGAGCGCGCCGCCGACCAGCTGCGCCAGCACGAAGCCCGGCACGTCGGCCGGGCGGATGCCGGCGAAGCTGTCGCTCAGCGCGCGCGCGACGGTGACGGCCGGGTTGGCGAACGAGGTCGACGAGGTGAACCAGTAGGCGGCGACGATGAAGCCGGCGACGCTGGCCGCCGCCTTGCGAGGGCTGCGCCGCGACACGCCGATGATCACGCCGAGCAGGCCAAAGGTGGCGACGACCTCACCCAGCCACTGCCCGGCGCCGCCGCGCCTGGTGGTCGCCAGGTGGAGCGCGTCGAGGTCGAACATCAGGTTCGCCAGCATGACTCCGAGCACCCCGCCGCCGAGCTGGGCGAGCAGGTAGCTGGCGGTCCGCGCGCGCGGCAGGGCGCCGCTCCAGGCCGCCCACAGGGTGACGACCGGGTTGAAGTGGGCGCCCGACACCGGCCCGAGGGCGTGGATGAGCGCGAGCAGCGCGCCGCCGGTGGCCAGCGTGTTGGCGAGCAGGGCCAGGCCCACGCTCCCGCCCGCCAGCCGCTCGGCCATGATGCCGGAGCCGACGACCGCGGCCACCAGCAGCGCGGTGCCGATCGCCTCGGCGACGGCGGCGCGGGCGGACGTGACGGCGGCGGGCTCGCGGGTGGGCGCGGGGGGCATGGCCTCTATATATGTACCTCCATGGCGCGGCGGACGAGGGCCCGGGGCGTACACGTCGGGCGGTCGGCCACCCGGGCCCCGCCACGCCGGCGATCACCTCGACCTGACCGAGGGCCATACACGACCCGTCGGCCTGGCCGAATTCGCGACTGACGGCCGACCCGCGGCCCGGGACAACCCATGACCAACTACACCATCCTGGTCTGCGATGACGATCCCGAGATCCGGCGCGCCATGCGACGGACCCTGAACCGCTACCGCGTCATCGACGTGGCGACCCCGCAGGAGGCCATGCTGGCCCTCCGGGTCGGTTCGTTCGACGCGGTCGTCACCGACTTCGATCTCGGCTCCGGCAGCGACGGCCTCGAGCTGCTGCAGACGGTCAAGCTGCTGTACCCCGACATGGTGCGCTTCCTGGTCACGGGCAACCAGGACCTCACGGTGGCGGTGCGCGCCGTCAACGAGGGCGCGGTGCACCGCTACCTGCTCAAGCCGTGGGACGACGACAAGGTCGTGACGCTCATGGAGATCGCGCTGCACGGGCGCCTGGTAGCGCGCGGGGCCGAGGCGTCGTGACGGCCCGTCGGTCGAGCGTCGCCCTGGTCATGTGCACCAGCCTGGCCTGGGCCGCCACCGCCCGCGCCGATCGCTGGGTCGCGGCCGAGCTGCCGGCGGCGTGGCCGGTGTCGGACGCCCAGGCGTCGGCGTTCCGCCCCGGGGCGCTGCCAGCGCTCGGGGTGTATCAAGACCTCGGCGGCATGATCGCCGTCGCCCTGCGGGTGCGCGCTGGCGCCCTGGCCAACGGCGCGCCGCCTGGCATGGGGCTGGTCGATCCGGGCCTGGGTGGCCTGACCTCGGCCGCGATCGGCCTGCGCCTCCGGCGCGGACCGGGCTGGGTCGAGCTCGCCGGCGGCGGCGGCCTGACCGGATCGGATCCGGTCCCGACCTTCGAGGTGGGCGCCGGCTGGGGCTTCGCGATGCGTGGTGGCGCCATGCAGGTCGGGCCGTCGCTGCGGTACGTGCGGCTGGTGGCCCCCGGCGAGGGCGTCGCCTTCGGCAACGCCGATCTGCTCCTGGCTGGCGTGGAGGTGCGGGTCGGGCGCCGACCCCGCCGCGCCGCGGCCAGCGATCGCCCGCCCGGGCAGACCGCGCCGGCGCCGTGGTACGTCGAGCGCGACCGCGATCGGCTGATCGATCTCGAGCAGAGCTGCGCGGCCGACCCGGCCTGCGCCCCGGCCTCGCCCGGCGCCCCGCCAGCGGTGGAGGTCCAGCTCGATCGCATCATCGTCGCCGATCACATCCTGTTCGAGTTCAACCGGGCCAGGGTCACCCGGGCTGGGCAGCGAGTGGTCCGGCAGATCTCGCAGTCCTTGCACGACCGCGAGGGCTGGACCGCCGTCCGCATCGAGGGCCACTCCGACGCACGTGGTTCGCAGGCCTACAACCAGTGGCTGTCGACCGAGCGGGCGGCGCGGGTGCGCGAGGTGCTGGTCGCTGGCGGCATCCCGGCCGACCGGGTCGAGGCGCTCGGCTTTGGCGCGACCCGCCCTCGCCAGGCCGGCTCGAGCGAGACCGCGCTGGCACGCAACCGCCGCGTCGAGATCGTGATCCTTGCGCGTGAGGTGACGCCATGATCCGCGTCGTTCGTTCCTCGTCCCTGCTCGTCCTCGGGGTGCTGCTGGCGTCGCTGGCGGCCGGGTGCTTCGACTCGCTCGTCGGTGGGCGCTGCGGCGCCGGTTGGGCCGAGGCCGACGGCGTGTGTGTCCAGGTCGGTCCGGACGGGCCGGGGTCCGGTCCGGACGCGGATCCGGACGGCGACGCGGGCCCTGACGCCGGCCCACCCGCGGACGGACCCGATGCTGGTCCGCTCGCGGATGCCGGGGCCGACGCGGACGCCGGGCCGGTGTGTGTCGAGCCCGAGGTCAGCTGCCCTGGTGGGTGCGCCGACCTGCAGGTCGACCCCTTCAACTGCGGCAGCTGCGGACGGGTCTGCGCCACCGGCCTGTGCGCGGCCGGGGTATGTGTGGGAGAGGTACCCGGCCACGTCGTCATGATCGGCCACGACTACGTCGCCAGCCACGCCGCCAGCGTCATGGTGCTCGGCAATGCCGTCAACCTCGGTGTCGGCGCCCCGATCCGGGTCGGTATCTACCGTGGCACCGCGTCACCCGCGGCCATCAGCGGTGGGGAGCAGGCGCTGGCCCGTGCCCGGTCTGGATCGCCCAGGGCATGGGACGTGCGGCAGCTCGACGCCACCCTCAGCACCCTGGCCACCACCGACGTGGTCGTCATCCTGGCCCAGGGCCCGGACGCCGCCGCCAGCATCACGCGTGGTGCGGCCTGGGCTGGCCCGCTGGCCGGGTTCATGGGGCGTGGTGGCGTGGTCGTCGCGTTCGAGGGGGCCGCCGGCTCCAGCCACGATCTCCTCGATGCCGCCGGGCTGGTCGCCAGCACCGGCACCGTGACCATCACCGGGGCGACGGTCACCGTGGTCGGCGCAGCCGATGCGGTCATGACCGCCGTGCCGAGCCCGTACGCCGCCGTGTCCACCAGCGTCGGCTTCCTCGGCGTCGGCGCGGGAGTGGTCGCCGATGACGGCGCCGGCCATCCGGTGGTGGTGCACATCACCTCCAACTGACCCTCATGCGCCCATGAGTCCCGGCGGACCCCCTGGGTCACCAGGTACCCAGGACGATGACCCGCGTCGCACCCCGCTTGCCCACACCTCCACCTAGGTGATTCCACGACCGAATTCGCCGGTTCGCGATCGGCCCGAGTGGTTCTCGGACGATAGGGAGTGAAAGGCGTCTCACAGAGATTCGCAGCGGTTCACCACCAGCGGCCGATCGCGCTGGCGCGCTCCTTGAAGTGAACGCGTATCGTGGATGACCTAACTCTCGACCAGTGGCGCGCCGCCTTTGCCTCCGACATCGTCGGGTCCTCGCCGGAGCTGATCAGCGCGCTCGAGCTGGTCCGGCAGGTCGCCGGCACCGAGTGCAGCGTGCTCATCACCGGCGAGACCGGCACCGGCAAGGAGCTCTTCGCGCACGCGGTGCACCGGTCGTCGGAGCGGCGCAAGGGGCCGTTCATCGCCGTCAACTGCGCGGCGATTCCCGACAGCCTGCTCGAGACCGAGCTGTTCGGCCACCTGCGCGGCGCCTTCACCGGCGCGGCCGGGGCGCGCGCGGGCAAGTTCGCGGCGGCCCAGGGCGGGACCCTCTTCCTCGACGAGATCGGTGACCTGCCGCTGGCCGCGCAGGCCAAGCTGCTGCGGGTGCTCGAGCAGCGCACGGTGTGCCCGGTCGGGTCGGACCTCGAGGTCCCGATCGACGTGCGGGTCGTCGCCGCGACCCACCGCGACCTCGAGGACATGGTGGCGCGGGGCCTGTTCCGGGCCGACCTGTACTTCCGCCTGGCCGTGGTGCCGCTCGAGCTGCCGCCGCTGCGCGATCGCGGCGCCGACGTCGACGAGCTGGCCCTGGCCGCCATCAGCCGGGCCAACCAGCGTATGGGTCGGCGGGTCGAGGGCCTCGATCGTGGTGCGGTCGAGGCGCTCCACACCTATCGCTGGCCGGGCAACGCGCGCGAGCTGGTGCACGTGATCGAACGGGCCGTGGTGCTGGTTGGCACCGGACGCCTGACCGCGCTGCATCTCCGCCTCGGCCCGGGTCGACAGACCCCGCCGGTCGGGCTGCCGGTGATGGGCCGGCCGTTCGCGACCGGGACCACGCCCCTCAACACCCTGGGCGGCCCGGGCCTCGGCCCACACCCCGGACCCGGTGGTGGTGGTGGTGGTGGTGGCCTGGCGCCGGAGGCGCCGATGGCGCAGGGCAGCAGCCCCGGCCTCGACCTGCGCGCGGCGATCGAGAGCCTGGAGAAGCGGATGATCGACGAGGCGCTGCAGCGCGCCGGTGGCAACCGGACCGAGGCCGCCGCCCTGCTCGGGCTCAACCGGACCACGCTGGTCGAGAAGCTGCGCAAGTACGCGGCCTGAGGACGCGCGGGCCGGTCACGGCGGCCCACCGTCGACGTCGCCGTCGCGGCTCAGCCGCGGCGACGGAACGCTTCGGGATCGATCGCGTGCCGCTGCAGCAGGCGGCGGAAGTTGGCGCGATCGAGGCCGGCCACCCGCGCCGCCTCCGACACGCTGCCGTGCGCCTTCTCGATGACGAACAGCAGGTAGTTGCGCTCGAACTCCGAGGCGACCCGGCGCTTGGCCTCGACCAGCGGCAGGTCGGCCCACAGCGGCGGCTCGGCGTCGAGGCGGGCGCGCGGGATGGTCCAGTTGGTGCCGGTGCCGGCCGCCAGGCCGTGCCCGGCCTCGGCCAGGTGCGACACCACGCGGCGGGGCAGGGCCTCGACCTCGATGCAGTCGCCCTGGGTCAGGGCGATGGCGTGCAGCAGCGCGTTCTCGAGCTCGCGGACGTTGCCCGGCCACGGATAGGCGATGAGCCGCTCGAGCGCGGCCGGGGTGAGGTCGACCTTGCGATCGCCGGCGTGCTTGCGCAGGAAGTGGGCGGCCAGGGCCGGCAGATCGTCGATCCGCTCGCGCAGCGCCGGCAGGGTCACGCACACGACGTTGAGGCGGTAGAACAGGTCGGCGCGGAAGCGGCGGGCGTCGACCGCCTCTTGCAGGTCGACGTGGGTGGCGGCGATGACCCGGACGTCGACCGAGCGCGGGGCCGCGCCGAGCGGGCGAACCTCACCCTCCTGCAGCACGCGCAGCAGGCGGGGTTGCACCGACAGCGGCATCTCGCCGATCTCGTCGAGGAAGATCGTGCCGCCGTCGGCCTCGGCGAAGACGCCGGGGCGGGCGGTGGCGGCGCCGGTGAAGGCGCCGCGGCTGTGGCCGAACAGCTCGCTGTCGATGAGGGTCTCGGGGATGGCGCCGCAGTTCACGGCCACGAACGGGCCGGTGGCGCGCGGGCTGTGCCGGTGCAAGGCGCGCGCGACCAGCTCCTTGCCGGTGCCGCTCTCGCCGAGGATGAGGATGCTGACCGTCGAGTGCGCGAGCTGCTCGATGGCGGCCCGGACCTTGCGCATCTCCGGGGTCTTGCCGATCAGGATGTCCATGTCGGCGCCGTCGCTGGTCGACTGCCGGCCGCGCGCGAGGGCGGTCTGCCGCGCGGCGCCACGGATACACCCGGTCAGCTCGGCCAGCGCGAACGGCTTGGTCAGGTAGTAGAACGCCCCGGCCCGCATGCACTCGGCGGCCGAGGCGGCGCGGTCGTCGCCGGTCAACATCACGACCGAGGTGGCCACGCCCATCTCCCGGATCCGGCGCAGCGCCTCGACCCCGGGCATGGCCGGCAGGTTGAGGTCGAGCACGATCACGTCCCAGTAGCTGGCGCGCTGCTCGAGCTCGGCCAGGGCCTGGCGCGGATCGGTGACGTGATCAGCCTCGATGTTGACCGAGGTGAGGGCCCGCCGCAGGGTGCGGGCGAGGTCCTCGTCGTCGTCGATCACCAGGACCCGCAGGTCGGGCGCCACCGGGGCTGTGACAGGCTCGATCAACTTCCCTCCAAGGATCGATCATAGTCAGGTGGTCGCGCGATCCGCAACCTCCGCGGTGGGGGATGTCCGGATTGGCAGACGGAGATAACCCGGTCGTACCCGCGCCCACCCACGCGACGTGGACCGCTCACTCGGTCGGGCCAGGGATCCGGATCACGAAGAGCGATCCCTCCGCGGTCGCCTCGTAGCCGATGCTGCCGCCGTGGGCGTCACAGGCGAGGCGGCAGAAGTACAGGCCGAGCCCACGCTTGCCGTTGTTGCCGCGCGCGTACTTTGCGAACAGCGTGCCACGCATGGCATCGGGGATCGTCGGCCCGGTGTTGATGACCTGCAGCTCGACGCCCGCCTGGCGCTCCGGCTGTAGCCACGGCTCGGCGGCGAGCTTGATGAGGCCGCCCGGGTTGCAGTAGCGGACCGCGTTGCCGACCAGGTTGTGCAGGACACGCTCGATCAGGGCCTCGTCGAAGAAGCCGAACAGCTCGGGGTCGCAGGTCACGCTGTGGCGAATACCCTTGCCGATCGACGGGGCGTGGACCGACATCACCTCGAGCAGCAGCTCGCGGATGGCGATGCGGGTGGCGCGCGGCTTGACCTGGGCGTCCTCGAAGCGGGCGATGTCGACGAAGTTGGCGACCAGGCCGGCCATACGCTTGAGGGCGCGCAAGGTCGAGCCCAGCGCCTGGTCTTGATCCTCGTCGAGCGTGACGGTCTGGGCCAGGTAGGTCATGTTCGACAGCGCGACAGCCAGGCCGTTGTTGAGATCGTGCGCGAGCAGCGCGGAGGCCTCGGCGCTGTAGGCCAGCAGGCGGTCGGCGCGGTCGCGGGCCTGGCGGGCCTGGACGTAGGCCTGCTGGCTGCGCGCGCTGGCGGCGATGCGCCGGCGCAGCTCGGCGATGGGGATGGGCTTGACCAGGAAGTCGTCCGCGCCGGCGTCGAACGCCGTCATGCGCGTCTCCTCGTCGTCCCGGCCCGACAGCACGGTGACGTGGACCGCGGAGCCGTACAGCTCCTTGAGGCGGCGCACCACCTCGAGGCCGCTGGTCGGCATCGTCAGATCGACGACGGCGATGTCGGGCGGTGTGGTCTCGGCCAGCGCGATGGCCGGCGCTCCATCATCGGCCGGGTGAACCTCGAAGCCGATCCGGGTCAGGTTCTTGACCAGCGCACGCCGGATCAAGGGATCGTCGTCGGCGACCAGGACGCGGACGCCAGGAGGCACCGCGGCGGTCGAGGCGCTGACGGCGAGCGCGTGCTCTCCGCTCTGCGTCCCGATCTCGGGCTCACCGATGAGGGCAACTAGCGGGCTGGAGCTCACGGCCGCAGGCCCTGCGAGCGCCGTGCCGGCGCAAGTGCGCGAACCTGGGCGAGGTGATGCGCTGGCACCGTCAGAACCGGCGACAGTGGGCGGCTTCCCCACGTCGCCTCCGCGCGCGGCCCGCCCTGGCCGCACCGGCCACACGGGATCGCGGGTACACGTCGGCCGGGAGCGGTCGATCGTCAGTTTGCCGAGGCGCCATGACCAGAACTGCCAGCGCAAACCTGCCGCGCGTCCAAGACGCCCCCCCTCCGGTCGTGCCATCCGGCCCGATCCCATCGCCGCCAGCACCGGCGCGCGCCTCGCCCATCGACGTCGTCGATGCGGTGCTGGGCGCGGCGCTCCGAGCCGACTGCGACATGGTCTGGCTCGAGCCGATGCCGATGGCCGGCGACCGCTACCTCATCACCTTCGAGCGGCAGGGCCGGGTGGTGGCCACGGCCACCCCCGACACCCAGCTCGCGACCGCGGTGATCGCCCGGCTCGCCATCATCTTCGACCTCGACCTGATGGGGCGACGCGCCGCCACCGGCTGCGTCCACGTCAGCGCCGGCGGCGCGCGTGGTGAGGTGGTGATGACCTTGCGGCCCGGCACCGCGATGCGGGCCGAGCTGCTGTTCGTCCGCCGCGAGAAGCCGCGCATCGCCCTGGCCGGCAAGGAGGTCCACCTCGCCCCGGGCGACCGCGTCGACCACTACAAGGTGGTCGAGCACATGGGCGCCGGCGGGATGGGCGCGGTGTACCGCGTCACCCACGTCACCCTCGGTTGCCAGTTCGCGCTCAAGGTCCTGCACGGCAACGTGCTGGCGCGCGACGCCGACGCCGCCGGGCAGTTCCTGCGCGAGGCCCGGGCCGCGGCCCGGGTCAAGCACCCCAACATCGTCGACGTGTTCGACTTCGGCCACCTGGCCGATGGCCGCCCCTACTTCGTGATGGAGCTGCTGCCCGGGCAGAGCCTGGGTGATCTGGTCGATCGCGGCCCGGTCGAGCCACGGCGGGCCGTGGTGATCGCCCGCCAGCTGGCCTCGGCCCTGATGGCCGCCCACGAGCGCGGCGTGATCCATGCCGACATCAGCCCGTCGAACGTGCTCCTGGTCGACACCGAGGCGGGGCCGGCGGTCAAGCTGGTCGACTTCGGCCTGGCCCAGCTGCGCGACGACGATCTGACCGCGGCGGCCGGGGACGACCCCGACTACGTCCTCGGCACGCCGTCGTACATCGCGCCCGAGCAGATCCGCGGCCTCGGCGCCGAGGAGGCCAGCGACCAGTACTCGCTGGGCGCGATCCTGTTCGAGATGATCCACGGCAAGCCGCCCTACCAGGCGCCGACGCTGCACGAGCTGTGCATGCTGCACATCAAGGGGCCGATCCCCGAACCGGCCAGCCCGTACGGGCCGGTGCCCAAGCCGCTGATCGACGTGATCGCCACCTGCCTGGCCAAGCGGCCCGCCGACCGTTTCCCCGACATGCGCGCGCTGGCCGCCGCCCTCGACGACGTCGACCGTGGGCTGTACCGCAAGGGCTGGCGCCGCTGGCTGCCGAGCTGAGGCACGGGTGGCCATGCCCGCACCCTCTCGTCCGCCGCCCGCCCGCCCGGAAGGAACCGTCATGAAGCCCGAGACTCCCGATCCTCGCCCGCTGGTGATCTGCGTCGATGACGACTCGGAGGTGCTCGCCAGCGTGGCGCGCGCGCTGCGCCGCGACGGCTACGAGATCGTCGCCACCACCGAGCCGAGCGAGGTGCTGGCGCTGCTGGCCCGACGGGTCGCGTCGGTGCTGGTGTCGGACTTCGAGATGCCGCAGATGAACGGCGTCGATCTCGCGGTCGCCGCGCGTAACGTCCGCCCGGAGACCGTCCGTATCCTCCTCACCGGCAACAACCAGATGAGCACGGCGGTGTCGGGGATCAACGTCGGCGAGGTGTTCCGCTTCATCCCCAAGCCGTTCGACCCCGACCACCTCCGGCGCGAGGTGGCGCTGGCCATCAGCAAACATGTCGAGCTGGCCGCGCAGGCGCGCGATCGCGACGTCGACCTGATGCGGCAGCGGCTGCTGGCCGACCTCGACTCGGAGTACCCGGGCATCAGCAGCGTGCGGCGCGGGCGCGACGGCAACTACGAGGTCGACGAGCAGGCGCGCGATCGGCTCGGGGCCGGGTTCGAGGCCGTGCGGACGATGACCGACTGAGTCACCGCGCTGGGTCCTTCCGGCCCGGCGCGGGCTGGCCGGGCGACCGCCTGGGCCGGCCCGGGTCTGGCCCGCCGACGTCGGCGGCCCGGGCCGCACCGCGGCCGCGCGTGGCGCGCCGGTGCGACGTCGCGGCCGCCGCCGGGCTCACCGGCCGGGCCCTTCGCCGTGGCCGCGGCCCGGCTCAGCCGACGCGGCCGCGGCCGCGCTTGCTGGCCTCGGCGAAGGCCTCGAGCAGGGCCTCGACCTCCGCCACCTTGGCCAGCATCTCGTCGGCCACCCGCTGCAGCTCGCCGCCCTCGGTCGCGGCCAGGCGTCCGGCCATCCGGGCCAGCTCGCCGAGCGGGCTGGAGGCGCGGGTGCGCAGGGCGATCTCCGGGCTCGAGCCGCGACCGAGCGGGCGCCCGGCGCCGGCGAAGTGGGAGCGGTCGACGCCTGGGGCCGGGGTGGCTGGGCGCGCGAACAGGTAGCCCTGCACCAGGTCGGCCCCAGCGTCGACGACGGTGGCCAGGTCGTCGGTGGTCTCGACCCCCTCGATCACGGTCCCGACCGACATCTGCGTGCCGAGCTGGATGAGCGCACGCAAGAGCATCTGCTTGGTCGGATCGCGATGGACCCCGCGCACCAGCGACATGTCGATCTTCAGGACGTCCGGGGCCAGCTCGGCCACCAGCGACAGGCTGGCGTAGCCCGAGCCGAGGTCGTCGACGGCGATGCGATAGCCCAGGGCGCGCAGCTGGCGCAGCTTGGCCACCGCCTCGCCCGGGTTGGCGACCGCCGCCCGCTCGGTGATCTCGAGGACCAGGCGGCTGGCATAGGCCGCCAGCGGCGAGGCCGGGTCGTACAGCTCGGGGTCGTCGAGCTCCTGCGGGTGCAGGTTGAGGAAGATGTCGACCCCGCCCGGGAGAGAGGGCAGGGCGGCGATCAGCGCGCGGCGCACGGTGCGCCCGAGCTCGATGATGCGTTCGAGTTGCTCGGCCGCGGCCAGCATGCGATCGGGTCGGCCCAGGCTGCTGTGGCGCGAGCGCATCAGCACCTCGTAGGCGACGATCTCGGCCCGGTCGCAGCTGACGATCGGCTGGAACACCAGGAACAGCTCGGCCAGCGCCTCGGTCAGCCGGCGGCCACGCTCGGCGTCCTCGCGCGGACCCCAGCCGCTGCCGCGCCGGCGCCGCCGCCGCACCGCGAAGGCGGCGCTGACCGCGCCGCACAGCTCGGCCGCGGACACCGGCTTGCGCAGGTAGCGCAGCGCGCCGCCCTCGAGCGCCCGCACCGCGGGGTCGAGCTCGGCCGACCCGGACAGGAACAACACGCCGACGTCGGGGTCGCGCTCGCGCGCCGCGGCCAGCACCTCGATGCCATCGCCGTCGGCGAGGCTGAGGTCGGTCACGACGATGTCGCCCATCTCCCGCGCCATGGCGGCCCGGGCCGAGGCGACACTATCGGCGCGCTCGACGAAGAAGCCGGCGCGCTCGAGCGAGCGGGCCAGCGAGGCCAGGATGCGGGGGTCATCGTCGACCACCAGCACCCGGGGCCGCACGATCGTGCCCGAGCCCTCGGCCGGCCCGGTCGCGCCGGCCAGGTCGGCCGGGAGCTCGGGGATGGCATCGGCGAGCACGGGGACTGGACAGCTGCCCACGGATCGTCGGAATCGGCCAGGACGTCCCGACGTACAGGGGGTGACCTGGTCGGGGCCCCGCGGTCGCCAGGATTGACGGCGCCCTGGAGCGGGCGACCGCGCCAGGTATACGGAATCAGACGAGCCGCGCCGGCACGGTGCTTGCTGAGCTGGCCGGCATGAGTGACAGCGAGGAACCGACCGAGGGCGCCGAGGCGCCCGCCACGCCGCCGGGCCCCAAGCCGCCCAAGGTGGTGCTGGGGCTCCTCGCGGTCAACCTGCTGGCGACCGCCTTCGTGGCCTTCAAGGTCGCCACCGCCAAGCCGGCCAAGGCCGCCGGCCACGGCGCCGACGGCCCGCCTGCGGTGGTGATGGCCAAGGACGAGATCAAGGGGCCGGTCGTCGCCCTCGATCCGTTCGTCGTCAACCTCAACGAGTCGGACCAGGCCCGCTACGCCAAGATCAGCATCGAGGTCGAGCTGGGCGGCAAGGAGGCCGTCCGGGCGCTGGAGAAGGGCAAGCAGCTGGTCCGCGACAACGTGATGACCTACCTGTCGGGCCTGCGGGTGGCTGACACCCTCGGCAGCGACAACCGCCGCAAGATCCGCGAGGACCTGATCGCCTCGATCACCGAGGTCCTGGGCGAGGGCCGGGTCCGCCGCATGTTCTTCACGGAGTTCGTCGTCCAATGAGCGGCGCGCGCCCCGTCACCACCGGGCCCGGGCGGGTCCACCTCGGCCGCGACGTCGGCGACGGGTTGCCCCCGCTCATCATCGCCGAGCTGTCGGCCAACCACCTGCGCGACTACGACCGCGCGGTCGCCATCATCGACGCCGCCGCCGACGCCGGCTGCGACGCCATCAAGCTGCAGACCTACACCCCGGCCGGGATGACCCTGCAGCTCGACGCCGGCGACTTCCACATCGACCAGGGGCCGTGGCAGGGCCGCTCGCTGTGGGACCTGTACGACGAGGCGCACACGCCGTGGGAGTGGCACAAGCCGCTGTTCGCGCACGCCCGCGCCCGTGGCCTCATCGCCTTCTCGACCCCGTTCGACGAGGCCGCGATCGACCTGCTGGTCGCGCTCGATGCCCCCGCCTACAAGATCGCCTCGTTCGAGCTGGTCGACCTCGAGCTGATCGAGCGCTGCGCCGCGACCGGGCGGCCGCTCATCATGTCGACCGGGATGGCGTCCGAGCGCGAGGTGGCCGAGGCGGTCGCCACCGCCGACGCCGCCGGCGCGGTCGGCATCGCCCTCCTGCACTGCATCTCGGGCTACCCGACGCCACCCGAGCAGACCAACCTGCGCCGGCTCGACGCCCTGCGCGAGCTGGCGGCGCAGCACGTGTCGTGCCCGCTGGTGATGGGGATCTCCGACCACTCACCCGGCGCGGTGGTGCCCATCGCCGCGGTCGCGCGCGGGGCCTGCGTCGTCGAGAAGCACCTGACCCTGCGCCGCAGCGACGGCGGCCCCGACGCCGCGTTCTCGCTCGAGCCAGCCGAGATGGCCGAGGTCGTGCGCGGCTGCCGCGCGGCCTGGGCCGCCCTGGGTGACGGCGCCCCGGCCCGCGCCGCGGCCGAGTCGGGCTCGGCCGCGTTCCGCCGCTCCCTGTACGCGGTCGAGGACATCGGCCCGGGCGAGCCCTTCACCCGGGCCAACGTCCGCTCGATCCGGCCGGGCCACGGCCTGCCACCACGCGAGCTGCGGGGCCTGATCGGGCGCCGGGCCCGGGGCGCGATCCGCCGCGGCACGCCGCTGGCGTGGGAGCTGGTGGCGTGAGCGCCGGCGCTGCCCCCGGCCGGGTCGACCGGCGCGACACGCTGACCCCGCTGGCGACGGTGCGCCTGCGCCGGGCCGGCGCGGCCGACTGCGAGGCGGTGTTCCGCTGGAACGGCGCGCCCGACGTGCGCGCCCGCTCGCGCGACCCGCGCCCGCTCGACTGGGACGAGCACCAGCGCTGGTTCGCCGCCGCCGTGGCTGATCCGGAGGCCCAGCTGCTGGTCCTCGACGTGCTCGGCCCGGCCGGCGCGGCCGAGCCGGTCGGCGTCGTCCGGGTCGGCGCGGCGCGCCCGCCCGAGGTGGCCGAGGTGTCCATCGCCCTGAGCAAGACCGCGCGCGGCCGCGGCCTGGGCCGCGCCGCGCTGCTGGCGCTGTGCGCCGGCGCGACCCGGCCACTGCGCGCCGAGATCCTGGCCGACAACCTGGCCAGCCTGGCCTGCTTCCGCGCCGCGGGGTTCCGCGAGCGCACCCGACGCCGCACCGACCGCGGCGACCTCCTCGTCCTGGAGTGGCACCCCCATGCATGAGCCCGACATCACCCCGCAGCTGGCCCTCTGGCGCTCGCAGTTCGGCCGCGACTACACCCGCCGCAACGACGGCGAGCGCCCGGCCCGGCGCGAGGTCTGGCGCGAGCTCCTCGTCGGGCTCGACGTCGGCAGCGCGCTCGAGGTCGGCTGCAACGTCGGCTGGAACCTGCGCTACCTGCGCGACCTCGGCGTCGCCAGCACCTGGGGCGTCGAGCCGCAGGACGACGCGGTGATCCACGCCCACCAGGCGCGGCCCGAGCTGGCGGTGGTCCCAGGGACGGCGTTCGACCTGCCGTTCAAGGACGCCCGCTTCGACCTGGTCTTCACCAGCGGCGTGCTCATCCACATCGCCCCGGCCGACCTGCCACGCGCGTTGTCCGAGATGTACCGGGTCAGCCGGCGGTACCTGGTCGCCATCGAGTACGACCACGAGCGCGAGGTCGAGGTGGCCTACCGCGGCCACGCCGGCGCGCTGTGGAAGCGCGACCACGGCGCGAGCTGGCAGGCCCAGTTCCCCGGCCTGCGTCGCCTCCGCACCGGCTTCCTCGACGCCAGCCGCGGCTACGACGACTGCACCTACCACGTGTTCGAGAAGCCCGACGCCGCGGGCGTCGCCACGCCATGAGGACCGTCGCCATCATCCAGGCCCGGATGGGCTCGAGCCGGCTGCCGGGCAAGGTGCTGATGCCGATCGGCCGGCGCTCGATGCTGGCCGAGGTCGTGGCCGCGGCCGCGGCCGCGCGCTCGATCGACCAGGTCGTGGTGGCCACCACCGACGAGCCGCTCGACGAGCAGGTCGCGGGCGAGGCCGCTGCCGCCGGGGCCGGGGTGTTCCGCGGCGACACCCACGACGTGCTGCGGCGCTACCTCGGCGCGGCCCGCGCCTTCCACGCCGACGTCGTGGTCCGGGTCACGGCCGACTGCCCGTTGCTCGACCCCGAGGTGATCGACGCGGTGGTCGGCGCGCTGCTCGACGGCGAACCGGCCGACTACGTGTCCAACACCCACGTCCGGTCGTTCCCGCGCGGCCTCGACGTCGAGGCCATGCACCGTGACGTCCTGGCCCGGCTGGCCCGGCTGGCCCGGTCGCCGGCGGCGCGCGAGCACGTGACCGCGCACCTGATGGAGATGCCGCGTCGCTTCGTGATCCGTCAGGTCGTGGCCGAACACGACGACGCCGACCTGCGCCTGACCGTCGACACCGAGGCCGACCTGCGCCTGGTCCGGCGGGTCTGGGCCGACCTCGACCTCGACCGCGGGCGGCGCAGCTACCGCGACGTGGTCGACCACCTGCGCCACCACCCCGACCTGGCCGCGCTCAATCGCGAGGTCGAGCAGAAGAGCTGGGCCTCGGCCGAGGTGCAGCATGGCTGATCCCACCCCCACCCCCGCGCCCGCGGGCTCCGCCGGCGCCACCTTGCAGGCCTGGACCGACCACCTGGTCGCGCTGACCGAGGCCGGTGAGGCCCTGTCGCAGGCGATCGTCGCCGGCGACGTCATCGCCGCGCTGGCCGCGGCACACCAGACCCGGGTCATCCGCGCCAGCCTGCACCGGGTCGAGCCCGGCGCCGGTGAGCTCGAGCAGGCCGGGCCGGCGCTGGGCGCGGCCCAGCGTGCCCTCGTCGGCGCGCGCGGCGCCGAGGCGGTAGTCGAGCGCTGGCGCAGCCGGCCGCTGCCGGCCGACGCCGAGCTGCTGCGCTCCCCGCTCGGCGTCGCCTGCCTGGCCGACGCCATGCTGCCGGCGGTGTGGGACGTCGAGACCGACCTGGTGGTGTTCGTCGGCCCCGGGCTCGAGCCGGTGGCCGAGATCCTCGGCGCGCTCGGCCAGGTCCGCATGATGGCCATCGGCGCGACCAGCTACCCGGCCCCGGTGCTGACGGTGACCGAGGCGACCGAGGCCACGCTGGCGGTGCGGACCATGGACCCATGCCCGCCGACCCGGTTGACCCTGCGTGGCCTCGACGCCGACCTGCGCGGCCTGGCCGACGCCACGACCGAGGCCATCCACGCCGGCCTGTCCGACCTCCGCATCCACCGCAACACGGTCACGGCGTTCTCCCGGACCTGGATCGCCCAGGGCGCGGCCAACCTGCCGCACATCGCCCGCTGGCCGTCGATCGCCGCCGTCGGCGACCGCTTCGCCGGCAAGCCGATGATCATCTGCGCGCCGGGGCCGTCGCTGGCCGGCAACGTGGCCCAGCTGCGGGCCGCGCGCGGCCACGCCATCATCACCGCGTTCTCGCACTCGCTGCGCCCGCTGCTGGCGGCCGGGGTCGTGCCCGACCTGGTGCTGACGGTGGACCCACAGGACGTGCGCTACCACTTCGAGGGCTGCGATCTCAGCGGGGTGGCCGCGGTGGTCAACGGCGCCACCGTGCACCCCGAGCTGTTCGCGCTCGGCGCGCCGCGCTACCTGACGCTGGCCGCCAACGCCGCGCTCGACGACTGGATGTACGCGGCGTTCGGCGAGAACGCCCAGGCCCCTGGCGGCGGCTCGGTCGCGACCAGCGCCCTGTCGCTGGCGATGCGCTGGGGCTGCGATCCGATCGCCTTCGTCGGCCTCGATCTGTCGTTCGCGGGAGGGCGCTACTACGTGCCGACCAGCTGCGACGGCGAGGCCCGGGCCGTGGTCGGCGCCGACGGCACGGTCAAGGTCGAGGGCTGGAGCGCCGGCTTCACCGAGATGAAGGCGGCCGGCGGCCCGGCCGCGCCACGCGAGCGGGCGATCGAGCTGCCCGGCTACTACGGCGGCACCGTGCCGTCGAGCTTCATGTTCACGATGTTCCACCGCTGGTTCGTCGAGCAGGCGGCCCGCGTCGCCGGCACGGTCCAGCTGATCAACTGCACCGAGGGCGGCGCCTACATCGAGGGCATGGCGCATCGGCCGCTGGCCGAGCTGCTGGCCGAGCTGACCGCCCAGCCCCGGTTCGACGTCGCCACCACGCTGGCCGAGGTCGGGGCCGGCATCGATCCCATCGCCCGCAGCCGACGCCTGGCCCGGCACATGAGCCAGATGGCGCGCCGGCTCCGGCGGGCCGACGCGCTGGCCCAGGCCTGCCTGCAGGCGGCCGGGCAGGATCCCGACGGCCTCGTGCTGGCCGAGGGGCGGCTGCGCCGGGCCCTGGCCCCGCTCGGCTGGGTCGCCATGCTGGCCCAGCGCGAGATCGCGCGTGCGCACCAGGTCGCGACCTACGAGGCGCCGGAGGAGGTCTACCTGGCCGCCTCGCGTCGGCTGTTCGAGAGCGTCCAGGACAGCGTGCGCACCGCGCTGCCCTTCACCGCGGCGGCGGCGCGGGCCCTGGCCAGCCGCGGCCGCGTCGCCCGAGGAGGAAGCCATGGCATCGCGCCCTGAACGTGCCCGCCCGCGCGCCGGCCGCATCGTCGCCATCGCCGGCGGCAAGGGCGGCGTCGGCAAGAGCCTGGTCTCGCTCAACCTGGCCGTCACCCTCGGTCGGATGGGCCACCGCGTCACCCTGGTCGACGGCGACCTCGGCGCGGCCAACCTGCACTCGATGCTGGGCGTGACCCGGCCCGGTCCCGGGCTCGGCGCGTTCTTCGACCACGAGATCGAGAACCTGGCCGACGCGGCCATGGCGACCGACCAGCCCAACCTGCGCTTCATCCCGGGCACCTCTCGCCCGGGCGCGGCCAACATCAACTCGGCCCAGAAGATGCGCCTCCTGCGCGGGCTGTCGTACGTCGGCGGCGACGTCGTCATGATCGACCTCGGCGCTGGCACCGCGTACAACACGGTCGACCTGGTCGCCGCCGCCGACATCAAGGTGCTGGTGATGACCCCGCAGCTGACCTCGCTGCAGAACGCGTTCGCCTTCCTCAAGGCGTGTGTGCAGCGGGTGCTGCGCCGCCTGCCCGAGCAGGCCGCCAGCCGGGACCGCCTCGACCGCCTGCTGACCGGGGAGGGGGAGGTGTGGCCGATCCAGCGGGTCATCGCCGAGCTCCGGCGCGAGGACCCGGCCCTGGCCGACGAGATGGTCGACAGCCTGCTGCGGTTCGGCGTGATCCTGGTCGGCAACATGCTGGTGACCGAGCAGGATCGCGAGGTCATCGAGCGCATGTCGAAGATGTTCTCCGACTACCTGCTGGTGTCGGCCCCGGTGTCGGCGACGTTCAAGCTGTCGGACGAGATGCGGCGCTCGATCGATCTGCGCAAGCCGGCGGTGACCGGCGAGCGCGTCCGCGACGTCGCCAACGAGATGCGGGCGCTGGCGCGGGCCATCATGGACATGGACGTAGGTCGCCTGCGCTCGGAGTTCAAGTCCGACCACAAGGGCCAGGAGCGGACCGTGCCGATCTGGATCGAGCGGGACGCGGTATGAGCGAGGCTGGATCGCCCACCTTCCTGCCGTACGGCCGCCACCAGGTCGACGACGACGACGTCGCCGCGGTGGTCGAGGTCCTGCGTGGCGGCGGCGAGCTCACCGGTGGGCCCCGGGTGGCCGGGTTCGAGGCGGCGCTGTCGACGCTGACCGGCGTGCCCGGGGTGAGCGCGTGCGCCAGCGGCACCGCGGCGCTGCAGCTGTCCTACGCCGCGGCTGGCCTCGGCCCGGGCGACGAGGTCATCGTCCCCGCGATCACCTTTTCGGCCACCGCGTCCGCCGCCTACGCGGTCGGTGCCAGCGTGCGCTTCGCCGACGTCGACGCCCGGACCGGGCTGATGGACGCCCTGGCCACCGCCGCGCTGATCGGCCCGCGCACCCGGGCCCTCACCGTGGTCCACCTGGCCGGCCAGCCCGCCCAGCTGGACGCGTTTCGCGCCCTGGCCGATCGCCACGGCCTGGTCCTCGTCGAGGACGCCTGCCACGCGCTCGGCGCGACCTGGGCCGGCCAGCGGGTGCCGAGCGGGCTGGCCGACTTCGCGGTGTGCAGCTTCCACCCGGTCAAGCACGTCGCCGCCGGGGAGGGCGGGGCGGTGTTCACGCGCGACCTCGCGCGCAAGCGGCAGGTCGACAAGCTGCGCAACCACGGCGTCGAGCGCGACCCGGCCCGCCTGGGCACGCCCAGCCCGGGGCCCTGGTACTACGAGGTGCAGGAGCAGGGCTGGAACTTCCGCCTGAGCGACGTGGCCTGTGCGCTCGCGACCAGCCAGCTGCGCAAGCTGCCGCGTTTCCTGGCCGAGCGCCGGGCCCTGATCACCACCTACCAGGCGCTCATCGCCGACCGCTTCGGGACCGGCGCCGCCGCCCTGGTCGCGCCGCCGGTCGAGCTGCCGGGGCGGACCTCGGCTTACCACCTGTGCGCGCTGCGGGTCGACTTCGCGCGCGCCGGGGTCGACCGCGGCACGGTGATGACGGAGCTGCGCGCGCGCGGGATCGGGACCCAGGTCCACTACATGCCGCTGCCCATGCACCCCTACCACCGGCGCCGCCTCGGCGCCGACGCCGACCGGCCCCTGCCGGGCGCCGCCGAGTACTACGAGCACACGCTGAGCGTGCCCCTCTATTCCGGCCTGACCGCCGCCGACGCCACCCGCGTCGTCGACGCCCTGGTCACCGTCCTCGGCCAGCGCCCCTCGCGCTCGCTGCCATCCGTCGCCCCTTCCGGGAGGAACCTCGATGCCGCCGACCTCGCTGCTCAAAGCCCGCCTCGCGCATAGCCTGCAGGCCCTGTCCGGGCGCACGGTGCTCATCACCGGCGGCACCGGCTCGTTCGGGCGTGCGTTCGTGGAGTCGGCCCTGCGCTGGGGCTCGCCCAAGAAGCTCATCGTGCTGTCGCGCGACGAGCAGAAGCACTACCAGATGGAGCGGCAGGTCCAGGACTCGCGCCTGCGCTTCTTCGTCGGCGACATCCGCGATCGTGATCGCCTGCGCACCGCCCTGCGCGGGGTCGACGTCGTGGTCCACGCCGCGGCCATGAAGCACGTGCCGATCTGCGAGTACAACCCGATCGAGGCCGTCGCCACCAACGTCCACGGCGCGCGCAACCTGATCGAGGCGGCGATCGAGCAGCGGGTCGACCGGGTCATCGCCCTGTCGACCGACAAGGCGGTGGCCCCGGCCAACCTGTACGGCGCGACCAAGCTGTGCATGGAGAAGCTCCTCATCGCCGCCAACGCGTACTCGGGCGATCTGCCGACGCGTTTCGCCGTGGTCCGCTACGGCAACGTCATGGGTTCGGCCGGCAGCGTCATCCCGCTGTTCCGCAGCCAGCGCGCGGCCGGTCGCCTGACCATCACCGACGACCGCATGACCCGGTTCTGGATCGAGATGCCGGAGGCGGTGGCGCTGGTGGCGCGCGGGCTCGAGCTGATGCAAGGCGGCGAGATCTTCATCCCCAAGCTGCCGACCACCGACATCGGCACGCTGGCCGAGGCCATGGCGCCGGGCGTGCCGCGCGAGGTGGTCGGCATCCGCCCGGGCGAGAAGCTGCACGAGACGTTGATCTCCAGCGAGGAGTCGCGCCGGGCCAGCGATCTCGAGGAGCTGATGGTCATCTGGCCCGAGTTCCAGTTCCACGCCGCCGTGACCGGGCGCCCGGGTCGGGCCTTGCCCGAGGGCTACGTCTACTGCAGCGACTCGGCCGAGCCGCGCCTGGGCATCGACGAGACCCGCGCCATGGTCGAGCGCGTGGCGTGACCCGCCGGTTGCTGGTGTGCGCCGACGGCGGCCCGGCCGTGGGCCTGGGCCACCTGGCGCGCGCCGGGGGCCTGATCGCCGCGGCGCGCCTGGCCGGATGGGAGGTGCGCCTGCTCACCTGCGCCGCCCCGGGCCTGGCCACCCGCCTGGTCGGCGCGGTCGACCTCCTCTCCTGCGCCGACGCCGCCCCCGCGCGCCGGGCCGCGCTGGTGGCCGCGGCCGTGGCCGCCGACGTGGTGGCCGTCGATGGTGCGGCCTGGCGACAGGTCTGGTCCGAGGCCGGCGTCGACGCGGCCTGCCAGCTGGTGATCTTCGACGATCTCGGGCTCGACGTGCCGGCCGGGTCGATCGTCGTCAACGGCAACCTCGGGGCCGAGACCTGGGCCGGGCGCTACCCTGGCGCGCATCGGCACCTGCTCGGCCGAGGCTTCCAGGTGGTGCGCCCGGCGCTGACCGCGGCCGGGCGGGGCGGGGCGCCGCTGGCGCCGGTGGCGCGGCGCCTGGTGGTCACCATGGGCGGCAGCGATCCGGTCGGCGCGACCGCCCACGTGGTCGCGGCGCTGCCGGCGCTGCCGGTCGCGGTCGACGTGGTGATCGGCCCCGGCTTCGCGGACCACGCGGCGCTGGCCGCGGCGGTGGTGCACGCGCGCGCGGGCCTGGCCGACCTGCGCGTGTGGACCGATCCGCCCGACCTGCTGACCCGCCTTGGCCAGGCCGACCTGGTGCTGTCGGCCGCCGGCGGCACCCTGGCCGAGCTGGCCTACCTCGGCCGTCCGACCATGGCCTGGGCCATCGTCGCCGACCAGCGCGACAACGCCGCCGCCCACGCCGCGGCGGGCCTCATCGCCGGCGGCGAGGAGCTCGCCGACGTGGCGCCGGTCGCGCTCGGGGTGGCCATCGCCGCGCTGGTCGGCGACGCCAGCCGACGCCACCAGCTGGCGCACGCGCTCGGCGCCAGCGTCGACGGCGCCGGCGCGGCGCGGATCCTGGCCGCGCTGTAGCAGGGCGCGGCGAGACGCCGCGCCGTGGCGGTGCTCGTGCCCTGCTCGGTGCAGGTCGGCGTCAGCCGCCCAGGCGCGCGGCCAGCGCCGCCACCAGGCGCTCGAGCGACGGCGGATGCCGGGCGAAGAACAGCGACGGTTCGATCAGCTCGAGCTCCATCACGCACGGCTGACCGCCGTCGTCCCGCACCAGGTCGACCCGCGCATACAGCAGCTGATCGGCCAGCGGGGCCAGCGCGGCGCTGGCGACCGCGCGTTCGTCGTCGTCGATCGGGAACGGCCCGGTGATGGCCTCGGCGTCGCCGGCGAAGCGCGGGCTCTTGCGCACCGCGTGGGTGAAGGCGCCGGCGATCCACACCAGCGAGCGCTCACCGACGCCTTCGACCGCGGCCAGGTAGGGCTGGATCAGCATGGCCTCGGACCGGCACCAGTGGGCGAGGTGCGCGGCGGCGGCAGCCTGCCCGTCGGCGTGGGTCAGGTCGAACCGCCCGGCCCCGCGCGAGCCCGCGCCCACCTCGGGCTTGATCACCACCCGGCCCCAGCCGCGCGTTCCCGCCAGCGCGATCGCCTCGGCCGCGCTCGTGCCCGGCGCCACCAGCGCGGTCGGCACCGCCGGCACGCCACGCCGGGCCAGCTCGAGCAGGTAGGCCTTGTGCACGTTGCCGCGCACCACCGCGACCGGGTTGAGCAGCCCACCGGCGGCGTCGACCGCGTCGCACCAGCGCAGGAAGGCCGGCAGGTGTTCGCTGTAGTCCCATGTCGAGCGCAGCAGCGTCGGCGCGTCGGACGCCGGCACGCCGGCGCGCCAGTCGACCCAGCTCGCCTCGATGCCGGCCGCGGCCAGCGCGGCGGTCAGCGGCGCGGCGTCGGGATCGGGCTCGGGCAGGGTGGCGCAGGTGGCCAGGTGCAGCCGCCTCATGGCGCGCCCGCGCCTGGCCGGGCCTGCGCGGCGGCGCGGGCCGCGATGCCCAGCAAGATCGGCACCGGCAGCGCGAGCGCCAGCGACAGGCCGGCCACCAGCGGCATGCCGATCAGGGCCCGGCCCGGGCCCTCGGCCAGCAGCAGCGACGACAGGCCGGCCCCGGCCGACGAGGCCAGGTGCTGCACCGCCGACTGCAGCGACATGTACTGCGCGCGCTCGTGCGGCGCGGGCAGGCGGGTCGCCACCGTCTGCAGCGGCACGAAGCGCGGCGAGCTCGAGGCCATGAACAGGATGAACACCGCCATCACCGGCAGCAGCGGCGGCGCCAGCAGGAACCCCGACACCACCGACACCGACACCACGACCAGGCCGGCGACCGAGACCGGGACCGGCCCGATCCGGTCGGTCAGCCGGCCGGTCAGCTGGAGCACGCCGAGGTTGACCAGGCCGCCCACCAGGTACAGCGTCTCGATGTCGGCGCGCGGGTAGGCCAGGTTGTTCTGCAGGTAGGGCGAGATGCTCGGGATGAGCATGAACACGCTGAGCATGAGCAGCGCCGCCGCGCCGAGCGCCCAGCGCATGGCCGGGCGCGCCAGCAGGTCGCGCGCGCGGGTCCGGGCGTGGCGCGGGCCGCCCAGGTGCGCCGTCAGCGGCGGCAGCGCCGACCGGGCGATCACCGCCGCGACCACGCCGAGCACGCCGACGGCGAAGAACGGGGTGCGCCAGTCGCCGTGGCGGGCCATGGCCAGCCCGGCCGGCACCCCCAGCACCGACGCGATCGAGAAGCTGGCCATGACGATGCCCATGGCCCGTCCGCGCCGCTCGGCCGGCACGGTGTCGGCGACGATGGCCAGCGCCAGCGAGGTGGCGGGGCCGCCGAACAGGCCGGCCAGCACGCGGGCGGTGAGCAGCGTCGGCAGGCCGGTGGCCAGGCCGCCGAGCGCGGTGGCGCCGGCCAGGCCGATGATGGCCACCACCAGCGCGCGCCGACGGTCGAAGCGGTCGAGCAGCTGCGCGCCGACGATGCCCGCGACCGCGGCGGCCGCGGTGTAGCTGCCGCCGATGATGCCGATCATCGACTGATCGATGTCGAGCGCGGCGGCGAAGTCGGGCCCCAGCGGCATCACCATCATGAAGTCCAGCGTGTTGACCAGCTGGACCAGCGCCACGACGAGGATGATGCGGAGCTCCACGGCGGGCCGACCTTGGCACCTCGCGCCCGGCCCGACCATCACCGTGGCTGGAACAATCCGTCGAGATCGGTGCGCCGCGCCGCGGGCCCTCTAGCAGGCTGCTTCTTCAGCAGCCTGCTAGGGCCCGGGTGGGGCGAAGCCGAAGCGAGCGAGCACGGCGCGGCCCTCGGCCGAGGTGATGTGGTCAGCGAACTTCTGACCGGCCGCCGCGCCGGCGCCGCGGCCGCACACCACCAGCGCCTGGTCGAGCGGCGGGTGGGTGTCGGCCGGCACGTCGACGCTGACGCCGCCCTCGGTCGCCAGCGCCAGCGAGCGGGCGACGATCGCCACCTCGACGTTGCCGGTCTGGGCGTACTGCAGCGTGGCCCGCACGTTCTCGCCCAGCACCAGCCGGCTGGTCAGCTGATCGTAGACGCCGACCTTGGTCAGCGCGGCCCGGGCCGCGCGGCCGTACGGGGCGTGGTCGGGGTTGGCGATGGCGATCTTCTTGAACCGCGCGTCGGTCAGGTCGGCCAGCCCGGTCGGCGCCGCCACCCCGCCGCTGGCGACCCACATCACGAGCTGGCCGCGGCCGTACAGCTTCTTGCTGGCGCCGTCGCAGGCGCCCGCCGCGACCACCTTGTCGACGTAGCTGACGTCGGCGGCGGCGAACAGGTCGACCTCGCGCCCGCCCTCGATCTGCTTGGCCAGGAGGCCGGTCGAGCCGGTGTCGGCCACCACCTCGATGCCGGTGGCGGCGGTGAAGGTCCGCCCGAGCTCGACCAGGGCCGGGCCGAGATCCGCCGCCGCCGCGACGCGCACCTTGGTCGCCGGGGCGACCGGCGCCGCCCCGGTCCCGCTACCCCCGCCGGTGCCGGTGCCCGGCGGTGGCGTCGCGTCGGGCTTGCTGCAGGCGAGGAGCCCCAGCAGGCTGGCGATCGGGACCAGGCCCTGGCGCGAGGTGGACACGGGGCGAGGGCGGCGGAGCGCGGGTCGCATCGGGGCCATCGTGCCCCGGCCGCCGGCTGGCCCGGGTTACGCCTTTGTTACGTCGCGGCCCGGTCGGCGCCGGCGCCGGTCGCGCTATCCTGCCGACGTGCCGCGACGGGTCCTCATCATCGAAGACGAGCCCGACGTCGCCCGCCTGGTCGAGT
>JAGPCO010000191.1 GCA_018058095.1 Kofleriaceae bacterium
TGGTCGCACAGGACGTGGCGCTCGGTCAGGGCGAGGCGCTGCCGGAGCCGGCGCTGCCGCCGGAGCCGGCCCCGAGCGGCCGGGTCCGCAGCGAGGCACACATCCGGCGCTCGCATCCGACCTCGGCCCGCGCCGCGAACGGCTCGCATCGATAGCCGACGCCATCGAGGGTCCGATGCGCCACGAACCAGGCCTTGTCGCCACGTCGGACCGGCAGCACCCAGCCGCCGCCGGCCAGCTCCTCCTGCGCGCCCACCACCTGGTTGCCGGCCGCGGCCGCGCTGGCCAGCTCGGTCCTGGCCAGCTCCGGGTCGCTGCTGCTGCTGCGGGCGACGATGGTGATGCACTCGCGCGCGCTGACCAGCATGGCCGGGGCCTGTCCGCCGCGCGGCGCGTCGGTCTGGCCCACGGTCGCGCTGGTCGGCGCCTCGACCTGGACCGGCAGGGCGCCGAGGTCGTGCCAGCGGCTGGTGGTCGAGCTGGCCGGCTTCTTCTTGCAGCCCGTCGCGGTGGTGGCGAGCAGGACCAGGAGCGACGAGCGCACGACGCAGGCGGGGCGGGGCAGGGGCACGGCCGCACTGTAGCCCGGGCGCCAGCCCAGATCGAACCCGCCGCTGGTGCGTTGGCATGGCAGCCATGCCAACCGACGAGCTGCTCGCGCCTCTCCTGACCCCGTGGTACCGCCGCGTCGACCCGCGGATGGCCCTCATCCTGGCGCTGTCCTTCGGCGGCCACCTGGCGCTGGCCATCGTCGCCGGCCAGGCCGATCCGGCGCTGGATCCGTTCGCGGCGGCGTTCGCGCCACCGACCGCGGCGCCAGCCCACGCCGAGTTCGAGCTGGTCACGGTGACGGCGCCCGAGGTGCCGGCGCGCCCGCCCGACGCGGGCGCCGCGGTGCCGCGGACCTCGGCGCTGGCGGCGACGGCGCCGGCGGCGCGACCGTCGTCGGCGCGGCCCGACGCTCCGGCCCGGCCACTCGACCTGGCCGCGCTGGCGGCCGACCTCGGCAGCGGCGTCGGGCCGCTGCCCACCGCCGGCGCGCGGGCGCCCGGCGCCGACCTCGCCAGCCAGCTGGCGCGGGCCCGCGACCAGGGCCTGCAGGTCCGCCTCGGCGACGGCCGGGTCGCCCGCGACGAGTCGGTCCTGGTCGGTGAGGCCAGCGTCCCGGCCTGGACGCTGCCTGGATCGCGGCGCGAGATCGTCGGCCAGGGACCCAAGCGCGAGGCCGCCGCCGCGCCCCGGGTCTCGCTCGGGCGGCCGATCGCCGTCGGCCCGCACGCGGGCACCGAGTTCGATCCCAACCCGACCATCCAGGGCCGGTACATGGCAGCGCTGCAGCGCTGCTACAAGCGGGCGCTGGCCGCCGATCCGCGCCTGACCGGCCGGGTCGAGCTGCGCTTCACGGTCGACCCCGACGGCAGCGTGAGCGACGCCGAGGCCCGCGCCAGCACCACACCGATGGCCGAGGTCGCGACGTGTGTCGAGGAGCTGGCGGCCGACTGGCGCTTCTCGTACCGCGGCGCCACCTCGTCCACCTTCGCGCTGCGCCTGGTGTTCGTGCCGGGCGGGTGAGAGCCGCTGAACGTTTCGCACGAATTTTGTGCAATGATTCCGCGCCTCTGATAGTTTTGTAGTCCGAACCATCTTGCCAGCCGCGCCATGCCTGCCCATGGTGCGGCCGTGAGCAAGCGCGCCGGTAGCCTGGGCCACCTCCTCAACGAGCTCATGCTGCGGGTCGGCTCGGCCGGCGCGCGCAGCGCCCTGGCCGTGGTGCAGGAGTCCGGCCTGACCCTGCCGCAGATGATCGTGCTGCAGGAGCTGCACCAGCACGGCGAGCAGCCGGTATCGCGCCTGGCCGAGGCCATCGGGTTGTCGATGTCGGCGACCAGCGTGGTGGTGCAGCGCCTGGTCGAGCAGGACCTCGCGACCCGGCACGAGGACCCGATCGATCGCCGCCAGCGCCTGGTCGCGATCACCCGCACCGGCGCCGCCATCGTCGACGAGATGGTCGGGGAGCGCGCGACCGCCTTCGATGACGGCTTCGCCGCCGTCCCCGCGGCCATGCGAGCCGAGCTGACCGACGTCCTGACCCGGGTCCTGGCCCAGCTGCGCACGGCGCCGCGGAGGGCGTCGTGAGCCAGGCCTGGCCCGGCCGTGGGGGCCCGCTGATCGCGCTGCTGGTGGTGGCCCTGACCGGCGCGCCGGCGGCGCTGGCCGCGCCGGCGCCGACGCTGCCGGCGTTGCTCGAGGCGGCGCGCCGGCGCAGCCCGGTCGCGCGCGAACAGCAGGCGGTGGTGGCGCAGGCGCGGGCCGAGACCTCGGTCGCGCGGGCCGAGCTGTGGCCGCGCCTGGCCGCGTCGGCCAGCTACGCGCGCAACCAGTTCGCGACCGCGGTCACGATCCCCGATGGCAGCGGCGGCAGCCTGAGCGCGACCATCGTCCCGATCGACCAGGTCGACGCCGCGCTCGAGCTGACCGTGCCGGTGCTCGACCTCGGGGCGCGGCGCCGCGTCGGGGCGGCCCGGGCTCGCGCCGAGCAGGCCGGCGCCAGCGCCGACGACCGTGGCCGCGTGCTGGCCGAGCAGGTCGTGCAGGCGTACTACCGGTGGGTCGGCGGCCACGCCCTGCGCGCGGCCGCCACCAGCGCCCGCGCCGCCGCCTCGGCCCAGCTCGAGGTGGCGACCGCGCGCGCCGGCGCCGGCCTGGCGGTCGAGCTGGAGGTCGCGCGGGCCCGCGCGGAGGTGGCGCGGGCCGACAAGCTCGACGCCGACGCGGGCCTGCTCATCGTCGTCAGCGCGTCGGACCTGACCCGCGCGACCGGGCTGGAGGTCGGGCCGGCCGCGCCCGCCCCCAAGCTGGCGGTGCCGGATGCCGCCGAGGCGCCGCTGGCGGCGTGGCTGCCGGGCGCCGAGCGCAGCGCCGACGTCGCCGTCGCCGTCGGTGCGACCCGGGTCGCGGCGGCCGAGGTCGCCGCCGCGCGCGCGGCGTGGTGGCCGCAGCTCGCCGTCTTCGCCAGCGAGCGGTTGAGCAACGCCGACGGCTTCTCCGGGCGCGCGGCCAGCTGGGCCGCCGGCGTGCGCCTGGGCTGGAGACTCGATCGCGGCCTGCTGGCGCGCCAGGACCTGGCCGACGCCAGCGCGCGCACCGCCGGCGCGCGGCTCGAGGTCGCGCGGGCGGCCGGGCGCGATCGCGTGCGCGAGCGCTGGCACCAGGTCGAGGCCCGGCGCGTGGCGCTGCGGGCAGCGCGCGCGCTGGTCGACGCGGCCCGGGCCGAGCGGGGCGTGGCGCAGACGCGCTTCGCCGACGGGGTCGAGCTGCAGCTCCGGGTCATCGAGGCCGAGGGCCGGCTGGTCGACGCCGAGGTGGCCGAGATCCAGGCCCGGGCCGAGCTGGCGCTGGCGCGTGCGCTGCTGCGGGTCGCGGCCGGTCGCGAGGTCGAGCCGTGAGCGCGGAGCCTGGGCCTGGCCCGGCGCCGATCGACGTCGACGCCCTGCTGGGGCGCGCCCGTGGCGGTCGGCTGCGGCGGGCGGTGGCGGTGGCGCGCCTGGCCTTGCGCATGGCCCTGCACGGCAAGGCCTAGTTCATCGGCACGCTGTTCGGGGTGGTGTTCGCGGTGGTGCTGGCGGCGCAGCAGCTCGGCGTGATGTTCGGCCTGCTGCAGAAGAACACCCAGTTCGTCGACAACGCCGGGGCCGACCTGTGGGTGGTGCCGCCCGGCACCGCCGCCGCGCTCCCGGGCCAGCGCATGAGCACCACGCTGCTCGACCAGGCCCGCGCCACCCCCGGGATCGCCCAGGCCTCGGCGCTGATCATGGCCGGGACCTCGATCGCCAAGCCGGGCGGCGGCAACCTGGCCATCACCGTCGTCGGCGTCGACACCGACACCATGCTCGGCGGGCCGTTCAACGTCGTCGCCGGTGACCCGCTGGCGCTGCGCCAGGCCGACACCATCTTCTTCGAGGACGCCGAGCGGGAGCGCGGCGGCGGCGTCAACCTCGGCTCGGTCCGCGAGGTCGGCGGCTACAAGGTCAGGGTCGGCGGCCTGACCTGGGGCCTGACCCCGTTCGGCCCGGCCTACACCTTCGCCGAGCTCGACCTGGCCCGCACCCTGGCCGGGATCGAGCGCGACGAGCTGAGCTTCGTGCTGGCCACCGTCAGCCCGGGCGCCGATCCGGTCCGGGTCAAGGCCGACCTGCAGCGCCGCGTCCCGACCGCCGTGGTCATGACCCGGGCCGAGTTCCACGACCTCATCGTTCGTGATCTGCTGGCCCAGCAGCTCGGGCTCACCTTCGGCATCTCGACCGGGTTCGCCCTGATCGTCGGCTTCATCGTCGTCATGCTGTCGATGTTCTCGTCGGTCATCGACAACCTGCGCGAGTTCGGCACGCTCAAGGCGCTCGGCCTGACCAACCTCGATCTGGCCCGCCTGCTGGTGGTGCAGTCCCTGCTGTTCGCCAGCGTCGGCTCCCTGCTCGGCCTCGGCCTGGTCCGCCTCATGGCCGAGGGCATCCGCAGCGCCCAGCTGGCGGTCATCATCCCGCGCTGGCTGGTCCTGGTCACGCCGGCGGTGATGGTCACGCTGTGCGTGCTGGCCTCGGTGCTGGCCATCGCCCGCATTCGCAAGCTCGAGCCGGGCATGGTGTTTCGGTGAGCGCGCCGCTGGCCATCTCCGCCCGCGGCGTCGACAAGGTGTTCGGGCAGGGCGCGCTCGCGTTCCAGGCCCTGCGCGCGGTCGACCTCGAGGTCGGGCGCGGCGAGCTGGTCATGCTGGTCGGCCCGTCGGGGTCGGGCAAGACCACCCTCCTGTCCATCATCGGCGGGGTGCTGTCCGCCAGCGCCGGTGAGGTCGCCCTGCTCGGCCACACCATCACCGGCCGGCCCGAGCGCGAGCTGCCGGCGATCCGGCGCGCCCTCATCGGGTTCGTGTTCCAGGGCCACAACCTGCTGGCCTCGCTGAGCGCGCTCGACAACGTCCGCTTCGTGCTCGAGACCCGCGGCGTCGGCCGGCGCGCTGCCACCGCCGAGGCGACGGCCCTGCTCGGTCGGGTCGGCCTGGGCGACAAGCTGCACAGCCTGCCGGCGCAGCTGTCGGGTGGGCAGCGCCAGCGGGTGGCCATCGCCCGCGCGGTGGCCGGCGCGCCGCCGCTGCTGCTGGCCGACGAGCCGACCGCCGCCCTCGACGCCGTGGTCGGGCTCGAGGTGACCCGCCTCATGACCGAGCTGTGCCGCGAGCGCGGCACGTCGGTGGTGATCGTCACCCACGACAACCGCATCTTCCACCTGGCCGATCGCATCGTCCACATCGAGGACGGCGCCATCGTCGAGCCGCCCCACCCGAGGTCGTCATGAAGCGTCTGCGCCCGTTCCTGATCGTGTCGGTGCTGGTCCTGGGGCTCATGTCGGTCAACCTGGTCCGCCTGCTGTCGGCCCAACCCGTGACCGAGCCGCGCGCGGGCGATCGTGCCATCGCCGCCCGCGTCGCCCCGGCGCCGCCGGGCCAGGTCGACGAGCGCGAGGTGCTGCCGCCGGCCGCCACCGTCACCGGCAACGGGGTGATCGAGCCACACGCCCCGGAGAGCCGCCTCGGCGCCGCGGTGTCGGGGCGGGTAGCGACCGTGGCCGTCGTCGACGGGCAGAAGGTCGCGGCCGGCGACGTCCTGATCGAGCTCGACGTCGCGGTCGAGCGGGCCGCGCTGGCTGCGGCCGAGGCCGAGGCCGGCGCGGCGCGGGCCCAGCTGGCCCGGGTCGCGCGCGGCAGCCGGCGCGAGGACATCAGCGCCGCCCTGGCCGACGCCGACACCGCGCGGGCCCGCGCCGAGCTCAGCCGCGGCGTGGCCGACCGCCTGGCCAAGGTCGGCGCCAGCGGGGCCGCCACCGTCGACGAGGTCGAGCGGGCCCGGCGTCAGGCCGAGGCCGACGCGGCGGCGGCGCGGGCCAGCGCCGCCCGCGGCCAGGCGGTGGTGGCCGGGTCGCGGCGGGAGGACGTGCAGCTGGCCCGGGCCCAGCTGGCCGCCGCCGAGGCGCGGCGGGACCAGGCCGCGGCGGCGATCGAGCGGGCCACCGTGCGGGCGCCGTTCGCGGGCGAGGTGCTGCAGGTCAAGGTGCGCGTCGGCGAGTTCTTCCAGCCCGGGACCGAGCCGCTGGTGGTGCTGGCCGACACCAGCCAGCTGCGGGTGCGCATGGACGTCGACGAGCGCGACGTCGGCAAGGTCGCGCTCGGCGCCGAGGTGGTGGTGCGGGCCAACGCCTACGCCGGGCAGGACTTCGGCGGCACCGTGGTCGAGCTGGGCCGGCGCATGGGCCGCAAGAACGTGCGCTCGGACGACCCGACCGAGCGCAACGACACCAAGATCCGCGAGGTGGTGATCGCGCTGGCCGCGCCCGGGCCGCTGCTGGTCGGGCAGCGGGTCACTTGCTTCGTGCGCTGACGCCGGCGCACATGCCCGGCGCTACAGCCCGCCCGGACCGGTCGGCGCGGCCGGTGGTGGTGGTGGCGCCGGCGTCGGCGTCCGGTCGGCGCGGCGAGGCCCGAGCGGGATGAGCAGGTTGGCGGCGGCGCTCGGGCCGTAGCTGACCGGCGCGCCATCGACCGGCACGTACAGCACCACGTTGGCGCGCATGCCGGCGCCGAGCTCGAGGCCAGCCCCGGCCGACAGCACCATGTTGAACGGGCCGCTGCGCACGTCATCGCCGAGGTCGAGCCCTTGCTCGATCCCCTTCTGATCGATGGTCGGGTGGTTGCGCGCGGTGATCCCGGCCGAGAAGGTCAGGTTGCCGGTGCGATAGGTCGGGATGACGCTCGCCGCCAGCTGGGACACCAGGTCGCGCCCCTCGGTCATGAGCGTCCACGGCGGGTCGCCACACAGCGGGTCGACACACACCGCGTACTCGACCCACGGCACCGACCAGGTCAGCAGCTCGGCGCCCAGGCCGATGTGCAGGCGCGGGTCGCGCGTCGGCAGCGACGCCGTCATGCTGAGGCCATAACCACGCACGTCGCCGACGTCGACCGGGACCTGGGTCGCCTTGGTCTTCTTGGCGGTGGCGTCGAAGCCGTGGGCGTACAGGAGGCCGAGGCTGAGGTGCTCCCCCAGCGCCAGCCGCAGCACCGCCTCGGCCTGGGTGCCCGGCACCTCGACCGCCGAGGTGTCGTCGCCGGCCTCGGGGCTCGACAGGTGGGCCAGGCTCGACGCCCCGACCTGGAGCTCGCCGGTGCTCTGCAGCGGCGCGCCGTCACGGGTCATCGGCGTCATGTGCGGCACCAGCGCGGCGCGGTTGACCTGGGTCGTACACCCGCCGGCCAGGGCCAGCGCGGCCGCGCCGCGCAGGCCGAGTCGGGACCAGCGGCGCGAACGGAGCATCAAGGGGCGGTCCATGTCGGGATCATGCCACCGCTGGCCGCGGCGTGGGTTCGTGCTCACGCGCCGCGGCCGGGCCGATCCGGCAAAGATGGGCACGACGTGGCCGTAGCCACGAGGCCGGGGCGGCCGCGGTCAGCGCACGCAGATGGCGCCGAAGGTCGTGTTCGCATCCGGCACGACGTTGTCCCACCAGTCCGCGCCGGTGCCGCAGGTCGTGTCGTTGCCGCGCCGGAAGCGCAGGTCATACCGCCCGGGCGCCATCGGGGCGACGAGGGTGACCGTCGAGATGCCGGCGGCCGGCGACAGGCACTGCGGGTTGCCGTTGTACAGGCAGCCCTGCTTGCCGCCGGCGACCAGGCCGACCTGGATCTGGTCGATGCAGTTCGTGCAGGCGCAGTCGAAGATGGAGTAGCCGGCCCGCACGGTGAGCACCTGGCCCGGCGCGACCAGCCGGATCGGGCCGTCGTCGTCGATGTCGGCGTGCCCGACCGTGACCGTCTCCAGCAGCCCGTTGTTCCAGGACGGGAACGTCGGCAGCGACGGCCGCGGCCCGCACGGCCAGTCGTCGACGTCGCCGCACACGCCGTCGCCGTCGACGTCGTTGTCGGCGTCGTCCGGGCAGGGGTCGCAGGCGTCGTTGAGGCGGTCGCCGTCGCCGTCGCCGCCCGGGCAGGCCGCGTCGACCTGGGCCGTCGTCACCGGCGCGTCGGCCACGCGCCGATCGGCGTCGACGCCGATCATCGGGTCAGCGGGCTGCGCTGGCTCGAACGAACACGCCGCCACCGCGGCGATCATCGGCATCCAGCTCGCGGCGCGCATCGGCAGCATTGTACGGCCACCCGCGATCGGTCGTCACCACCACACCGCCGCCGCGTCGGCTGGCCGCTGTGGTCGCGACGCGTACACCCTGCTACCCGTGAACCTCGGCCAGCACGGCGTCGAGGTCGACCCCGGCCAGGCCGAGCGC
>JAGPCO010000192.1 GCA_018058095.1 Kofleriaceae bacterium
TCGTGTTCATGTCGAATCACTGGCACGCGCTGCTGACGACGCCGGATGGTGAGACGCTGGCGCGGTTCGTTCAGCACGTGAACAGCAACGTCGCCAAGGCGATCAAGGAGGAGACGGGCTGGACGGGCAGGGTGTGGCAGCGGCGATCGGCGAACATCGCGGTGCTCGATGACGACGCGGCGGAGGATCGGCTCAGGTATGTGCTGGCGCACGGGGTCAAGGAGGGGTTGGTCGAGCGGTCGGAGGACTGGCCGGGCGTGAACTGCGTGAGCGCGCTGCTCGGGCGCGAGCGGCTGGTGGGGCGGTGGGCGACGAGGAAGGGGCGCAAGCGGGTGGTGAAGACCTACTTCATCGACCTGGCGCCGCTGCCGGGCTGGCGCGTGCTGCGCGAGGAGCAGCGGCTGCACCGGGTCCGGCGCATGCTGGCCGGCATCCAGCGTGACGCGGCGGCGGCGCGCGGCGAGGCGCCGGCGCTCGGCAGGGCCGCGGTGCTGGCGCAGGATCCGCTCGACCGGCCGACCCGCAGCAAACACGGCGCGGCGCCGCCGTGCCACACGACGGAGCGCCACCGGCGCGACGCGTTCAAGGCCGGCCGCGAGTACCTGTGCGCGGCGTACGCGGCGGCGCGCGAGCGGCGGTGGCGGCGCGAGCACGAGGCGCCGGCCTTCCCGGCTGGCTGCTTCCCCAGCCCGCCCCGCTTCGTCGCGCCGATCGACCCGGCGGTGGTCGCCGACCGCCGCGCCCGCGTGCTGGCGGCGCACCAGCGGACGCGGTGGCAACCCACGGCGTGAGTGGCGGCGCGCGACGTCCGGAACGTGTCGGGTTCGGCCCGGCGAGACAGCGTCGTGGAGGCCTGATCAGACCAGGCGGTCGGCCAGTCCCAGCCGAGGACCTTCCCCGCCGGCCGTCACCTTGCTAGTGGGCATGACGGTGTTGATGGCCCGTACAGCGGTGCACGGGCACCCAGCCGGGCCGCTGAGACAGCGGTCACGCCGAAGATTCAGTCGAGGGCGAGCGAGGAATGACCTTCGGTCGACCAGCTCGGTCCCCACGCTGGTAACCGCTGCACGGAGCGGTCACGAGCTGAGGCCCGAGGCGCCCTACTCGATGATCGGGGCGTCGGTGGTGACGCCGGCGCCGAACCAGCGGATGGCGCCGTCGGAGATGAGGGTGCTGGCGCCGGTGACCGGGTCGAGCTCGATGAACGAGCCGCCGGTGCCGTTGCCGCGATCGACGAAGCCGAACAGCGTGCCGCGCCAGAAGCCGATGCCGAAGATGCGATCGTAGGTGGTGCCGATGCCGAGCGGGGTGGCACGGAACGTCACCGGGTCGATCCGGGCCAGGTAGTCGGGGTCGGTCAGGGTGTCGCCGATGGTGACGGTGGCGAAGATGCCGAAGCCGCGCACCGCGACCAGGTCGCCGCTCGAGCGGATGATCCCGCCGGCGGTCGAGCCGTAGCTGCCGACCACGGTCAGGCTGCCGGTGGCCGGGTCGATCTCCAGCACCTCACCCTGGTCGGTCGCCGCCAGCAGGCGCTCGGGGCTCTGCGGGTCGTCGAGGTCGGTCGGCACGAACGACAGGCTGGTCAGGTTGCTGTCCTGGCCGAGGTCGCGGATGAGCGTGGTGGCGCCGGTGGCCGGATCGATGCTGACCAGGTTGTCGAGGGTGACGCCGACCATGTGGTCGTCGCGGTCGACCGCCAGGTCGGTCAGGCTCTGCGCGCCGAGCCCGGTCAGCGGGCCGATCAGCACCGGGGCCAGGGTCTGGGTGTCGATGCGGTACAGCTCCTGGCCGCTGTGCGCGTACACCAGCGAGAAGTCGGCCAGCTCGGAGTCGATGGTGGGGCCGGTGGCGGCGTCGATCGTCGAGCTCGGGCGGGCATCCACGGTGCCGGGATCGGTCCTGGGCCCCGGACCACACGCCGCCGCCAGCACCAACGTCAGGCACGTCGCCTTGGCTCGCATGGGTCGGGACCCTACCCCGGTTCGATGGCGGCGTGACAGCGGGATCGTCACGCTGCCGTGGCGGCTGCGAGGTTGCGCACGGTGCACCTCAGCGCACACAGAGGTGGGCGATGGTGGCCGCGTCGCCGGGCTCCAGGTCGGCCCACCAGCTCGAGCCGAGGCCGCAGGCCACGTCCTGACCGAGGCCGATGCGCAGGTCGTGGCGGCCTGGCGCCATCGGCGCGGCCACGGTGAACGCCAGTCGCCCCGTCGTTGGCGCGGTGCAGGTCCCGGGGTTGCCGGCGTACAGGCAGCCCTGCTTGCCGCCCGGGACCAGGCCGAACTCGATCTGGTCGAGGCAGCTGGGGCAGGCGCAGTCGCCGATGAGGTAGCTGGCCTCGAGCTGGAGCGCCGCGCCGCGGTTGACCACGAACGCGCGGGGTCCGGCGGTCGTGATCGGGGTCAGCGCCACCAGTTCGCTCGTCCCCAGGACGATCATCGCGCCCATGATCGACACTCGTACGTCGGCCAGCACCGGGGCGGGCAGCACGCCACACGGCCAGGTGTCGTCGACGTCGCACACGCCGTCGCCGTCGCCGTCGCCGTCGCTGCACGGCGCGGCGTCCGCCTCCGGCCCGTCGCCGCCGACGCTGGCGTCGATGGGCACGTCGCTGGTGCACCGGCCGGCGACGCAGGCCTGGCCGAGCGGGCACGCCGGCGGGTCACAGGGCAGGCCCTCGGCCGGGGTGTCGAAGCAGGCAAGCCCGGTGGCGCCGATGGCCAGGATGGTGGCGATGCGGCGGGTGATCGGGGCCACGACCAGCATCTGCAGAGCCTACGCCGGATTCGACGCCACGGTGGCGCCGGCGTAGAGTGCGGGCATGCGGGACACAGTGATTGGCGGCGGCTGGCCGGTAGGGGTGGCGCGGCTGGGACCGGCGGTGGTCATGGCCGGGCTCGTGCTGGCCGGGTGCGCCGCCGATCCGACCCACTATCCGCCGATCGGCGGCGGTGGTGGCGGTGGCGGCGGTGGCGGCGGCGGCGGCGGCGGCGGCGGCGCCGATGCCAGTGGCGCCGACGCCCCGGTCGGCGACCTGCCGGCGCGCCTGTGTGTGCTGTCCGACCTGCGCCAGCCGAGCCGGTGCGCCGACACCGGCGCCGGCGGCTTGACCGTGACGGTCGGTGTCGCCGAGTTCACCACCGCGGCCGACGGCTCGTTCACCGTGCCGGTGGCGGCGACGGCGCGGGTGGCGCAGGTCAGCGCCGGGACCACCGTCGCCAGCCGGGTCACGCTGGCGGCCGGTGCGACCCGGCTCGACCTGCCGGCGCCACGGGCCGCCCTGTGGGCCCAGATCCTCGATGACAGCGCGCTGATCGCGCCGATGGGCGACGGCGCGGTGGTCGTGACCGTGACCCAGGACGGCCTGGCCTTCGCGTCCGCCACCGCGCAGGTCGCTGGCGCCAGCAACCCGACCGCCTACGACGGGTCCGACCCGACCACCTGGTTGCCCGGCGGCGGCACCGGCGTGGGAGGGGTCGCCCTGCTGGTCGGGGTGCCCGCCGGCGCGGCCGTAGTCACCGTGATCGGCGCCGGCACCAGCGTCGACCTCCCGGTCGAGGTCGCGGCCGACGCGGTCACGTTCGTCAGCGCGACCCTGCCGCCGTGAGTCGGAGCGACGTCCACTAGCAAACCGTGCCGGCGGCTCCTGCCGACGGAGCAGGCCGCTTCTTCAGCAGCCTGCTAGGCCGCCGCCGCGACCTCGGCGATGAGCCCGCGCAGCCAGCGCTGGGCCGGGTCGTGGTGGCGCCGCTCGTGCCAGTACAGGGCCATGGCGAAGCCGGGCAGCTCGACCGGCGGCGGCACGGTCACCAGGTCGAGCGGGCCGGCCACCGCGGCGGCGACCCGCGACGCCACGGTGAGGATGAGATCGGTCGTGGCCACCACGTGCGGCGCGACCAGGAAGTGCGGCACCGCCAGCGCGACCCGGCGCTGCTTGCCGCGCTCGGCCAGCGCGTCGTCGACGAAGCTGCCCGGGGTGCCGCGCGGCGCGATGAGGAGGTGATCGAGCGCCGCGTAGCGGGCCAGGGTCAGGCGCTGCGCCGCCGCCGGGTGGCCGCGCCGGACCAGGCAGGTGAAGGTCTCGGTGAAGAGCGGCCGCTGGTACGTGCCGGGGCCGGGCGTGGTGCCGGCCCGGCGCGGCGCCAGCAGGCAGTCGATGCTGCCGCTGGCCAGGGCGGCGGCCTCGTCGGCCGAGGTCACCACCCACAGGTCGACGCCCGGGGCCTCGCGCGCGATCCGGCGCATCAGCGCGGGGAGCAGCACCAGCTCGGCGTAGTCGCCGGTCGAGATGCGGAAGCTGGCGCGCGCGGTGGCCGGGTCGAACGGCGGGTCGCCCTGCAGCGCCGCGCGCACGGCGTCGAGGGCCTGGCGCAGGCGCGGCACCAGCGCCTCGGCCCGGGCGGTGGCCACCAGCGCCCCGCCGGCGCCGCGCACCAGCAGCGGGTCGCCGAGCAGCGCGCGCAGCCGGGCCAGGGCGTGGCTGGTGGCCGGCTGGCTCAACCCGAGCCGGCGCGCGGCCCGGGTCACGTGGCGCTCGGCCAGCAGCGCGTCGAGCGCGACCAGCAGGTTGAGGTCGACCCCGGCCAGGTTGTCGAAATTCACGCGCTGCATGACGAGCATACTTACCATCGATTGGAAGCATGAGCAGACCGGCCGCATGGTGGGGCCACAACCAACCCGCACCGCACAGGAGCCGCCATGTTCGCCATCGCAGGAGTCTCTGGTCACACCGGCGCCGTCGTCGCCGAAACCTTGCTCGCCGCCGGTCAGCCGGTCCGGGTCGTCGTCCGCGACGCCGCCCGCGCCGCGCCGTGGGCCGCCCGCGGGGCCGAGGTGGCGGTGGCCGACCTCGGCGACGCCGCCGCGTTGACCCGGGCCCTGGCCGGCGTGCGCGGCGCCTACCTGCTGGTGCCGCCGCGCCTGGCCTCGACCGACCCGCTCGGCGACAACCGCGCCGTGACCGCGGCGCTGGCGACCGCGGTGCGGGCCGCCGCCGTGCCGCACGTCGTCCTGCTGTCGTCGGTCGGCGCGCACCACGCCAGCGGCACCGGGCCGATCGTCAGCGTCCACCACGCCGAGCAGGAGCTGGGCGCGACCGGGGCCGCCCTGACCGCGGTGCGCGCGGCCTACTTCCAGGACAACTGGGGCGCCTCGCTCGGCCTGCTCGGCCAGGGCGTGTTGCCGACCTTCCTGCCGGCCGACCTGGCCTTCCCGCAGGTGGCCACCGCCGACATCGGCAAGGTCGCGGCGCAGGCGCTGGTCGAGGGTGGGCGCGGCCGCCAGGTCATCGAGCTGACCGGGCCGCGGAGCTGGAGCGCGCGCGACGTCGCCGCCGCGCTGTCGACGATCACCGGCCGCAGCATCGTCGCCCAGGAGGCGCCGCTCGACGCGGTGGTGCCGACCTTCACCCAGTTCGGCATCTCGGCCGCGATGGCCGGCCTGTACCGGGAGATGTACCAGGGCATCATCGACGGCCGGGTTGTGATGGAGGGCGGCGCCGCCCGCGCCGTCGCCGGCAGCGTCGCCGTCGACGCCACCCTGCGTCGGCTGCTGGCCCCGGCCTCCTGAGCGGCCCGGCCGCCGGGCGGATCCCGGACACAACCGGTCAGAAGGATTCAGGATCGACCGGATCGGCCTGTCGGAGGGGCCTGCTAGGGTGGGGGCCCGATGGAAGCCGTCGACACCAGCCTGGGCCACGCCGGCCACGCCCGTGAGGGTGGAGGCGACGGCATGGCGGCGGCGAGCGCGGCCCTGTCGCGCGGGCTGGCGGTGTTCGGCCACGAAGGCCTGCGACCCGGCCAGGCCGAGATCATCGCCGACATCTTCGCCGGCCGGCCGGTGGTGGCGGTCATGCCGACCGGCGCCGGCAAGTCGCTGTGTTACCAGCTGCCGGCTGTCGTGCTGGGCGAGGGCGGTGGCGTGACCCTGGTGGTGTCGCCGCTCATCGCCCTGATGAAGGATCAGGTCGACGCGCTGCGCGCGCGTGGGGTGGCCGCGGTCGCGCTCACCTCGGCCGCCTCGCCCGACGAGCAGCGCGACATCCTCGACGGCATCCGCGCCAGCGCGTACACGCTGGTGTACGTCGCGCCCGAGCGCTTCCGCAGCCCGCGCTTCGTCGACGCCCTGCGCGGCATGGTCGGTCGGCTGGCGCTGGTGGCCATCGACGAGGCGCACTGCATCAGCGAGTGGGGCCACGACTTCCGGCCGGAGTACCGCCGGCTCGGCGAGGTGGTGCGCGGGCTGGCGGCGCCACGGGTGGCGGCCTTCACCGCCACCGCCACGCCCGAGGTCCGGGCCGACATCGCCGAGCAGCTCGGCCTGCGCGGCGTCCGGGTCCACGTGCGCGGCTTCGACCGGCCCAACCTGCGCTTCGCGGTCGAGCCCATCGGTGGCGCCGCCGACAAGGCGACCCGGCTCATCGAGCTGGTGCGCACCCGCGACAGCGGCGTGGCGCTGGTGTACGCGGCGACCCGCAAGAACGCCGAGCGTTACGCCGGCGAGCTCAAGGCGGCCGGCATGCGCACGCGCGTGTACCACGCCGGCCTGGCCGACCGCGCCCGCGAGAAGGCGCAGGACACCTTCATGGCCGGCGAGCTCGACGCCATCGTCGCCACCAACGCGTTCGGCATGGGCATCGACAAGGGCGACATCCACCTCGTCGTCCACGCCGACATCCCGCGCAGCCCGGAGGCCTACTACCAGGAGGCCGGGCGCGGCGGGCGCGACGGCCGGCCGACCCGGTGTGTGCTGCTGTTCAACCACAGCGACGTGCGCATGCAGGAGTTCCTGATCGAGGCGTCGTACCCGGCGGCCGAGGTGCTGCGTGGGGCGTGGAAGGCCATCAAGGACGAGCCGGCGCTGGGCCGGGTCGACGGCCTCGACGACCGGCTGCGCGCGGTCCTGCCCGGCAACCCGAGCGGGGCCGCGGTCGGCGCCACCGTGCGGATCCTCGACAAGCACGGCCTGCTCCGGCTCAGCCACGAGGACGGCGCCTACGTCGCGGTCCGGCCCGACCCGGCCCAGTTCCCGCCGCTCGACGTCGACAGCCTGCAGCGGCGGGCCGAGGTCGAGCGCGGCAAGCTCAAGACCATGGTCGAGTACGCGTACTGGCCGCGCTGCCGGCGCCAGTTCGTGCTGGCGTACTTCGGCGACGAGGAGTGGGGCGATCGTGGCCGGCGCTGCGGCGCGTGCGATAGCTGCGACGCGCTGGCGCACGGGCGCAGCGCGGCGGCGCTGTCGCCCGAACACGCGCGCGCCATCCGCGCCCTGCTGCTGCTGGTCGGCGAGCTGGGCGGCCGCTTCGGCCGAACCCGCATCGCCGCGCTGGCGACTGGCACCGACGACGACGACCGCTTCCTCGAGCTGGCCGGGCGCGGCTGCCTGCGCGGCTCGAGCCAGCGCGCGGTGCTCGACCTGCTGCGCGATCTCGAGGGCGCCGGCCTGGTCGAGGTGTCACGCGGCGAGTACCCGACGATGGCCACCAGCCGGCGCGGCGACCAGGCCGCGATCGGCGCCATCGAGCTCGACGGGCTCGGCCTGGCCGCGCGCACCGGCAGCGGCGCCCGCGGGCGCGCCGGCATGCCCGGTCGCCCGGGTGGCCCGCCCGGCAAGCGGCGCCGGCGCTGAGCACGGCCGTCCCGCCGCGCCGGGGCGCCGGGTCGACGCGCTCGGCGGATCAGTTCTCGTCGCCGCAGGCGCCGGAGCCGCACGGGCCGAGGCCGCATCCGCCGGCGAAGCTGCAGGCCGAGGGCGCTGCCTCGCGGCCGGCGGCGACGCCCCCGAGGTTGGGCGCGGTCATGATGCGGCGGATGGGCTGGCCGGTCTCGGGGTGGGTCGTCAGCGGCGGATCACTCATGCGCTGCTGGAACTCGAACGTCGGCGCGGGGGCCCCGTCGGGCACGATGGCCTCGTACACGTAGGTCGGCATCCCTCGATCTCACAACCAAGCCGGGCCGCGCGCAAGCGGCTTCGTGGGCCGGGCCGGCCCGCGCCGCGCCGTTGCGCCGTTGCGCCCTTGCGCCGTTGCGCCGCGCCCTCGGTTACCATGGCGGCATGAGCCCCCGCCGCCTGCTGCTGCCCCTCGTCGTCCTGGTCGTCGCCGCGTGCTCCAACAAGCTGGGCGGCGATCTGACGATCAACGGCGAGAAGGCGACGCTCAGCTCGTGCCGGAGCGGCGCGGTCTACGGCTTCCGCGGCGTCGAGCTGT
>JAGPCO010000094.1 GCA_018058095.1 Kofleriaceae bacterium
CTTGATGGTCTCGCGGCCGCCGACGCGCTCGCACTCGCGCTCCTGCAGGGTGCGCAGCAGCTTGGTCTGCACCTCCATCGGCAGGTCGCCGACCTCGTCGAGGAACAGGGGGCCGCCGTCGGCCAGCTCGAACCGGCCAGGCCGGCGCGACGCGGCGCCGGTGAAGCTGCCCTTCTCGTGGCCGAACAGCTCGCTCTCGAGCACGCCCGGCGCCAGCGCCGCGCAGTTGACCCGCACGAACGGCTTGGCCTCGCGCGGCGAGTTGATGTGGATGGCGTGGGCGACCAGCTCCTTGCCGGTGCCGGTCTCGCCGCGTAGCAGCACGGTCGACACCGTCGGCGCGACCTGCTCGATCTTGCCCAGCACCTCGCGCAGCGCCGGGCTGTCGCCGATGATGTTGCCGAAGTCGAACTCGCCGTGGATCTGCTGGTTGAGGTAGCCGGTGTACTCGGCCAGCTGCGCGGCCAGGCGCTTGTTCTCGCGCGTGAGGTGGAAGCGCTCGAGGGCGTACTGCAGCACCCCGCGCACTTCCTTGGCTTCCCACGGCTTGGTGATGTAGCGGTAGACCTGGCCGAGGTTGATGGCCTCGATCAGCACGTCGACGTCGGTGAACGCGGTCAGGATGATGCCGACCGCGTCGGGCCGGATGCTCTGGGCCTCGCGCAGCAGCTCGACCCCGGTCATCTTCGGCATGCGCTGATCGGTGATGATCACCGCGACGTCGTGGTCGGCCAGCAGGGCCAGCGCCTCCGGCCCGCTCTGCGCGGTCAGCAGCTCGAACACCTTGCGGAAGTTGAAGCGGAAGGCGTCGAGGTTGTCCTGCTCGTCGTCGACGACCAGGACGGGGTAGCGCTTGAGGTCGAGCGTCACGGGCTGATCAACGGTTATCACGCCAGCCCGGCCCTGTCCTGCCTGGCAGGCGGCCGGATTCGAGGAGCCTGGGGTCGGAACGGGCAACGGCCGGCAATGGGGCCCGGGCCGTGCCGCTCCCGGCCACGAGGGCGTCGCAACCTGGCAGCCCGGGGCCTGTCGTGTCACCACATGCAGCACATGCGCTGGCACGCCCGTCCCGGCCACCGGATCGTGACCGCCGCCGCTTGGCTGGTGGCCGCCGTGGCGACCGGGCTGGCCCCGGCCCCCGCCGGCGCCGACACCCCGGCGGCGCCCAGCACCGACGAGGCGGCCTGGCTGGCCGGCCTGCAGCAGCGGGTCATCGCCGACCTCGCGGCCGGGCGGCCGCTGGTAATACAAGTTCACGTGCCGCTGTGTGACAGCTCCATCATCCGCTGCGGCGGGCACGGACTGGGCGACGGCGACGACCCGGAGCGCAACCTGTACTGGGCCACCAGCGAGGGCTTCCTCGGCTGGTTCGGTCGGTCGGATCGACGACGCGGCCGCAACCCGGCCTGGCGCCTGGTGCTCGACGGCGACGGCGCCACCGTCGGGCTGCCCGACGTGCTCGACGTGCGGGTGTGGCGGCGCGCCGTGCCGGCCAGCGCGGCGTGGCGCGCGGCCGGGGCGCCGGCGCAGGTGCCGGTCTTCGTCGTCGCCTACGCCTGGCGTGGCACGGCCATCGACGCCGGCCTGGCCGCCTACGCGCGTGACCTGTACGGCGACCGCGCGCGCCCGCTCCGGCTCGCCGACGGCACCACGATCGCGACAGGCGGCGCCGCCCAGATCATCGCCTACGTCGGCCACAACCGGTTGATGGATCTGGCCGGCTACGACTGGGCCAGGGCGGGCGGCGGCGCCGACGTGAGCACGACCGGGCCACGCAAGGGCACCATCGCCATCGCCTGCCACACGGCGGCGTACATGAAGCACGACGTGCCGGCGCCGCGCCGGGTGCCGCTGGTGATGACCGCCGACTTCCTCATGGCCAGCGCCCCGACCCTCGACGGCGCGGTCACCGCCTTCGCCGCCGGCGGCGACTACCGCGCGATCCGGCGCGGCGCGGCCCAGGGCTACGCCGACGGCAGCGGCAAGCCGCTGGGCCGGGTCCAGGGCGCCTTCACCAACCCGAGCGACCGGCGCTGGCGCAAGGAACCTGCCGGCGAGAAGACCAAGTAACTATCCAAGATCTATAGGCTTCAAATATCCTACATGTAGGAAAACTGGCCACCTCAGGGCCCGCGGCCGTACGCTTCCGGGTCCATGGCAAACCCTCGACGCACGCCGCGGCGCCCGCGCGCTGGTGACCTGGCCGTCCCGACCCGGAAGCCGATGGCGACCGCGCGCCGGGTGTCGCTGTTCTCGCGCCGGCTGACCGTGCGGCTGTCGCCGATGTCGAGCGAGCTGCTGGCCGACGCGACCGCGGTGCTGTCCGAGGGCGGCTTCGACGGCGATCGCTACGCCGGCTCGACCATGGTGACGATCGACCTGGCCCGCCTCGGTGACCGGGTGTCCGACCCGATCGACGACCGCACCGCCCGCCGCCTGGCCGAGCTGGTGCCGACCGACGACGGCGCGCGTGGTCGCGTGCGCCGGGTCGCGCTCGGAGAGGCCACCCGCATCGCCGGCTGCGACCTGCACGCCCCCTCGGTCGACGTCCGCGCCCGCGCGGTCGGCGCCCGTGTCCATCTCGACCTCGACCTCGAAGCCGATCGGAGGACCCCGTGACCGAGCTGTACAGCATCAAGGACGTGGCGCGCATCTTCGCCGAGAAGGAGGCCCGCCTCCGCTACTGGATGCAGGTCGGCTTCGTCGGCCCGACGGTGCGCAAGGGCGGCCGCTTCTACTACACCTTCGCCGACCTGATCGCGGTCAAGGCGGCCAAGGACCTGCTGGCGGCCGGGCTGTCGCTGCAGAAGGTGCGCAAGAACCTCGACGCCCTGCGCGCGACGCTGCCGGGTGACGCCAACCCGGCCCTGCGCCTGCGCATCTGCAGCGACGGCGAGACCGTGGTCGCCCTCGAGGACGACCGCGCGTTCGAGCCGGCGACCCGGCAGGTGGTGATGGCCTTCAACGTGCCGGCGCTGGCCGGGCGGGTGGCCGAGGTGATGGCGCTGCCGATGGCGCAGCTGCCGACGGTGGTGACGGCGGTGGCCGCCAACGATCAGGTCGACGCCGAGGCCGCGCCGGTCGCCGTCGCGGTCGACGGCGAGACCACCCAGGCCCACGATGGCAACGTGGCCTACCGCTGCTTCCTCGAGGGCTGCGCCGCCGAGGAGAGCGGCGACGACGCCACCGCCGAGCACCTGTACCGGCAGGCGCTCGACGTCGAGCCCGGCCTGGCCGCGGCGCTGACCAACCTGGGCAACCTGGCCTACCGGCGCGGCGATCGCGACGAGGCGCGCGACCTGTACGAGCGCGCGGTCGACCTCGAGCCACACCAGGCCGAGGCCCGCTACAATCTGGGCAACCTGCTCGACGACCTGGGCGACACCGAGCGGGCCATCGCCGAGATGCGCCAGGTGTGCGCGCTGGCGCCGAGCTTCGCCGACGCGCACTACAACCTCGGGCTGCTGCTGGCCCGGGTCGGTGGCGCGGCGCAGGCCCGGACCCACCTGGCCCGGTACCTCGAGCTCGACCCGTCGAGCACCTGGGCCAGCGCCGCCCGCGACTTCATGGATCAGATCGCAGCGTAGGTCCGGAGCCGCCGGGCCGCGCTGCTGCCGTGGGTTTCGGCCACGGCCAACCGACAGGTCGCGTCGGGGCGGCGTGAACCCGCGGCCACGGGCCGACATCGATGTCGCGAACGGGCCGGTCCGGTCCGATCCGTCCGGACATCCCCGTCGCGATTTCGACGCTGGCGAGGCCTGGCCGCCTGGCCCGCGGTTTGCTCCAAGCGGCCTCATGAAGCCTATGCCTCTTCGCCTCCTCGCCGCGGTCTCCACCCTCAGCCTGCTGGCCGGTTCGCCCGGCTGCTACTACGCGTTCGGCACCGCCCCGCCGGTGCGTCACACCGCCGCGGTCGACTCGGTCCCGGCCGGACCGTCGACCCATGCGCCGGTCACGGCGGTGAACTGCACTCGGTCGCGTGCCCTGCCCATCACCGACGCTGTCCTCGCGGTCGAGGGCGCCATCGCGACCGGGTTCGGCGCGCTCATCCTGTCCACGTCCGACGACGGCTCGCTGTCGGCCGGCGAGGCCAAGGCCTTCGGGGCCATGTTCCTGCTGAGCGGGCTGCCCATGCTCATCGGCAACGGCCTGTCGGCCCGGCGCGGCTTCTCCGACACCGCGCGGTGCCGGGCCCTGCGCTAGCAGGATGCTGAAGAAGCATCCTGCTAGTCATTTCTGATCTCGCAGCCTGCTGAAAACACGGAGCCCGTCCCGTCGGCTGGAGCCGCCGGCACGGGTTTTTCAGCAGCCTGCTAGCAGGCTGCTAGCGGTCCCTCACTGCGGCACGAGCTTGATGTGGTCGACCGGCACGCTGGCCTCGCGCAGGAACAGGCTGAACTTGTGCGCCCCGGCGCCGAGGCTCACCACCGAGGCGTCGCGGTCGTCGACCCAGGTGCCGCCTGGGCCGACCTCGGGGTTGAGGTCCTCGATCGTCGGGGTGTCCAGGTTCACCACGAGGTCGATGCCCCACCACACCGAGTCCTGCGCCTCATCGATCGCGGCGTGCCGGAGCACGACGCGGTACGACGCGGTCGTCGCCACCACGAAGTCGTACACGGCGATGGCGCCACACGGCAGCGAGGTTGGTGTGCAGCCGCGGTTGGGTCCGAGGGCGTAGCCGGTGCCGGTGAAGCCACTCAGGCTGGTGCCCACGGTCCAGACCACGCCGCCCGGCCCGGGGACCATGGCGCTCCAGCTCTCGGCCTCGATGCGGATGGTGGTCGCCGGCGACGCCGCGTCGATGGTGCTGGTGGTCGGCGCGTCAGCCCGACCGCCGGTGGCGGCGTCCGCGACCGAGCCGCCGCCGCTATCGGGGCGCCCCGGGTTGCCGTCGGTGCCGGGGCTCGGCTGGAACGAACAGCCGCCCAGGACCGCGGTCAGGACCAACAGGCGCATGGCCCATGGTAGCGCACCTCAGCGCAGGCGGCGCAGGCAGTCGAGCTGGGCGGCGTCGCCGCTTTCGCTCCGGCTGCAGAACTGGATGCTGGCGACCGGCTCGCGCCGGCTGCCGGCGACCGCGTTCAGGCACGCCAGCTGGCTGGCGTCGCCGTCGAAGTTCCAGCTGCAGGCGCGCACCGTCTCGGCGCTGATCCGGGCCGGCAAGGTCTCGCGCAGGCAGGCCAGCTGGTTGGTGTCGCCGTCGAAGTTCCAGCTGCAGGTGCGGATGGGCTCGGCCTCGGCCTGGCCGGTGCGAGCGGCCAGCTCGAGGCACGCGACCCGGTTGGTGTCGCCGTCGAAGTTCCAGGCGCAGGCGCGGAGGTTCTCGGTCTGGTCGACCCGGCTGGCGAGCACTGCCTGGGCGCATCGATCGCGGGCGCCGCGCTCGCTCAGGTAGCTCGAGCAGGTCCGGTTGGCGGCCTCGATGGCCTGGAGGTCGTGCTGTGCGTAGCCGCCGCCGGGGTAGCCGTTGCCGCCGCCAGGGTAGCCGTAGCCGCCGCCGGGGTAGCCGTTGCCGCCGCCGGGGTAGCCGTTGCCGCCGAGGTGCTGGCAGGCGGTCTGCCACGAGTTCGAGGTATCGAGCACGCAGCCGATGGCGCCGCCGCGGCGATCGACGGCCTGAAACTGCAGGGACGCCCCGGTCCAGGTGCCGAGCCGGAGCTGGCTGAGCTGGCCGATCCGGACCGAGCGGCCACGCAGCTGGACCCACTCGATCGGGAAGCGCCAGGCGACCTGGTAGCCGGTGACGTACTCGACCGCGAGCGCGCCGCCGCTCACGCTGGCGCGGAACTCGCCCCCGGCGACCGGGGTGGTCGCGACCTGGCCGGCGCCGGGGCGTGGCCGGCGGTGGTCGCGCACGTCGCGGTCGGCGACGGCCGTGCCGCTGAGCGCGAGCAAGGAGGTGGCGAGGGCGACGGGTACCAGCTGGGTAGCGATGCGCATGCCAGTGCGACGTGACGGGACCGCGCCGATTCACCGGCCGTGCACGATTCTCCGTCGAAGAACGGGCCCAAGGACGAGCCCGACACGGATGTCCGGACCGGCGTCAACCGCGGTTCACGGTCGGTCGCCGCGGTGGTCCAACCAGGGGCCGAAACGGCGACGGGGACGCACCTGGCGCCCCCGTCCGTCGACACGCCGGCGCGGGGCCGGCGCCAGGTTCACTTGGCAGAGACGCGGACGGCGATGCGGCGGTTCTTGGCCCGGCACTCGTCGGTGTCGTCGGTGCAGACCGGGTGCTCCGAGCCGTAGCCCTCGGCCTCGAGGCGCTTGGGCTCGACGCCGGCGGCCTTGAGGGCCTCGACCACGGCGCTGGCGCGCTCACCCGACAGCTTCTTGTTGTCCTCGGCCTTGCCGGTGTTGTCGGTGTAGCCACCGACCTTGAGGCGGACGTTGGGGTAGGCCTTGAGGATGGCGACGATGTTGTCGAGCTGGGCCTTGGACTTGTCCATCTCCAGGGCGGCGCCGCCGGTGCCGAAGGTGAGGCGGTCGAAGTCGAACCAGGTGGTCTTGTCGACCGCCTTGGTGGCGTCCTCGATGAAGGCGATCAGCTGAGCCTCGACGCCGGTCGCCGCGCCCTTGACCTCGGCGCCGCCCGGCAGGGCCTTGGCGAAGTCACCGGTCGCGGTGGCCGCGGCCGCCTCGGCCGCCTTCTTCTCGAGCTCGACCATCTCGGTGGTGGCGGTCGCCAGGTCGGTGGTGATCTTGGTGATGCCGCCGCCGACCTCGGAGTTGATGGTCGAGATCAGGCCCTCGACCTCGGCCTTCTTGCCGGACTTGACCGCGTCGGCGGCCTTGGCCGGGATGCCATCGACCAGGCCCTGCAGCTTGCCGAGGTTGCCCTTGTTGTCCTCGAGCAGCTTGGTCAGCTTGTCGACGCCGGGGATGCTGACCGGGAGCGACTTGGCCTTGGCCATGAGCCCGTCGAGCTTGCCGCTGAGGTCCTTCAGCTGCGGGGCGTACTGACCGGCCAGGGCCATGGCCTGGTCCTTGTACTTGGCAAGGTCGGCGGCCTTCTTGCACGAGGTGGACAGCAGCAGGCCGAAGACGACGAAGAGAATGGACAGGGTACGTGCGCGCACGGGGAGCTCCTTGGATCGAAGTTGCCGGCCGGGTGTCGCGCGCCAGCGGCAGGGGTGCAAGGCACCTGGCCTACAATCGCCCACAGCTACCCGTGTCGCTCCCCGTCGCCGGTCAGCCGGGAGATTCCGGTACGATGCCGCCATGGTCGGGACCCCACCCGAGCTGCGCCGCGACGCCGGCGGTCGGGACGACCTGGGGGGCCTTTCCTCCGCCCCGCCGGTCGAGACGACCGACCCCATCATCGGCGCGACCCTGGGCCAGCGCTACCTCGTGCGCGCGGTGCTGGGCCATGGCGGGATGGGCGTCGTGTACCGCGCGGTCGACCAGCAGTCCGAGGCCGAGGTGGCGATCAAGCTGCTGCGCGGCACGACCGCCGGCAAGGCCGACGCCGACCAGCGCTTCCGCCTCGAGGCGGCGGCGGGGGCACGCCTGACCCACCCCAACTGCGTCGGGGTGATCGACTACGGTGAGAGCGACGCCGGCTGCTTCCTGGTGATGGAGCTGGTCGAGGGCGAGGCGCTCGGTGATCACCTCGGGGAGGGGGGGCACCTGGCCTGGCGCGACGCGCTGCACGTCACCGCCCACCTGCTGCGCGGGCTGGCCCATGCCCACGCCCAGGGCGTGCTCCACCGCGACATCAAGCCCGACAACATCATCATCACCACCCGCGCCGGCGATGCCCGGTTCGCCCGCCTCCTCGACTTCGGCATCGCCAAGCTGCTGTCGGGCGAGGGCGCCGACGTCCGGCTCACCGCCACCGGGATCATCATCGGCACCCCGCGCTACCTGTCGCCCGAGCAGGCGGTCGGCGGCACCATCGGCCCCTCCACCGACCTGTACTCGTTGTCGGCCGTGCTGTTCGAGATGCTGACCGGTCGCCCGCCGTTTCTCGGCGACGACCTGGTCCAGGTGGTCACCGCCCACGCGATGAAGCCGCCGCCCGATCCGCGCCAGCTCCGGCCCGAGCTGGAGCTGCCGGAGCCGGTGGTGGCGCTGGTGCTGCGTGGCCTGGCCAAGCGGCAGGACGACCGCTTCGCCAGCGCCGAGGCCTACCTCGAGGAGGTCGAGCAGGTGCTGGCCGGCGACCACGCCGACGGGGCCGAGGCCTCGGCGGTGGCGGCGATCAGCCTGCCGAGCGCGGGGGCGCCGGGGTGGCGACCATCGTCCCGCGTGTGGGGCCGTGCCGCCGGCGCGCTGGCGGGGGTGGCGGTGGCCGGGCTCAGCCTCGGGCTGCTCCTGGGCGAGGCGCCCTCGACCGCCGGGCCCGGGTCACCTGCGGGGACGGGGTCGGCGCAGGTGACCCCGCCTGCGTCGAGGGGGCTGCCGGAGCGCCCCGACCCGGCCGAGCGCGAGCTGCACCTCAAGGCCGGCCTGCACGATCTGGTGGCGGGCAAGACCTGCGCCGACCGCCTGGCCGCCGTCAGCACGCTGCGCAAGCTGGGCGACAAGCGGGCGGTCCCGGCCCTCCGGAAGGCGCGTTTCCGCATGCGCGGGGGCCTGCTGGGGCTGGGCGACGAGAACACCAACGGGTGCCTGCGGGCGGCCGCCGAGGCCGCCATCGTCGACCTCGACCCCGAGGCCTTGCGCCCTGCCAGGCCCAGGCGGTAAAAGGCAGACGCACGCACCCGTAGCTCAGCTGGATAGAGCGTTGGCCTCCGGAGCCAAAGGTCACAGGTTCGAATCCTGTCGGGTGCACGAGGGGCCTTGAAGACGCTCGCAGAGATCGCCATCGAGGCCCGGCTGATCAGCAAGAGCGACGCCGCCCGGGTCGGGCGGCTCGCCGATCAGAAGGGCCTGCCGGTCATCGCCGTGCTGGTGCGCGAGCTCGGGGTCGACGAGGTCGCGCTGGTCGCCGCGATCCGGCGCCAGACCAGGGTCCCGCTGCTCGACCCCGCGGATGCGCGGCCCGACCCGGAGGCCATCCGCCTGGTCGCCAAGGACGTGTGCAAGCGACTGCGCGTGTTGCCGCTGGGGCAGGCGGTCGACCCATCGGCCTCGTCGGGGCCGGCCGGCGGCAAGGTGCTGCGCCTGGCCATGGCCGACCCGACCGACGCGGCCGCGGTGGCCGAGCTCGAGCAGCTCACCGGCTACGAGCTGGAGATCACGGCGCTGCCGCTGTCGGCGGTCGAGGAGCTGATCGAGAAGGGCTACCAGGGCTTCACCACCGCGGTGGTCCGGGCCCCGCGCCGCCGGTTCGGCGAGCGCGTGGTGGCGACCACCAGCCCGCACCACCGGGCGTTGGTCGAGAAGACGGTCGAGGTGCCGCTGGCGGTGCCGCTGCCGAGCGTGCACGACCCGGAGCAGAAGCTCGACGCGCTGGTTCGGCTGCTGGTGAAGAAGGGCGTGATCAGCGAGGCCGAGCTGGTCGGCATGCTCGACGAGCTCGACCAGCCCGACGCCTGACCCGGCCTGGCACGAGCCGGCAGATTCCGTTCGCCCCGCGCCGGGGTGGCGCAGCACAGCTTGCGCCCGGTTGAGGCGGCCGGGCCCGGGCCGATGCGCTATGCTGACGCTGCCGTCCGAGCCGTCAGGCCCATGCTGCCCCATGACATGACCCCAGCCAGTGTCCAGTGCGGCGCCTGCCGCCACCAGTTTCCGGCGACCGCGCTGTTCTGTCCGAACTGCGGGACGGCCAAGGTCCGCCCCGACGCCTCGGACGAGCTGCTGGGCAAGGTGCTGGCCGAGCGGTTCCTCATCCAGGAGCGTATCGGCCAGGGCACGTCGGGCACGATCTACCGCGGCGAGCACGTCACCCTGCGCCGCAAGGTCGCCATCAAGGTGCTGCACCACGAGCTGTCGCGCGACGACCTCGCGGTCGAGCGGTTCCGGCGCGAGGCCACCAGCGTGGCCGAGCTCGACAACGAGCACATCGTCGAGATCCACGATTTCGGCCGCACCAGCGACGGTCGGCTGTACCTGGCGATGGAGCTGCTCGAGGGCGTCACCCTCGACGCGGTGCTGGCGCGTGATGGCCGGCTGTCGTTCGAGCGCGCGGCCGACATCCTGATCCAGGTCGGTGAGGCGCTGATGGAGGCGCACGCGATCGGCTACGTCCACCGCGACCTGCGGCCGCGCAACATCTTCCTGTCGGTGCGGCGCGGCAAGGCCAACTTCATCAAGCTGCTCGACTTCGGCCTGTCCAAGCTGGTCGAGGGCGACGCCCAGGCGGCGTCGACCAGCCTGGGCATGACCTTCGGCGACCCGCGCTACATGTCGCCCGAGGCGGCGCGCGGGGACCGCATCGATCGGCGCGCCGACATCTACCAGCTCGGCTGCATCGCCTACGAGATGCTGACCGGGGCGCCGCCGTTCGTCGGCGCCAAGGTGTTCGACGTGCTGAGCAAGCAGGTGACCGAGGCGCCGGCGCCGCTGCCGTCGCGCCGGCCCGACACGCCGCTGTGGATGGAGGCGGCGGTGGCGCGCATGCTGGCCAAGCGGCCGGAGGACCGCTTCGCCACCACCTCGCGCATGGTCGAGGCGCTGCGGCGTGGGCTCGACAGCGGCGAGGTCATGGACGACGACGTCGCGCGCCGGCGCGAGAGCATCCCGCCGCCGTCGGTGTCGCGGGTGATGCAGAAGCTGGGCGTGTCGGCTGAGGTGCGGCGGGGCGACACCCCACGCGTGCTGCCGCGCGCGGAGATCGTCGACAGCGCACCGGTGGTCACCAGCCCGGCGCCGGCCGCTGCGCCGGTCGCGGCGGGGGTGGTCAGCGCCGGCGTGGTGGTGGCGCCCAGTGGCGGGGTGGTGGTGGCACCCAGCGGTGGTGTGGCCGAGGTGCCGAGCGGGGGTGCGGTGCCAGCGCCGATGCTCGACGCGGCGACGGCGCCGACGGTGCCGACGACCGGTGGCCTCGACGAGCACGGCGTGTCGACCAGCCAGCGGCTGGCCAGGCGCGGCCGCAGCACGTCGGGCCCGCACCACCTGAGCGACTCCGCCCACCGCAACCGGGTCGACGACGGTAGCCGGCCCCACCGCCTGAGCGACAGCGCCAGCCTGTCGGCGTCGTGGTTCGCCGACGGCGAGGACGAGCTGCGCGAGAGTGGTGAGCGGTCGCGCCGCATCCGGCGCCCGTCGCTGTCCGGCTCGACCGGGCAGATCCACTACGAGGATGAGCCCAGGCGGCGCCGGGTCGGGTTGATCGTCGCCGGGATCCTCGGCGCCGTCGGCCTGGCGGCGGCGGCGGTGCTCATCGTGCGCTCGGGTGACGACCGGCCGGCCGGCGGCACGGGCTCGGGCTCGGCGGTGGCGATGGTCAGCGCCGACGCCGCGCCGGCGCCGCTGCCCCTGGCCGACGCGGCCATGGCTGCTGCCGACGCCGCGCCGGCGCCGACGGTCGGACCGACCTCGGTGGGGGGAGGCACGGACGGTGGCTCCAGGGTGCGCCCGGGTGGCGGCGGCACGACCGGTGGTGGCACGAGCGGCGGTGGTGGTGGCACGACCGGCGACGAGGATCCGCTGCTCGGGCGGCGCCCGGGTGGCGGCGGCACGACCGGCGGCGGCACGACCGGCGGTGGTGGCGGCACGACCGGCGGCGGCACGACCGGCGGCGGCACGACCGGCGGCGGCACGAAGCCGGGGGGTGATCCCAAGGGGCCGAGTGGTGGCGACCTGGTCGATCCCTACGGGGATGGGCCTGGCTCGGGCACCAAGCCGGTCGACAGCGGCGGCCCGGTCGATCCGTACGGCGCCAGCACGGGTGGAGGTGGCGGCGGCCCAGCGGCTGGTGGCGCCGATGCCCTGGCCAGCGAAGGCACCCGCGAGCTGCGCAGCGGCAACCTGACCCGGGCCAGCAGCCTGTTCCGGCAGGCGCTCGAGCAGGACAAGAACAACGTCGAGGCCATCACCGGCAACGGCGAGATCGCCGTGCAGCAGGGCCTGTACCCGGCGGGGATCCGCGAGCTCAAGACCGCGGCCCGACTGGCGCCGCGCAGCACCCGGGTCCAGGTCCTCCTCGGCGAGGCCTACCTCAACAGCGGCAACAGCAGCGCGGCGGCGACGGCCTTCAAGCGCGCCCTGCAGCTCGACCCCGACAACGCCCGCGCGCGCAACGGCTTCAACGAAGCGTCGAGCCGCCTGTAGCGACCGCTAGACCTCGTAACGACTTCGGATCGCCCCGGGGTCGGCCTTCGGCCTCGCGCTGTGGACAGGCGCCTGGCCAAGCCGGGCGTCAGGGCACGCCAGCATCGCGGACGGCGCCTGCCCACAGCGGTCTCCCCGGGGCTGTCGTGGCTCCCCCAACCGGATTCATTCGAATCCGTCCCTGACCCACCCGGCGAAGCCGGGTGTCAGGGGTCTTGGGTGGAAACACCCCTCAGGGGCCGCATGTCCAGGCCCGGGCGGACTGCTGTGGGCAGGCGCTGCTCCTCTCCACGCCCTTGTCCACCCGCGCCACGCCTGCGCCTGTCCACAGCAGGAGGCTTCAGCCGACGCCCGGGCCGGTCCACGCCGCACACCCCCGCCGGCGTCTGCACCCTCGTCGCCACCCCGCCGAATGAAGGGGCTGGCGATCCGCCTGGCCCGCGGCTGGAACAAGGCCTTCGCCCGGCACGGCCGGGTCTTCGCCGACCGCTACCACGCCCGCCCGGTCACCTCGCCGACGCAGATGCGCAACACCCTGCGCTACGTCCTGTTCAACCACGTGAGTCATTCCATCCGGGATTGGCAGGCGAATCGCGGCCAGCTACGCCAGCGCCTGCGCTTCTTCGAGCCCGACCGCTGGTCGTCAGGGCGATGGTTCGACAACGGCCAGTCTCCGCCTCTGGGCGGAGCGCGGCCGGTGTCTGGGCCCACGACCTGGCTCGCGCGTGAGGGCTGGCTCCGCGCTGGCGGGCCGATCGACCCGGCCGAGCTGCTGGACCGACGGCCTCCACGCCCTCCACGCGCGCGATGACGGTGCCCCGCCGCGATGAGGCCTGACCGAGTCCGGCCCGTCGCGGCGCCCAGAAGAAGCAGCCGCGCCCGGCACGGGTTTTTCAGCAGCCGGCTAGCGGGCAGGTCCCCGGCGCGTGCCGGCTCACCGCTTGGGACGCGGCGGCTTGCGCTCGGCCTCGCGATCCTTGGCCGGGGCGATCCACGAGCTGGCCGGTCCGCCATGGCTCACGCCGAGGCGGAAGCGGCGGCCCGACATCGAGAGCGAGATCTTGTTGCGACCCTTCCCGAGGTTCATGTCTCCACCTTCGGAGCGTCGACGACGACGGGCAACTTCTTGGCGCACGCGAGAGATCTCTCCGGCGGTCACATCGACACACACCGGCTCTGGTACGATCGATGCACTGGCTTCATGACGACCGCGCCGCTCTATCAGGTCTTCGTCGACGGTGCGCGTGACCCGGGCCCGGCCGGCGTGCGGCGGCTGGCCGCGGCCATCGCCGAGCGCTACGGCCTGCCCGCGGCGCAGCTGGAGGCGCGGCTGGCGGCCGGTCGCTTCCGCGTCAAGTCGGGCATCGATCGCGCGGCCGCGGATGAGTACGTGCGCGACCTCGAACGGCTCGGCGCGATCTGCGCGCTGGTCGACGAGGCGGGCCGCCCGGTGCCGACGGCAGGCACCTCGCCGCGGCCGGCCCCGGTCGCGGCGACCCCGCCGGGCCGGCTCTCGAACCCGGGGCTGACGCCGGCGCCACCAGGCCCGGCCCCGGTGGCGCCCGGCAAACCGTCGCTGGCCTCGGGGCTGGCCGCGGCCTACGAGTCGGGCGCCGCCACGCCGGCCGACCTCGGTGCCCTCGGCAGCGGCGAGCTGCGGCTGGCCACCCTCGACGGCGACGAAGGTGCGTCGGCGCCAGCGCCGACCTGGACCGAGTCGGCCCCGGCCTGGACCGAACCGGCCCCGGCCTGGACCGAGGCGCCGGTGGTCGCGGCCGTCGCGCCGGCCGTCGCGCCGGCCGTCGCGCCGGCCGCCAGCGCGGCCGCACGTGGGCCGGCCGGTCCTCCGTCTGGCGATGGCATGTTCGCGCCCCCGGCGGCCGAGGAGGAGCCGCTCGATCTCGCGCTCGACGTGGCGCCGCGCGCCCGTGCGCCGTCGACCGCACCCACGATCACCCCGGCGGCGGCCGAGGCGCCGGGGCGGGCGCCCGCGCGGCCATCGCGCGGGCAGCCGGTGACGGCGGCGGCCGCGGCAGAGCTCGAGGCGGCGCCGGCCGCGCCGCGTGCCCCGCTGTGGCGGCGCCTGCTCGGCCAGGAGCGGGCGCGGATGGTGGTGGGCGCGGTGGTGGCCGTGGTGCTGGGGTTCGTGCCGGCCCACATCTACGGCGTGGTCCGGGAGGGCGGCACCTACGGCACGATCGACGCCGAGCTGCGGCAGGCCCAGAGCCAGGTCCAGACCGTCGACGACTGGGACCGGCTCGAACCGATCCGCGCCAGCGCGCTGGCCCGCAAGCAACGCGCCCAGGGCGACATCGCCACCACCGCGGTGTTGCTGTGGCTGCTGGCCGGTGCCGGCGTGGCCTACGTCTGGTTTCGTACGCTCGACTGGTCGCGGCTGTTGGCCCCGCGCTGACCTCAGGTGTCGCGGCGGCGGCGGCGGCGGTCGTTGAGCCAGGCCACGCCGATGGCGAGGTTGTAGAGGACGATCATCGGGATGGCCATCATGGCCTGGGTCACCGCGTCAGGCGTCGGGGTCAGGATGGCGGCGGCGACGAAGGCGATGACCACGAACCAGCGGTTGAACTTCCACAGGCCGCGGTGGGTGACCAGGCCGATGGCCGACAGGAAGAAGATGAGGACCGGCAGCTCGAACACCGCGCCGAAGGCCAGCATCATGCTGCGGGTGAAGTCGAGGTACTCGCGCATCGACAGCAGCGGCTTCAGCGAGCTGTCGGCAAAGCCGAGGAAGTAGTGCAGCATCGAGTCGAGCACGACGTAGTAGCAGAAGGCGGCGCCGGCGCAGAAGAACAGCGCCGACGCGATCGAGAACCACACGCCGACCTGCTGCTCGCGCTTGTACAGGCCGGGCGCGATGAAGCGCCACAGCTGATAGAAGATGAGCGGCGAGGCGACGAAGATGCCGGCCCACATGCCGATCGACATGTAGACCCAGAACGGCTCGGTCACCGACGAGAACTGCATGGTCGGGGTCGGGCCGAGCTTGTCGGCCATCGACCGCCAGGTGTCGTCGAGCGGGGCCCGCAGCCAGGCGTAGATGTCGTCGGCGAAGTACCAGCACAACACGAAGGCGACGAAGAAGGCGATGACCGCGTTGCGCACGCGGTCGCGCAGCTCGCGCAGGTGTTCGAGGAACGGCATGCGCGCGGCGTCGAGCTCGGCGTCGCCCGCGGGCTCGCCGCCGCCGGAGCCCGAGCCGGCCGTCGGGCGATCAGCCGTCATGGTCGCGAGGGTCGCCCTTGGCGATCCGGGCCGGCGCGGGCGTCACGCGCGCGACCACCGGCGGCGCGGCCGCGTCGGCGTCGACATCCGAGGCCAGGTCGGTCGCTTCGTCGGCCTCACCCGCACGCGCCGGCAGGACCGGCGCGGCCTCGGCGGCGGTGGGCTCGGCCGCGGCGGCCGGGTCGGCGTGGTCTTCTGGCGCGACCGGCTCCGCCGGCGCCGCTGCGGCCTCGCTGGTGGCGACGAGCGCGGCGGAGGCGGCGGCGGTCGGCTCGGCCGGGGCCGCGGCCGCGGGCGCGGGCGGCTGCTTGAGCACCGGCGGCCGCTGTGGCCGGGCCTCCTCGCCGCGCAGCGCGCTCTTGAGGTCGCGGATGGCGCCGCCGATCTGCTCGTCGGCCTCGATCGTGTGTTGCAGGTCGCGGGTCTGCTTGCGCAGGTCGCGGATGCCGCGGCTGATCTGCTTGGCGGCGTCGGGCAGCTTGTCGGGCCCCAGGAACAGCAGGGCGACGACCAAGATCACGAGGATCTCTGTGCCGCTCATGCCGAACATCGGCGGCAGCATAGCACCCGCAGCCCAGCCCGGTCCCCCGCCGGAGAGGTTCCGTCAGATCCGGAGCTCCATCTGCTGCGGCGGCGCCAGCACCACCGCGCCGGGGCCGAGCTGGGCCGCGATCACCTCGGCGCCGGCGCCGGTCAGGTAGATCTGGCCGGCGTGGCTGGCGCGGATGAGCGCCAGGTTCTGCTCGCGGTCGGCCGCGCTCGACCAGGCGATGGCGTGGTCGACGCCGTGGCGCGGGCCGGCGTCGGGGTCCGCGGCCAGCCCCGAGGCCAGCAGGCGGCGAGTGGCGGCGCCGCCGAGGGCGCGGTCGAGGCGGTGCCGATCGGCCAGCAGCCACACCACGACCTCGCCGTGGCGCGGCGCCCGTCGCAGCGCCGGCGCCGGTGGCGCGACCAGACCGGCCGCGGTCAGCCGCCGCGCCGCGGTGGCGATGGCCGGATGGACCCGCGGGGCCAGGCCGACCGAGGCCAGCAGGTGGGCCGCGTCGAGCCCCTTGCCGAGGTGGCTGACCAGGATCACCGGCACCGCCCGGCTCGTCGTCGCCAGCGCCCAGTCGGCCACCGCCGCGCTGGCGCTGACCGCCGATGGGAAGGCGTGGTGGCGCTGGCCGTACGGCACGTCGAGCACCAGGGTGTCGCACCGCCGCAGCTCGGCCGGCTCGGCCAGGCCGACGTGGCGCGGCGCGATGGGCCCGGCGCACAACACGCGGCCGGCCGGGACGTCGACGAGCAGGGCGGCGGCGCCGAGCGTGTGGCCGCTCGGGACCAGCTCGAGCTGGACCTGGCCCAGGGTGAACGGCCGCCGGGTCGGCGTGGCCAGGGCGACGCCACCACCCACGCCGTGGGCCCCGCCGGCGACGCCGAGCATGGCCAGCGTCGGCGCGGTGGCGATGAGCTGGCCGTGGCCGGCCTGGCCGGCGCGGGCGACCCGGTCGATCGAGGACACCACGCACACCTCGCGCGCCCGCCGCGCGTCGAACCACAACATCGTCCCGGTCACGTGGACGCCGTCGCGCCAGGTCACGCTCGGCGTGAGAGCGACGCGGCCACCGGGGCCAGCGCGGCGGCGCGGGCGCGACGTCGACGGAGGCGCCACGGTCACTCGTAGGCGGCGTCGGGTAGACGACCGGCGATCATGTCGGCCTCGAGCTGGTCGATCAGCGCGCGCATCTCGTCGCGCTTGTCCGGCTCGATCAGGAAGACGATGCCCATGCCGGGCAGGTCCTCGTCGTCGGGCAGCACGGTGTGGCTGACCGTGCCGGTCAACGACAGCGGGGCGGCGCGACCGGGCAGGGTGATGAACAGGTGGACCTGGGCCGTCTCCGGCAGCGGCTGGTCGGACAGCACGAACACGCCCTGCTCGTTGATGTCGCGGGTGTGGGTGGTGACCGCTCCGGCGGTGCCCCCGTAGGTCACGGCCAGGCGCACCGGCAGGCGCCGCTTCTCGCGCAGGTCGAGCAGGCCACCGCGGACGAAGCCGTTGAGGTAGTTGATCTTCTCGCGCTCGTGTTGACCGAGCGCGACCATCACCCCGTCGCCGTGGGGCCGGACCACGTGGCCGCGCAAGACCACGCGCGGGCCGGCGTCCGACACCATCAGGTCGACGCGCAGCTCGGTCCCGACCGCGGCGGTGGTGCCGGCCACCACCAGCATGCCATCGCGCGGATCGAAGACCTTGAGCCAGTCGGCCTGTGATGAGAGTCGGAGCGTTACCCGCACGAGGTCATCAGGCCTTCTTGCCGTCCTTGTCGAACTCGGACAGGTCGAGGTCCTCGAGCTCCTTGAGGTCCTCGGCGGTCAGCGACGATCCGCTGGCGCTGCTGCTGCCGTTGCCGTTGCCCTTGCTGGAGGCGGCGTCCTTGCCGTCGCCGCTGGCAGCGCCCGCGCCGGCGCCGAGCTGCTTGGAGTCGCCCTTGGGACCCTCGAGCAGGCCCATCTTGGCCTTGAGCTCGGACAGGGCGTCGTCCTCGCTGGCGCCGCCGCCGCTCTCGAGGGCGAGGAACTTGGCGTCGAGGGTGTCGCCCGACAGCTCGCCGGCCAGCTCGGCCCCGGCCTCGGCCTCGGCCTCCATCAGGGCGATGCGCTCGCTCATGCGATCGAACGTGTCGAACGCCGAGGTGTCGCCCAGGCCCTGCATGGTGCTGGCGATCTGCTGCTGCGCCTCCGCCCGCTTCTTGCGAGCGATGAGGATGTTCTTCTTGCGCTTGGCTTCCTCGATCTTGTTGTTGAGGAGGCGAAGCGCGTCCTTGAGCTTCTCGACCGCCTGCTTCTGCGCGATCCACTGGGTCTGGAACTGACCCGAGATGGTCTCGTGCTCCTGCTTGCGGACCAGCGCTTGCCGGGCCAGGCCGTCGTCGCCGGCGCGCACGGCGACCATCGCCTTGCGCTCCCACTCCTTGGCCTTGTCGAGCTCGCCGTTGTACTGCTTCTGCAGCTTCTTCTCGTCGGCGATGGCGACGGCGACCGCCTTCTTGGCGTCGCGCAGCTGCTGCTCCATCTCGAGCAGCACCTGGTTGAGCATCTTTTCCGGATCTTCGGCCTTGGTGATGAGGTCGTTGAGGTTGCTCTTGATGAGGGTGCCGAGTCTGGAAAAGATTCCCATGGCGATTCCTGGTCTTAGCCTCTCCGAACTAGCGTACGGGATCGACGCGTGGGTTGCAACGCTTGCCGCCGACGTGATACCGCCTCGCTTTCGGCGCCATGACCACCCGTCGCCTGCCGCGCCACGTCGGCATCATCATGGACGGCAACGGCCGGTGGGCGCAGGAACGCGGCCTGCCCCGCCTGGAGGGGCACCGGGTCGGGGCCGACAGCGTGCGCGACATCACCCGGGCCAGCCGCCAGCTCGGCCTGGGCGCCATCACCCTGTACGCCTTCTCGGCCCAGAACTGGGCCCGGCCGGCCGAGGAGGTGAGCGGGCTGATGGACCTCCTGCGCGAGTACCTCGAGGGCGAGCGCGCCGAGATCATGGACAACCAGATCCGCCTGTCGGCCATCGGTGAGCTCGACAAGCTGCCGGGCCGGGTCCGGCAGCCGCTCGATGCCCTGATGGCCGAGTCGGCGGGCAACCGCGGCATGGTCCTGACCCTGGCCCTGTCGTACGGCGGTCGCGAGTCGATCGCCGCCGCGGCCCGGGCGCTGGCCACCGACGTCGCGGCCGGGGTGGTCCAGGCGGCGCAGATCGACGCCGACCGCTTCGCCGGTTACCTGCCGACCCACGACCTGCCGCCGCTCGACCTGCTCGTTCGAACGTCGGGTGAGCAGCGGGTGTCGAACTTCCTGCTGTGGGAGGCGGCGTACGCCGAGCTGATCTTCGTCGACGTGATGTGGCCGGAGTTCCGCCGGACCCAGCTGTACGCCGCGCTCGAGGAGTACGCCCAGCGCGAGCGCCGCTTCGGCCTGACCACGGCGCAGCTGACCAGCTCCGACGTGTAGGCCGGGGCGACCGTTCCCCCGCCGGCGCTGTTGACCCGCCGCCAGGTCTCGCGGTTAGCTGCGCGCCTCGTGGCACTAGGCAACCTGGCTCAGCGGGCGCTCGTCGCCGTCGTCGCGGTCCCCGTCGTCCTGCTGGTGGTCTACGCCGACCGCCCGGAGCCGACCTGGGCCCTGGTGTTCGTCGCCTCGCTGCTGGCGATGCGCGAGTTCTTCGCGATGACCATGCCCGACGCCGCCGAGGCCGGTCAGCGCCAGGCCGCGCTGGTGCTGGGCGCGCTGGCCATCGCCCCGCTGTACTGGCTGCACCCGATCGCGCTGCACAGCCACAGCCCCAAGGTCGCGGCGCTGGCGCTGGCCGGCCCGGTGCTGGTGATGGTGCTGGCGGTGCTCGGGCCGATGCTCTACTTCCTGTTCCGCTTCGGCGACGTGCCGGGGTCGGCGCGGCGCATGACCGCGACCATCACCGGCATCGTCTATGCCGGCGTGCTGGCCACCTTCCTGACGCTGCTCAAGCGCGACTTCGGCCCGGCCGGTGGCGACCTGGTCATCGTCGCCCTGCTCATCGGCTGGATCGGCGACACCGCGGCGTACTTCGCCGGTCGCTTCCTCGGCAAGCACAAGCTGTACGAGGCGGTCAGCCCGAAGAAGACCTGGGAAGGCGCCATCGGCGGCCTGGTCGGCTCGGTCGTCGCCGTCGGCGTCATGAAGCTGCTCCGGCTCGAGCACCTGGGCTGGGTCGACGTCGTGCTCCTCGGCGCCGTCGGCGGCATGCTGGGGCAGATGGGCGACCTGGCCGAGTCGCTGCTCAAGCGCTCGGTCGGCGTCAAGGACTCGGGCGCGCTGCTGCCCGGGCACGGCGGCATGCTCGACCGCATCGACGCCGTGCTGTTCATCGCCCCGTACGTCTATCTGTACCTGTGGCTCAAGCCGGCCCTGGCCTGAGCCGCCACGTGTGGGGCCGGCGCGCCGGGGCGCGCCACGCTATCTTCACGCCGTGACCACCGCCATCGTCACCATCACCTGCCCGAGCTGCGGCGGACGGCTCGAGGGCATCGAGTCGCTCGACCGGCCGCGGACGATCGCCTGCACCTTCTGCAAGACCGACCTGCACGTGCCGCGCGTCGGCGAGCAGGTGGTGCGCGAGGTGGTGCGCGAGACCCACGTCGTGCGCGAGACCCAGGTGGTGCGCGATCCGCTCGCCATGGCGCCATTGGTGCCGCTCGTCCCCGACGGGTACGAGCTGCGCAAGAAGCCCAACCTGAAGGTCGCGCTGGTCGCGGCCGGCTTCGGGCTTGGGGTGCTGTTCGTGGTCGTGGTGCTGGCCCGACAGGACGCCGACGACACGATCTCCGACCTCGAGCGGCGTGCGAGCGCGCGCGAGGCGTGCCAGGCCACCTGCAAGGCCTCGTGCAAGGACGCCGGCCGCGCCGCCGCACCGGTGCCGACGGGCGGGTACGGCGACTTCCAGGTCGACCAGGTGATGCGCGAGTCGGGCCAGGCCCTGCGCCAGGCCGACGTCACCCTGTGCGAGCTCGACTGCGCGCAGCAGAAGCGCTGCAGCGACCTCTAGCAGGCACCACGACACCGCGCGCCGGGCCCGCCTTGGGTCCAGGCGTGGCGGCCACGCCGGCGCTGGCGGGTTGCATTCGTCGCCGGGGCGCGTCACCGTGGCGGCAGCACGACGGTGGTGGCCACGCGCCTGGTGTGGCCAGCGGACCGTCGTGATGCGCACGCAAGGAGCTCCTCGTGAAGCGGACGTCGCAACTGCTGTCTGGGGTCTTGGTCGCGACGCTGGTGGTCGCGGCCGGCGGGTGTGGGTCGAAGAAGGACGGCGCCGGCAAGGCCGGCAAGGCCGGCACCGGCAAGGCGCTGGTGGCCGCGCCGGCGGCCGACGCCCCGGATGGGCTCGAGCTGCGCCTGTCGGAGGGCAGCCAGGGCAAGCCGGCGACCGACCGCGCGACCCTGGCGCCGGCGACCAAGCTGGCCGACGCCGCGGTGGCCCAGCTGCTGGCGCGGGCGCCGGCGCTGGCCGAGGCGCGCGACGATCGCAAGGCCTTCGCGCTGCGCCCGCGCTCGCAGCCGCCACCGCAGACCGGCAGCGTCGTGAGCGCCAGCTTCCCACCGCCGGCGGGCAGCAACCTGCCCCCGCCGATGGCGGCCGACGCCAGCCGCCCGCTCGAGGTGGTGCGGTTCCAGCCCGAGGGCGACGTGCCGCTGGTGCCGCAGCTGTCGGTCACGTTCAACCACCCGATGGTGGCGGTCACCTCGCAGGACGACGCCGCCAAGGTCGTCCCGGTCACGCTGACGCCGCAGCCCAAGGGACGCTGGCGCTGGATCGGCACCCGCACGATCGTGTTCGATCCCGAGGTTCGGTTCCCGCAGGCGACGACGTACCAGGTCGAGGTCGGCGCCGGCACCAAGAGCGCGACCGGCGCCGCCATGGCCGCGCCGGTGCGCTTCTCGTTCACGACGCCGCCGCCGCGGATGGTGCAGTACTGGCCCGGTGGCGGCGGCCCGCAGCGGCGCGACGTGCCCATCTTCGTGCAGTTCGATCAGGAGATCGACCCGGCCGCGGTGCTGGCCAAGATCGAGCTGCGCGCCGGCGGCAGCAAGCAGAAGCTGCAGCTCCTCGACGACGCCACCGCGGGCGGCCTGCGCGAGCTCAAGGACCTGGTGGCCGGCGCCAGGCGGCAGAACAAGGAGACGCGCTGGCTGGCCCTGCGCCCGGTCGCGCCGCTGCCGGCCGACGCTTCCATCGACGTCACGATCGGCGCCGGCACGCCCTCGAAGGAGGGCCCGAACCGGAGCAAGGAGCCGCAGAGCTTCTCGTTCCGGACCTACGCCCCGCTCGCCATCGAGCGCTCGCAGTGCTCGTGGGAGCGCGAGTGCCCGCCGGGCACGCCGTACTGGATGGAGTTCAACAACCCGCTCGACCAGGACCTGTTCAAGCCCGACCAGATCACGGTGAGCCCGACGGTGCCGGGCCTGCAGGTGACCAGCAACGGCAGCAACGTGTCGCTGCGCGGCGCGACCAAGGCCCACACCACCTACACCATCACCGTCAGCGGTGAGGTCCGCGACGAGTTCGGTCAGACCCTGGGCAAGCGGCAGACGCTGCGCTGGGAGGTCGGCGCCGCCCGCCCGACCTTCTTCGGGCCGGAGGGTATGGTCGTGCTCGATCCGTCGGGCAAGCGGCCCACCCTCGACTACTTCTCGGTCAACTACACCGGGCTGCGGGTCCAGCTGTACCAGGTCGGCCCGGACGACTACGCGCCGTTCGTCGCCGCCATGCAGCGGAGGTGGGACCGCAAGGACCCGCCGACCATCCCCGGCGCCAAGGTGTTCGACCAGGTGGTGCCGACCACCAAGGGCAAGGACGAGCTGGTCGAGTCGGCCGTCGATCTCAGCGCCGCGCTCGGCAAGGGCGGGCTCGGCCACGTCATCGCCGTGGTCGAGCCGTCGCCGTGGACCGAGAAGCACGACCCGCCACGCAAGTACACCTGGGTCCAGTCGACCCACCTCGGCCTCGACGCCTACGTCGACGGCGAGGACGTGGTCGGCTTCGTCAGCGACCTGGCGACCGGGGTGGCGGCCGAAGGGGTGGCGCTGCGCCTGACCCCGGGTGACGCCCAGGCCCAGACCGCGGCGGGTGGGCTCGCCACCTTCTCGCTGCCGGCGCCAGGCGCGGCGGCGACGATGCTGCGGGCCGAACGCGGCGACGACGTCGCCTTCCTGGCCGGGCAGGGCGGCTGGTTCAGCCAGCAGGCGTGGTACCGGCAAGTCCGCGGCGAGAGCCTGGCCTGGTACGTGACCGACGACCGCCAGATGTACCGCCCGGGCGAGAAGGTCCACCTCAAGGGCTGGCTGCGCGCGGTCGACCACGGCCAGGGCGGCGACGTCGCCGGCGTGGACGGCAAGGTCAGCAGCGTGAGCTACCAGGTCAACGACGCGACCGGCAACAAGATCGGCAGCGGCCTGGCGCTGGTGAACGCGCTCGGCGGCTTCGAGGTCGGCTTCTCGCTGCCGGCCACGCCCAACCTCGGCTACGCCTGGGTCGAGCTGCACGCCGTCGGCGCGCTGGACGGCCAGCACCGCCACGGCTTCCAGATCCAGGAGTTCCGGCGTCCAGAGTTCGAGGTCGGCGTGCGCGCCAGCGACGGGCCGCACCTGGTCGGCGCCGGGGCCGACGTCACCGCCTCGGCCAAGTACTTCGCCGGCGGCGGCCTGCCGGGCGCGGCGGTGACCTGGACGGTCAGCTCGAGCCAGACCTCGTACACGCCGCCCGGCCGCGACGACTTCGTGTTCGGGTCGTGGACGCCGTGGTGGGGCTACCACCGCTGGTGGATCGACGACGAAGACGGCTACGGCTACGGCGGCGGGCGCGGCCGCGGCGGGCCCGAGGTCAAGACCCTGGCCGGCAAGACCGACGCCGTCGGCGACCACCTGGTCCACCTCGACTTCGTGTCGGTCAAGCCGGCGGTGCCGATGACGGTCAACGCCCAGGTCACGATCGTCGACGTCAACCGCCAGGCCTGGGCCAAGGGGACCACCCTGCTGGTCCACCCCTCGACCCGGTACGTCGGCCTCAAGGCCAAACGTCAGTTCGTCGAGAAGGGCACGCCGATCGAGCTCGAGACCATCGCCGTCGACCTCGACGGCAAGGCGACGCCGGGCCAGGCGGTGGCGGTGCAGGCGGTGCGCGAGCACTGGCGCTACCAGGGCGGCAAGTACGAGCTACAGGAGCTCGACCCGCAGGACTGCAAGGTGGTGGCCGCGGCCGACGCCGTGCCGTGCAGCTTCGCGACCAAGGAGGGCGGCACCTACAAGATCACCGCGACCGTGACCGACGATCAGGGCCGGGCCAACACCAGCTCGCTCACGGTGTGGGTCACCGGCGGGGATCTGCCCCCGCAGCGCGAGCTCGAGCAGGAGCAGGTCAACCTGATCCCCGACAAGAAGGAGTACCGGGTCGGCGAGGTGGCCGAGCTGATGGTGCAGGCGCCGTTCTACCCGGCCGAGGGGGTGGTGAGCTGGCGCCGGTCGGGCCTCGTCCACCACGAGCTGATCAAGCTGGCCGGACCGTCGACGGTGATCAAGGTCCCGCTGACGGAGGCGCACGTGCCCAACCTGACGGTCCAGGTCGACCTGGTCGGCCAGGCGGCGCGGCTCGACGACGCTGGCCAGGCCGACAAGACGCTGCCGCCGCGACCGGCCTACGCGGTCGGCTCGATCGACCTGGCCATCCCGCCGCGCACGCGGACGCTGGCGGTCGAGGTCGCGCCGGCGCAGCCCAAGCTCGGGCCGGGCGAGACCGCGTCGTTCGCGGTCAAGGTCAAGGACGCCGCCGGCCAGCCGGTGGCCGGGGCCGAGGTCGCGCTGCTCGTCGTCGACGAGGCCATCCTGTCGCTGACCGGCATGGCCTTCGCCAGCCCGATCGACAGCTTCTACCCGCACCGGCCGAGCGGGGTGGCCGACTACTACCTGCGCAGCCACGTCAAGCTGGCCCGGCCTGACCAGACGGTGGGGCCACAGACCGCGCAAGGCGAGGATGAAGACGCCGTCGGCGGCACCGGCACGGCGATGGCGCTGGAGGAGGGCCGCATGGGCAAGATGGAGATGGCCGACCTGGCGGCGGCCCCGCCCTCGACCACAGCCCCGGCGGCGCCGGGGGGGGCGCCGAAGAAGGCCAACGGCAATTTCGGCGTCGGCCGTGGCGGTGGCGGCAAGGGCCAGAGTGACGCGCCCATCGCCGTGCGCTCCAACTTCGACCCGCTGGCGGCGTTCGCGCCGTCGCTGCGCACCGACGGCGCCGGCGCCGCGACGCTGAGCGTGAAGATCCCCGACAACGTGACCCGGTACCGGGTGGTGGCGCTGGCGGTGGCCGGCGACAAGCAGTACGGCAAGGGCGAGAGCTCGCTCACGGCGCGGCTGCCGCTGATGGTGCGGCCGTCGCCGCCGCGCTTTCTGAATTTCGGCGACACCTTCCGGCTGCCGGTGGTGCTGCAGAACCAGACCGACGCGGCGATCACGGTGCGGGTCGCGGTCCGGGCCAGCAACGCGACGTTGACCGACGGCGGCGGCCGCGAGGTGTCGGTGCCGGCCAACGACCGGGTCGAGGTCCAGTTCCCGGCCGCGGCCGAGATGGCGGGCACCGCCCGCTTCCAGATCGTCGGCACGATCTCCGGCGCGGCCACCGCCGACGCGGCCGAGGTCGCGCTGCCGGTGTGGACGCCGGCCACGACCGAGGCGTTCGCGACCTACGGCGTCATCGACGACGGGGCGATCCGGCAGCCGGTGGCGTTGCCGGGCAGCGGCGCCGGCGGCGGCACCGGCGGGGTGGTCAAGCAGTTCGGCGGCCTCGAGGTGACCACCTCGTCGACCAACCTGCAGGCGCTGACCGACGCGATGCTGTACCTGGTGACCTACCCGTTCGAGTGCTCGGAGCAGCGCGCCTCGCGTATCCTGGCCATCGCCGCGCTGCGCGACGTGCTGAGCGCGTTCGCGGTGGCCGGCATGCCGAGCCCGGCCGAGATGGAGGCCCGGGTCGCGGCCGACCTCGAGCGGCTCGAGAACATGCAGAACTCCGACGGCGGCTTCCCGATCTGGGAGCGTGGTCGCGAGACCTGGCCGTTCCTGACCGTACACGTGGTCAACGCGCTGGCCCGGGCCAAGGCCAAGGGCTACCCGGTCGACGCCGAGATGCTCGACCAGGCCGAGGGCTACCTGGCCGACATCGAGAGTCACTACCCGCACTACTACGGCGAGGAGGTCCGGCGCTCGATCTCGGCCTACGCGCTGTACGTGCGCAAGCTGGTCGGCAAGGTCGACGTGCCCAAGGCGCGCCGGCTGATCAGCCAGGCCGGCGGGGTCGACAAGCTCAGCATGGAGGCGGTCGGCTGGTTGCTCGGCACCCTGGCCGGCCAGGCCGACGCGGCGAGCGAGCGCGCCGCCCTGCTACGCCATCTCGGCAACAAGGTGAGCGAGACGGCGGGCGCCGCCAACTTCACGACCAGCTACAGCGACGGCGGGCACCTGCTGCTGCACTCCGACCGCCGGGTCGACGGCATCATCCTCGAGTCGCTCATCCAGGAGGCCGAGAAGAGCGACCTCATCCCCAAGCTGGTGACCGGGTTGCTCGGGCACAAGAAGGCGGGGCGCTGGCTCAACACCCAGGAGAACTCGTTCGCGCTGCTCGCGCTCGACCGCTACTTCGCCACCTACGAGAAGGTGACGCCGAACTTCGTGGCCCGGATCTGGCTCGGCGACGGCTACGCTGGCGATCACACCTTCCGCGGCCGCACCACCGAGCGGTTCCAGCTCGACGTGCCGATGGCGTGGGTGGCCGACCAGCTCGGGCGCGGCAAGACGCCGGGCCAGGGTGACCTCGTCCTGCAGAAGGACGGCGCCGGTCGCCTGTACTACCGGATCGGCATGACCTACGCCCCGGCCGACCTCAAGGTCCCGGCCGCCGACTACGGCTTCGTGGTCGAGCGCCGGTACGAACACGTCGACGATCCGGCCGACGTGGTGCGCCAGGCCGATGGCAGCTGGAAGATCAAGGCCGGGGCCCGGGTCCGCGTCCGCCTGACCATGGTGGCGGAGAACCGGCGCTACCACGTCGCCCTGGTCGACCCGCTGCCGGCCGGGCTCGAGGTGATGAACCCCGCGCTGGCGGTGACCGGCGACGTGCCGCAGGACCCGAGCGCGCAGGCCTCGGGCGGCGGCCGGTACTGGTGGTGGGCCGGGACCTGGTACGAGCACCAGAACCTGCGCGACGAGCGGGTCGAGGCGTTCGCGTCGCTGCTGTGGGAGGGCGTGCACCAGTACACCTACGTCGCGCGCGCGACCACGCCGGGCTCGTTCGTGGTGCCCCCGGCCAAGGCCGAGGAGATGTACATGCCGGAGACGTTCGGGCGCTCCGACGGAGATCGGGTGGTGATCGAGTAGCCTGGGGTCGTCAACCGGGCGGCCGCCGGCTACGGTGGGGCCCATGAGTAAAGAGACCGTCCGCGGCGCCGCCCTCACCATCCACTTCGACGGCGGCAGGTGTGTCCACGCCCGCAACTGCGTGGTCGGTGCGCCGCGGGTGTTCAAGGCCAACGTGCAGGGGCCGTGGATCGATCCGGACGCAGCCAGCGTCGAGGACCTGATCGCGGTGGCTCGAGCCTGCCCGTCGGGCGCGATCACCTACGAGCGGCACGACGGCGGCGTGGCCGAGGCGGCGCCCGAGGTCAACACCGTGCGGGTGCGCGAGAACGGGCCGCTCGCCGTGCACGCCGCCCTGCAGGTCGCCGGTCAGCCGGCCTGCCACCGCGCCACGTTGTGCCGGTGTGGACACTCGGCCAGCAAGCCGTTCTGCGACGGGGCCCACGCCACGCATGGCTTCACCGCCACGGGCGAGCCGCCCACCACCGCCGAGACCGACCCGCTGGCGGCGCGCGACGGCGTGTTGACGGTGACCCCGGCGCCGAACGGGCCGCTCCTGGTGACCGGCAACTGCGAGCTACTGTCGGGCACCGGCCGCCTGGTCAAGCGCGCCGACAAGCTCGCGCTGTGCCGGTGCGGCGCGTCGCAGAACAAGCCGTTCTGCGACGGCAGCCACAAGTCGGCGGGCTTCGTCGGCTAG
>JAGPCO010000095.1 GCA_018058095.1 Kofleriaceae bacterium
CCTGTCGGCGCTGCCGGCGATGCTGTCGGCCCTGGCCACGATCGGCGTGGTCGCCCTGCTCGACGTGTACGTGGTGTTCGGGCGGTGGAACGTCGGCCTGAACACGGTGTTCCTGCTGGGTGAGCTGGCCACCCTGTTCGTCGCCACCGTCGCGGTCAAGTACGTGGTCGAGGAGCGCGGCAAGCGCTTCATCCGCAGCACCTTCTCCAAGTACCTGGCGCCGTCGGTGGTCGATCAGATGCTGAGCGACCCGAAGAAGCTGCAGCTCGGCGGCGAGACCCGGCGCCTGACGATCATGATGTCCGACCTGCGCGGCTTCACCGCCATGGCCGAGCGCATGAAGCCGGCCGAGGTGCTGACCGTCCTCAACCACTACCTCGGCACGATGGCCGACATCATCGTCGCCCACAACGGCACCATCGACGAGTTCATCGGCGACGCCATCCTGGTCATCTTCGGCGCGCCGATCGAGGGCAAGGACGACGCGCGGCGCGCGGTCGCCTGCGCCATCGCCATGCAGCAGGCGATGGTCGGCATCAACGAGCACAACGCCAGGCTCGGCCTGCCCCGGCTGGAGATGGGCATCGCCGTCAACACCGGCGAGGTCATCGTCGGCAACATCGGCTCGCAGAAGCACATCAAGTACGGCGTGGTCGGCAGCCACGTCAACCTGACCGCCCGCATCGAGTCCAACACCGTCGGTGGTCAGGTCCTGGTCTCGGGCAGCACGCTCGAGCTGGCCGGGCCCGACGTGGTGGTCGGCGACAAGCAGCTCATCACCGCCAAGGGCTTCGCCGAGCCCATCCCGGCCCACGACGTACGCGGCATCGGCGGCGAGTACGCGCTGCACCTGCCCGAGGTCGACCTCGAGCTGGTCGCGCTGGCCACACCGGTCGAGGTGCGGGCTCGGGTGATGACCGGCAAGAACGAGGAGGGCCCGGAGCAGGTCGGCACGTTGGTCCAGCTGTCGGGGCTGGGGGCCACGCTCGAGCTACCGGCGCCGGCCGAGGCGCTGACCAACCTCAAGCTGCGCCTGGTCGGCGACGGCGGCGCGCTCGTCGACGGCGACCTGTACGGCAAGGTCACGACCGGCGGCGCCCGCTGCGTGGTCCGCTTCACCGCGGTGCCGCCGGCGGTGGCCGCGTTCATCGCCGCCCGGTGCGTGACGACGGCGACCATCACGCCGACCACGACGGCCGAGGCGGACCCGGCGGCCAAGCCGGCTTGACGCGGGCTGGATCAGCCGAAGCGGCGCGCGCCGCCGTCCCACACCAGCGCCGAGCCCTCGATCGCCAGCCCCAGGTTGGCGGGTGCGTGGACGCGCAGGCCGGCCTCGATCGCATCGTCGTCGCGGAGCGGGCCGTGGTGGGCCGCCAGCACACGCACGCCCGGGTGCCGGCGCGCCAGCGCGGCGGCGTACTCGACCGAACCGTGGCCATAGGCGTGGTCGGCCACCGCGCCGTAGTTGGCGTCGATCAGGGCCAGGTCGCTCTGCGCCAGCACCGCGTCCTCGACCGCGCGGGTGTCGGCCGTCGGCTCGTGGTCGCTCAGGTAGGCCACGGTCGGGCCGCTGTCGACGATGAGCTGGTAGCCGAGGGTGTCGAGGTAGCGGCGACCGTCCGCGGCCCCGCTGTAGTGGTGCAGCGCGACCGTGCGCAGGGTCGCGCCCGGCAGCGCGAGGGTGGCGCCGGCCGCCAGCTCGACGTGGCCGAGCCGCCCCAGCGTGCCGAGCGCGAGCAGCTCGAGCGGGACGAACGACGGCGGCGCGTGGGCGGCGGCGATGGCGCCCAGCGCCTCGGCCGGGCCGATCAGCGTGAGCTCGAGCCCGTTGCCGCGCTTCCACATCCAGCTGGCGTCCTTGAGGCCCTCCCAGTGGTCCATGTGGCCGTGGGTGATCAGCAGGTGGACCCTCGCGACCCCGCGCAGGGTCGGGTCGGCGCCGAGGACGGCGTCGGCCAGCACCAGCAGGCCGCGCCCGGCGTCGAACACGTACAGATCGTCGCCGGCCCGCAGCGAGTAACACGAGGTCAGGTTGCCGATGCGCGAGCCGTGGGTGTTGCGCCCACCGCGACAGCCCCACACCTGGAAGCGGACGGCGCTCAAGCCCACCCGAGGCGGTTGCGGCCGGCGCGCTTGGCGGCGTACAGGGCCTCGTCGGCGCGCTGCATCAGCACGTCGGCGCCCTCGCCGGGGCGGTACATCGTGCCGCCCATGGTCGAGGTGATCTGGATGCCGCGCTCGTTGCCGGGGTGGGCCAGCCGGCCGATCTCGGCCCGGACCTGGTCGGCGCGCGCCCGCGCGGTGTCCTCGTCGAGGTCGGCCAGCAGCAGGATGAACTCGTCGCCGCCGACCCGGCACGGCAGGTCCTTGTCGCGCAGCCCCCCGGACAGGATGCGCCCGACGCCGCGCAGCACGGCGTCGCCGGCGGCGTGGCCCATGGTGTCGTTGACCGGCTTGAAGTGATCGAGGTCCATGGCGATGAGGGCCAGGCCGCCGCCGATGGCGCGGGCCCGGTCGATGAAGTTGGCCAGCTCGGCGTCGAAGCCGCGTCGGTTGTACAGCCCGGTCAGGCCGTCGGTGCGGGCGGTCTCCTCCTCCTGGCTGAGCCGTTTGCGGGTGAAGTCGAGGTGCAGGATGGTCTCCTGCAGCGCGGCGTTCTGCTGGCGCAGGTCGGCGATGAGGTTGCGCTCGGCGTCGACCAGGAAGGCGCAGGCGCGCCGCAGCAGGGTGAAGATGGCGCGCGGGTGGGTCGCGAGCAGCGACGCCACGCTCGACTGGTCGAGCACGTGCAGCCGGCTCGGCTCGGTCGCGACCACGGTGGTGCTGCGGCGGTGCCCGGGGTTGATGAACGACAGCTCGCCGAAGTAGCTGCCCGGGCCGTACGCGCGCACGTTCTTGCCGGTGGCCAGCCGGGCCTCGGCCCGACCCTCGACCAGGAAGAACATCGAGTCGCCCGGCTCGCCCTCGGTCAGGATGGCCTCCCCGGCGGCGCAGGTTCGCGCCGTGGCCGCCGCGAAGATGGCGGCGACCTCGTCGTCCGAGAAGGCGTGCAGGGGCGAGTCAGGGGGAAACGCGGTCACGGCCACGGCGCCGATGGTAGCAGCAGTGCGTGCTGGCCGCGCCGTGGGAGCGACCGCCACGGCAGGCGGTAGACGCGGACCTCGCCGGCGCCGCCCGGGGCACGCCAGGCCGGTGGGCCGAACCGGTAGACTGGGGGCATGAAGAGGTCCTGGCTCCCGATCGCGACCCTGCTCGGCCTGGCGTGTGGCGGCGGCGGCGACGCGACGCTGCCCGGCGACGGCGGCACGGCGGGCGATGGCGGCGGCGGCGTGCAACCCGACGGGCGGCCCGATCCGGGGCCCGGTGCCATCGGCGAGTGGACTGACGAGCCGGGCGCATGCCCGACGGGCGCGACCCGGGCCGACATCACGACCGCCGCGCAGATGGCCGACGCCTCACGCGGAGACGGGCCGATCGCCGACTGCTACTTCGTGCACGATGGCACCTACGTCCAGTCCGGGACGTCCCCGATCCTGTACTTCACCCGCGGCGGCTCGGCCGCGCAGCCGGTCGTGTGGGTGGGCCAGAGCCGCGCCGGGGTGCAGATCCGGGGCCGCGCCAGCTTCGACGCCGGCGCCCCCTTCGTCACGCTGTCCAACATGACGCTCGACCTGACCGGCTACACCCAGAGCGGCGCGTTCAACACGGTCACCGTGCTGGCCGACCACGTGACGGTGCGCCGCCTGACCGTGACCGGCGACTGCGCCACCGGCCTGCGCGGCGGCGCGATCGAGGTCGACGGGGGGGCCGACGTGCTGATCGAGGACAACCTGATCGAGAAGTTCGGCCAGTGCCAGGGCGACGGGCACCTCGACCACGGCGTCTACCTCGGCTCGGGCAGCGACATCACGATCCGCAACAACCTGGTGCGTGGCAACTCGTCGCGCGGCATCCAGCTCAACACCGAGGGTGGCGCGTTCGGGACGCTGTCCGGCATCCTGATCGAGCGCAACCGCATCACCGGCAACGGCCACCGTGACTACGAGGACGGCATCGTCGTCAACGGCGCGGGCGCGGGCGCGATCAGCAACCTGGTCGTGCGGCGCAACCTGATCTATCGCAACTACTACGCCGGCATCCGCTTCGTCGGTGACGCCATCAGCGGCATCACGATCGAGTACAACACGTTCGTCGACGATGGCGCCCAGACCTCCGCCCCAGGGCGATCCGAGGTCAACCTCGACGGTGGCACGCCGGCTGGCTCGATCACCCGCAACATCTTCGTGGCCGAGCGAACGCTGATCAACACCTGCGCGCCGAGCCTGACCTTCAGCGACAACGTCGTGGACGGACCGGCCACGGGCGGCTGCGTCGGCACGATCACCGCGGTCGACCCGGCCTTCGTCGATGCGGCGGGCGGGGACTTCCATCCGACCGCGACGGCCGCAAGCGGCTACGGCGCCTACGCCCCCTGAGGCCGGCCGGGCAGCGCCGCAACGCGCGATGGGCGAGCCGCGGGCGCCCTGCTACGGTCCGACCCATGCGAGCCATGATCCTCATCGTCCTCGCCGTCGCGGCCTGCCGACCGAGCGCGGCGCCGACCCCGCCCGCCCGGGCCGCCGCCTCGGCCGACGAGTCCGGCGCGACCGGCGCGGAGCTCGCCGACCAGATCCGCACGGTCTTGCTGCACATGCACGTGCGCTTCGCGGCGGCGCGGCGGATCGAGCAGGCGATCGCCTTCGCTGACCTCGACCGGGCCCGCGGCGAGGCCAAGATCATCCTCGAACTCGACGAGCCCGACATCCTCCCGGTCTGGCAGCCGTACCTCGAGCACCTCCGCGAGGCCGCGCGCCAGGTCAGCGTCGCCAGCAACCTGGTCGCGGCCGCCAACACCTCGGCGATCCTGGGTCACCAGTGCGCGCAGTGCCACGTCGCCGCCAAGGCCAAGATCACGCTCCCGGCCGACCCGGCGCCGCCCCAGGGCGTGCGGCTCGCCGCCGACATGGCGAGCCACCAGTGGGCCGCCACCCGGTTGTGGGACGGGCTGATCCTGCCGTCGACCGAGCGCTGGAACGAGGGCGCGACCGCGCTGGTGCAGGCCCCGCTCGGCCAGGCCGCCGAAGGCGACGTCGCGCCGGAGCGGGCGGTGTCCGACGACGTGGCCCGGGTCCGGCTGCTGGCCCGACGCGCGCTCGAGGCCACCTCGCTCGACGCCCGCGCCCGGACCTACGGGGAGCTGCTGGCGACCTGCGCCGGCTGCCACGCCACCATCCGCGACTGACCAGTCAAGATCCTGGTGTTCGCGCTGGGCGCTTGCGAACGCGCCCGCGGCCAGGTCAGATCGCCGCGATGCACGAGGTACCCGAGCTGACAGCGTGGGACGCCCTGCCCGAGGACACGTGTGTCGCGCTGGCGCGTGGCGTGCGCGCGCCGGGCTTCTCGTTCGCGCGGGTCGAGCGGTTCGCCCAGGGCGGGGCCGAGCGATGGGTCGCGCTGTACCGCTTCGAGGACGGCGCGGAGTTCGCGCTGGTGCCGGGCGGCCAGCTCACGCTCGGCTACGACCCGGCGCGGCCACCGGTGCTCGATGCGGCCGGCCTGGCCAGCTGGAGCGGCTCGATGCAGGACTTCGGGATGCCGCCCTTCCCGGAGTACCTGGGCGCGGTGCTCGTCCCCGCGCGCCGCGTCGTGCTGGCGCCGCTGCTGGTCGAGACGGTGGCCCGCCCGGTCGACGTGGTGCTGGCGGCAAGCGCGGACGACGAGGACGACGACCGGGACATCCAGGAGCGCGTCGTCGCCGCCCTGGCCAGCTCCGGCTTGCGCCTGCCGACCGCCGACGAATGGGAGCACGCCTGCGCCGGCGGCTCGCGCACGCCGTGGCGGTGGGGCGATCGCTGCCCGTCCGATGAGGAGCCGTACGGCGCCATCTCCTTCCCCGAGCTGCGCCGCCGCAACGCGCTCGGGCTGGCGATCGCCCAGAACCCGTACGAGTGGGAGTACGTGGCGGAGCCGCGGCAGATGCGCGGCGGCGACGGCGGCGAGGCCCTGTGTGGGGGCTACGGGGCGGTGGCCTGCTGGCTGGCCTGCGCCTCGGCCTACCGCTGGCCGCTGTTCGACGACGACAGCTACCTCGACGAGGGCTTCGTGCGCCGGGTCGCCGCCCTGGGCTGAACGCGCGGCGCGGCGGCCGCGTTTCAGCGGCCGGTGTGGGCCTGCATCATCACGATGTGCTGGCCGCCGGTCAGCTCGCGGTCGATCCGCGCTGCGAACGGCCCGATGCTCTCGCTAAGGATGCGGCCCTGCGTGGACCGGCGCCGACCAGGCTCCCACACGGCGTCATACCGGACCTGGCCACCGCCGGCGTCGTACGCCTGCAGGTGCAGGAGCTGGCGGCCGGCCGCGCGTTCCGCGTCGGCGCGCCCGACCAGGTCCTGAAACGTCCAGCCGATCACGAACGACTGCATCCGCGCGCCGCGCTCCCACACGGCGTCCCAGCGCAGCTTGCCGCCGCCGAGGTCGTAGGCCTGGAGGTGCACCAGGTGGTCGCCCGCGGACAGGTGCTGCGAGAACGCGGTGGCGAGGTCCGACATCGTCCAGCCACCGACCCACGCAGTGCCCTTGTCGCCGGGCTCCCACACCGCGTCGTAGCGCGGCTCGCCTTGCACCAGGTAGGCCTGCAGGTGGACGACGTGTCGCCCTTCCGCGACCTGCTGGTTAAACACTGTGGCCAGATCCTCGAGCGTGTAGCCGATCACCCAGGTCTGGTCGTTCGCGCCAGGCTCCCAGATCCCGTCCCAGCGCAGCTGGCCACCGCCGAGATCGTACGCCTGCAGGTGGACCAGGTGGTTGCCGGCGGTGAGCTGCGCCTCGTGGTGCGCCGCGACGTCGGCCATGGTCCAGCCGAGGACCACGCTCTGACCGGAGCCGCCTGGCTCCCACACGCCGTCCCACCGCACCTGGTTGTTGCCGAGATCGTACGCTTGGACGTGGACGACGCGCCGGCCGGCCGCGAACTCCTGGTTCATCCGCACCGAGAAGTCGGTGAAGCTCCAGCCGATGGCACGGGTCTGGTTTCGCTGCCCCGAGCCGAAGACCGCGCTGTAGAGCACCTTCGGGGCGATCAGGTGGTTCCGGTTTCCGTGCTCGACCGCGGCGCGCACCCGGGCGCTCTGCTGCCCGGTGATGTGGGCACGCAGCCCTCGGCACGTCTTGTCCCAGTAGTTCATGACGTTCTCGCGGTCGGGCGAGATCTGGTAGGTCGCAGAGATGCCGGCCCAGAAACTCACCGGGATGGTGATGGTGCCTTGGCGTGCGTCGCAGGGGTCGAGGCCCGAGGCGACGAACAACCCCGGGCCCGGATCAGGTGGGGTGTCGGGCAGCCCGTCCGCATCGAAGGTGTTGGCGCCTTCGGAGATCGGCAGGCCCGCCGCGACCGCGTCCCGGATCATCCGCGCGGCCGCTGGCAGGTCGGCCGGCTGCTTGTGGAACGGGTGCACGAGGTGGAGGTAATGGCCGATCTCGTGCGCCACGACGTTGCCGTCAGGAGAGGATGAGAGCAAGGCGACGAACTCGGACTGATGACTCGAGTAGTTGTACGCGCGCGGACCGTAGACCCAGCGTGCCTGCGTCGGGTCGTACCGGTACCGATCGCCAGAAGAGAAGAAGAGGACGACCTTGCCGGGGAACCCCTGAGCGACCCGGGTCCGCTCGGCCTGGTGTGGCGTGCAGTCGCCAGGCGCGCTGGGCCCGTCGGCCGGGTACTTCTCGACATCGATGGGCTCCTCCGCCGGTGAGCAGTCGTGGTTGAGCAAGGTGCGGTCGATCCGGGTGATGTCCGACTCCGGATCGAAGTTGACGACGAGGTCGGCGTCGCCGAACACCGCCCGAACCTGGTCGATCGCGGCGGTGATCTGGGCCGGGGTGGCGGTTGCGGCCTGGGACCCGTCGTCGTTGGCGGTCAGGATCGCGTGGACCCGCACGGCATCGGCGTTACCCGAGATCGCGGCGTTCGTCTGATCGAACTCGGCGTCGCCTGGGTCCTCGGTCGACAGCGGTAGGCAGCCGGCGCCGGCGAACGCGGCCAGGAGGAGGCAGGTGTGTGCGGTGGTGGTTCGCATGCCCCCAGGAGGGGGCACCGCTCCGAAGTCGCACCGGCTGTCGCGCCCGCTCGTCGATTCCGCATGCAGGTGGTCCGAACCCTGCTGGGCGACGCCCATTCACGGCATCGGATTGTGGCTCGCGCAGGGTCAGGCCGTGCCGGTTGCGCGCCCCGGACTCGGTCACGAGCCAGTGCACGTGGCCGCGGGTGGTGACGCCCCCGGCGGCGAGCTTGAGGTGCGGCGCGATGCGCGACAACCTTCCGCTGGCGGCGCGGCGGCCTGGAGCGCAGGCGGCGCCGGCAGGCTGTCGACCAGGAGCCAGCCGCACTCGCGCAGCAGTGGCGTCGCTACGGCGGCGAGGGCCTTGGGTAAGCCGGGAAGCTCGGGGAACCGCGCCGGCTCGGCGCCGGAGATCGCCAGATCGATGGCGGCGAGGGCGGCGACTCGCTGCAGCGGCGGGCCGCGCCGCGCCCGAGGCAGCGCTCGCTTGATCATGGCGTTCTCCGAGGTGGCCGCGTGGTACGGCGCGGCGGCGCGCTCCACCCGCGCGACCACCTGCCGGCAGGCGTCGAGCTCGGGCAGATCGAACAGGTCGACGTGGGCGAGCACGCACGCGGCGTCGTCCGGCGCGGTGGCGGCCAGCAGGGTGACATACCGATACAGCTCCTGGCACGACATCACGCTGCGCCAGCTGCGGCGGTCGCGCCGCATGACCTCGGCCCCGATCAGCCCGCGCAGGAGGGTGATGAGCGCGGTGCGGTCCGCCCGGGCCTGGACCACGCGCCGGTCGGCCCGTGCGGTCACGGTCGCGACCCGACCGCGGACGGTCACCGCGACGTCGGACAGCGCCACCCGATCACGGCCGTCGCCGAACGGGCCCTTGTCCGCGGCGACGCGGCCGAGCACGGCGGCGATGGCCTGCGCGATCGAGGTCGGCGCCTGCGCCGGCGGTGGGATGGTCGCGCGGGCCTGGTCGAGCTTGGCCAGCGCCACGCCCACCAGGCCGCGCAAGGACCGCACGTCGGCTCGGGCCTTGGCCGCGGTCGTCAGCGGGTAGCGCTGGTGCAGGAAGCCGTAGCCGGCGCCATCGACCGTGCCGTTGAGGCTGACCACCACGCGGGTGTCGCGCGCCTCGCGTCGGACAGCAGCCAGGAACTCGCCGCGCCCCACCTGCTGCTCGAGTCGGTCCCATCGACCGGCAAAGCCGGCCCGTTCGAGCAGGGGCACGATGCTGGCGCGGTAGGCGTGCTCGAACTCGCGCAGGGGCGTGACGGCCATCCGGGGACGGTACCCGACCCCGCCGCCCGGTGTGCTGGGCCGGCGCGGTCGGGTTCAGCCCTGGGCCCCGCGGCGGTTCACGGCATCGGGTAGTGGCGCAGCTCGACCAGCGCGCGGCGCAGCTCGGCGCGGGCGTCGGGGTGGGCGATCGAGATGAGGGCCTCGCCGCGCTCGCGCAGGGTCAGGCCGTGCAGGTTGCGCGCGCCGTACTCGGTCACGACCCAGTGCACGTGACCGCGGGTGGTGACGACGCCGGCGCCGACCTTGAGGTGCGGCGCGATGCGCGACACCCGACCGCCGGCCGCGGTCGACGGCATGGCGATGATGGGCTTGCCGCCGCGCGAGCGGGCGGCCCCGCGCAGGAAGTCCATCTGTCCGCCGATGCCGGAGAAGATGGCGTGGCCGATGGAGTCGGCGCAGACCTGGCCGGTCAGGTCGACCTCGAGGGCCGAGTTGATGGCGGTGACCTTGTCGTTCTTGCCGATCAGCGCGGTGTCGTTGGTGCGGTCGCAGCCGTGGAACTCGACCAGCGGGTTGGCGTCGACGAAGCGGTACAGGCGGGTGCTGCCGCTGACGAAGCTGGTGACCGACCGGCCCGGGTGCACGTTCTTGTGGCGGTTGGTGACCACCCCGCCCTCGATGAGCGGGATGAGCCCGTCGGAGAACATCTCGGTGTGGACGCCGAGCTCGTGGTGGTTGCCGAGGCGGGCCAGCACGGCGTCGGGGATGGCGCCGACGCCGGCCTGGATGGTCGCCCCGTCCTCGACCAGCTCGGCCACCAGCTCGCCGATGCGCGCCTCGACCTCGGTCGGCGGCGCCGGCGCGACGCTCGGCAGCGGGCGGTCGGTGTGCACGAAGGCATCGATGCTGGCGAGCGGCACCACGGTGTTGCCGTGGGTGCGCGGCATCTGCTCGTTGATCTCGGCCAGGATGAGCGCGGCGCTGTCGACGGCGGCGCGGGCGGCGTCGACCGAGGTGCCGAGCGAGCACAGGCCATGACGATCGGGCGGCGACAGCTGGACCAGGGCGACGTCGAGCGGGATGGCGCGCCGGGTGAACAGGTCGGGGATGTCGGACAGGAACACCGGCAGGAAGTCGGCGCGTCCGGCCGCGACCGCCTCCCGCACGTGCGGGCCGACGAAGAACGAGACCGAGCGCAGCCGGCCGGCGACCTCGGGCGCGACGAAGCTCGCGGTGCCCGACGTGTGCAGGTGGTACAGGCGCACGCCCTCGAGGTCGGTCCGCGCCGACAGCGCGTCGACCAGGGCGACCGGGGTGGCCGCCGCCCCGTGCAAGAAGACCCGCGCCCCCGACGGGACCAGGGCGGCGACCTCGGCGGCCGAGCGGGCGCGCGTCGACCAGGACGGCTCGTGCTGCATGCGCGCATCCTGCCCGATCACGGGGCGGGTGGGCGCGTGAAGGTCCAGGCCGAGGCCGGGACGCCGAGGTGGCGCTCGACCTGGGCGTCGACCCTGGTCAGCACGTACCACACGCCGAGCGGGTTCGGGTGCAGGCCGTCGGGCGCCATCAGCGTCCGGGCCGGCACGCGCTCGCCGGGTCCGAGCTCGACCTCGGCTCCGGTGGCGAGCGGCTCACTCCACGACGCGAACGGGACGACGAGCACGCCGGTGCGGGTGCTGGCCCAGGCCGCGACCGCGGCGTTGACGGCGCCGACCTCGGCCGCCGACGGCACCGCGGCGGCCGGGATGAGCAGCTCCGACGCGGTGACGATCCGCGGCACGTCACCGACGACGATGGCGGCGCCGGCCTGGCGCGCGCGCTCGAGATCGGCCAGGCCGAGCTCGACCCGGCGCACCCGATCGCCGGCGGCGGCGCTGGCGTTGTAGGCGTGCCAGAACAGGAAGTCGATGGCCAGCACGAGGTCGGCGCGGGCGGCGATGGCGGCGTCGACCTGCGAGGTGCCGGAGGCGACGGCGTCGCGGAACATCCAGATCGTCGCGGCCGAGGTCACCTGGGCGCCCGGCGCGGCGGCCTGCATCGCGGTCAGGAGCGGGGTGCCGGCCAGGCCGGCCGACAGGCTGGCGCCGACGATGGCGATACGCTGGGGCGTGATGGCGCCCCCGGTCTTGGCGGTTGGGGTGGTGGCGGTGCCCGCGCCGGCGCCGGCCAGGCGGGCCGCGCTGGCCCGCACGGTGGCGACGATGGCGGCGGTGCAGCGTGAGCCGGGCGCCGCGCGCTGGTGTTCGAGCAGGTCGGCGATGGCCGACCAGGCGGTGGGGTCGCGCTGGTCGGCCCGGGCCGCCAGGTCGTCCCAGGTCGCGCTCCGGTAGACGAGCTGGGTCCAGGCGCCGGCGCTCCGGGTGCGGGCACACACCAGCTCGGCGTCGTCGGCGATGGCGGCGGCCTCGGCGGCCGACGGCGCAGCGGCCGACGCCGACGACCCTCCGCCGGAGGTGGCCGCAGGTGGGGTCGCGGTCGGCGAGCCGCAGGCCGACGTGAGCCCGGTCGCGAACGCGGCCAAGAGCACCAGGCGGCGCGTAGCAGGTGGACGCATCCGACCGAGCGTAGCGCGCGGACGCGCCTTTCGCCGCGGGTCGCCGTCACCGGCCCGCCACTTCCGGTACGGTCCCGACCATGCCTGTGCACACGGTGTCATCGGCCGACGGCGTGACCATCTCCTACACCCAGGATGGGGCCGGGCCGGTCGCCCTGGTGTTCGTCCACGGCTGGCTCGGATCCGGCGCCTGGTGGGAGGCGCAGCGCCAGGCCCTGGTCGACCACCACGTCGTGGTCCAGGTCGATCTGGCCGGGCACGGCGCCTCGGGGCGGCGCCAGGTCCCGTCGGCGCGCGGCTACATCGCCGACGTACAGGCGGTGGTGCGGGCGGTGCCGACGTCGCGGGTGGTGCTGGTCGGCCACTCGATGTCCGGCGCCTACGTCCTCGAGGCCGCGGCCGAGCTGGCCTCGGTGGCCGCGATCGTCCTGGTCGACACGCTCAAGAACGTGGAGCAGGTCGTGCCGCCGGCCCAGATCGAGGGGATGCTGGCCCTGTACCGAAGCGACTACCACACGGCGATCGAGCAGGTCGCGCCGCAGTGGCTGTTTGGACCACGCACCCCGGCCGCGGTGCGCGAGCGCCTGACCCGCGAGTTCCTCGCGGTCGACGGCGAGACGGCGGCGGCGCTGCTGGCGCCGCTGTACCAGCTGGACCTGCGCGCCGGCGCCGACCGGGCGACCGTGCCGGTGCGCGCCATCCACAGCGACCTCCACCCATCGGACCCGGTCGCCAACCGACGCCACTTCCGCGACTTCGCCGAGCGGATCCTGCCCGGCCTGGGCCACTACCCGATGCTGGAGGCGCCGGCCGAGTTCACCGCCGCCCTGGTCGCCACCCTCGACGAGCTCGCGCTGGGATAGCCTGGGCCATGCCAGCGTTCTGGATCCTCGACGTGGCGACCCCGGATGGTCGCGATGGGCTGTACGGCCTCGCCACCACGACCCGCGCCGGGTGGTGGGCGAGCGACTTCGGGCGGATGTACAGCGGCCGCGGCGTGACCTGGGGCATGGAGGAGATGAGCGGCGACGCGCCGGTATCGCTGGCCTATCGCCACGATCCGCGCGCCTGGTTCGTGCTCGGCGCCCGCGGCACGCTGCTGCGCCTGGGCGACGACGCGGCCGAGGCCACCCTGCCGGTGACCGCGCCGCTGCGCCGCCTGCGGCCGGCCGGCGACGAGCTGGTCGCGGTCGGCGCAGGCGGCCAGATCTTCCGTGGGCGCGATCTCGCGATGACCCTGGTGCCGGATCTGATCGACGAGGAGCGCTTCTTCACCGACGTCGCGGCCACCGGCGCTGCCGACGTGTGCGTGGTCGGGCGCCGCGGCGAGGTGTTCCACTTCGACGGCGTCGCCTGGCGCGACTGGAGCCCGGGCGGGGCCGACTTGCACGTGGTCGGCCAGCACCAGGGCGCCTACGTCGTCGGTGGTGATGGCGGTCGGGTGTTGCGGCGTGACGGCGACGGCTGGGCAGCGGTCGAGGTGCCGACCGAGGAGCCGGTGATCGGCCTGGCCGCGCGCGCGGACGAGCTGTGGGTGGCGACGCCGAGCGCGGTGTTCCGAGGCGACGGCCGGCGGGTCGAGCAGGTCGGGCCGTCCTGCGCTGGCGGCGGCGGCCAGCTGGTGGTCGGCGACGGCGTGGTGTACTGCGCCAGCCCGACCCAGCTGCGGCGGTGGACCGACGCCGGGTGGGAGACGATCGCGCACCCCGACCAGCGCGCCGACGCGGTCGCGCCGTGGCCGTCGCTCGGCGCCGACCTCGACGCCGCGACGACGGCGCTGGTCGATCCGGCCGCGCACCTGGGCGGCACGCTGTTCACCGAGGACACGGTCGACGACGCCGCGCTGGCGCGCTGGTGCCGGCTGTCGCGTTCCCCGCGCGACGCGCGGGCGATGCTGGCCGAGCCCGGCATGTACCGCGTGCTCGAGGTGGAGGGCGATCTGCACGTCGCCGGCGACCTGTCGACGTTCGCCGCCAAGCTGGTCGGGCTGGTCGTGCATGGCGATCTGACGGTCGACGGCACGCTGTCGGACTGCGACTACCCGGCCACGCTGACGCTGGTCGGGGGCGCGGTGCACGCGCGCACGATCATCACCTCGGGCCAGCTCGAGGTGGCCGGGGCGGTCACCTGCGAGCACCTGATCGGCGACTACAACGACTACGGGGCCGTGCTGCATGGCCCGGTGGCGGCGCGCCTGTTCGCGCCCGAGTACCACCACTTCGAGTTCGGCGGGCCGGTCCGGATCGGCGTCGGCTTCGGCACGCGCAGGTTCGTCGACACCTCGCCGCGTCAGCTGGAGGCGGTGCTGCACCCGGCCCTGCTGCGTGGCGATGGCGACGACAGCGAGCTGGTTCGCAAGGCGTTGTTGACCAGGCTGCGCGCTGGTGAGGTGGTGTGGCGAGGGCCCCCGCCGCCGCTGGCGCTGGCGACGCCGGCGACCGCGAAGCGGCCCGGCGCCAGCGCCAAGGCCAGGCCGAAGACCAAGGCCACATCGGCCGGCAAGGCCAAAGGCAAGACCAAGCCGAAGGTGAAGGCGAAGGCGAAACCGAAGGCGAAGACGCCGCCGAAGGGACGTGCCACGCCGAAGCCGAAGGCCAAGCCGACGCCGAAGCCGAAGACCAAGGCGAAGCCCAAGCCGAAGACCAGGCCCGGGCGCTGAGGCCCGGTGCGCCGCGCCACCCTTCGCCACTCCTTGCCAGGTCGCCGTTCGCCATCCCGGCGCGAGCGTCGGCATGCTGCGGATATGGGCTGGACCAGGGCAGACACGCGGCGGGCCCGTGGGACGGTGCTGGCGACGGCGGTGACCGTGTGGGTGGGGAGCGTGGCGACGGTGACCACGGCGCGGGCCCAGCCCAGCTGGGGTGCGCCGCCGCGCCCCGCGGTGCAGCCATGGTGGCCAACGCTGGGACCGGGGCGTGCGCCGGCCCCGGGCCTGTTCGGGTTCGTCTCGGGCCAGCTCGGCCTCGGCACGCCGGTGGGCGCGGCCGGGCTCGAGGCGGGGCTTGGCTGGGGCTGGGTCCGCGCCTCGGTGGGAGTCGGCGCCGGCTTGAACGGCCGCCAGCTGGCGACGATGGTCCGGGTGGCCAAGCCGTCGCCCGGGCTCGAGGTCGGGCTGGGCGTTGGCGTGTCGCGCGGCCCGGCGCTGACCGACTTCGAGCTGAGCCTGGGCGAGAGCTCGACCGATGACCCGGTCGACCTGGTCAACCACGGGTCGGCCACGGTGTGGGCCAGCGTCGAGCTCGACCTCGACTACCCGCTGACGCCGACGCTGTCGGCGCGCCTGGCGATCGGCCTGAGCCACGCGGTCGAGCGGGATTGCCGAGTCCAGCTCGGCGGCGAGGGCCCGACCGGCCCGTGCTCGACCACGGCCCATTTCGACAAGCTGCACGACCTGCCCTACCTCGGCCTGGCCGCGGTCTGGCGTCCCTGACCACGGCCGGTCACAACGCGCCGGCGCCGGCTCTACCGGTGACATGATGACCTCCGGACCAACGCACCGAGGAGTCGCGCTCGCGCGCGTGGTACTGCTCGGGCTGGCGCTGGTGGCCTGCGCCGATCCGTCGCCGGGCCTGCCAGATGCCAGCCGCCCCGGCGCCGACGATGCGGCGGCCGACGCCCCGCCTGGCGCCGACGCCGCGGTCGACGCCGCGGTCGACGCCGCGGTCGACGCCGCGGTCGACGCCGCGGTCGACGCCGCGGTCGACGCCCAGATCGCGGCGTGCACCGCGCCGATGGCCGACTGCGACCTCGACGGCGTGACCTGCGAGACCGCGACCGACACCAGCTCGCTGCACTGCGGCGCCTGCGGGCACTCGTGCGGCGTGCTGGCGTGTGGGTCGAGCCTGTGTGTGCCCGACCAGATCGGCAACGGCGGCGCCTGGCGCGCGGAGGTGGCGGCGGGCCTGCTGTACATCATCCGCATCAACGCCTTCCCGATCTCGAACAGCGTGCTGACCCGCACCGACCTGGCCACCACCACCTCGACCAGCGTCACCCTCGACGCCGTCCCGGGCGGCCTCGCCGTCGACGCCACCCACGTCTACTACGCCGTCACCACGTCGGTTCCGACCGTCGTGCACCGGGTCGTGCGACGGGCCCACGGCGCCGCGCTGACCACCCCGCCCGAGCTGGTGTTCACCGCGCCGGTCCGGCCGGAGCGCCTGGCCATCCGCGACGGCGTCCTGTACTGGATCGGCGACACGCCGTCGGTCGCCTACCGCCGCCCGTTCACGGCGGCGACGTCAGACCCCGGCACCCCGCTCGTCAGTGCCGAGCCGGCCGGCCAGCAGCTGATCGATCTTGCGGTGACCAGCACCCACGTGTTCTGGCTCAAGCTGGTTGGCGACCTGCGCGAGATCCGCGAGGTCCCGATCACCGGTGGCGCGGCGACGACGGTGGTGACCGGCCCGATCGACAGCAGCGTGGCCAAGCTCGACGCCACCAGCGCCGCCCTGTACTGGGCCGACGCACGCGGCACCAGCGGCGGCGGCGGCGTGTACCGCTACGTACCCGGCGCAGCGCCGGTGCGCGTCGTCACCAGCAGCACGCTGATCGGCTCGGTCCACGTGCCCGAGGGCGCGAGCGTGATGTACCTGGGCGAGCCCCTGTTCGCGCAGCAGCGGGTGTTCCGGGCCCCTGCCCTGGGCGGCGCGATCACGCTGCTGGCGCCCCACGGCGCCAACGCCGACTTCGCCGGCTCCGACGCGCAGTACCTGTACACCGTCGAGCACCCGCTCAACGGCGGCGGCGTCTTCCGGGTGGCGCGCTAGCGAGGCCTATGCCCCGTCAGCCGAGCGCGAGGTGGCGCAGCTTGTCGGGGTTACGCACGCCGTAGAAGGTGCGGATGGTGCCGTCGACGATGTGCAGGGCCAGGGTCTCGGGCCCGTCCGGGCCGCGCAGGATGAAGCCAGGGAGGCCATCGATGACCGCCGGCGTGACCGTCGACGCCGGCGGTGGCCCACCAAGCTTGCCGGCCAGCCCGAGGAAGAAGCGGAGGATGCGGTCCTTGCCGATGATGGGGTTGCGGGCGGCCGCGCGCTTGCCGCCGCCGTCGGAGTAGTACACCGCGTCGTCGGCCAGCATGCCGGCGATGGCGGCGAGGTCACCGCCGACCATGGCGGCGTGAAAGGCCGCGGCCAGGCGCGCCACCGCGGCGCGGTCGGGCGCGTACCGCGGCGCCTCGGCCCGGACGTGGGCCCGGGCCCGGCTGGCCAGCTGGCGCACCGCCTCCTCGCTGCGCCCGAGCACGCCAGCCACCTCGGCGACGTCGAGGTCGAAGACGTCGCGCAGGAGGAAGGCGGCCCGCTCGAGGGGTGACAGCCGCTCGAGCGTGAGCTGCAGCGCCAGACCGAGCTGATCGGCCAGCGCAGGGTCGGGGGGCTCGATGAGGGGCTCGGGCAACCACGTGCCGGGATACACCTCGCGCCGGGTCCGCGCCGCACCGAGACGATCGAGGCACAGCCGGGTCACGACCTGGGTCAGGTAGGCGCGCGGGGAGCGCACGGCGGCACGCTCCGCCTCGTTGAGCGCGCCCCAGCGCAGGTAGGCGTCCTGCACCACGTCCTCGGCGTCGCTGACCGACGCCAGCATGCGATAGGCGACCTGGCGCAGGTGCGCTCGCTGCGGCGCGAAGGCGACGAGCGCCCCGTCGCTCATGCCCGAGACCCCACCGCCGCAGCCGCGCCCACGCCGATGGCCCGACCGTCCACCACCACCCGCTGGCAGGCGTGGCCGTATCCAAGCGCGGCCTTGAGGGTCGGGTACAGCCGCGCGCTGGTGATCGCGAACGCGAGCGAGGCCAGGCCACGCCGGCCGAACCGAGCCACCACCGCCTCCCGCGCCCGGTCAGCCTCGGCGGTGCGGGCCAGCACGGCGCGCGTGAAGCGCAGCGCCAGCGCGGTGTCGTCGTCCACGCCGGCCGCTGCCGCCGGCCCACTCACCGCGGCCACCAGCGCGGTCGGGTTCGCCCCGTCGGCCAGGCCCATGGTGACGCACAGCTGAGTGCACGGCCCGCAGTCCTCGGCCGCGGTCGCGCACGCCCGCGCCGCCCAGTACGGGCCCGGGGGCACGTCGTGGCGGTAGCGGTCCATGGACTGCATCTTGGCCAGGGCGAAGAAGGCGCGGTGATCGGTCGCCAGCAGGTCCCGTGCGTAGGTCAGATCGTAGTCGAAGCGACGCTCGAAGGCGCGCAGGCGGCGGTGGATGATCCAGGCAAGCATGGCCGGGAGACGACACGGGGCGCCCCGGCGTGACACGCCAGCCGACCCTCGACCGCCCGTGGTCAAACGCGACGGCCTCCACGAGGTTCCGCCGGGTTGCGATGGCACACGGAGTGCATTTCCTGGCCCTGGCCCGGGCGGCCGGAGGATCATGTCGAAGATGTCCACACACGCGCTGGGAGTCCTGGCCATGGTCTCGGTGATCGGGCTGGGGTGCGGGGGTGATGACGCCGCCGGGCCCGACGCCGGGCCGACCGGTGGCGACGCCGGCCTCGACGCGGCCACCGCCGACCCGAGCGACGCTCTGTTCCCGCGCGACCGCGTGCTGGAGGTGAACATCACCCTGGCCGCGGCCGACTGGGACGTGCTGCGCCACCAGCCCGAGGTCATCGGCCTGCCCGAGGTCACGTGCGCGAGCCAGCCGACCGAGCGGCCGTACACCAACTTCCCGGCCACGGTGACCATCGACGGGGTGACCGTCAGCAACGTCGCCCTCCGCAAGAAGGGCGGCTTTGGCTCGCTGTCGGTGGCCCGGCCCGGCCTGCGCATCAAGACCAACGAGTACGTGCCGGGCCAGAAGTTCGCCGGCCTCAAGGTCCTCACCCTCAACAACAACCACCAGGACGACACGCTGATCAGCCAGTGCCTCGGCTACGGCCTGTTCGCCGCCGCCGGCCTGCCGGCGTCGCGCTGCGCCTTCGCCCACGTCACGGTCAACGGCGAGGACCTCGGGGTGTACAGCCACGTCGAGACCATCCGCGACGAGTTCCTCGAGCGCCGCTACGCCGACGCGACTGGCAACCTGTACGAGAGCGGCGGCGACTTCGCGCCGGGCCAGACCGGCGGCTTCCAGCCCAAGGTGAACTCCGACGCGCCCGACTGCAGCGACCTGCAGCCAGTGGTGACCGCGCTGGGCGCGCCCGACGACCAGCTGGTGACCCAGCTCGGCGCGGTGGTCGACCTGCCCGAGGTGACCCGGTACTGGGCGATGGAGGTGATCACCGACCACTGGGACGGCTACGCCAACAACCGCAACAACTTCTTCTTCTATCACGACCCCACCACCGGAAAGTTCCAGTTCATCCCGTGGGGCATCGACGCCCTGTTCACCGGGCGCGAGCGCACGACCCGCCCCGACTCGGTGTTCGCCTGTGGCTCGATGGCCTGGCGCCTGTACGACGCGCCGGCCACGCGGGCGATGTACCTGGCGGCGCTGCGCGACCTGCTCGACACGGTGTGGGACGCGCCGACCATCCTGGCCGAGATCGATCGGATGGAGGCGCTGTTGACCCCGCTGGCCGACCCGACCGGCACGGGGGCCTGGGCCGAGCTGCTGGCCGGCCCGCGCGCGTTCGTGGCCGGGCGCGAGGCGGCGCTGCGGGCCGAGCTCGCCGGCGGTGACCCGGTCTGGCCGTACCCGGCCGGTGAGGCCTCCTGCCTCATCAACCTCGGCACCGCCAACGCGACGTTCACGGCGCCGTGGGACACGCTCGGCCAGTTCGGCGTCGGCAGCGGGACGATGAGCGGCACGGTGGCGGGCACGTCGATCGCCACCGCGACGGTGTTCGGCAACGCCGGGCTCGACGGCGACGGCAAGCCGGTGATGCAGCTGCTCGGCCAGCTCGGCGACGGCACGTACGCGGTGATCTACGTGCTGGGCCAGAACCCGGCGGCGTTCGTGGTCGGAGCCCACCCGATCGACCTGGTCAACGTCGCGGCGGTCATGACGTTCTACGACCCGGTCACCGACACCGCGCACGGCGGCGGGCTGATCCTGGGCGGGACCCTGACCCTGACCAGCGTGAGCATGACCGCCGGAGGCCCCGTGTCCGGATCCCTGACCGGCACGGTGTACGAGCTGTAGCGGAGCGATCGCTCAGCCTGCACGGTCGCCGGTTCTGGCCGAACCGCACCGCAGGTCCCTCCCGTGCGCACCTCGATCCCTCTGTCGGCGCTGCACCTGGTGTTGATCGGCGGGGTGCTGGCCACGCTGGCGCTGCACCAGGCGTTCCTGTGGCGGCGCCGAGGTGGGGGCCACGCCTACAGCGCGCTGTGGAGCGTGATCGGCGTGGTGTTCGTCTCGGCCCGCCTGGCCCACCGCCTGGCCGACGAGACCGCGGTGGCCATGGTGGCGCAGCGGGTCCAGTTCGCCGCCGGCGCGCTGGTGGTCGGGGTGACGATGGCCCTGCTCGAGACCACCGCCGGCGTGCGCACCTGGCGCCGGGTGGTGCTGCACGGGACCGGCCTGACCGTCACCGCGGTCGCGCTGGCCACGCCCTGGACCGGGGCCTACGCCCCGTCGGTGCGGACCGACGTGCTCGGGCAGGCCTACCTGGTCGGCCCGACCACCCCCGCGGTGATCGCCGCCGCGCTGCACACGATCCTGGGCGCGGTCCTCGTCACCAGCACGCTGCGCCGGCACGCGGTCCGCCTGCGCGGCGCCGCGCTGGTGCTGCCCATCGGCTTCGCCCTGCTCGCCAGCAACGACACGCTGGCGGCCGAGGGGCTGCTGCACACCGTGCCGTCGCTGGAGTTCGGCTTCCTCGGCGCGGCCCTGGCGTGGGTCCTGCTGTTCGAGCGGCAGTTCGACGCGCGCGTCGACGCCCTGGGCGACACCGTCCACGTGCGGACGCGCGAGCTGGCGGCGGCGCTGGCCGAGGTCCGCCACGGCGAGGCCCGCCTGCGCGACCTGACCGAGGCGTCGCTCGAGGGGGTGCTGTTCCACGACGGCAGCCACGTCCTCGACAGCAACGTCGCGCTCGAGCGCCTGACCGGGCTGGCCGGGCACGAGCTGCGCCACACGCCGGTGCGCGACCTGTTCGCGGACGGGCCCGAGGCCGCCGACCTGGCCGCGCTCCTGGCCGGCCGCAGCGACGGCCCGGTCGCGCTGCGGCTGGGCGGCCCGGTCCGGCGCGACGTCGAGGTGTGCGGGCGCCGCAGCCGCTACGACGGCGCCGCCGTCGGCGTGCTGACCGTGACCGACGTGACCGAGCGGCGCGCGCTGCAGGGCCGCCTGATGGTGGCCGATCGCCTGGCCACGCTCGGCACGCTGGCCGCGGGCACCGCGCACGAGATCAACAACCCGCTGGCCTACGTGATCAACAACCTCGAGCACGTGGCGGCCTCGCTCGACGAGCAGCCCGAGGTTGACCCGACGCTGCGCGCCGCCGTCGCCGACGCGCGCGACGGCGCCGAGCGCATCCGCGGCATCGTCCGCGACATGCAGACGCTGGCGCGGACCGACCGCGGCGCCAGCGGCACCGCCGACGTCGCGACCACCCTGCACCAGGTGGCGCGCATGGCGGCGACGCTGGCGGCCCACCACGCCACCATCACCGTCGAGGCCGCCGATGGCCTGATCGTGCGGGGCGACCCCGGCCCGCTGTCGCAGGTGTTCCTCAACCTCATCGTCAACGCCACCCAGGCCACCCGCGCGGCCGGGCGGCGCCCGGGGCGGATCGAGGTGCGCGCGGCCCGCTGCGCCGACGCCATCGGCGTCGAGGTCATCGATGACGGCGCCGGCGTCCCGCCCGAGGTGGTGGCGCGGGTGTTCGACCCGTTCTTCACGACCAAGGCGCCGGGCGAGGGCACCGGCCTGGGCCTGGCGATCTGCCACAGCATCATCACCGGCTTCGGCGGGACCATCTCGATCGACAGCACGCCCGGGCGCGGCACCGCGGTGCGGCTTCGCCTGGTCCCGGCCGCGGTGGCGGCGGCGGTGGCGCCCCCCGACGGCGCGCCCGAGCCGGAGCGGAGCCGCGCGGTGACGCCATCGTCCCGTGGTCTACTCCCGGCATGCCCCGTCCCGCCCTGAGCGACCGAGGTGGCCCCGCGCCGGCCAGGATCTCGTGGCGGCGCGCGCCGCGCTGGCCCGTCGCCGTGTGCTCGCTCGTGGTCGCGGCCTGCGCCGGCGGCCCGACCGACGCCGGCGGGCGCACGGTCGAGGTCGAGGGCGTCGTCGACCTGGGCCGCCTGGCCGAACCGTCCGCCACCGTGGTCGGGCGCGACGGCGGGCCGGGCGGCCTCCTCGGTGGCCGCCTGCTGTGGACCTTCGGCGACACCTTCCTGACCGCGGCCAATCCGGTCGACGGCAGCAACGTCCTGAGCGCCACCGGCGCCTGGAGCGATCCGGCCGCCCCGCTCGAGCTGGTCCAGCCGGTCGACGCCGGCGGGTTCCCGGCCCAGCTGATCCCGTACAGCGCGGCCGAGCTGGCCCAGAACCAGGCGGCGCCGCTCGACGGGTGGGCGCTGTGGCCGGGCGTGATGATCGACACCGGCGCGGCCGAGGGCCTGCTCGTGTTCCAGCGCATCAAGCGGACCGGCGGCCAGGACTTCGCGAGCATGGGGGTGGGCCGGGCCCGGATCGCCGTCGACGCCACCGTCGCGACCCGGGCCGACGGCGATCTGTTCGCGCCTCCCGACCCGCTGTTCATGCCGCAGGCGGCGATCGACGACCTGGTGTACGCCTGGGCCTGCGCCCCGGCCGGGTTCGGCCTCGGCTGCAAGCTGGCGCGCGCGCCCCGGGCCAGCGCCGAGGAGCGGTCGAGCTACCAGTTCTTCGACGGCGACGCCTGGCAGGCCGAGGCCACGCGCGCGGCCGACGTGCTCGACGGGATGGGCGGCACGCCCTCGCTGTCGTGGAACCCGCACCTCGGGCGCTACCTCGCCGTCAGCGGCAAGCTGCTGTCGAGCTCGATCGAGCTGCGCACCGCCGCCGCCCCGGAGGGGCCGTGGAGCGCCCCGCTCGAGCTGCCGGCCAGCGCCGACGGCAGCTCCGGCCTGTTCGCGCCGCTGTCCGCCGACGCCTACAACTACGTCGCGATCGAGCACCCCGAGCTGCGCAGCAGCGACGGCCGACAGCTGGTGGTGAGCTACTCGCGTCCGACCGAGCCATTTCGCGGCGACGTCCGCCTGGCCCGGATCACCCTGCGCTGACGAAGGCCTCGACCTCGCGGGCGCGGGCCATGGTGTCGGCGTAGCCGAGGTCGAGCAGGCGGCCGAGGTACACCGGCTCGAACGCCAGGTACGACACCAGGTCCCAGCCGTTGTCGCCGGTGGCGCCGATGCCGGCCAGGAGGTGGCGCAGGGTGCGTGGGAACTCGCTGTACTGCTGGGCCGCCAGCTTACCGAGGTCCTGCGACGGTTGCAGCGCCAGGACCGGGACCGGGCGCAGGGCCAGCTCGTCGCGGCGGCCGGGCGCGACCAGGGCCAGGGTCCGGTTGATCCGGTTGACCCGCTCGAGATCGGTCTCGAGCGAGTCGAGGAAGACCGCGTTGAGGAGGAGCCCGGCGATGTCGGACAGGCGCGGCGGCGCGGCCGGCCGCGGCGCGTTGAGCGCGACGACCTCCTCGGTCGGCCGGCGGAAGCGAATGCCGATGGCGATGATGCGGTCGGCGCCCATGTGGATGGCCGGAGACAGCGGCGCGCTCATGCGTACGCACCCGTCGCCGAACGAGGAGCCGCGCAGGGTGACCGGCGGAAAGAACACCGGGATGGCGGCCGAGGCCATGACGTGGTCGAGGGTGATGGTCTCGCGCACGCCGATGCGGGTGCTGCGCGCCCACGGCTGCAGATCGGGCGCGCCGTCGAAGAACGACAGCGCGGTGCCGGTCGCATAACTCGTCGCGGTCACCGCCAGGCCGCGCAGGCTGCCGTCGGCCAGCCGGGCCGGCAGGCGCTCGAGCCCGAGCCGCGCCGTGAGCAGGCCTCGCAGCGGCGAGGTGTCGAGCAGGTGGTTGACCCCGCTGCGGCCGAGCAGGCCGCCGCCGGCGATGTCGCGGATCCACCGGCTGCCGATGCGCGCCAGGCTGCGTACGTCGGTGCGGTAGACCGACTCCGGCTGCAGCCCGGCCCACAGGCCACACAGCTCGTGAGCGGCGCTGCGGAAGTCGCCGGCACGCGCGGCCAGCGCGGCGGCGTTGATGGCGCCCGCCGAGACCCCGGCGATGACCGGGAACGTGTGGTGCGGGCCGAGCAGCTCGGCCAGCGCGCGCAGCGCGCCGGCCTGGTAGGCGGCGCGAGCGCCGCCGCCGGTGAGGACCAGGCCATGGAGGGTCACCCCGACAGGATACGCCCGGTCGCTCGATCACGGCGGTGGTGGGCCATCGATCGCCACGTCGGCGTCGTCCGGCGCGTCGTGGTCGTCGGCGTCCGCGTCCGGTGCGAGCCCGGCCGCCTCGCCCACGGTGTCCCCGCCGAGGTCGAGGGTGTCCTCGTGGTCGAAGGTGTCGTGCCGGTCGAGCGGCACCACACACGTGCCCGGGCAGCGCGGTGCCTGGCCGGCGCGGAAGCGTGAGCACGCCAGCACCAGGCGGCCGAGCGGATGCTCCGCGAACTCGACGATCTCGGGCGTCTGGGAGCAAGGGCAGGTCAGGACCCGGGTCGTCATGGCGCGGCCTCCTGTCCGCACGGTAGTGCCGCCTCGCCCGTCGCGCTGGCGCAATCTTCGCGCGAGTGCCGCGTGGCGATGCGCCGCAGCGCTTGCGGCCCGGCCGCAGCCGGCGCGCGGGCAGCGCTCAGCGCGGGCAGTTGGCGGAGGTGACGGTCTGGCCCTGCACCGGCACGCCGTCGCCCGGGACGTCGGCGAAGGCGAGCCCGACCGACATGCAGCTGAGCGCCTCGCCACACGCCTCCTGGCGCATGACGTGAGCGTGCGGCCCGGTCGAGTAGCCGGTCGAGCCCGACAGGCCGACCGCGACACCCGACGGCACGAACTGGCCGAGCGCGACGTCGACGCGGTTGAGGTGCTTGTAGATCGAGGCGGTGCCGTCGCCATGGTCGAGCTCGACGTAGTTGGCGTACGGGAAGCACGACGACGGCCCACCGTCGTAGCAGGGGTCGCCGGGCCCGGTGTCGGCGAACAGCGCGCTGACGACGCCGTCGGCCATCGCCACCAGCGGGGTGTCGACCGGGATCGAGAAGTCGAACGCGTAGAACGAGCGCCCCGAGTGGCTGAACGAGCCCCCGTTGGCCTGGGCGATCCGCGCGCTGGTGCCGCACGCCAGCGGCAGCCGGAACGCGTCGGGCGGCTGCAGCACCGGCGCCGGGTCGGTCGTACACGCGGCGTAGGCGCCCGACACGAAGCCGCGCACGGCGCCGGCCTCGACCTCGAGCCAGGTCGCCTCGCCGCCGACGACCTCGCCCTCGACCTGGCCGAGGACCGGGACCACCGCGCCATCGGGCAAGGAGCCGACCATCATGGCCGTGGTCGACGGCGCGGCGCGGACGTTGAGGCTGGCGCCCGCGGCGACCATGACCCGGGCCCGCGGGCAGCTGCCGTCACCCTCGACGGCGTCGGCGCCCGGCCCTGCTCCGGCGTCGACGCCCTGGCCGGGTACGTCGCCCGCGCAACCGGCGGCGACGACCGCGGCAGCAACCACGCCCGCGCGCGCCCCGCGACGGCGCCGGACCGCGAGCGCGAGCAGCACGAGCGCGAACGCGGCGGCGCCGCCGCGCCCACCGCCGCTGGCGCAGCCGCCGGCCTCGGGCGCGGTCGCCTCGGGATCGGCCGGCCCGGGCGGTGCGCCGGGGTCCTGGCACACCTCGCCGCTGGTCAGCGCGAACGCGGCGGCGACGAGCTGGGCCGCCGCGGCCCGCGTGGTCGGCTGGTCGGGGCAGAAGCCGGCGGCGCAGGTCGCCTCGGCCACCGAGGCGCAGTGCGACGTGACCGCGCCGATCTCGGCGGCGGCGGCGTGGTCGGCGCCGACGTCGAGCGGGAGGGTGGTGCCGTCGAGCTGGGCCCACCCGCGTGCGCGCGCGATGAGCGTGGCCAGCTCGGCGCGCGCCACCACGTCGCCACCACACAGCGCGCCGCCGCCGCAGCCGATGGTCCAGCCGGCGGCGGCCGCCGCGGCGATCTCGGCGAAGGCCGGCGCGTCGACCGGCAGGTCGGAGAACGGCGTCGTCGTCGGCGCGGGGTCGAGGGCCAGGCCGGCGGCCCGCACGACGAGGGTGATGGCGTCGGCCCGGGTCAGCCCGCAGGCAGGGCAGAACATGGCCGGCTCGGCCTGGCAGGTGGACATGAGCCCGCGCTCGACCACCACCGCGGCCTCCTCGGCCGCCGGGTCGTCGTCGGGCAGGTCGCCGAAACGGGCGCCGATGGCGGCGGGGACCGCCGCCGGGAAGCAGCCGCCGGCGGAGAAACACGAGGTGGCGGGGCCGGCCCCGCCGGCGAACACGCCCCAGTGGTTGGCGACCGCGCGCGCGCTGCCGTCGGACGGCTGGTTGATGGTGCCGCGGCCGTCGACCCACATCTGGGTCGAGCCGCCACCGTCGAGGTTGAACGCGGTGTGCGCGCCCAGCTCGTGCATCAGGCCTGCCAGCTCGGCGCAGGTCATGCCGACCGACGAGGTCGAGCGGCCGTCGACGGCGACCAGCAAGAAGGTGGCGCGGTCGGCGGTCAGGCCCATGGCCGTGCGGGGGTGACGGGCGGCGCAGTCGCTGCGGTCGGGGAAGGCGCGCATGGCGGCGCCCTCCACCACCAGCTCGGGGAAGCCCGACACCAGGGCGCGGGTCCCAGCCGGGATGGTGGTGGTGCGCTGCGCGCCGAGGTAGCCGAGCGCGACGCCGAGCTCGGCGGCGTGGTCCTTGACGTGGCCGCTGTGGTTGAACTCGACCCAGCCGTCGCCGAAGGCGATCCACCCGTAGTCGCCGGCGTACCACTCGTCGGCGAAGGCGGCGCCCAGGCCGGTCCGGCTGGCCGGCCAGCGCTGCCCGACGCCGACCGCGTCGCCGTACACGGTGGGCACCGTGCGATCGGTCCGGTAGAAGTCGCCGTTGACGGCCAGGGTCGCCCCCATCGCGCTGCCCCAGGCCGCCGCGGTGATGCGGCTGTCCTGCGACGACCGCGCGTCGACCCGCACCCCGGCCGTACACAGCGACGTCGAGGCGACGAAGATGCGGCGCGCCGGAGCGGTGGTGGTGCGCTCGAGCAGGCGCAGGCCGGGCGCGGGGGTGGTGACGCGATCGGCGGCGACGGCCGGGCGGGAGGTCGGGCCCAGCCCGAGGCCGGCGACGACGAGCGCGCCGACGAGCGGCGGGAAGGCGGCGTGGCGCGGCATGGATCGCCGCAGGAGCAAGCGACGTGCCGGGCGCGCGCCGGCCAGGGCCACGTGGTTCCAGGTGATTGCCCTGGTCCCCGCGACAGGCAGGCCCGCCGGCAGGCGTGGCGGATGGGCACTGCCCACGGCCGGCTGCAATCCCAGGCGTGCTCCCTGCCCGGCTCGACCGAAGCACGTATCATCGCCGCCATGGCCAGCTACGAACGACGGACCTGGTGGAGCCAGCACGACATGACCACGCGCCTGCAGGAGGGGTCGTTCCTCGAGGCCGCCGTCAACGCGGCGTTCCTGATCGCCGCCGCCGACGGCGCCGCCAGCGAGCTCGAGTACGACGCCCTGCTCGATCGCCTCGAGATCCTCGGCGGTGTCGATCGCGACGCCATCGACCAGGCCCTCGGCGACGCCGCGCACCTGCTCGAGTCGGAAGGGCCGGCCAGCCGGCTGGCCCGGATCGCCGAGCTCCTGCCCGACCGCGCGGCCGGTGCCGCCGCCCTCCGCCTGGCCCTGGCGGTCGCGCTGGCCGACGACGAGGTGACCGCCGACGAGCGGACCACGGCCGGCCAGCTCATCGGCGCGCTCGGCCTGGCCGGGGTCGACCTCGACGCCGTGCTGGCCGAGGTTCACGGGTAGCAGGGTGTACGCGTCGCGACCACAGCGGCCAGCCGACGCGGCGGCGGTGTGGTGGTGACGACCGATCGCAGGTGGCCGTACAATGCTGCCGATGCGCGCCACGAGCTGGATGCCGAT